>NZ_JBSFJW010000001.1:0-837863 GCF_053598255.1 Streptomyces sp. NPDC001157
GGTGCAAGCCGGGCCCATTGGCCGTTCGTCAGATCACCACGTCCCACAGGACGTGATCATCCACGATCAAGATCCACTTTCACAACAGACCCTAGTTCTTCTGCAGGGCGCGGCTCACGCCCGCGATGACGGCCGTCGTCAGCACCCAGCCGAAGGCGATCAGCAGATAGGACAGCCACTGGAGGGTGCCGCTCGTCCAGTACCAGTTGGTGCGCTGGCCCAGACCGCCGATCGGGATCAACAGGTCGAGTGTGTAGACGAGGGGCTGGAACCGGGGCCCCTCCCCAGCCTGCACACGTGTGGGGCTGTGAGTGCCGAACGTCACGGTGCCCAGCAGGGTCAGCACGAGCAGCCAGACGCCCGCCAGCCAGGGGCGGTAGCCGTAGCCGACGGTCACGTCCAGCAACTGCCCCCAGGCGCGGGCCGCCGGCCGCAGCGTGCGGCGCCGTTGCCGCTGCTTGGCGAGCAGCACCCGGCGGGCGTCGTCGTCGTGGCCGGCCGTGCGGTACCAGCTCGCCAACTGCTCGTACGGCTGAGGGCTGTAGCCGGGGCTGCGCCGTATCCACCGCATGCGGTGCGCCACGGAGTCCGGCCGCCCCACCGCCTCCCTCCGCTCGCCCGCCACGGCCACCTTGATGGAGCCGTAGACGAAGCCGTCCAGCTCCACCGTCGGAGGCCAGCTGTGCTCGTTGTCATGGAGATACGACACCTGCGCGCCCCGCAGGTCCACCGCCTGGGACGGCGGGCGGGCGAGGGTGAGGTCGAAGTCGACGGCCTGCATGAGCATGCACAGCAGGGCCGGGCCAACGCCGTCGGCCGGCCCGTTCAGGACGGCTCCCTCGAAGGTCACGATGTCCGAGACCCGGGTACCGCGCAGCCGCACGGTGCCGTTCGCGGTGAACCCCCGGGAGAATTCGAGCGTCGAGGCCACGGCGTTGTCCAGGGCGAGGGCCACCCCGCGGGGGCCGGGGCGCTCCAGCCGCGCGCCCCGCATGAACAGCCCGCCCGGCAACTGCGCGCCCAGCAGCCGCACTTCACCGTGCGCGACGAAGCCGCCCCCGCAGAAGACACCTCCGTCCGTGACCAGGCCACCGGCCGACAGGGCCCACCCCTCGGGTGCGAGCAGTCGGGCCTTGTTGAGGTTCACTCCGCCGGTCACATGGGCGTGGGTGAGGGACAGGGCGCTGATCTCGCGGTGGAGGCCGGAGACGGGGCCGGTCTCCACCGTCGACCCCAGCAGGTCGAGACGTCCCTCGACACGCGCCGACCCCGCTTCGAGGCCGGGCACCCGGCTGCCGGTGATCGCGACGGTCCGGGTCTCGGCCCCGAAGAGGCTGACGTCCTGCTCGAACCAGCAGTCCTCGATCCAGAGGGGGTGCTCGATCCGCGCTCCGGCCAGGTTGATCCGGCCGGTTATCCGCGCGCCCGCGAGCGCCAGAGCGCCCACCGCGCCGGGCTGCACGGAGTGCGCACCGAGCAGCAGAGCGACGATCACTTCGGCCCGGACGGTCCGCCCGGGCCCCCACTGCCCACCGCCGGCCACACGGTCGTCCTCGGCCACACCGGACCGCAGATCCACGCGGCGCCCTTCGGGGAACGCGTCCCACAACTCACGTTCCGGTGGAGTCAGTTCGTCGTATGACAGCACACGGACAGAGTAGTGATCTTTCCACCCCGCGGGTCTGCTCCTTCGTGCTCCCGGCCGGGGCCGCCGAGGACTGCCGCTTGCTCGCCGTACCGGGTGAGATGGGCGCGGCGGGCGACGCCGGGAGGGCCGGCTGTCCGAGCAACTGCGGTCCGCGGGGGTGCCCGCACTCGTCGGTGCCCCGGCCGCCGGTCGCTCGGCATCCTTCTCGCCCTGCGCGCCGCCCCGCCGTGGCGGCCCACGGTCGAGTGGCTGAGCCGCACCGCGTTCGCCCTCGCCCCGGAGGCGGTGGTGAGCGTCGGCTCCGAGGTCACGCAACCCTCCGACGCCGCCCGCCCGTTCTGCGAGGCCGGCCGCGCGGCGGAGGCGGCCCTGCCCGGGCTGCCGCTGCCCGAAGGCTGTTGCTTCCACGAACTGTCCGACATCGGGCGGCACGGCACGGGACCCGCTGGTGACCTGGCACCACTGCCTCGACGCGGCCGGCAACAAGACCACGGCGGCCCGCCGCGGCGACCTCTCCCGGGACACCGTCTACCAGCGCACCGAACCGCATGTGGCGCTCGCCGCCTTTGGACGTCATGCGGGCACGATGCCTGCCCCTTCGGCGACCTTGCCGTCGGTGGACGCGCCGGAGGCGATGCCGTACGTCGGCTCCGGCACCGACGTCGGCTCCAGGAGTATCGAGCGGCGGCCGTCCACGCCGACCGGCACGTCGCCGTCGATGGTGACGCGGCGCAGGGTGCGCGCGTGGTCGCCGGAGTCGTCGACGCCGTAGTGCTGGGTGGCCCGGTTGTCCCAGACGGCGACGTCGCCGGAGCGCCACTGCCAGCGGACGGTGTTCTCCGGGCGCTCGACGTGCGACTGGAGGACGCCGATGATCGCCCGGGAGTCGGGGCCGCGCAGGCCGACCAGGCGCTGGACGAAGCTGCCCAGGAGCAGGGCGCGCTCACCGGTCTCCGGGTGCACGCGCACCACCGGGTGGTCGGTGCGGAACTTCGTGGAGGTGAACACCTTGCGGTGCTGCTCCAGTTCGACGGCGCGGGCCTCGGGGCGCGCCTCCGCGTAGTCGTAGTCGTTGGTGTGCTCGGCACGCAGGTTGTCCGCCAACAGCTTGAGGGGGTCCGGGAGTTCGGCGTAGGCGGCGGCCGTGTTGCCCCACAGGGTGTTGCCGCCGTACGGCGGGACGACCTCGGCGCGCAGGATCGAGAAGGCAGGGTAGGCGGGCACGAACGTCACGTCGGAGTGCCACTGGTTGGCGCGGCCGCCGTGGTCGTTGTCGACGCCGAAGGCGTACTTGCCGTCGACGGAAGGGACGGTGGGGTGGGCGACGGGCTCGCCGAGGAGCCAGCCGAACGCCTCGTGGCTGTCGGCGTCGAGGTGGTGCTGGTCGCGGAAGAAGACGACCTTGTGCTCCAGGATCGCGGCCCGGATCGTCGCCACGACGGCCTCGGGGAGATCACCGCCGAGGCGGACACCGGAGACGACGGCGCCGATCCGGCCGCCGACCTTCTCGACGGTGAGGGTCGCGGCGGGGGCGGAGGAGGTCATGGGAGGGCCCTTCGCGAGGTGACGGCGGTAGGTTGCCAAGACCTTGGGCGGCTCTCCGCCCGCGGGTCAACACTCCCCCGGCCCGTTTCACGACCCCGCAACACGCCCGCCATGTCGGCCGTGGCCCCGGCCCTCCCCCTGCGTACCGCGATCGCGCTCGCCGTGACGACGAGCGCGCTCGCGGACCGAACCCCGCTGACGGATCGTGGTCAGAGGTGGGTCACGTCGTGCCGCGAACCTTCAGGCTCGGTGTCAGGACGATGGGGGGTGGCACTTCGCCTGCGAGGAGTTGGTCGACCTGGTGGATGGCCAGTTCCCCCAGCCGTCGCTTGTCGAGGTGGAGGGTGGTCAGCGGCGGGTCGATCAGATCCACGACGCTCAGCCCGTCGTAGCCGAGCAGTGCGCAGTCGTCCGGTACTTGGACCCCGAGTCGACGGGCGGCCCGGAGTGCGCCGATCGCGACCAGGTCGTTGAACGCGACCACAGCGGTGAGGTCCGGGCGCGCGGCGTACAGCGTCTCGAACGCGGCGGCACCCCCGGCCGGGGACTGCTCTCCCATGACGATCCAGCCCTCGTCGACGGGCAGCGCATGTTCGCCGACGAGTTCGAGGAAGGTGTTGCGCCGGACCAGCGGGGCGCTCAGGCACTCGCAGTCGATCAGGCCGATCCGGCGGTGCCCCTGGTCGATGAGGTGCTGCATCCCGGCCCGGATTCCGGCCGCGGTGTCGATGTGGACCAAAGCGTGGTTCGACGAGTCCAGCTCGCGATCGACCAGTACCAGCGGCGTGGTGCCCACGTACGGTTCGAGCTGCGCGTCCGGATGGCTGATGTAGCCGACGAGAGCGTCGACCTGCCGGCCGAGTGAGCGGACCAGGGCCAGCTCCCGGGCCCGATCGTTCTCGCTGCTGGCCACGAGCACCTGCCAGTCGCGTTCGTCGGCGGCCGCGATCACTCCCGCCACGAACTCCGGGAAGAAGGGGTTGACCACGTCGGGGACGATGAGCCCGACGGATACGACGTCAGGGCGGACCAGCCCCCGGCCGAACCGGCTGGGCCGGTACCGCAGCTGCTTCGCGACGTCGAGCACGCGTTGCTGAGTTGCCGGGTCGATCTCCCCCTTGCCGTTGATCGCCCGGGAGACGGTCTGATGGGACACGCCTGCCGCCTGGGCGACGTCCCGGAGCGTGACGCGCTTGACGGTTCTCGCACCCCGTGCCCGCTGGTCTTCCGTTTCCCGCTGTCCGGCCACGCTGCCCACTCACTTCTGTTCCTGTGCCGCCCTGTGTCCAAGTCAATCAGGTTCACCCGCCTGCCGTGCCATCGCCGGTCCGGAGGCGGGCGTTGACGGAGTCCGCTCCCCTGGGCAAGAATCTCGTTAACGGTCACGTTAACGGTAACGGACTGAGTGAAGGAGAGCGCAGTGGCTTCATTGAGGGGCCCTCTACCGCACGAGCCCCACCCGATGTTCCGTGGCGTGTTCCGCGGCTGGCAGGCACAGGCCGGCGTCTTTTCGGCACTGCCGGACGCACCTGTGGAACCGGATGATCCGCAGCCCTGGTGGCACCGGCTGACAATTCGGCGGCAGAAGCCGAGCAGCGATGGTTCTTCGCTCAGCCGGTCCACGGTGCGGCCCCGGGGCTGCCCTGCTCCGAGCGGGGATGCTCGGAGCTGACCAGGATTCCCAGGATCGGTGCTGCAAGTCCAAGGCCGGCAATCGGCAGACCCGGCCCGGCGGCATCGCCGCCGACGGCGTCCACGTGGTCAAAGGCCGGCAGGAGTTCGACGTCGTCCGGTCGGCGCCTTCGGCGATACGCCCCCAGCCGCCGTCGACCTGGCACCTCTCCCCGCGGGCGCCTCACCGGTGGCCCGTACGTACCGCGCCCGCGCTCGCCGTGACCACC
Organism: Streptomyces sp. NPDC001157; assembly: GCF_053598255.1. Classification (NCBI taxonomy): domain Bacteria; kingdom Bacillati; phylum Actinomycetota; class Actinomycetes; order Kitasatosporales; family Streptomycetaceae; genus Streptomyces; species Streptomyces sp. NPDC001157. The sequence goes on from NZ_JBSFJW010000001.1 coordinate 5,095, forward strand.
AGCGCGATCGCGACGCACTGCGGCATCGACAGCCCCTGGGAACGTCTGCTGCAGCACGTCCAGGCCGCGGCCGATGCCGCGGGAGAGATCGACTGGGACATCGCGGTGGACTCCACCGTCGTGCGCGCCCATCAGCACGCGGCCGGTGCCCGCGCCGAACCACCGCCGGCGCCCGCTCCAAAGGGGGCCGAAGTAGTGGAACATCGGTGCGAAACATCGTGGCGGAGTCTGCTCGCCCGGCTGATGGAGGTGGTGCAGGAGGTGAGGGCCTGGGCCGCTCGCGCGGCGGGTTCACCTGCACACTCCACCTGAGCGCGGATGGCCGCTGCCGCCCGCTGTCCCTGGTCGTCACCGGCGGACAACGAGCGGACTGCACCCAGTTCAAGGCCGTGCTCGAAAAGATCCCGCGTTCCGCGCATCGGGCCGGGCCGAGCCGGCAACGCACGAAACCCGACAGTCCCGCGGCCGACAAGGGATACAGCAACAGTCCGTGCCGCACCTACCTGCGGCGCCGGGGCATCCGGCACATCACCCCGGAGAAGGCCGACAGTCAGGCCGCCCGCGTGCGCAGAGGCTCACGCGGCGGACAGCCACCCGGCTTCGACGAAGAGCGGTACAAGAAGCGGAACACGGTGGAGCGGGCGATCAACAGGCTCAAGCAGTCCCGGGCCGTGGCTGCCCACTATGACAAGCGCGGCTACGTCTTCCTCGGCACTGCCACTGCGGCGGCCCTGGTCATGTGGCTCCGTACATGATCGGCCGAACCTAGTCACGGGGTTCTGCGAGAAGGTCGTCCACCACATGACATCGAATTGTGGGGAGGTGCTCAGCGATCGCCTCACTCATCATGGCTTCCCCTTCGGAGTCCACGTCCGGGCACCCCTCGCGAGTGGCGGCATCCGGCCACCGTGCGTACGCCACCCAGGTGCCGTCATCGGCCTGATGCAGACGTGATCCGTAGCTGCCGCAGTGCTTGTGCATCGCTTGTGTCACGCGGTGCCAACCAGCTGCGAACTGCTGCTCCTTGCCTTCGTGCAAACGCCACCGGTAGATCACCGCGAACATGACACGACCTCCCCCTTTGACCTCCGCGCCTCCGGAATCCGGTGGGCGTGCCCTGCCTACCCACCACACTCCAGATCGGAACTGTACATGTCAGCCTGTTGGGTGGGGGCGGTCTCTGACGATCGCAACAAGGCCACCGCCGCAACCGGCGGATCCGGCTCTGGACATGATCGGCCGGACAAGTCCCAGCTAGGCGTTGCGGGGTACCGACACGCCCCGAGCGGCCGGTCAGCGGGCCGGTTCGCGGACCGTGCCGCCGGTGGAGTAATTGCCGTTCGCCCTGGTCGGCCGTGCGACGCTGGTGTGGGGACAGGCTCAGGAGGCTGCCATGACGGGAGACAGGGAAGGGAGACAGCCGAAGCCGCCGGACCTTCGCGACCTGCAGTTGCGCCTGCGTTCCGAGGTGGGCCGGATCGACGAGCAGTTGCGCGCTTTGCTGTCCACCATGGACCGGCTGCAGGGCCTGCTGGACGCGGTGATGGCCATCAGCCGCGAGGTGGAACTCCCCGCGGTGCTGCACCGCATCGTGACCACCGCCATGGACCTGGTCGGCGCCCGCTACGGGGCACTGGGCGTTCTGAACGAGTCCGGGGAGGGCCTGGAGCAGTTCATCTCGGCCGGTCTGTCCGAGCAGGAACGCAACGCTCTGGCCGAGACCGGTCTGCCCCGGGGCCTGGGCGTCCTCGGCCACCTGATCCGCTACCCCGAGCCCCTGCGGGTCGACGACATCCCGGCCCATCCGTCCTCCGCCGGGTTCCCGCCCGCCCACCCGCGCCTGCACACCCTGCTCGGCGTCGCCGTCAGCGTGCGCGGCGAGATCTACGGCGACCTCTACCTGTCCGAGCGGCACGACGGGCAGCCCTTCGACGTGCACGACGAGAACGTCGTCGTCGCCCTGGCCGGCGCCGCCGGCATCGCGATCGAGAACGTACGCCTCTTCGAACGGATCCGGGTCGGAGCCGAGCAGTTCCAGCGGCTGCTGTTGCCCACCCTGCCCGACCTGCGGCCGTTCACCGCCGCCGCCATCTACCGGCCCGCCGCCGAGCCCAGCCAGCTCGGCGGGGACTGGTACGACGCCATCCCCCTGCCCGACAACGTGGTGGCCGTCGTCATCGGCGACGTGGTCGGCCACGATCTGCAGGCCGCGGCCGCCATGGCCTCCACCCGCAACATGCTGCGTGCGCTGCTGTTCGACCAGCGCAATTCGCCCGGTGCGATCCTCGCCCAGCTCGACCGGACGCTGGAGGCCCTCACGAACAACCCGGTCACGACCACGACCCTGGCCCGTATCGAACCGGAGGGCCCGGGCCGGCGGCTGCGCTGGAGCACCGCGGGCCATGTCCCGCCCCTGCTGATCACCCCGGAGGGCCGCGTGGAGTTCCTGCTCGTCGAACCCGGGCTGCCGCTCGGCGTCGACACCGCACAGCCCCGGCCCGACCACTCCCGCCTCCTACCGCCGGCCGCCACCGTGGTCTTCTTCACCGACGGGCTGGTCGAACATCCCGAGCATCCCATCGACGAGAGCCTGAACAAGCTCGCCGAGCTCGCCTCCGCCCAGGTCGCCCTGCCCCTGCCGGAGTTCGTGCAGGCACTGGCCGATCACCATCCCAGCGACGGTCACGACGACATGGCCATCCTCGCCCTGCGCGCCCCGGACGCCTGACACGGCCGCGCAGCCGCGTGACCCGCACCGTGGAGGATCCGCGAGATCGGGCGGATGATGAGGTGCGGGCCGATGTCGACACGGAGGTCGTCCGATGGCTGTCGTGCGGCATGAACGGCTCCGACGCAGCGGCTCGGCCGCTCTGGAGATCTGTGTCATCGCCGTGCTGTATTTCGGTTCGGCCAAGGTAGGTCTGCTCCAGCAGCTGGTGCGCGGCCAGGTCACCCCGCTGTGGCCGCCCAGCGGTATCGCGGTGGCGAGCCTGCTCCTGCGCGGCCCGCGGGTCTGGCCCGGGATCGCCCTCGGCGCGTTCCTGGTCAACGTGTCGCTGGGGCCGTCTCTCCCGGCCGTGCTCGCCATCGTGGCGGGCAACACCCTCGCGCCCGTCTGCTCCTACGTGCTGCTGCGCCGCGTGGGCTTCCGCAACGCTCTGGACCGGTTGCGGGACGCACTGGCCCTGATCTTTCTCGGGGCGTTCACCGGCATGCTGGTCAGCTCGACGACCGGCACCACGACCCTGGTCCTCGCGGGAGTGCTGGGCACGGGTGACTTCTGGCCGACGTGGTCGGTCTGGTGGACCGGTGACGCGATGGGCGTCATGTTGGTGACGCCGGTACTGCTCGTCCTGCGCTCGGTACAGAGGCCGAAGGACGCGCCGCCGTCCCGCTGGGCGGAGGGGCTGCTGCTGGTGGTCGCCACGGTCGGCGTCGGTTTCCTGGAGATCAGCCGTGCGTCGCTGCTGTTCCTCGGCATCCCGCTGTTGATCTGGGCGGCCTTCCGCTTCCAGTTGGCGGGGGTCGCGCCCTGCGCGCTGGCCGTGTCGACCTTCGCGATCATCGCCGCCGCCAGGGAATCGGGGCCGTTCCACGGTCACGACCTGCTCACCAACATGATCACCCTGCAGGCGTTCAACGGCTCCGCCACACTGACCGCGCTGCTGCTGGGTGCGGTCGTCAGCGAGCGGAACCAGACCCAGCAGGAGATCGCCCGGGCCTGCGGGCAGCTCGCCGACATGGTGACCAGGATGGCCACCGGAGACCTCCGCCCCACCCTTCCCCACCGGCAGAACGAGAGGGATGAGCAGGGCGGGCAGGCCCCGAGACGGGTGTGATCCGCCGGTCAGTGCAGATCGGCGCGAGCGGGACCACCTTCCAGGGCAGTGTCTTCCACGGCACTGCCAGCGACGGCGATGTCGTCGACGGCACTGTCGTCGAGGAACCCGCCCGACTGGTGCTGCCAGAGCTTGGCGTAGGCACCTTGCGCCGCGAGCAGTTCCTGGTGCGTGCCCTGCTCGACGATCCGTCCGCGGTCGAGGACCACGAGCCGGTCCATGCCGGCGACCGTGCTCAGCCGGTGCGCCACCACGAGCGCCGTCCGCCCCTCCATGAGCCGCCACAGCGCCTCCTGCACAAGGACCTCGCTCTCGGAGTCCAGGGCGCTGGTCGCCTCGTCGAGCAGCAGGATCGGCGCGTCCCGCAGGATCGCCCGGGCCAGGGCGACCCGCTGGCGCTGTCCGCCGGACAGCTTGACGCCGCGCTCGCCCACCATGGTGTCGAAGCCGTCCGGCAGCGCGTCGGCGAACTCGGTGACATGTGCCGCCTCGGCCGCCCGGCGGATCTCGGCGTCGGTGGCGTCCGGCCGGGCGAAGGCGATGTTCTCCTTCAGCGTGCGGTGGAACATCGCCGGGTCCTGCGGCACATAAGCGATCAGGCCCCGCAGGTCGGCCTGGCGCATCCTGCTGATGTCCTGTCCTCCGATCAGGATCCGACCGGCGTCGATGTCCGTCATCCGCAGCAGCAGCCGGGTCAGTGTGGTCTTGCCCCCACCGGACCGGCCGACGAGACCGATCTTCGTGCCGTTCGACACGGCCAGGTCCAGGCCCTGGAAGAGCGGGTCCCCACCACCGTGGGCGAAGGTCACCCGCTCGAAGCGCACGTCGGCGGGCGCCGGCAGCAGCGGCTCAGGCGTTGCCGGGTCGAGCACGGTCGGCGGAACCAGCAGCAGCTCGGTGAACTGTGCCGCCTCCGTCATCGAGCTCTCCAGGCGCCGGTAGATCTGGTTGAACTCGAACATGATCTTCGTGGCGTTGCTGTAGTACGTGAAGGCGACGACGACCGCCTCCACCCCGTGCTCGCCTCCGCCGAGCGCGACCGCGAGCAGCAGGCCCAGCACATTGGTCAGTACGGACATCGGCGCGACCAGCGTGTCGATGCGCAGGTTGCCGTAGTCCCACGACCTCAGCGTGAGCCGCCGCGAGTGGGCGACGCGGGTACGGTGCTCGGCGGCCTCACGGCGCTCCGCGGCGAACGCCCGGACCGTGTCCATGTTCATCAGACTGTCGGCGACATGCCCCGACACCCGGGCGATGGCCTCCTCCCGCTGGTCGACGAGGCGCTGGCGGCGCCGGATGAGCGGCGCCACACACAGTGCGGTCACCGTGATCATCACCAACAGCCCGACGACGAGCAGCGGTTCGTAGCGCCACAGCACCACCGATCCGAACACCAGCGGTACGAGGCTGCCCATGATGTTGAACGTCAGTGTGTCGGCGAACTCCTCGAAGCGGGAGGCGAAGCTCAGCACCCGCTTGGTGAGCGCCCCGGCGAAGTTGTCGTGGAAGAAGGCGGCGTCCTTGGCGAACAGTTCGTCCATGCCGAGCACGTACAGGTGCTCGATACCGAGGGCGTCGAGGCGGTTCAGACAGTGCAGACCGATCCGCCACAGCGTCTCCGCCAGCAGCAGGACACCGGCGAAGGCGAGGACGTACGGCAGTGTCGAACCGATCCCGATACCGGTGTCCCCGGCGATACGGCCGACGAGCTTCGCGACGACCAGCGGCGCGATGTAGTTGATGCCGATGTTGCCGAGTGCCGGGAGCAGCATGCCGGGCAGGGCCCACTGCCGCAGCCGGGCCAACTCCCGTCCGTAGTAACGAAGTGCGAGGAGCACGGAGCCCCTGCGCGGGGGCACCTTGCTTGCTTGAGGTAATCCCATTCCGATCCCGTGTGTTGTGCGGCGGGATGGGAGTGTCCCGCGACGGCACCCACGGCGTCCAAGCGTTTTTTGGGCTGATGAGGCCTTCGCCCCATGTGTCACTCGGGACCGGTGCGGCTGCTACCCGGCGGCCTCCATGCCCACCTGGTAGCAGCGTCACCGACGGGCGTCATCCTCCAACTCGGGGTTCGATGGCGCCCGTTGGCGTCATCCGGAGCCATGCGTTCGGCCAGCCGGACATCGTTCGACACCTCTGACGTTGTGCCACACCCCGACTGACACTCTCGCCACACGTCGTCCCACAGCCCTGACGACCATGTGCCCTTGGCTGAGGCACCCGTTGTCGGGGCGTTCCTCCATGCCCTCTTGCCCCGCCGTCACCCCACACGACGGCTCACCCCCCACACAGGAGGCCCCCACATGAGTCCGCGACACGCCCACGAGCGAACTGACCGATCACCCCTCTCCCGGCGCGGCAAACTGGCCGCCGCCGCCCTGCTGACGGGACCCGGCACAGCCCAGGCGGCTCCGCAGCAGCCGGCACCGGTCGCCGCGACCGCCCCGCCCTTGTCCTCCGGCCACGCCCCGATCGTCTCGACGACCTGAACGGCACGGAGTTTGGCGGCCGGAGTGACCACGGCCGAGGAGGGTGCCAGGGCGTGGTGCGCGGCAGGGCGACGGCCTGCGTCGCGGAAGGGCACGCCGGGACCGATCCGGAGGCGGCGGCCGCCCCGGATCGGGCTGCGCCCGACTGCGACGGGCCGGTGCAAGGTCACCGCAGCCGGATACGGCCGGTCGAACCACCTCCAGGAAGGGTCTTCGCGGGCGGCAGCCTGCGAAGACCCTTCACACTGCGGCCGCCCGGAAAACCCGGCGGCCGCAGGCTGACCGGCCGGAGCAGTGAACGGGTCACCCGTGGAACAGGCCGTCAGGTATGGAACTGGTTCGCCGGGACCGGCAGCCCGTAGTGCTCGCGCAGGGTCGTGCCCTCGTACTCCTCCCGGAACAGGCCCTTGCCGCGCAGGATCGGCAGCACGTGTTCGGCGAAGGCCGCGAGGCCCGACGGCAGGGCGGGGGCCATGATGTTGAACCCGTCCGCCGCGCCGCCCTCGAACCAGGAGATGATCGTGTCCGCGATCTGCTCGGGCGTGCCGACGAACTCGAAGTGGCCGCGTCCGCCGCCGAGCCGGGAGATGATCTGCCGGACCGTCAGCTGCTCACGCACCGCGAGGTCGATGATCAGGTCGGATCGACTCTGCGAGCCTTCCAGCGTCGGCCTGGCGAGGATGAAGTCCGGCAGCGGATCGTCGAGTCGGAAGACCGACGGCTCGGTCTCGAACACGGCGGCCAGCTGGCGCAGCCCGTACTCCGGGACCCGCAGCTCGTCGAACTGCCGGGCCAGCGCCCGGGCTTCCGCCTCGGTCGACCCGATGTACGGGACAATGCCCGGCAGCACGATCACACCGTCCGGGTCGCGTCCCGCGGCCCTGGTCCGGGCCTTGATGTCGGCGTAGAAGGCGGCCGCTCGCTCGTAGGTCGTGTGGGCGGTGAAGATGGCCTCGGCGTGGCGGGCCGCGAAGTCCTTGCCGTCCTCGGAGGAGCCGGCCTGGACGAGCAACGGGTAACCCTGCGGCGGCCGTTCGACGTTGAGCGGGCCGGCCACCTTGAAGTACCTGCCCTGGTGGCCGAGCCGGTGGAGTCGGTCGGGGTCGGCGTAGCGTCCCGTGCTTCGGTCCGCGACGACGGCCTCGGACTCCCAGCTGTCCCACAGTGCCTTGGCGACCTTCAGGAACTCGTCGGCGCGGGCATAGCGTTCGGCGTGGTCGGGGCGGTCGTCGAGGCCGAAGTTGGCGGCTTCGTCGGCCCCTGCCGAGGTGACGATGTTCCAGCCGGCGCGGCCACCGCTGACGTGGTCGACGGAGGCGAGCCGGCGGGCGAGGTTGTACGGCTCGTTGTACGTCGACGACACGGTGGCGATGAGGCCGATCCTGCTGGTCGCCTGGGAGAGCGCGGTCAGCAGGGTCAGTGGTTCGAGCTGGCCCGGCGGCCGGAACTCGCCGGTGCCGATGAGGGCGGGGCCGTCGGCGAGAAAGAGCGAGTCGAACTTGGCGCTCTCGGCCAACTGGGCGAGCCTGATCCAGTGCTGGAGGTCGAAGTCGGCCCGCGGGTTGCTCTCCGGCAGCCGCCACGCCGCCTCGTGGTGACCCGCCTCCATGAGGAAGGCGTTGAGGTGGAGCCTGCGTCTCTCGCTCACGACTCGACCTTCAGCTTCGAGCTGTCGTAGCCCGCCGGGAGAAGATTGTCGGTGATCGACGAGACGTCGACCTTCTTGGTGATCTGGCCCGCCTCCAGGAAGGCGTCGGCGAGCTTCTGCTCCGCCGCGATGTCCGACTTCTCCACCGGGGTCACCCGGGTCTCGAAGGCCTTCAGGGACGTCTTGGCGTCGGCCAGGGGGATGCCCTCCTCCTTGGAGATGGCCTCCGCGTACTTGTCCTCGTGCTTGATGGCCCAGGCGAACTCCTGGGCCAGCCGCTTGAGTACGTCCGTGAGGGCGGCCCGCTTGGTCTTGTCGTTCAGCGACTTCTCACTGGCGACGTAGTAGCTGCTCGTCTGGTCGATGGGCGGGAGGCCCTTGGCCAGGATCCGCGCGCCGTTCTTGACCGCGATCGCCGACTGGGGGTTCCAGATGGACCAGGCGTCCACCTTGCCGGTGTTGAAGGCGGTGGCGCCGGCCGCCGGGTCGAGGAAGACCAGCTTCACGTCCTTGGGGGTGAGGCCGACGCTCTTCAGCGCGTTCAGGGCCAGGCCGTGGGCCGAACTGCCCTGCGGGACGGCGAGCTTCTTGCCCTTCAGATCCTTGAGCGTCTTCAGCTTCGAGCCCTTGGGCACGATGATGTTCTCGCTGGACTGGGTGGGCGTGAGCGACCGGTTGACGGCGACGACCTTGAAGCCGTACTCCTTCGCGGCCCCGGTGATCGGCGGTACGTCGCCGACGCTGCCCAGGTCGATGTCGCCCGACGCGGCCGCCTGCACGAGCGGCGGACCGTAGGTGAACCGGGCGAACCTCACCTTGTACGGGGCGTTGTCGAAGACACCGGTCAGCTTCGCCAGGGCCTCGCTGCCGTCACCGCCGTTATCGCCGACGGTGAAGGTGTACTTGCTCCACTCGGGGTGCTTGGCGTCGCTCGCGTCGCCGGCGTTCTTCAGCGGCGCGGTGGTGTCGGACGACGATCCGCAGGCGGTGAGAGTGCCCGCCAGGGCGAGCGCTCCGACGGCGCCGATGACTCTGCTGGTTCTCGTACGCATAGGACGTATGGAATGTATGGGACGCATGGTATGTCGTGTGCTTTCTGTGCTGGGTGAGGGTGTGGGGGAGGTCAGAACCGGCCTGCGAGGCCGAGGTCTTCCAGGAGCCGGGCGCGGAGTTCCTCGCGGGCGACGCTCGCTTCGCGGTCCGCGGCGGAGAGCCGGACCTCGTGCGAGGTGCCGATACGGCCGTTGCTCATGACGACGATGCGGTCCGCCAGGGCGATCGCCTCGTCGACGTCGTGGGTGACGAGCAGCATGGCGGCGTGATGTCTGGTGCGCAGGGCCCGTACGAGGTCGTGCATGCGCAGCCGGGTGATGGCGTCGAGGGCCGCGAACGGCTCGTCGAGCAGCACGAGTTCGGGCTCCGAGACCAGGGCCCGCGCAAGGGACACCCGCTGGGCCTCGCCGCCGGAGAGCTCCTTGGGCCATGCCTTCTCCCGGCCCGCGAGTCCGACCTCGGCGAGCACGTCGCGGGCGCGTTGTTCCGCGCCGGGTCCGTGCAGGCCGAGCGTGACGTTGCGCAGGACGCGTTGCCACGGCAGCAGCCGGTCGGCCTGGAAGACGATCGCCCGCCGTGCCGGAACCTCCACGCGGCCTCCGTCGGGCCGGTCGAGTCCGGCGAGCAGGCGCAGCAGGGTGCTCTTGCCGCAGCCCGAGGGGCCGAGGAGGATCACCAACTCCTCGTCGCCGACGGCGAGATCGAGGTGGTCGAGCACCACCCGGTCACCGAAGCGACGGACCACCTGCTCGACGACGACCCCGGTCTGCCGACGGGGCTCGGTCGCGGCTGTGCTGCTCATGACGCCTCATAACCGGGTCGCCACCGCAGCAGCACCCGCTCTAGAGCCCGGACGAACTGATCGGCGAGCAGACCGAGGAGCGAGTAGATCACCAGCCCCACGAAGACCTGGTTGGTCTGGAGATACGTCTGCCCCTGGGTGATGAGGAAGCCGAGTCCCTTGTCCGCGTTGACGGTTTCGGCGGCGACGAGGCCCAGGACGCTGTACGCGAGGGAGAACCGCAGACCGACCAGGAACCCCGGCAGCGCACCCGGCACCAGCACGCGCGTCACCAGGCGCAGGCGGCCCGCGCCCGCCGTGCGCGCCATCTCGATCAGCCTCTGGTCGACGCCGCGGATCGCGGCGAACAGGTTGAGATACATCGGGACACCGGCCCCGAAGGAGATCAGCAGCACCTTCGTGAGCTCGTCGATGCCGAACCACACGATCATCAGCGGAAGCACCGCGAGGAGGGGGATCGTGTTGAGGACCTGCACGACGCCGTTGAACAGGAACTCACCGCTGCGCAGCAGCCCGCCGAGCACGCCGGTGACGACGCCGACCGTCAGACCGATCGCGAGACCGATGCCGGCCCGCTGCAGCGAGATGGCCAAGTCCGGCCCGAGAACGCCCTGTTGCCACAGGTCGGCGGCGGACTTCACGATCGAGGTCGGCGCCGGGGCGTATGTCTTCGCGAGCACTCCGGCGCGGGCGAGGGCCTCCCAGGCGATGAGGATCACGACCGGGGTCGTGTAGATGCCCAGTGGCCAGCGCAGCCGCTCGCGGAGTGCGGTGAGCGGTGTCCGGCGGCGGGCGTCGCGCGGCAGGAACACCTCGCGTTGCCGCGCGCTGGTCGGCTCGGCGTCCGGGACCGGCTTGGCGAGAGCCGCGGCCGGGATGCGGACCTCGGTCATGGCGCTACCGCCGGCACGTCTTCGGTGACCGCAGCGATGCGGCCGGTGAGCTTACGGATGGACACAGGCATGAGGAGGTCCCTCTCGGAGGAAACGGGCGCACCGCTGGGTGCTGAGGGGTGAAGAGCGGGAGTGGACGAGCGACTGGAGGCGGCCGAACGGGCACTTGGCAGCCGGTGCGGTGACGGCGCGGGGACAGCCGGCGACTACAGCAGGAGCGCGCCCGGGCAGATCAAGCCGACGGGGCGTGAGGTGAGGGTGGAGAAGCCGTCGCTCAGGACGCGGATACGAGGATCCCCCAGGACGGCATCACCGGCTGATGCCGGGGACCACTTACCGGGTCAGCGACAACAAAACGCGCTGGAGACGTGCGCCAGATCGATGTGGCGCCGCCGGGTCAGGTCCACGCGCGGGTTCATGGAACGGGAGTTGAGCAGAGCTCCACCAGGTTGGTCAATGACTTCTCGGACAGGTCTTGCATGGCGGACACATCGCCGCATGACTGACATGAAGCTGTCACACACGGAGCGGAATGCGGGTTCGCCGGGCATCCGTTCTGACTGACATGACTGTGGGAGTAGCACTCGACGCATCCGACGCTCAGAACCAGGTCGACACCACCGTGCGGCTGGCCCAGGAGGCCGCGGCCGCCGGGCTGCGGTCGGCCTGGTTCGGTCAGACCTTCGGCGCGGACTCACCGCAACTCGCTGCGATCGTCGGACGCGAGGTGCCGGGACTGCAGGTGGGCACCTCCGCGATCCCCGTCTTCGGCCGCCACCCGCTGCTGGTCTCCAGCCAGGCCCAGACCGCCCAGGCCGCGACGCACGGCCGCTACCACCTCGGTCTGGCCCTGGGCACGAAACTGCTGACGGAGTCCGGCTTCGGCCTGCCCTTCGAACGCCCCATCGCCCGGCTGCGTGAATTCCTCACCGCGCTACGGCAGTTGACCGAGACCGGCACGGCCGACTTCCACGGCGAACTGCTCACCGCCACCACCCCGATCCCGGCGCGCGTCCCGGGCGCCGAGAGCGGCGTGCCCCTGCTGGTCGCCGCGATGGGGCCGCAGGCGCTGCGGGTCAGCGGTGAGCTGGCGGACGGGATCCTGCCCTATCTGGCGGGACCGCGCGCCCTGGCAAAGCACATCGTTCCCGCCCTGACCGCGGCGGCCGAGGCCGCCGGCCGTCCCGCGCCCCGGATCGTGGCCCTGGTTCCCGGCGTGGTCACGGACGACGTGGACGCGGTGCGGGCGAAGGCCACCGAGAACCTCGCGTTCTACGAGCAGATCCCGTCCTACGCACGGGTCATCGAACTCTCCGGCGGCCGACGTGCCGCCGACCTGGCCGTGATCGGCGACGAGAAGACGGTCGAGGCCGAGGTACGGCGTTATCGCGACGCCGGCGCCACCGAGGTGGTGTTCTCGGGCACCGAGATCGCCGGAGAGGCGGACCGCCGGCGCACCTGGACCCTCCTCGGCGCACTGGCCGACTGAACAAGCCCCCCGACCCGCCCGAACCCCCAGCCCCTGCACCCCCGCGAGGCGCAACCTCGCGGGACGAAGGAGAACATATGACCACCGAGGCCACCTCAACGGACCTCCAGGCCTTCACCGAGAACTGGCTGGACTGGTACCGAGCCCACGAGACCCGGCTCGCCGACCCGCACGGGTTCCTGGCGATCACCGGCCAGCACTGGCTCGACGACCGGCCGCAGCGCTTCCCCGACGCACCCGGCGCCTGGCACACCGGCCCCGACGGGGTCGTCGTGGTCCTCGACGACGACGAGGAGCTGGTCGTCGACGGAACGCAGGTGCGCGGTGAACACCGCTTCGGCGTGCTGCCCGAGCGCGGCGGCGTCAACGCGGTCTGGGGAGACGCCGTGATCGAGGTCGCCAGGCGCGGCGGCAACGACATCGTGCGCCCCCGGCATCCGGACGCACCGCTGCGCACCGCCTTCACCGGAACACCCGCCTACGCGCCCGACCCGCGCTGGGCCGTCACCGGCCGGTACGTCCCCTTCGACGAGCCGCGGCCGACCACCGTGGGCGCCGCGGTCGAGGGCCTCGAACATGTCTACGACGCTCCGGGCAGGGTCGAGTTCGAACTGGACGGCCGTCAGCTGTCCCTGACCGCGTTCCCGGGACACGGTGAGGGCCGGCTGATGGTGCTGTTCACCGACGCGACCTCCGGAGTCACCACCTATGCCGCCAACCGGTCCCTGACCGTCGGCCCACCCTCTGCCGACGGCACGGTCGTCCTGGACTTCAACCGTGCCGCCAACCTGCCCTGCGCCTACACGGACCTGGCCACCTGCCCGCTGCCCCCGGCCGAGAACCGGCTGCCGGTGGCCATCGAGGCGGGCCAGAAGATCCCCCTCGAACGCGGCGGTTCCTGAGCACCACGGGCGGCGGCCGACCGGAGCGACGGCGGCCGGCCGATGCCCGCTCCGACTGGGACAGCCGTCGCCCGTGGTCGGCACGGGCGACGGCCGCCGGGCGCGAGAAGTCGCATCTCCCCTGGTACGACATCCCGCGCGGGGTCGTCCTAGCGGCCTGGGACGTGCGGGAGCTCGCCCCAGCTCGAAGCCGCCGCGAGGACGAGGGCCGGGTCTGCGGATCGTGCTCCGGACCAGCGGCCCTCGGCACCGCCGGGCGGGTAACCGAATTTCCGGTCCGGAATCCTGCAGTGGCGAGGCGAGCGCCACCCCCCTGACCGACCCATCGGCTCTACGACCGTGATCCGACATGCACATGCCCTGCCGGTGCCACCCGTGGCCGGTCGTCCCCACCCGAGCGCCCGGACCCGCTGGACCGTAGCGTGAGAGAGGGGCGGCGGGAGGTGGTTGCGTTGCCGGAGATGGATTACGCGGCGTTGTTCGCCGCCACGCCGAGCCCCTACCTGGTGCTGGGCCCGGACCTGGTCATCGCGGAGGTCAATCAGGCGTACCTGGACGCGACCGGCCGTATGCGTGAGGAACTGCTCGGCAAGCACGTCTTCGAGGCGTTCCCCGACAACCCCGCAGACCCCGAGGCGGACGGCGTCCGCAACCTCAACGCGTCCCTGCAGCGAGTGCTCGCCCTGCGGAAGCCGGACACCATGGCGCTGCAGAAGTACGACATCCCGGTCATGCGAGAGCCCGGAGCCTTCGAGGAGCGCTGGTGGTCCCCGATCAACACGCCGATCCTCGCCCCGGACGGAGGCGTGCGGTGGATCATCCACCGGGTGGAGGACGTCACCGCCTTCGTCGAGGCCCGCGTGGCCGGCAACCAGCCGCCCGTACAGCAGCTGACCAAGCGCGACGCGCTGGAGGCGGAGCTGTACGCACGGGCCCGTGAGCTGCAGCGGCTGAACGAGGAACTGCGCATGGCGCACACCCGCGAACGCCAGGTGGCCCTCACCCTGCAGGAAGCCATGCTCCAGGTGCCCGACCTGGCCCGGCATTCGGACGTCGCGGTGCGCTATCTGCCCGCGACCGGGTCACTGAACGTGTGCGGCGACTGGTACGACATGGTCAACCTGTCCGACGGCCGGTTCGCGGTGGCGGTCGGCGACGTGGTCGGCCACGGCCTGGAGGCAGCCGCCGTGATGGGCATGCTGCGCAGTGCCCTCAGCGCCGCGATCCGGGCACTGGAGTCGCCCGCCCGGGCACTGGAGGTGCTGGGCCTGTACGCACGGTCCGTCGACGGCGCGCTGAACACCACCGCCGTGAAGGCACTCGTCGACCCCCGCAGCGAGTTGATCATCTACAGCAACGCGGGACACCCGCCGCCCGTCCTGATGCACCCGGACGGCACCTGCGACCTGCTGGACAAGGCCACCGACCCGCCGCTGGGAGCCCGGCCCCAGCACGTGCCCCGCCCGCAGGCCGGTCAGGCCTACAGCCCCGGAGCCAGACTCGTGCTGTACACCGACGGGCTGATCGAACGACGCGGCGACGACATCGAGAAAGGGATCGCACGGCTGGTCGACGTCCTGCGCCTGCACCGCACCCTCGGCCCGGAACGCCTGGCCGACACCCTCCTGGCCCAGCTCGGCGTGGCAGGCGGGGCCCACGACGACATCGCCCTCGTCATCGTCCGGCTGTGATCTTCCGGCGCCTCGTGACCTCGAAGCCGCGCCCCACACAGAAGAAGGGCCCTCACAGGCTCTCGCCTGCGAAGACCCTTCACACCGTCGGGACGACAGGATTTGAACCTGCGACCCCTTGACCCCCAGTCAAGTGCGCTACCAAGCTGCGCCACGTCCCGGTTGTGCCTCCCGCGGTGAACCGCGGGATCACGCAGGTCAACCTTACCGTACGTACACCGGTGTTCTCGCCGGGGCCGGTGGCCGGCCCGGCGGTCCGGGTCGGCCACCTGCGTCAGCCGCGGGTGCCGGACACGGCCGCTTCCGGCTCGGCGGGTGCCTGGCCGACGGCGCGGGCGGGACCGGTGAGGCGGGCCGTGCGGGCCGCCGGGACCAGCAGGGCCGCCAGTGCCGCGGCCAGGCACAGCACCGCCAGCAGGGCGAAGCCGTGGGTGTAGCCGGAGGCGTACGGCAGGCCCGAGGGCTGGAGGTGGCCGGTGACCAGGACGCTGGTGACGGCGGCGCCGATGGAGCCGCCGATGGTGCGGATATTGGCGTTCATGCCGGTCGCGGCGCCGGTCTGGGAGGCCGGGACGCTGCCGACGATCAGGTTGGCCATGGAGGCGAAGGCCAGTCCGATACCGAGGCCGAACACGCCCGAGACCAGGCCGACTTGCCACTGCGCGGAGTGCCAGAGAGCGAGGATGCCCAGGGCGAGGGCGCCGAGTGCGGCACCAGCGGTCAGCAGCGCCTTAGCGCCGACCACGGGTTCCAGACGGCCGCTCAGGATCCCCGCGAAGAACATCGCCACCAGCATCGGCAGCATCAGGAGCCCGGAGGCCGTGACGCTCGCGCCGAAGCCGTACCCCGCGGAGGAGGGCGTCTGGACGAAGGCCGGCAGGAAGGACCACAGCGCGTACATGCCCGCGCCGAACAGCAGGGCCGCGGTGTTGGTGGTCCACACGGCCGGCAGCCGCATGACGCGCAGGTCGATCAGCGGGGTGCGGGAGCGGGCCTCGGACAGCAGCCACAGGGTGAACAGGGCGACGGCCGCGGCGAACAGGCCGATCACCTTCGCCGAGCCCCAGCCCCACTTGCTCGCCTGGCTCAGCGGCAGCAGCAGGGCCACCAGCCAGGCCGAGAGCAGGCCGGCGCCCAGCCAACTGACCTTGCCCTCGGCCCGGTTGGGCGACTCGGGCACGTAGCGCAGGGCGATCAGCACGTTGACCGCGACGACGGCGACCGGGATCCAGAACAGCCAGCGGTGGTCGAGCGCGGACACGATGGGCCCGGCCGCGACGATGCCGACGCCACCGCCCGCGGCGATCACCGCGGACAGGTTGCTGATGCTGCCGCTGACCCGGGACGGGGCGAACTCGTCGCGGATGATGCCGAAGGAGAGCGGGAAGAGCGCGCCGCCGACGCCCTGGACGACCCGGGCGACGATCAGGACGCCGATGTTCGGGGCGAGCGCGGCGAGCAGACAGCCGAGCAGCACGACGAACAGGACGGCGACCAGGGTGCGCTTCTTGCCGATCAGGTCGCCGACGCGGCCGAGGATCGGGGTGAAGACCGAGGCGGACAGCAGATAGGCCGTCATCACCCAGGTCGCGGTGGACTGGGAGGTGTGCAGCGCGTGCTGGACGGTCGGCAGGGCCGGCGCGATCAGCGACTGCAGCATGGCGAACACACCGGCGCCGGTCGCGAGGACCGCGAAGGTGAGACGGGTGGACTTGCGGGGCATGAAGGGCCTCTCCGAACGAGCGGGGTGCGGCCGAGGTTCTCGGGCCACGGTCGTGCGGACCCGGAGCGCCGGTGGGCGGATCCGGGCACGCCGACGGCCGCGGTGAGCGGTCGCGGAAAGGTGGTGGACGTACCCTCCACTGGTAAAGTGGAGGAGTACCTCCACTCTAGCGGAGGCACACCTCCGGTTCAAGTACCGGAGGATTCCCTCCGTATCGAACCAGCTCTGGAGGCCCCCGTGACGTTCCCCGTCGGCGAGATCGTGGCGTCCCGGCGACCGCACCGTAAGGACGCCGCACGCAATTACGACGCCCTGTTGGACGCGGCCCGCGAGGCGTTCGCAGAGCACGGCGCCGATGCCTCCCTGGAGGACATCGCGCGTCGCGCGGGCGTCGGCATCGGCACGCTCTACCGCAATTTCCCGACCCGCCGCGACCTGTTCGAAAGCGTCTACGCGAGCGACGTCAACGAGCTGTGCCGGGTCGCGCAGGAGGTCGCCGGGCTGGAGCCCTGGGAGGCACTGACGGCCTGGCTGCGCCGGTTCACGGGATACATGGTGACCAAGCGTGCCGTCCGTGAGGCCCTCAACGACGAGTCCGAGATCTTCCAGGCCTGCCGGGAGTCGATGTACGCGGCGGGCGGGCCGCTGTTCGAGCGGGCCCAGGAGGCGGGCGAGGCACGCAGGGACATGGACTTCGTCGACCTGCTGCGGATGGTGGCCGGCATCACGGCCACGGCCTTCGACGACGACGTCCAGCGCGATCGCGTCCTGGCGATCGCCCTGGACGGGGTGCGTGCCGCCGTCCGCTGATGCCACGTCCGGTCGTCGGAGCAGCGGCGCGTCACACCCGCCCCCCTGGCAGAACCGCATGGATGGCAGCCACCTGCCACCAACGTCCGCGGCCGTCGCTCGCTGGACCGCGCGCGGTATCGACGTCGGTCATCTGCTGCTCACCCGCGGCGAGGCGGGCATGCCGAACCCTCCCGAGGAGACGCCACGCCTGCGCGTCGCCGAGCAGCAGGCCGCCTGCGCCGTCGCCGGCGTCAAGCACCTGACCGTTCTCGAACATCCGGACGGCGTGCTCGTCCACGGACTCGATCTGCGCCGGGACATCCGCCGGGAGATCCGCCGGTTCAGGCCCGACGTCGTATTCGGCGGAGGTTACGAGATCGAGACGCCCTACGGCTTCGACCAGGCCGACCACCGCGCGGCCGGGCTCGCGACGCTCGACGCGGTGCGCGACGCGGGCAACCGGTGGGTCTTCCCGGAGCAGGTTGACGACGAGGGCCTCGAAGCGCACTCCGTGCGCCGGCTCATCGCCCCCACGCTCCCGGGCTCCGGCGCGACCCACGGCGTCGAGATCACGGGTGAGCCGCTGCGCCGCGGCGTCGCCTCCCTTGAGGCACACGCCGCGTACCTGGCCGCGCTCCCGGACCACCCCGCCCCCAGGACTTCATTCCGAAGTCCACCGCGATGAGCGGCAAGGCCATGGGCGTCGAGCACGCCGTCCTGTTCCGCGCCCACGACCTGCAGGCGCCACCGGAGTTATGAGCCGGCGTCAGTCCTGCGGGATCTCACGCTCGGCCGGGGACGCGACCCGGGCGTGAGCGGTGAACCGACGGCCGCCGACCTGCACCCCGAAGCTCGGGTCCGCCCGAAGGTTCCTGAACCACGCCCGGATCGTCGTCGGCACCACCTTCGGAGGCGACCACGACGAAGCCCT
This sequence comes from Streptomyces sp. NPDC001157, assembly GCF_053598255.1. Lineage (NCBI taxonomy): Bacteria > Bacillati > Actinomycetota > Actinomycetes > Kitasatosporales > Streptomycetaceae > Streptomyces > Streptomyces sp. NPDC001157. The sequence goes on from NZ_JBSFJW010000001.1 coordinate 23,347, forward strand.
CACCTGGGGTGCCGTAGATCAGGCACGTGCGGCGCGGAATACCGGCGCGGTCAAGGTCATCGGCGACGGCCATGACGGACGGTCCTTTCCGGAACGGAAGTCTCGTGCCCCTGGGAGGAACCGGCGCCATGCTCTCGACACGCCCCGAGGCCGGATCGGTGACGGCAGCGCGTCGGTGTCAGCGGGCGGAGCCTCTGCGCAGGACCTTGTCGACGGCGACCGTGACGACGACGAGGGTCCCGGTGGCGACGTCCTGGTACAGGCTGTCGATGCCCGCCTGGGTGAGGCCGGAGCGGAGCACGGTGACGATGAGTGTTCCGATGAGCGTGCCGACGACGCTTCCACGGCCACCGAAGAGGCTGGTCCCGCCGATGACGACGGCCGTGATGCTCTCCAGATTGGCCGTCTGGTAGGAGTTCGGGTCGGCATTGGGGATACGGCCCAGGGACTGCCAGGCGGCGATGCCGTAGAGGAGACCGGCGGTGACGTAGACCGACAGGACCGTGCGCTGCACGTTGATGCCGGTCAGCCGGGCGGACTCGGGGGCGTTGCCGACGGCGTAGAGGTGCCGGCCCCAGGCGGTCTTGGCGAGCCCGTACCAGAAGAACGCATACAGACCCACGAGCAGGAACGTCCCCCAGGTCACGAGGACGCTGCCGACGTGGACGCCGTTGCCCCAGAAGACGAGCAGATCGTCGGTGACCGGGTAGCTGCGGGAGTCGGAGTAGAGCCTGCCCACGGCGTAGATGACGGTCAGCGCACCCAGCGTCACGATGAAGGGCGGCAGGCCCAGCCGGGCCACGAGCAGGCCGTTGACCAGCCCGAGCAAGGTCGCCGTGATCAGGCCGAGCAGCAGTGCCGCCGCGGAGCCGTGCCCCTGGAAGGCGAGCTTGGCCATGACCAGCGTGCCGAGCACCGCGATCGCCCCGTTCGCCAGGTCGATGCCCGCGGTGAGGATGATCAGGGTCTGGCCCAGCGCCAGCGTGCCGATCACGATGGACTGTTGCAGCACCAGGGCGAGGTTCTCGGGCGTCAGGAACGTGTCGGTGGTGAGCGAGAACACCAGTACGGCGACGGCCAGGGCCGCGAGGGGGCCGACGGTCGGTGTGCGCAGGGCGTACCGCAGCGCGTCCCACAGCGCGGTGCCCGGCTCGCCGTCGGCGGCGGCACTGGTCGTCACGGGAGATCTCATGATCCGTTACTGATCCCTTCGCCCGGTCGGCGCCCGGAGGTCACCCCCAGCAGTGCCGGAGTCCCCAGCCGGTGTCGCGGGACGCCAGCCCCTGCACCGGCTTGTCGGTGATGAGTTGCGTGCCCGTGTCCGTGAAGCCGGACGGTTTCTTCCCGTGCCTGGCGAAGTCGGTGACCGCGGCCACGCCCAGGTCGGCCATCCTGACCGGGAACTGCATGACGGTGGCCGCGTACTTGCCGGCCCTGACGTCGCGTACGCCCTCGCATCCGCCGTCGATGGAGCCGACGGTCACCCGTCGGTCGAGACCGCGTGCCGCGAGGGCCGTGTAGGCGCCGTCGGCCACCGGTTCGTTGATGGTGTACACCGAGTTCACGTCGCTCGTGCGCTGCAGCAGGTTCTCCATCGCGGCCTGCCCTCGGTTGCGGTCGCCGTTGGTGATCGCCCGTCCGCGGATCACCGGTGAGTCCTCCTTGATCCCGAAGCCGCTGAGGAAGCCGTCGTGGCGCTGTTGGCTGACCGTGGAGCCTTCCGTGCCGTCGAGCATGAACAGCTTCGGAGCCCGGCGGCCGAGCACAGCCCTGACATAGGCGCCCTGGAGGCGCCCGGCCTTGAAGTTGTCGGTCGCGTACGTGGCCGCCGCCGCGTCCTCCGGGTCCGTCGCGGTGTCCAGCGCGATCACCAGGATGCCCTGCCGACGGGCCTCGGCGATGGCGCCCAGGATCCCGGTCGTGTTCGACGGGGTGATCAAGATTCCCCGCACATGGCGGGCGATGAGGCTCTCCACCGCGTCGACCTGGCCCTCGTTGTCGCCGTCGAACTTGCCGGACAGGGCGATGAGCTCGGCGCCGTTCTTCTTCGCCGCGTCCTGGGCGGCCTCACGCAGGGCCACGAAGAAGGGATTGGTCTCGGTCTTGGTCACCAGACCGATCGTGACCTTCTGCGTCCCGTGGTCACCCGTGGAGGCCTGATTTCCGCCGCAGGCCGCGGCGGAGAGCAGCAGTGTTCCCACCAGGAGGAGCGTCGGCCCCGGTCGGGAACGCGGTGGCCGACCGCGCCTGCGGACGGTGTAGTGGTGTGCCATCGGTGACACCCTCCTCCGGCCGGGTCCACCGTCGTGGCAGCCCCAGCGATCTACACCACGAGTCCAGTTTGTTCATACATATCGCACTGTGTCGCTTCAGTCTCCTCTGCATTGCGTACGTCCGAACGGGGACGAAAGATGGTGATCGGAACAGGGAGCCCGCGCCACCCTGTCGAGGGGTGGTCCGCGCGGAGAAGGTGAGGTTCGGGTGACTGAGCCACCGCTGCTCACGCTGCGCGGGATCTCCAAGCGCTTCGGGGCCGTCCAAGCCCTCAAAGACGTCGACCTGGAAGTCCACAAGGGCCAGGTCGTCGCGCTTCTGGGTGACAACGGTGCCGGCAAGTCCACCCTGATCAAGGTCATCTCGGGGGTGGATCCGCCCGACAAGGGCGTCATCGAGTGGGAGGGACGGCCCGTCCAGATCAGGACTCCCCGGATCGCCCAGCGCCTCGGCATCGCGACGGTGTACCAGGACCTGGCACTGTGCGACGACCTCGATGTCGCCGCGAACCTCTTCCTGGGGCGGGAGCGGCGCTGCTCCGGTGCACGGGGCCGCCTGTTCCGGTCGATGGACGACGCCGGGATGCGCAGGGAGGCACGCGGACAGCTCGACACGCTGGGCATCCGCGTCCCGGACCTGCGCGCTCCGGTCGCCTCACTGTCCGCGGGCCAGCGGCAGACCGTCGCGATCTCCCGTGCGCTCCTCGGCCGGCCCAAGGCCGTCCTCCTGGACGAGCCCACCGCGGCACTCGGCATCTCACAGGCCGGCCACGTCCTCGACCTCGTCGAGGAGCTCCGCGAGCAGGGCATCGGAGTGATCCTCATCAGTCACAACCTCGGAGACGTCAAGGCGGTGGCGGACGAGGCGGCGGTGCTGCGGCTCGGCTGCAACAACGGCTTCTTCCATGTGCCGACGTCCCCGCAGGACCGGATCTTCTCCGCCATTGTCGGCGCCACGAGCAACTCTTGACGCTCTCTCAGCGCGTCGCTCGCTTCTGGTGCGAGGTGTGGGGGCACGTCGTTCCGCCACCCGAGGTTTTCGCCACTTGGGACGATTTCGAACGCTCGCTGCCGCCTGAGCGTCAGGGTGCGTCGTTGCCTGCATGGATCCCATCGGTGTCGGCCCGCGGTTGTACTTCCAGCGCGTTCCCGAGGACAAGGTCGTCAAGAACCCGGTGCACCTCTGCGTGCGAGCCGGTACCGGGCTCGACCTCTGCCGGGTGGTGGCTGCTAGTCGGTCCCGCTCTGCAGGACGCGACGGGCCGCTTCGGCCTCTGCTGCGGGCGGTGACAGTTCGTCGAGGGTGTCGAGCTCGTCATCCGCTTCGAGTTCCTGTTCCCAGGCCGCCGCAAGCCGTTCTTGCTCCTGGCGCGACCTGGCTCCGACGGCCTTGCGCTGCTCCGGGTCCAGGGCTGCCAGGAATCGTCCGACCGCGTCCGTGTCCATACGGTTCTCCTTGCCGCAAGAAGAGGTGCCACCCTGCCCCAGCATGACTGAACGCTCCGCCGTCGGCCGCCCGACACCGGTGGCCGGCACCCCGTCGAGCCTCTTCACGTCATGATGATGCCGGGCACCCGCCCAGGTCGTCCCACCCGTCCTTCTGCTCGGCGAATTCCTGTCCCCACCGGAGCAGCGACTCATCCGGCACCACCAGATCGTGACCGAGTTTCGGTCCCTGGCATGTCTCGAATGCGCCGTCACCGGTCGTATGGCGGCCCAGCGGCCCCCAGCGCACTTCGTGCAGGCTCGCCGAGTCGACCGGGTCGTCGCCCTTGGGGGGTGCGGTGTATGTGACAGGCATGTCCACGCAGCCGTCGTGGTCGAAGTCTCCGAACGCCGCGCGAAATCCCTGCTCGGGCGATGCGTGGGCCTTCAGGCGCCCTCTCGCCGTGGTGGCGATCGACCACACGGGTTCCGGGCCTGCCTGTTGCCGGGTCCCACGAACGTGACGACCCTGCGCCCGTCACGGTCCTCGCTGTCGTGCACCTCGGTCGCCACACCATCGCCGTCCACGTCCGCGTACAGCGTCCGCCCGTCCGGCGAGGCACAGATCGGCTGTTGCCTGCCCGGGTGGCGCACATGGGGGTCCGCGCTCGTGTCCCGGCCCGTGCGCCACGCGTACCAGCCCACCCTCACCGCTGCGATCACGGCGATCGAACCGGTCCCCAGCCATCTGCGACGCCGCGCTGCCCCGGCGCCGGGCGCGCCTGCGAACGCGTTCTTGCGCTCGGACATGTCGTCACCGCGCATGTGAAGACCCTGGCCGAAGGGTTTCCGCTGCGGCTCAGCCGTGAGGATCACGATCTGCAGTGCCATCATCAGGCGTCCGCAACCCGTACGACCGCCAGCGTGATGTTGTCGGGCCCGCCCGCCGCGATGGCGGCCTTCCACAGCTCGAAGGCCGCCCGGCCGTCGTCGTGGTCTCTCAGCAGTTCCTCGATGACGTCGGTCGTCAGCGGGTCGGTCAGGCCGTCCGTGCAGACGAGGTAGCGGTCGCCGGGTGAAAGGGAGGCCGCCGTCACATGGGGGCTGATGGTCCGGTAGCCGGGGCTGCCGCCCAGGCACTGGGTGACCAGGGACGTGGTGCGCTGGCCGGGGGCGAGCGGTGGACTGTCGTCGACGCTCACCTGGCGCAGGCCGGCCGGGGAGGCGGCGAGGACCCGACTGTCGCCCACGTTGAAGATCAGCAGCGAACCGGGGCGTACGACGATGCCGGCCACCGTCGTTCCCATGGCGGTGAGCTCGGTGCCCTCTGCTGCGGCCTGGTACACGGCACGGTTGCAGGCGTTCAGGACGGCGCCGACGGCCTCCTTGTCGTCCAGGGCAGGGCCGATGGAGGCGATGCGGCGGGCGACCAGGGCGCTGGCCACGTCGCCGCCGGGATGCCCGCCGAGCCCGTCGGCGACGGCGACGACCAGGGGCGTCCCGAGCGGGAAGACCAGGGTCTGCGGGCTCTCGGTCACGGTGGCGCACAGAGTCCACGGTCCGACCACGAGGCTGTCCTCGTTCCGCTCGCGCAGCAGCCCGGGATGGCTCAGCGCACTCACCGCGACGTACTGCATGGAGCGCCACCGCTTTCCGCATCGGACGCGTCAGGACCCACTGGGCCCCGCCACTGGAGGGCTCACTTCCGCTGCAAGTCTAGGAGCGGTTTGTCGTTTCTGCTGGTCAGCAGCCCTCTCCAGGCGTCAGCCGCTCATGCCCCCAGGTAGCGCAGCACCGCAAGCACCCGCCGGTTCGCGTCCTCCGAGGCGGCCAGACCCAGCTTGCCGAAGACGGCGGCCACATGTTTCTCCACCGTGCCGGCCGACACGACCAGGGTCTGCGCGATCGCAGCGTTGGACCTGCCCTGAGCCATCAGCGCCAGCACCTCGCGCTCGCGTGCCGTCAGTGTTTCGAGGTCCTCGCTCCGGCGGCCGGCGCCGGCGAGCTGGGTGACGACCTCGGGGTCGAGGGCCGTCCCGCCGGCCGCCACCCGGGTCAGGGCGTCGGTGAACTCCGCCACGTTCGCGACCCGGTCCTTGAGCAGGTAGCCGATGCCGGCCGACCCCTCCGCCAGCAGCCTCCTCGCGTACTTCGTCTCGATGTACTGGGAGAACAGCAGCACCCCGGTCCCGGGATACTCCCGCCGGACGTCGATGGCGGCGCGCAGGCCCTCGTCGGTGTGGGTGGGCGGCATACGGATGTCGACGACACCGACGTCCGGCCGGTGCTCGGCGACGGCCGCCCGCAGCCCGTCGGCGTCACCCACGGCCGCGCACACCTGGTGGCCGCGCTCGGTGAGCATCTGGGCCAGCAACTCCCGCAGTACGGCGGCGTCCTCGGCGATCACGACACGCATACCGGAATGCTCCCTCACCTCTCGCCGTCGCTCACGCGTGCAACGGCAACGCCACCGTCACCGCCGTCGGCCCGCCCTCCGGGCTGCTGATGTGCAAGGTGCCGTCGACCGTACGTACGCGCTGCAGCAGACCCGTGAGACCACTGCTCGCGGCGGGCGCCGCGCCTCCGCACCCGTCGTCGGTCACACACAGCCGCAGCAGGCCCGACTCCTGGGTGACGCGCAGGACCGCACGTCGGGCGCCGCTGTGCTTGATGACGTTGGTGAGCAGTTCGGCGGCGCAGAAGTACGCGATGGTCTCGATCGCCGGAGTGGGCCGCTCCGGGATGTCGACCGCCAGCTCCACGGGTACGGTGCTGCGCGCCGCCAGCGTGGTGAGTGCGTCGGGCAGGCCGTCGTCCAGTACGGGCGGATGGATGCCGCGGGCCAGGTCGCGCAGCTCGCTGAGGGCTTCGGTGGCGTTGGTGTGGGCGGTCTCGATCAGTCGGCGCAGCCGCCCGGGGTCGGCGACCGGCTCGCCTTCCGCACCCAGCCCCTCCCTCGCCATGTCGAGGCACATGGCCAGCGCGACGAGCCGTACCTGCGCGCCGTCGTGCAGGTCCCGCTCCAGCCGGCGCAGCAGTGCCGCGGAGTCGTCGACGGCGAGGGCGCGGGTCTCCTCCAAGTTCCTCACACGCTGGGCGAGTTCGCCTGGCCCCAGCAGGGCACGCACCAGCCAGCGGTCCACGGCGACGATGCCGCGGGTGACCCATGGCGCCGCGAGCAGCGTGGCCGCACCGATCGCCGCGGCCACGAAGGTCCCCGCGAAGGTGGTGCTGTGCGGGGCACCGCCGCCGGCCGGGACGGGCGTGATGGTCGGCATGCCTTCCCCGCCGGGGTGCGGACGCTGCCCGAAGGCGGCCCAGCGCAGCGGAGCGGACAGATCGAGCAGGCCGGTGAGCCACCACCCCACGGCATACAACTGCAGGGCGGCGACGGGCAGTTTGACCAACACATACGCCACCGAGCGCCATCCGGCGGCGTCCCGCAACCGCGCGTCGAGCCGCGCGAACGCCTTGCCCGTGGGCCGCAGCGCCGGCGGCGACGACACCCGCTCCCCCACCAGCCCGGCCGCCAGCCGACGATGCACACCGGCGAAGCCCCGGGCAAGCCAGGCCGAAGCGACGACGAGCAGCAGCCCGAGCACGGCACCGACGAGGGAGACGGTGAACCCGGCACCGATGACAAGCCCGATGAGCACGAGCACGAAGCCGACGAGGGCGATCGGAAACGCGACCAGACAGTAGGCGGCCTCGGCTCGGGCACGACGAGAGATCGGTGCCCGCAGCACAGCCCATAGGAGCACCGCCCCCGTATGTGTGTCGCGCATGGTCCAAGTGTCCCCGTCCTCAAGCGTTGTTCACCGCGGTTCCGACAGCCCCCTGCAGGAGCGTGGGGCTGTATCGACATGCGGCTCCGCCGCGTGGGCCCAACCAGCTACAGCGGTGCCGCAGACGCCCCACATCTACGCGTCACGACCTACGAGCGGTCACTCACGGCGAAAGACATCCGGAAACCGGCTTGCTCACGGCCAGTGAATTCGCGGCGATCACGGTCGGGAAGAGCTTCGCGACCGTGAGCTCACCTGGGGTTTCCTCCAGCCGGAGCGACTTTCAGCGCATCGCGTCGGCCGCGTCCATGATCACGTCCGCGACCTGTGCGGGCTGTTCGACCGGTACGGCGTGCCCGGCATCGGGCACCGTGACCATCCGGACCTGCGGGCAGGCCTCCAGGCCGCGACGCTCGACGTCCGTCAGGCCGATCTCGTCGTGGTCGCCGCGCACCACCCAGGCCGGGACTGCGGCCTCGCACAGCCGTGGGACCAGTGCCGGATACCGGTCGAGGTATTCGTAGTAGCGCCGTACGATGCGGCGGCAGGTGGCCGGGTCGTTGGCGGCCATGTCCGCGGCCAGCGCTTCGGCGCGGTGCGCGGGCAGTTCGCGTTTCATGGCCTTGGGCAGCATCTTCAGCATGCCGGTCCAGGCCGCGATGCCGAGGCCGGGCACCCGCCCGAGGGCGTTCATCACGGCCAGGAACCTCGCCTCGTCGCGGCGCGAGAAGGTCGGCGACAGCAGCACCAGCGGCCCGTGGAACAGGCCCGCCGCCGCCATCTCGATCACCACGTTCGCGCCGAGGCTGTGCCCGACGGCCATGTCGCAGCCCGATTCGGCGGCGAAGTCCGCCATCAGCCGGGCGTAGTGCTCCATGCTCACGTCCTCGGGAGCCGTGGTTCCGCCGAATCCGGGCATGGTGACGGCGACGAGTCCCAGATCCGCCAGCGCCGGTTCGGCCATCACATCGGCGTAGAACTCGGTCGAGCACAGACCACCCGGAATCATCAGCACCCGGTGCGGGGCCTGCTCCGGCCCCGCACGGCGGACATCCCACCGCTCGCTCATACTCCGAGCGTGACGCCGGACGTCGGCCCCCGCATCCGCTGCGGCGGCCGGACCGACGCCCGCCGGGATCCGGCCGAGGCCGAAGACCCCGACGCTGCCGGAGATCGCGCAGATGCCGGAGGCCGGCGAGAACAGCGCCACACGGGCCACCATCAGCTTCTTGCGGCCGATCCGGTCCGCGACCGTGCCCGCGGTCAGGGCGCCGACGGGGCGGCAGGCCTGTCAGGCGACCGGCGGCGTCCCGTGCGTGTGGAACGACTCGATGGTCTTCAGGCCCCAGGCCTGCCCCTTCTTCCGCTCCTTCTCGGTCCAGGTGATCAGCGGCCAGTCCGGCGCGAGCACCAGGCGGGTGAGCGGGTTGCACAGCTCGATGCGGTTGCCGCCGGGCTCGTAGACGTACAGGAAGAACGTCTGCTGGATGGCGTGCTTGTGCGGGCCCGTCTCGATGAACACACCGGTGTCGATGGCGAGATCGGCGGCGCGCAGGATGTCCTCGCGGGTGTCGGTCGCGAAGGCGATGTGGTGCAGCCGCCCGGTGGATCCGGTCCAGTCCTCGGTGTAGACGACGTCGTACGACTTGTTCGTGTACGTCAGCCAACGCGCCGCGATCCGGCCGGAGTCGAGCCGGATCTGCTCGGTCGGCCGCGCACCCAGCACGTGTTCCTGGAACTCGGCGCTCGCGAGCACGTCGGCGGCGAGGAAGTTGATGTGGTCCAGTCGCCGCACGCCGACGCCCCGGTTGGGCTTGGCCTGCGGCTGGTTCTTCAGGGCGGGCCTGAGATCGTCGGGCGCCTGGTAGTGCTCGCTCTCCCAGTACAGGGCGTGTTCGTGGCCGTCCGGGTCGGTCGTCGAGTACAGCCTGCCGAGGCCGGGCTCGTCCTCCACCCACTTGCCGCTGCCGCCCGCCTCCTCGATCGCCTCGACACGGCGGTGCAGGGCCTCCTCGCTGGAGGTGCGCAGGGCGAGTCGCCCGAGGCCGGGCTGTTCGCGGGCGGTGAGGACCAGGCTGTGGTGCTCGTAGTCGTCGAAGGTCCGCAGATAGACCGTGTCGCCGTCCTGACCGTTGACCGTGAGGCCCAGGTAGTCGGTGAAGAAGCCGACGCTGGCGTCCAGGTCCGGGGTGAAGAGCTGGGCGTGGCCGATGTGGGCGATGGCGCCGAGCGGCGGGGTCATCGGTGACCTCCTCGGGGGTGCGGGGGGATGGGTGCCGTCCCGGCGGACCGCGGGAAGACGGTGCCGTCGAAGATCTTGCGGGCCGTGCGCACCACGGCGGTGCGACGGGCGGCGGGCAGGCCGTCGGGACCGGTGGCGAGGCTGCTTTCGATGTCCAGGAATCCGGTGGGGTGTTCGATACGGATACGGTCGCTGCCGGCGTCGAGCCGTGCGAGTTCCGCGCCCACCCCGCCCTCGATCCGCAGGCCGGCTGCCACGCCGGCCGCGCCGAGCACACCGATCGACGTGTGGCAGCGCACCGGGATGAAGGTGCGGGTGGAGATCGCGCCACCCTCCCGGGGCGGGGCGAGCAGGGTGAGCTTGGGCACGGTGGTGTCCGAGACATCGCCGAGGCCCATCAGCCGGCCTGCCTCCAGGCGGATCTCGCGCAGCCGCTCGGTGAGCGCGAGGTCCTGCTCCAGGTCCTCGGGCGACTCGTAGCCGGTGGCCTTGAGGGACGAGGCCGCGATGAGCACCGTCGGCATGCCGTTGTCCACGCAGGTCACGGGGGTGCCGTCGATGTCGTCCCGGACCTTGCCGGTGGGCAGCAACCTCCCTGCCCCTGCCGGGAATTCCATGACCACGGGCGCGGCCGTCCCCGGCACGCCCGAGATCTCGGCGTGCCCCGTGTAGTCGACGCGGCCGCGGGGGGTCGGGAAGGTGGCCGTGGCGAAGTCGCCGGTGTTGACCATGCGGATGCGGACGGAGGTCTCCTTCTCCCCCGCCACCACCAGGCCGCGCTCGACGGCGAACGGGCCGACACCGGCGAGGATGTTCCCGCAGTTCTGACGGTCGGTCACTTCAGGCCGGTCGACGGCGACTTGGAGGAAGAGGTAGTCGACGTCGGCGCGTGGATCGGCCGAGACGGACACCACGGCCACCTTGCTGGTGAGCGGGTGAGCGCCGCCGAGCCCGTCGATCTGCCGCTTGTCGGGGCTGCCCATGATGCGCAGCAACAGTGCGTCGCGCAGGGCCGGTTCGGCCGGGAGGTCGTGGGCAAGGAAGTAGGCGCCCTTGGAGGTGCCGCCCCGCATCAGCAGACAGCGGACCTCCTCGGGTCCGCCGGTCACGGCAGCTCCCCCGTGTACTCCTCGTACGTCCGGTACTCGACGCCGAGCCGCTTGAGGGTGTCCCTCAACCCATAGCGGTCCAGTCCGAGTTGGCCGTCGAGGAAGGCGGCGCGGGTGGCGGCCTCCTTGGTCTCGCGGGCCTGTGCCTTCTCCGCGGTCTCGCGGGCGCGTTCCCGGGGTACGACCACGACGCCGTCGTCGTCGGCGAGGATCACGTCGCCGGGGTGGATCACCTGGCCGTCGATGGCGATCGGCACGTTGACCGAACCGCCGGTGGCCTTCACCGTGCCCTGCGAGGAGACGGCCCGGGACCAGGCGGCGAAGCCCATGTCCCGTAGTTCCTGGGTGTCACGGATGCCCGTGCTGAGGACAACGCCGCGCACGCCGCGCTGCTTCAGAGCGGTCGCGAACAGCTCGCCGAACAGACCGTCGGTGCAGGGCGAGGTGGTGGTGACGACCAGGATGTCGCCCTCGCCGCACTGCTCGACGGCGGCGTGGATCATGAGGTTGTCGCCGGGCCAGCCGATCACGGTGACGGCGGTACCCACCACTCGTACGCCCTGCTGGATCGGGCGGATGTCCGGGCCCAGCAGGCCGGTTCGGCCCATCGCCTCGCTGACGGTGGCCACGCCGAAGCCTGCCAGCGCCTCGACGTCCTTCGCAGCCGCCTTCGGCGGGTCGGTGACGATCACGCCGGTCATGCCAGCTCCTTCGCAATCTGCGGGAACGGCCGCATGTACGCCTCGGCCATGGTGTTGTGCGCAAGACCGAGGTTCGGGCCGGCGTTCCGCTTGAGCTGGACGCCGCGGCGGACGGCGAGGTCGGTGTAGTACGCCCACAGGTGCTGCTGGGCGCCCAGGCACTCCATGGCCTTGCGCTTGGTGTCCCACACCTCGGTGATGTCGAGGAGGACCTCGGGCCTGAAGCCGCTCATCTCGGGCTGGTGCGGTTCGAAGTAGAAGACGGGCGGGGCACCGATGATGTCGCCCTCGCCCGGGTATCCGATCGCCTGGGCGAGGATGCGGGCCTGAAGCGCCATGCGGTTGGCGGCCGGGTGGTCGCCGTTGTACGGGTCCTCGACAGGGTGGGTGAGCACCACATCCGGCTGGGTCTCGCGGTAGACGGCGACGAGTTGGTCGGTCAGCCCGGCGGTGGGGATGAGCGGGTAGTCGCCGGCGTCGAAGAAGCGGACCTCGGCGCCGAGGGTGGCGGCGGCACGCTCCGCCTCGTCCCTGCGTATCGCCTTGATCTCGTCGAGCTTCCTGCCCTCGCGCCAAGCCTTGGCGGACTCACCGCGCTCACCGAAGGTCAGACAGGCGATGGTGACCTTCTCCCCGCGGGCGGCGGCCAGGGCGATGGCGCCGCCCGCCCGCCACACGAAGTCCCCGGCATGCGCCGTGACGACGAGGGTGGAGCGTGGGGAGGCGGGCGGGTTGGCCTGGGTCATGCTGGCATCTCCCTTTTCCTGGGCGGCTCACCTCCGTGGTGCTCCAGCCGCACCCCTTCGGCTCGCTCGCCTCGGTGACAGGTGGGCGCCCGCCCGTCAGCGGCTCTCGGCCGCGCGGCTGTCAGTCGCGCAAGGCCTCGATCACGCTGGTGAGGTGGGCACGGACGGCCGTCTCGGCCGCCTGCGGGTCCCTGGACCTGATCGCCTCGATCATCTCCAGGTGCTCCTTCAGGGAGTGCTGGGGACGCCCCGGCCGGAGCGCCAACTGGAAGCGGTGGCGCACCAGTTGGGCGTTGAGCCGGTCCAGCAGATCCACGGCCGTCTGCTGGCCGGAGAACTCACGCACCTTGGCGTGCAGCTCCTGGTTGAGCTCGGAGTAGGTCACCGGCTCACCGTCGGCCACGGCCTTGGTCATCGCCGTACCCAGCTCCGTCAGCTCGGCGAGCTGCTCGTCACTGGCGGCGACGGCAGCCTTCGCCGCGCACAGCCCTTCCAGGACCATCCGGCACTCGGTGATGGCGACCGCTTCCTCCACGGTCACCACCCGCACCCGCGAGCCGCGGTTGCGGATCCGCTCGACGAGGCCCTGGGCCTCCAGATCGATGAGTGCCGCGCGGATGCTGGCCCGTGTCACACCGAACTGCTCGGCGAGCTCGTTCTCCACCAGCCGCTGCGCCGGTGCCATCTCGCCATGCAGGATCGCCTGCCGCAGCTGCGCGAGCGCATGCTGCTTGGCCTGCTCCCCGGTGCTCGGACGGGCTTCTTTCGGCATCGCTGCCCTCCCTGACTGAGTGCCTGTCGAACGTAGATCTAGCCAGACAACATTGTCAACAATTTTGTCAGAGAAGATCGGGCGCCAGGAAGCCACGGCAGCGGGTCCTCGGTGTGGGCGACGAAGTGGTCCACCAACCGGTGGAAGAGGGCGGCAAGTTGCTCGCCTTCCTGGTCGCCACCTTCATTCCGCGCAGGCTTGGGCCACGGCCTTCCGGCAGACGGCCGTCGTCCCGCTCCGGCGGGGCGGCGGCCCTTCCCCGTCAGGCGGCGGGGAACTGCGGTGCCGCGCCCTCGTAGGCCGCCCGCAGCACGGCGAGCGCCCCGTCGGCCGTGACCTCGCGGGGGTTGGCATAGGCCTGGCCCGCGGTCTGCGCCGCCGCGACCGCCAAGTCGGCTTCTTTCAGGCCGAGTTCGGCAAGGGAGCGGGGTGCACCGAGGCGTCCGGCCAGTTCCCGCAGGGCGTGCGGGGCGTCGTCCGTGTCGAGGGCGCGGGCGACGGCGGCTGCCGCATCCGGGGCCGCGGGCTCGTTGTACGCGAGGGCGTACGGCAGGACCACCGTGTGGGTCTCGGCGTGGGGCAGGCCGAAGGTGCCGCCGAGGACGTGGCACAGCTTGTGGTGCAGGCCCATGGTGGTGGCACCGAGGCAGGAGCCGCACAGCCAGGCGCCGTACAGGGCGCTGCTGCGGGCCTCCAGGGAGTCCGGGTCGGCGGCCACCTCGGGCAGGGCGCCCGCCAAGGCCCGTACGCCCTCCTGGGCCATCAGTGCGATCAGGGGTGAGGTGTCGGGGGCGTACAGCGCCTCGACGGCGTGGGCGATCGCGTTGATACCGCTGGTGACGGAGAGCGGTACGGGCAGGGAGAGGGTGAGTTCGGGGTCGTAGACGACGCTGCGCGGCAGGACGACGGGGTCGCGGCCGGTGCGTTTGGCGCCGTGTTCGGTCAGGCCCCAGACCGGGGTCATCTCCGATCCGGAGTAGGTGGAGGGCACGGCGATCAGCGGCAGCCCGGTGCGCAGGGCGATCGCCTTGCCGAGGCCGATCGAGGAGCCGCCGCCGACGGCCACGCAGCCGTCCGCGCCCGCCGCCCGAGCCGCCTCGACGCCCCGGTCGGCGACCTCGACGGGCACATGCATCCGGGCTCCGTCGTGCAGGCCCGCGCAGGCGGGGCCCAGCGAGTCGGCGACCGCGCGTGCCGTGTCGGCGCCGTGGCTGCCGCACACCACCAGCAGCCGGCGCAGGCCGAGCGCCGCGGCCTCGCCTGCGGTCGCGCTGGTGGCGGCGCCGGGCCGGAAGACGACCCGCATGGGCCGGGATTCGTAGGAAAAGTCGAGCTGGTGCTTCACACCTGCTCCAGTACGAGGTCGAAGCGGGCGTGGCGGAAGGGGTTCGGGACGCCGAACTCCCGAGCCAGGGAAGGTTCGTCCGTTCGGGTGAACTCCTGGACCAGGCTCGGCTTGACGGCGAACACCGCGTCCGAGTCGAGGTAGTCGCTGCCCGCGACGAAGATGTGTGTGGTCACCGGTACATGATCCTCGGCCGAGGCGATGAAGTGGATGTGCGCGGGCCGGTAGGGGTGGCGGGCGGTCGCGCGCAGGAGGTCGCCGACCGGGCCGTCCGTGGGGATCGGGTAGGGGCTCGGCACACAGGTGCGGAACCAGAAGCGGCCCTCCGCGTCCGCGGTGAACAGCCCGCGGCCGTTGCCCGGCGGCTGTACGTCCGGGCGCTGGACGTCGTAGAAGCCGTTCCCGTCGGCCTGCCAGACGTCGACGACCGCGCCCGGCAGCGGAGTGCCGTCCCGGGACAGTACCCGGCCGCTGACCACGCACGGTTCGCCGCCGCCCACCAGGTCGATGTCCGCGCCGAGTTCGCGGGCGGGGGACTCGGTCATGTGGAAGGGGCCGAGGACCGTGGACTCGGTGGCTCCGGCGGCGCGGTCTGCGTTGATCGTCTCGACGAGCATCGACAGGCCGAGCACGTCCGACAGGAGGATGAACTCCTGCCGGGTGTCCGTGCAGGTCTGCCCGGTCGCCGTGAGGAAGCCGATCGCCCGCTCCCACTCCTGCTGCGTCAGCCGGGTCTCGCGGGCGAAGGCGTGGAGGTGGCGGATCAGGCCGGTCAGCAGTTCGCGCAGGCGGGGGTCGGTGGTGGCGTGCAGACTTCGTACCGCTTCGTCCGTGACCGATGTGCCGGTGGCGGCTGTGGCGTCGGTGGTCATGTCGGCTCCCTTCACCGGTGCGCGGGTCAGCTGAACCAGACGACGAGCCGTACGTGCTCGTCGCCGTACCTGGCCGCCAGGTCCCGCATGGCCCTCCATACCTGCGCCCAGCATCCCTCGTCCGGCGGGGCGAGCATGCGCGCCGTGAGGATCACGGGGCGGTGCGCCACGTCGGCCAGGCGCACCTCGACGCCGGGAGGCCACTCCGGCGGCGCCAGCAGCAGGTTTCCGCCGAACGTGTCGGCGGCCGCCGCGCGCAGCCCCGGAGTCACCCGCACGAGTTCGTCACCGTCCGGCAGGGACCGCACCGCCCAGTTCCAGGCCGGGCCGTGGGCGAGCGGGGCGTCCCAGTCGACCGCCTCGACCTCGGCCCAGGTGGCGTAGGTGTGGTCGTGTTGGTATTCCCCGACGCCCGACTCCCGTACCGCGTCGGAGATCCCGTCCGGCAGCCCGCGGCCGGCGAAGAGCGGACGTTCCACGTCCCCCGCCCCGCGCACGCCGAAGAGACACTCCCAGGCGACGTAGTCCCGGGGCGGCTGGAAGTCCAGCAGATCGGCCGTGAACCGCCAGTGCCCATCGGGCGAGCGGCTTTCGATGACACCGTCGATGTCCGTACCCACGAGGGATGACCATACGGCAGGACGGGCTCCAATTGGCCCCCGGGAGCCGTTACTTGATGACGGCGTTCGCGACGGCCACGACGACACCGAGCAGTGCGTCGACCGGACCGATGCCCACGGCGACGGCCGGGGCGCGGCCCGACCGTCGTGCCGTGACCAGGCCCGGCCCGAACAGCAGCAGGCCCTGGGGCGTAGCCGTGGGCGAGGGCGGAGGCACACGCGGTCACCACCAGCCAGACGGCGTCGTAGCGGCGGCTGACGATCGCTCCGCGGGATGGGCCGTCGATCGTCTGCAGCACCGTCGTGGCTGGTCGCGCCCGCGCGGCGGAGCCGCATACGATCACAGCCCCGCGCCCCTTCAGGGCGGGGCCCGGCCGCCGGTCGCCACGAGACGAAGTGTCCTCCCACCTGGGGCGATGCCGCACACAATGTCCATGCACGGGCTCGGGGCGGTCTCGCTAGGGTCGGTTCATGACCCACAGCTTCGTTGTGCACATTCCCGACGCCGAGCTCGAGCCCGAGCCTCTCGACCCGGAGCAGATCGTCTCCGGGACGCCGGAGGTGACCGGGAAGGTGGTGTGGGAGTCGGCGGACGGCCGCCAGGTGCGCGGGGTCTGGCAGATCACGCCTGGTGTCGTCACCGACACCGAGGCGGACGAACTGTTCGTCGTGATCAGCGGGTCGGCGACCATCGAGGTCGAGGGCGGGCCGACGCTGACCGTGGGGCCCGGCGACATGGCCGTCCTGCGCGAGGGCGACCGCACGACGTGGACGGTGCACGAGACGCTGCGGAAGGCCTACGCGATCAATCTGTGACCGGGGGCGCCGTGGTGCCGCGGATCTCCAACGTCGGTGCGGTCAGGTGCAGTCGACCCGCTCCCCCGGCGTGTTCGAAGCGGTCCAGGAGACAGCGGGCGGCACGGCGGCCGACCTCGTGGCTGCCGTTGTCGACCGTGGTCAGCCAGACGTGGCGCAGCCGGGCGATGCTCGTGTTGTCGTAGCCGACCACGGACACGTCCTGTGGGACGCGCAGGCCCAGTTCCTCGGCCGCCGAGAGGGCGCCGACGGAGGTGATGTCGTTGACGGCGAAGAGCGCGGTGGGCCGCTGCGGGCGGCTGAGCAGCCGGACGGTGCTGCGGTAGCCGCCCTCCTCGGTCATGTCGCCGGCCTCCACCAGGGCCTGGTCCGCGAGACCGTGTGCCCGCATCGTGGCCTCGAAGCTGCGGCGGCGCAGTTCGCCGACGGCGCCGTAGCCCGCGATGTGCGCGATGCGGCGGTGGCCGAGGCCGATGAGGTGTTCGGTGACCAGCCGGGCGCCCCGCTCGTCGTCGCCCGCCACCACGTCCACGCCCGCCGGGGCCGGTTCGCGGGCGCCCGCGACGACGACCGGGATCCGCTCGGCGGCCGTGCCGAGCGCGGCCGGGTCGGGCAGGGTGCCCACGACGACCAGGCCGTCCACCCGCAGGTCGAGGAGCGGGTCGGCGGGATCCTGGCCGGTGCGGCGGTTGAGGCGGGCGTCCGCGAGGAGCATGCGCAG
This sequence comes from Streptomyces sp. NPDC001157, assembly GCF_053598255.1. Taxonomy (NCBI): domain Bacteria; kingdom Bacillati; phylum Actinomycetota; class Actinomycetes; order Kitasatosporales; family Streptomycetaceae; genus Streptomyces; species Streptomyces sp. NPDC001157. The sequence goes on from NZ_JBSFJW010000001.1 coordinate 40,774, forward strand.
GCCGTTGTCGTGCAGCAGTGAGTTGAGGCCGTCGAGCAGGTCGACGAACCAGGGGTTGCGCAGATCGTTGAGGAGCACGCCCACCGTGCGGGTGCGCTGTTCGCTGAGGCTGCGCGCGGCGGCGTTGGGCCGGTAGCCGAGTTCTTGCACCGCCCGCAGCACGGCCTCCCGCTTCTCGGGCCGCACCTGCTCGGAGCCGCGCAGCACCAGCGAGACCAGCGACTTGGACACCCCGGCCTGCTCGGCCACGTCGCGGATCGTCGGCGGTTTCATGGTGTGGACCGTTCCATGGGCCGACGCGGCTTGTCAAAGGGGCCGAGGAGGGTTGACAGCCGTTGAGCGTGGGCTTCAGGGTGGCCTGGACAGATTGTGGACCGGTCCAAAGAGGGGCTGTCATGGTGGATTCGCTCGGTGTCGCCGTCGTCGGGTTCGGCTGGATGGGCCGGGTGCACACCCAGGCGTACGCCCGCGTCCTGCACCACTACCCGCAGCTGGGGCTGCGCCCGCAGCTGATCACCGTCGCCGAGGAGGTGCCGGGCCGGGCCGAGGAGGCGGCCGCGCAGTTCGGGTTCGCCTCGACGACCCGGGACTGGCGTGATGTCGTCAAGGATCCGCGGATCCAGGCGGTCAGCATCACCGCCCCGAACTTCCTGCACCGCGAGATCGGCGTCGCGATGGCGGAGGCCGGCAAGCACATCTGGATCGAGAAGCCGGTCGGCCTGAGCGCGGCGGACGCCCGAGCGGTCGCCGATGCGGTGGCCACCGCAGGGGTCCAGGGCGCCGTCGGCTTCAACTACCGCAACGCGCCCGCCGTCGAGGCCGCCCGCGAGCTGATCGCCTCCGGCGGCATCGGCACCGTCACCCATGTCCGCGTCCGCCTGTTCAGCGACTACGCCGCCCACCCCGAGGGCGCTCTGACCTGGCGTTACGAGAAGGAACGCGGCGGCAGCGGCGTCCTGGGCGACCTCGCCTCGCACGGCGCCGACCTGGCCCGCCACCTGCTGGGCGACATCGAGGCGCTGACCGCCGACACGGCCGTGTTCATCCCCGAGCGGGCCCGGCCGACCGGGGCCACCGCCGGCCACACCCGCGCCACCGGCGGCGAGCTCGGCCCCGTCGAGAACGAGGACTACGTCAACTGCTTGCTGCGCTTCGCCTCCGGCGCCCGCGGGGTGCTGGAGGCCTGCCGGGTGTCGGTCGGCGAGCAGAACAACTACGGCTTCGAGGTGCACGGCACGAAGGGCGCGGTCTTCTGGGACTTCCGCCGCATGAACGAGCTCGGGGTCAGCCGCGGTACGACCTACCAGGACCAGCCCGTCAGCACGGTGTACGTCGGCCCGGGCGACGGCGAGTTCGGGGCGTTCCAGCCGGGCGCGGCGAACGCCATGGGCATGGACGACCTGAAGGTGATCGAGGCCCACCGCTTCCTGCGCTCCATCGCGGAGGGCAAGCCGTACGGGGCGACGCTCCCGGACGCCGTGCACAGTGCCGCCGTGCTGGAGGCGATGGTGCGGTCCGTCGAGAGCGGCTCGTGGGTCAGTCCCCGGGCATAGCGGAGGTCAGCGCCTCCACACCCTTGGCCAGGGCGTCGACGACCGACCGCGGGGGTGTGTCCGGCACTCCCGGGGCCCATCGCCTGCGCTCGGTCCTGGCCGCGAGCGGGAGCTCCACCTGGACGCCGCCCCGGCGGGTCAGATTCACCGGGTTCCTGGCGTGCAGGCCGCGCAGCTTCACAGGGATCTCGTCGAGGTCGGTGACCGGGTCGAACTCCGGCCGCAGCGCTTCGAGTTCGCCGGCGATGAGACGGGCGGCCTGCCGGTTGCCGCCGCCGAGGAAGATGGCCCGGGGTGTCGCGGTCCTGTTGTGGCCGTGCAGGGAGATCGTGAGCGCCACCCGGGACAGGAAGTCCCGCAGCAGCGTGCAGTGTCCGACCGCCATGCGCGGGGAGGGGATGTGCACCGGATCGGGCACGCCCGGCTGGGTGAAGACCAGGCAGGTGGCGCCGCACCGCTCGGCCACCGCCTGCGCCATCTCGGCCGTACCGCCCTCGTTGCTGCCGTGCAGCGCCAGCAGTCCCAGCTCGCCGCCCGTGGTGAGCGTGGCGAGCAGTCGGACGCCCTCGATCTCCACGTACTCGCTGCTCGTCGTCACCCGGCTCCTCGGTTCGTCGCCTGCGGGGGCATGTTGTACGGCGTCACGACCTGGATCGCCGACGGCAGCGTAGGCCCCGCCGGCGGCAGGGCGCCGTGGGCACGCATCACGATGTGGCAGGCCTCGCGCATGTCCTGGCGCAGGTCGTGGTGGAGGACTGCGGACAGGCGGTGCTCGCGCAGCAGACGGGTGTTGTCGTGGTCGAGGTCGTGCGCGACGAACACCGCGCACTCGCGACCCAGGTCCTCGAAGGCGCGCAGGGTGGCGTTGTTGCCACCGCCGATGGAGTAGACGGCGCGGATGTCCGGGTCGCGTTCGAGGGCGGCGCGGACCAGGTCGTACTGGGTGGCGTCCAGGCCGTGTCCCTCGGCGATCTCGACCAGGGTGCGGTCCGGGTGACGGCTGCGCATGGCGCTGCGGAAGCCCATCTCGCGCTCCTCCTCGTTGCGGAAGAAGCCGCTGCTCAGGCTGGTGAGCACATTGCCGGGGCGCTCACCCAGCCACTGGCCCATGAGGTACGCGGCGGTCGCGCCGGCGGCCCGGTTGTCGATGCCGACATAGGCGAGGCGGGCGGTGGCGGGCAGGTCGGTGACCAGGGTGACGACGGGGATGCCGGCCTCGGCGAGACGGCCGACTGCGGCCGTGACCTCGGGGACGTCCGGGGCCTTGAGGATCACTCCCTGCGAGCCGCGGCGGGCGATCCGGTCCAGCGTCCTCGTCAGCTCCGCCACCGGGCCTGTCTCGCGGAAGTGGAAGCGCGAGCGGACGACGGCCGGGTGCAGGGAGGGCAGCTCCGCCTCCAGGGCGGCGCGTACGGCGGTGGAGAACCGCTCCGGCGTCTGCATCACTATGTCGATCATGAAGGTGCGGCCGACCAGCCGGACCTGGGTGCGCTGCCGGTCCAGGTCGGCAATGGCCTGCTGGACCTCCCGTGCGGTGCTTTCGCGGACGCCGCCCCTGCCGTTGAGGACCCGGTCGACGGTGGCCTCGCTCAGGCCCGCCTGACGTGCGATCTCCCGGATGGGGAAGGGATGGCCCACCGCGGGCTCCTCTCGCCGGCTTGAGGGGTTTTTGATGGCCGCCTGCTGGTTGTTCGACGGGTTTGTACTGACAAGAATGACAGGGCTGAGTCGCCCCTGTCACCGAGAGGACACCGATGTCCTTCACCGCCGTACACCACCGTGCCTGGCTCTCCGAGCAGGACTGCGACCTCGACTCGTTCCGCGCGCTCGTCGAGCGGACGGCCGACCCCGCCGACTACCCGCACGCCTCCGCGGTGGAGCGCAACGTCCTGCTGTACGACGCCGAAAGCGTCCGTGCCGCGAAGGACCGCCGGGGCCTCATGGAGGAGCTCGTCAGGGCGCTCACCGATGGACCCGGAGTGGTGGTCTTCCGGGGCGCCTTCCCCGACCACGCGGTGGTCGACCGGGCCACCGAGGTGTTCGACGCGCTGATCCGCGAGCAGGACGCGGCGGGCACGACGGCCGGCGACCACTTCGCCAAGCCCGGCGCGAACGAGCGGGTGTGGAACGCACTGGAGAAGGCGGCCCTCTACGACCCGGCGGCGTTCGTCGACTACTACGCCAACCCGGTCCTCGCACTGGTCTGCGAGGCCTGGCTCGGCCCCGGCTACCAGGTCACCTCCCAGGTCAACGTGGTCAACCCGGGCGGTCTCGCGCAGACCGCGCACCGCGACTACCACCTCGGCTTCCTCTCCGACGAGAGAGCCGCGGCCTATCCGGCGCACGTCCACCGCCTCTCCCCCGTGCTCACCCTGCAGGGCGCGGTCGCGCACTGCGACATGCCGGTGGAGTCGGGGCCGACGCTGTACCTGCCGTTCTCGCAGGCGTACGAGCCGGGCTATCTGGCATGGCGGCGGCCCGAGTTCCAGGCGTACTTCAAGGAGCACCACGTCCAGCTCCCGCTCGCCAAGGGCGACGCCGCCTTCTTCAACCCGGCGCTGTTCCATGCCGCCGGGACCAACCGCACCACGGACGTGCGGCGCATGGCCAATCTGCTCCAGGTGTCCTCCGCCTTCGGCCGGGCGATGGAGACCGTGGACCGGGAGGCGGTGGCGAACGCGGTCTATCCCGTGCTGCTGCGCCGCAAGGCGGACGGTGCGGACGAGGCCTGGCTGGAGAACGTGATCGCCGCGAGCGCCGAGGGCTACCCCTTCCCCACCAACCTCGACAGCGATCCGCCGGTCGACGGACTGGCCCCGCCCTCGCAGGCGGACCTCGTGCGCCGGGCGCTGCGCGAAGGCCGACTCCCTCGGGTGCTGCGGGACGAGCTGCGGGCGAGCACCGAACGCCGCGCCAGCTGACGCACGCCGAAAGGACAACGAAGATCCATGGGACTTCTCGACGACAAGGTCGTCCTCGTCAACGGCGGAAGCCAAGGAGTCGGGGCCGCCGTCGCCCGCGCCGCCGTGCGTGAGGGGGCGGCCGTGGCCGTCACCGGCCGGCGGGCGGAAACCGGCGAGACACTGGTGACCGAACTGACGGCCGCGGGCGGCAAGGCAAGGTTCGTGCGCGCCGACCTGTCCGACGCCGAGCAGGCGAAGGCGGCGGTGGGCGAGGTGGTCGCCGAGTACGGGCGGATCGACTGTCTGGTCAACTCCGCGGGCCTGACCTCCAGGGGCACGCTCCTTGACACCACGCCCGAGCTGTTCGACCAGCACATCGCGATCAACCTCAAGGCACCGTTCTTCGCGATGCAGGCCGCCGTCGCCGACATGGTCTCCCGCAAGGCCCCCGGCACGATCGTCAACATCATCACGTCCTCGGCGCACGGCGGGCAGCCGTTCCTGGCGCCGTACGTGGCCGCGAAGGCGGGCCTCGTCGGCCTGACCCGCAACGCCGCGCACGCGCACCGCTTCGACCGGGTGCGCATCAACGGCCTCAACATCGGCTGGACGGCGACCGAGGGCGAGGACGTCACCCAGAAGACGTTCCACGGGGCCGACGACAGCTGGCGAGAGGATGCCGCCGCCAGGCTGCCGATGGGCAAGCTGGGCCAGCCGGACGAGATCGCGGACTTCGTGGTCTTCCTGCTGTCGGAGCGGTCGGGCGTGGTGACCGGGTCGGTGATCGACTGGGACCAGAACGTGTTGGGCGGCCTGGACTGACATCAGCCGAACTCAGCCCGTCCGGCGTTTGAGGACGAGCCCGAAGGGCGATCGGGGTCCGGGGCGGAGCCCCGGCAGCGGACAGCAACCACACACCAAGAAACAGGAAAGCAGCGGAGCTCATGCGTATCGGAATCCTCGGCCTCGGCCGCATCGGCGCCTTCCACGCCGAAACCCTCTCCGGGCTCGACGTGGTCGAGTCGCTCGTCCTGACCGACCCGTTCGCGGACGCCGCCAAGTCCGCGGCGGAGCGGTTCGGCGGCGAGGTCGTGGACTCGCCTCAGGCCCTGCTGGCGGCCGGTGTGGACGGCATCGTGGTCGCGGCCGCCACGGACGCCCACCCCGGGCTGATCCTGGCCGGGGTCGAGGCCGGCATCCCGGTCTTCTGCGAGAAGCCCGTCGCCAAGACGATGGCCGAGGGCGTCCAGGTCCTCAGGGCCGTCGAGGGCAGCGACGTGCCGATCCAGATCGGCTACAACCGCCGCTTCGACACCGGTTTCGTGAACGCTCGCGCGGCCGTGCAGAGCGGTGAGCTGGGCAAGCTGCACACCGTACGGTCGACCACGCTGGACCCGGCGCCCCCGCCGGCCGCGTACATCGCCGCCTCGGGCGGTATCTTCCGCGACTGCTCGGTGCACGACTTCGACATCATCCGCTGGGTGACCGGCCGTGAGGTCGTCGAGGTGTACGCCGTCGGCGGCAACCGGGGCGCCGAGTACATCAAGGACGCGGGCGACGCCGACACCACCGGCGCGATCCTCACCCTGGACGACGGCACCATCGCGGTGGTCTCCAACTCCCGCCACAACGCCCGGGGTTACGACGTCCGCATGGAGATCCACGGCTTTACGGACTCCATCGCGGTGGGTCTGGAGGACAAGCTGCCGCTGCGCTCCGTCGAACCCGGCGTGACCTTCCCGGCCGGCACCCCGCACGACTTCTTCATGGACCGCTTCACCGCGGCCTACCGTGCCGAACTCACCGCGTTCACCGAGGTCGTGGCCGGCAGCCGGCCCTCGCCCTGCACGATCGCGGACGCCCTGGAGGCCGGCTGGATCGCCGACGCGTGCACGCTGTCGCTGCACGAGCACCGCCCGGTGACCATCGCCGAGGTCCGCACCGCCTGAGCGGGGCTCAAGTCTCTCGTGCTCCGGGCGCCGGCCCGGCCTCCTGCGCCCGGAGCACGAGTGTGCGAATCGCCACGTTGTCCTCGTCGGTCACGACCACGGGATCTCCCGTACAACCATGAGATCCACGCACGTCGGACCGAACGAGGAGCAACGACCATGAGCACCGGCGAGATGTCCCGGCCCCACGCCGACCCCCGTCGATCCGCCCCGTCCGGCGGGCAGTTACGCAGTGAGCGGCGCCTGGTCGTCATCGGCGCCGGACCGAGCGGCCTCACGGCCGCCCGTGAACTGGAGCGTGCCGGGCACCGGGTGACCGTCCTGGAGGAGCAGGAGACGGTGGCGGGGAAGTGTCAGAGCGTGCACGTGGACGGCCGGCCCCACGACCTGGGCGGCCACATCTGCACCAACCAGTACGAGCGGACGGCCGAGTTGCTGACGGAACTGGACGTGGAGACGGAGCGCACCACCCGCTACCGCGTCCTCGACGTCGAGGAGCGCACCGCGACCCGCCAGACCATGTCCTTCCTTCTCGACGGAGCCTTCGAACGCTACCGGGCGCTGCGCGAGCGCGAGTTCCCGCGCATCGCGGAACCCGGGCTCGCCCACTCGGCGCGGGCCCTGGCCGCCCCGGTCACCGACTGGCTCGCCGAGCACGGCCTGGAGTCCATGGCCGAGTCGTTCGGCACCGGATACACCGCGGCCGGGTACGGCTATCTCGACGACCGGCTGCCCGCGCTGTACTTCGTCAAGTACGCCGAGATGACCGGCCTGCTGTCCCGCAGGCCCGAACTGCTGGGCCACGGCGGCGCGTTCACCGTCACGGGCGGGTTCGCCACGCTGTGGCAGCGGGTCGCCGAGGAGCTGAAGGACGTACGGTGCGCGGTGCGGGTGGTGTCGGTCGAGCGGCACGAGGGCGGGGTGCGGGTGCACACGGACTCGGGCCCCGTGGAGGCCGACGACCTGGTGCTCGCCGTCCCCCTCGACCGCATCCTGCCGGCCCTGGACGCCACCGCCGAGGAGCTCGACCTCGCCGGGCGGATCCGCAGCAACGCCTACCACACCACCCTCGCCACCGCCTCCGGCCTGCCCGAGAGCGCCTTCTACTTCCTGGACCGCCACACCGCGAGCCGCGAGGCGGCCGGCCACTGCGTCTCGTACCACCACCGCTACCCGGGCAGCGACGTACGGACCTTCTACTCCTACGGCCGCCCCGAGGACGTCAGCGCGCTGCTGCGGGACGACGTGGCGAAGCTCGGCGGGCGGCTGGAGACGGTACATCTGCACCGCCAGTGGGACTTCATGCCGCACTTCGGCAGCGACGACCTCGCAGACGGCGCCCTGGACCGGCTCGACGCGCTGCAGGGCCGCGACCACACCTACTACGTCGGCGGCCTGCCCGCCTTCGAACTCATCGAGTGCGCCATCGCCCACGCCCAGGACCTGGCCCGCCGCCATTTCCCGCCCGCCGACGGCACACTGCCCCTGCACGAACGGACAGAGAAGGAAACGACCTCATGAGCGAACCGGTCCTCGAACCCCTGCGCATCGGCGTCCTGGGCGCCGCCCGCATCACCGAACGATCCCTGATCGACCCGGCCCGCACCACCGGCCACCGCGTGGTCGCGGTGGCCGCCCGCGACCGCTCCCGCGCCGAGGCCTTCGCCGCCGAGCACGGTGTGGAGCGGGTCGCGGACTCCTACGCCGCCCTGCTCGCCGACCCCGAGGTCGACGTCGTCTACAACCCCCTCGCCAACGGCCTGCACGGCCCGTGGAACCTGGCCGCCCTCGCGGCCGGCAAGCACGTCCTGAGCGAGAAGCCGTCGGCGAGCAACGCCGAGGAGGCCGCCGAGGTACGGGAGGCGGCGGCCAAGGCCGGCACGGTCTTCATGGAGGCCTTCCACTACCTCTTCCACCCGGTCACCCGCCGCCTGCACGAGCTGCTGGAGAGCGGTGAACTGGGCGAGCTGCAGCGGGTGGAGACCATGGTCGCCATCCCGGCCCCGGAGGACGCAGACCCGCGCTGGTCCCTGCCGCTGGCCGGCGGCGCCGTGATGGACCTGGGCTGCTACAGCCTGCACGCCGTGCGGATGCTGGCGCCCTGGGCGGGCGGCGCACCCCGGCTCGTCTCCGCGCGCGGCGGGGAGCGTTCGGGCGCGCCGGGGGTCGACGAATGGCTGGACGCCGACCTGGCCTTCCCGAACGGCGCCACCGCCTCGGCACGCTGCCACATGGCGTACGACAAGCTGGAGATGAGCTGCCGGATCATCGGCAGCCGCGGCGAGGCACTGGCCCCGAACTTCGTCCTCCCCCAGATGGACGACCGGATCATCGTCCGCACCGCGGACGGCGAGCGCACGGAGCGACTCGGCACCCGCTCCTCGTACACCTACCAACTGGAGGCGTTCGCGGCGCGGGTACGGCAGGGCACTCCGCTGCCACTGGACCCGGACGACGCGCTGGCGACGATGACGCTGATCGACGAGAACTATCGGGCGGCGGGGTTCGAGCCGCGGCCCCGGACGCGGGTGTAGGGCGAAGCCACGGTACGGCCATGGCTCTGGGATGATCGCCGCCATGGCCGCACGCATCGCACCCGCCCAAGTCACCGACATCCAGCAGGTCCTGGCCGATCACCCCCGTTACTGGGGCGACCGGGATCTGCGGGACCTGCATCTCCTGGCCCTGGTGCAGGAGTTCGGCGAGACCTGTCTGGTCGCTCGTTCCGACGACGGCATTCTCGGCTATCTGATCGGCTTCGTCACGCCCGGCGGCACCGGATATGTGCACCTGATCGCGACGCGGGACGACGCTCGGGGCAGCGGTCTGGGGCGGGAGCTGTGGGGCGCCTTCACCGAGGCCGCGCGGCGGCAGGGGGCGGTGCGACTGAAGGCCATCACGAGCCTCGGCAACAAGGGGTCCATCGCCTTCCACCGCAGTCTCGGGTTCGAGGTACGGGTGGAGGAGGACTACAACGGGCCCGGCGAGGACCGGGTCGTGTTCAGCCGGGCTGTCGGGTGACCTCGTACAGCGCCGGCCGCTCCACCAGTTCCACCGGCACCCGGGTGCCTTCCTCCAGCGCCTTCACGCCCGCCTCGCACACCGCCGCGACGGCGTAGCCGTCCCACACGCTCGGGCCGACGACCTCGCCGCGGCGGGTGGCGTCGACCCAGGCCTGGACCTCGCGGTCGTAGGCGTCGGCGAAGCGTTCGATGTAGTCCTGGGCGATGGTGCCGCCCCAGCGGCCTGCCATGTTGGTGACCAGGGCGTGGCCGTCGCCGATGCGGGCGGTGCCGCGTTCGCAGACCACCTCGGCCTGGACCTGGTAGCCGAAGCCGCAGTTGACGAAGATCTCGACGTCGACGATCGCGCCGCCGTCGGTCTCGAAGACGACGAACTGCGGGTCCTGTATCCCGTCCGGTGCGTTCGCGGACGGGGTGGGGCGCAGCACCGTGACGGTGGTGATCTCCTGGCCGAGCAGCCAGCGCGTCACGTCCATCTCGTGCACGACGGAGTCGTTGATGAGCATCTCGCTGCGCCAGCCGGGCGGGGAGGCGAGGTTGCGATGCCGGTTGTGCAGCATCAGCGGGCGTCCCAACTGGCCTGTGTTCAGGAGGGACTTGAGCTTCATGTATTCGGCGTCGTAGCGCCGCATGAAGCCGACCTGGACCCGGCGGCGGCCCAGCTTCAGCTCCGCTTCCAGCACGCGCAGTGCGGAGGCCGCGTCCGGGGTGAGCGGCTTCTCGCACAGCACGGGCAGATCGTGCTCGAACGCCGTGAGCAGGGCCGCCTCGTGGGCGGGCCCCGGGGAGGCGATCAGCACGGCGTCGACATCGGCTGCCGCCATGGCCGCGGCCGGGTCGGAGTAGGCGGTGCAGCCGTCGATGCGGGCCGCGACGTCCTTGGCGCGTTCCGCATCGACGTCCACGACGGCAGTCACCCTGGCCCCGCTGATGACCTCCTGGACACGGCGGACATGGTCGGCGCCCATCTTGCCGGTGCCGACGACCGCGACCTGCAGTGTTCCTTGCCGAGCCATGGTCGTTCGTCCCCCTTCGGAGGTCAGGCGCCGCAGGACCTCAGGAACTTGCGGGTGCGCACCGCGATCGGCAGCGGCTTGTCCGGCTCGCACGGGTACATGTCCTGCTCGACGATGGCGAACAGCTCCACGCCGAGCTTCTGTGCGGCCTCCATCACCGGCCCCAGCTCCGGGACTCCGGCGGGCGGTTCGCACATCACGCCCTGCGCCACGGCAGGCCCGAACGGGGTGCCCTTGGCCTGTACGTCGGCGAGGATCTGCGGGTCGACCTGCTTGAGGTGCAGATAGCCGATGCGTTCGCCGTAGGTCTCGATCAGCTTGACGCTGTCGCCGCCGCAGTAGGCGTAGTGCCCGGTGTCCAGGCACAGGTTGACCAGTTCGGAGTCGGTCGAGTCGAGGAAGCGCTCGACGTGGTCCTCGGTGTCGATGTGGGTGTCGGCGTGCGGGTGCACGACGATGTCGAGGCCGTACGCCTCCTTCACCTCGTGCCCGAGCCGCTCCATGCCCTTGGTGAGATACGCCCACTGCTCGCCGGTCAGCTCCTGCGGCTCCAGGATCTCGGCGGTCTTGTCGTCCCGCCAGAACGACGGGATGACGACGAGATGCTTGGCGCCCATCGCCTGGGTGAGCGCCGCGACCTGGCTGACGTGCTCCCAGGTGGACTCCCAGACGGAGGGGCCGCGGTGCAGGCCGGTGAAGACCGTGCCCGCCGAGACCTTCAGGTCACGCCGGTTGATCTCGTCGGTGAGGCGGGCCGGGTCGGTCGGCAGATAGCCGTACGGGCCCAGCTCGATCCATGAGTACCCGGCCTCGGCGACCTCGTCGAGGAAGCGTTCCCAGGGCACCTGCCGGGGGTCGTCCGGGAACCAGACGCCCCAGGAGTCGGGGGCCGATCCGACCCGGATGCGGTCCAGAGCGCCTGCCATGTCAGGAGGTTCCTTCCGGGCTTGCCGCCACGGGTGCGGTGAGGTCTTCCTTCTCCGGGAGTTCTTCGACGTCGACGCCGCTGACCTGGGACAGTTCGTGCTTGAGCGCGGCGAGTTCGGCGCCACCGGCCATGTGGTTGGTCAGCTCTTCCAGGGTGATCTGGCTGCGTTCGGCGGACAGCTCCATGGTGCCCAGGCGCAGCACGCTGAAGTGGTCGCCGACCATGTAGGCGTGGTGCGGGTTGTGGGTGATGAAGATGACGCCCAGGCCGCGCTCACGGGCCGCGGCGATGTACTTCAGCACCACACCGGACTGCTTGACGCCCAGCGCGGCGGTGGGCTCGTCCAGGATCAGCACGCGGGCGCCGAAGTAGACCGCGCGGGCGATCGCCACGCACTGGCGCTGGCCGCCGGAGAGGGTGCCGATGGGCTGTTCCAGGTTGTCGAGGACGATGCCCATCTCGCGCAGCTCGTGATCGGCGGTCTTCTTCATCTTCTCGATGTCGAGGCGCCGGATCGGCCAGGGGCCCTTGGTCATCTCGGAGCCGAGGAAGAAGTTGCGCCATACCGGCATCAGCGGGACGGTCGCCAGGTCCTGGTAGACGGTGGCGATCCCCCTGTCGAGCGCGTCGCGGGGGGTGGTGAAGCGCACCGGCTGCCCGTCGACGAGGAACTCGCCCTCGGTGTGCTGGTGCAGCCCGGAGATGATTTTGATCAACGTGGACTTGCCGGCGCCGTTGTCGCCCAGCACACAGGTCACCTGCCCGGGGTGGACCTTCAGGCTCACCCCGTGCAGGGCGCGGACGTTGCCGTAGGCCTTGCCCGCGTTGCGCAGTTCGACGATCGCCCCGTCCTTCGCCGCGGGGGCGGTGTCGGCGATGATCTCGCCGTGCGTACCGGCCTTGTTCTTGTCTGTCATCGGTTTCACCTTCGGGTCATGGTGCGCTGGACCCACAGATTGATCAGGACGGCGCCCAGCAGCATGACGCCGAGGAAGGCCTTGAACCAGTCGGGGTTCCAGCCGGCGTAGACGATGCCCTGCTGCACCATGCCGAACATGAACGCGCCGAAGACCGGGCCGATCGCCGTGCCGTAACCGCCGGTCAGCAGGCATCCGCCGATCACCGCACCGGAGATGTAGATCAGCTCGATGCCCACGCCCTCACCGGACTGGACCGTGTTGAAGGAGAACAGCTGGTGCATGCCCACGAACCAGGCACCGAAGCCGACCAGCATGAACAGACTGATCTTCGTGAAGGCCACCGGCACACCGACCGCGCGGGCGGAGTCCTTGTTGCCGCCCACCGCGAAGGTCCAGTTGCCGTAGCGGGTGCGCAGCAGCACCCAGGTGGCGATCCCGGCGAACAGCAGCCACCAGAACACGGTGATCTTCACCTGCACGCCGCCGATGTCGAAGGACGACGCGAAGACCTTCTTGGCCTGGTCGAAGCCGTCCATGTTGCTGATGTCGTCGGTGGCCACGTTCCCGGTGACCAGCTTGGTCACCGCGAGGTTGACGCCCTGCAGGATCAGGAAGGTGCCCAGGGTGACCAGGAAGCTGGGCAGCCCGGTCTTGACCACCATCCAGCCGTTGAAGAACCCGATCGCCAGCGACACCACCAGGGCGGCGATCACACCGACCCACACGTTCATGGTGAGCTGATAGCTGATCATCGCCGCGGTCAGCGCCGAGGTGATCACCCCGACACCGGCCGACAGGTCGAACTCCCCGCCGATCATCAGCAGCGCCACCGGGATCGTCACGATGCCCAGCGTGGAGGACTGGTAGAGGATGTTCGCCATCGAACTGGCGTCGCGCACCGGCGGCGCCGAGATCAGGAAGAACACGTACACCGCGACGGCACCGAGGAAGACACCCACCTCGGGGCGGGCCAACAGCCGCACGACCAGAGGCCGTTCAGCGGTACGCCCGTCGGTCTCCTTGGGGCCGGGGACCGGCGGTGAGGTCACCGCCGGCTCGGCATGCTGGGTCATGCTCATCACCGGGTTCCGTTGGCGGCATACTTGGAGACCGCCTCGACATTGGACTTGTCGACGAAGGCCGGGCCGGTCAGCACCGGCTGCTCACCGCCGCCCATGTAGTTGCCGTTGTTCTTGTACAGCCACAGCGAGTCGATCGCCAGGTAGCCCTGGAGCCAGGGCTGCTGGTCCACCGCGAACTGGATCGTGCCCTTGCTGATGGCGGTCGTCAGGTCCTTGTTGAGGTCGAAGGTGGCGACCTTCGCCTTGCTGCCGGCGTCCGAGACCGACTGCACCGCGGTCAGCGCGTACGGAGCGCCGAGGGCGGTGACGTAGTCGATGGAGGAGTCCTGCTTGAGCTTCGCGGTGATCGTCGACTTCACGGACGGCATGTCGGTGCCGTTGACGTAAAGAACGTCGGTCTTGCCGGAGAAGGTCTTCTTCACGCCGTCGCAGCGCTGGGTCAGGCCGACGTTGCCCTGCTCCTGGATGACGCAGACGGTGTGCTTGGCGCCGAGGTCGTTGAGCTTCTTGCCGAACGCCTCGCCGGACACGGACTCGTCCTGGCCGAAGAACTCCAACAGGCCGAGCTTCTTCCAGTCACTGAGACCGGAGTTGAGGCCCACCACGGGTATGTTGGCCGACTTCGCCTTGCCGACGACGTTCTTGAGGGCGTCCGGCTTGGCCAGGGTGATGGCGATGCCGTCGACCTTCTGGTCGATCGCGTTCTGCACCAGGTTGGACTGGTTGCCCGCGTTCGGGTCGTGCGAGTAGATGAGCTTGATGTTGTCCTTGGCCGCGGCGGCCTCGGCGCCCTTGCGGACGATGTCCCAGAAGGTGTCACCGGGCGACTGGTGCGTGACCAGCGCGACCGTCATGCGAGGCGTGGTGGCCTTGCCGGCCGATGCGTTGGCGCCACCCTCCTCGGACTTCTTGCCCCCGGAGCTGCTGGAGCAGCCGGCGAGGGTCAGGGCAGCCGCCGCGGCCACCGCGACAACGGGGGCGATTCTGCGGGAGCGGGGGTGAGAAGAGCGGTCCATCTTTCCTGGCACCTCACTGTGCGTTGCGGGGGAAAGGGAGAGGGGGATCACGAAGATCCAGGGCCCGGGATCTTGGCATGCCCGGGTCGTCTGCCGCAAACGCGGCGGTCGGCCTGGGACGGGATCAAACCCCTGGCCGCGCCCGCTGTCAATACTTTGTTAAGACATCATTTCACGAGCTAGTCCGAATGTAAGTACAAACTATTGACAGTGTCGCCCTTCGAGGCCTACACCTGGGAGGCGGCAGGCCCTCTGGGACCCGCATCCCCAGACCAGCTCGAGGAGCGTCGCACATGGCCGAGTCAGACCAGTCCTTCGACTTGATCACTATGGGCCGTATCGGAGTCGATCTCTACCCGCTGCAGCCGGGGGTTCCCCTGGCCCGGGTCGAGACCTTCGGCAAGTTCCTCGGCGGTTCGGCCGCCAACGTGGCGGTCGCCGCCGCCCGGCTCGGCCGCAACACCGCAGTGATCACCCGCACCGGGGACGACCCCTTCGGCTCCTATCTGCACGAGGCGCTGAAGGAGTTCGGCGTCGACGACCGCTGGGTTACGCCCGTCGCCGCGTACCCGACACCGGTGACCTTCTGCGAGATCTTCCCTCCGGATGACTTCCCTCTGTACTTCTACCGGCAGCCTAAGGCTCCTGACCTGGAGATACATTCCGAGGAGCTGGACTACTTCGCCATCCGGGCGAGCCGGGTCTTCTGGATCACCGGTACCGGCCTGAGCGAGGAGCCCAGCCGCTCCGCCACCCTCGCCGCCCTCAAAGCACGCGACAAGACGGGTACGACGGTCTTCGACCTCGACTGGCGCTCGATGTTCTGGGGTGACCCCGAGGAGGCTCGCCCGTACTACGCGGAGGCGCTGCGGCACGCCACGGTCGCTGTCGGCAACCTCGACGAGTGCGAGGTGGCCACCGGCGTCCGCGAGCCGCGGGCCTGCGCCGAGGCGCTGCTGGAGGCCGGTGTGGAGCTGGCGGTCGTCAAGCAGGGCCCCAAGGGCGTCCTCGCGGTGCACCGCGACGGCACCAGCGCCGAGGTGCCGCCGGTGCCGGTCGAGGTGGCCAACGGTCTCGGCGCCGGCGACGCCTTCGGCGGCTCGCTCGTGCACGGCCTGCTGGCCGGCTGGGAGTTGGCCGAAATCATGCGGTACGCCAACGCGGCCGGCGCCCTCGTCGCCTCCCGTCTCGCCTGTTCCTCCGCGATGCCCACCGAGGCAGAGGTCGAGGACCTCCTCGCGCGGGCCACTGTCTGAACCCCCGCGCGGACCACCCTGAAACGGAGCTTTCCCTTGTCCCTCAGCATCCCGGACCTCGTCTCGGTCAGGGCCCGCCATCCCGAGGCGATCGCCGAGGCGGCCGCCCGGCGCACGCGCCGCCCGCTCATCGGCGACAGCGGCCGCCTGATGATCGTGGCAGCCGACCACCCGGCCCGCGGCGCCCTCGGCGTCGGCGACCGGCGGCTCGCCATGGCAAGCCGCGCCGATCTGCTGGAGCGCCTGTGCGTCGCGCTGTCGCGGCCGGGCGTCGACGGGGTGCTGGCCACCGCCGACATCCTGGAGGACCTCCTCCTGCTCGGGGTGCTGGAGAACAAGGTCGTCATGGGTTCGATGAACCGCGGGGGCCTGGCGGGCGCCGTCTTCGAGATGGACGACCGCTTCACCGGCCACCGCGCCGAGGACATCGCCCGGCTCCGCTTCGACGCGGGCAAGCTGCTGCTGCGTATCGATTACGACGACCCGGGCTCGCTCACCACGCTGGAGTCCACCGCCCGCGCGATCGACGACATGGCTGCACACCGGCTGCCCCTGTTCGTCGAGCCGTTCCTCTCCCGCCGGATCGACGGCAGGGTCAGCAACGACCTGTCCGCCGAGGCCGTCACGAAGTCCATCGCGATCGCCGCGGGCCTCGGCGGCACCTCCGCCTACACCTGGCTGAAGCTGCCCGTCACCGACGACCCGGACGACATGGGCGAGGTTTTGGAGACCTCCACGCTGCCTGCCGTACTGCTCGGCGGCGAGGTCGGCGACGACCAGGACGGCGCGTACGAGAAGTGGCGCAAGGCCCTCAGACTGCCGACCGTGCAGGGCATGGTCGTCGGGCGGTCGCTGCTCTACCCGGCGGAGGGCAGTGTGGAGACGGCGGTCGACACCGCCGTAGGCCTGCTGTGACGTGGCTCGTGATACGGAGGAGTGCCCCATGACCTACCACCTGCCCGCCGGAAAGGCCCTCGGCGGCCCCTACGTCGTGGACGTCACCCCGGAGAAGGCCGGCTGGGGCTACTCCAGCCTGCGCGTGCTGGAGCTCCCGCCGGGCGGCGCGCACACCTTCGACACCGGCGACAGTGAGTGGATCGTGCTGCCTCTCAGCGGCGGCTGCACGGTCGCGGCGGCCGACGACTTCGGCCACGACACCTTCGAACTCACCGGCCGCGACAGCGTGTTCAGCGCCGTCAGCGACTTCGCGTATGTGCCGAGGGACGCCCGTACGACGGTCACGTCCGCCGGTGGCGGACGGTTCGCGCTCACCGGGGCGCGCTGCACCCGGCGGCTGCCCGCCCGCTACGGCCCGGCCTCGTCGGTGCCGGTGGAGCTGCGGGGTACCGGGAACTCCTCCCGCCAGGTCAACAACTTCGGTGCCGCGGCCCGCGCCGGAGGTGCTGATGGACAGGGTTTCGAGTGCGACAAGCTGATCGCGGTCGAGGTGATCACGCCGGGCGGCAACTGGTCGTCGTTCCCGCCGCACAAGCACGACGAGCACCGGCCGGGCGAGGAATCGGTCCTTGAAGAGATCTACTACTTCGAGTTCGCCGCCCACGAAGGCATCCCCGGCCTCGGCTACCAGCGGGTCTCCCCCTCCGGGCAGGGCCGCAACACCGACGTCCTGGCCGAGGTGCGCGGCGGTGACGTCGTGCTGATCCCCGACGGCTGGCACGGACCCTCCATGGCGGTGCCCGGCCACCACATGTACTACCTCAACGTCATGGCGGGCCCCGAGCCCGAGCGTGCCTGGCTGATCTGCGACCACCCCGATCACGCCTGGGTCCGCTCCACCTGGCCCGAGCAGCCCGTCGACCCCCGCCTCCCCCTCTACACGGCCCCGGAGAAGTCCTGATGAGCACCCCCACCCGCCGCCTGACCGTCGCCCAGGCCCTGGTGCAGTTCCTGTCCGTCCAGTACACCGAGCGCGACGGCGTGCGCCGGCGGCTGATCGCGGGCACCTGGGGAATCTTCGGCCATGGCAACGTTGCCGGGATCGGCCAAGCCCTCCTGGAGGCGGGCGAGGGCACGATGCCGTACCACCAGGGCCGCAACGAGCAGGCCATGGTGCACGCCGCCGTCGGCTACGCCCGCCAGCTCGACCGCCTCTCCGCGCAGGCCGTGACGACGTCCATCGGCCCCGGCGCCACCAACCTGGTCACCGGCGCCGCGCTCGCCACCATCAACCGTCTGCCGGTCCTGCTCCTGCCCGGCGACTACTTCGCCACCCGGGTCGCCGACCCGCTGCTGCAGCAGTTGGAGCACCCGACCGAGGCCGATGTGTCGGTCAACGACACCCTGCGCCCGGTGTCGCGCTACTTCGACCGCATCACCCGCCCCGAGGCCCTGATCCCCTCCGCCCTGGGCGCGATGCGGGTCCTCGCCGACCCCGCCGAGACCGGGGCTGTCACCCTGGCCCTCCCGCAGGACGTGCAGGCCGAGGCGTACGACTGGCCGGAGGAGTTCTTCGCCGAGCGCGTGTGGCACGTACGGCGGCCCGCGCCCGATCCGTACGAGATCGCGGAGGCGGTGGCGGCGATCCGCGCGGCCGAGCGTCCGCTGATCGTCGCGGGCGGCGGCATCCACCACAGCCAGGCCGAGGAGGCGCTGAAGGCGCTGGTGGACGCCACCGGTATCCCGGTCGCCTCGACCCAGGCAGGCAAGGGTTCGCTGCGGTACGACCACCCCGCCGACCTCGGCGGCATCGGCCACACCGGCACGGCGGTCTGCGACGACATCGCGCGCACGGCGGACCTGATCATCGGTGTCGGCACCCGCTACACGGACTTCACCACCGCCTCCAACACGCTCTTCCAGCGGCCGGAGGTCCGGTTCGTCAACCTCAACATCGCCGCGTTCGACGCTCACAAGCTGGCGGCGCGGACGGTGGTCTGCGACGCGCGTGCGGGGCTCACAGCGTTGACGGAGGCGCTGTCCGATCACCGTGTGAGCTCGGTTTACGAGGCCGAGTACCGCACCGGCAAGGAACGCTGGGAGCAGGTTGTTGACACCGCTTTCACCGCCGCCGACGAGAACGCCGTACCCACCCAGACCCAGGTGCTCGGCGCCCTGGACGCGGTGGTCGGCGACGAGGACGTGGTGATCAACGCGGCGGGCTCGCTCCCCGGCGACCTGCACAAGCTCTGGCGGGCCCGCAGCCCCCGTCAGTACCACCTGGAGTACGGCTACTCCTGCATGGGCTACGAGATCCCGGCCGGCATCGGCGTCCAGCAGGCCGCCCCCGGCACCCCGGTCTGGTCCCTGGTCGGCGACGGCACCTACCTGATGATGCCGACCGAGATCGTCACCGCCGTCCAGGAGGGCCTGCCCGTCAACCTCGTCCTCATCCAGAACCACGGCTACGCCTCCATCGGCGGCCTCTCCGAGTCGGTCGGCGGCGAGCGCTTCGGCACCGCCTACCGCTACCGGGCCGCCGACGGCACCTTCTCCGGAGCCCCGCTCCCCGTCGACCTGGCCGCCAACGCCGGCAGCCTCGGCATGGACGTCCTGCGCGCCAAGACCGTGCGCGAACTGCGCGAGGCGCTCGCCGCGGCCCGCGCCTCCGACCGCCCGACCTGTGTCTACGTCGAGACCGACACCGCCGGCCCGACCGCTCCCCCGGCCGAGGCTTGGTGGGACGTGCCGGTCGCCGAGACCGCCTCCCGCGAGGCCGCCGTACAGGCCCGCGAGGAGTACGACCGCCAGGTCGCCGGACAGCGCCGCCACCTCTGAACTCCCGTAACTCGAAAGGCCCTTGCACCATGAAGACCATCACCCACTGGATCGACGGCAAGCCCGTCGAGTCCGTCTCCGGCCGCCACGGCGCCGTGTACAACCCGGCGACCGGCGCGCAGGAGAAGCAGGTCGGTTTCGCCACCGTCGACGAGGTGGACGCCGCCGTCGCCTCCGCGAAGGCCGCCTTCGAGACCTGGGGTTCCTCCTCGCTGGCCAAGCGCACCGCGATCCTGTTCAAGTACCGCGAGCTGCTGGACGCCCACCGCGACGAGATCGCCGAGCTGATCACCGCCGAGCACGGCAAGGTGCACTCCGACGCACTCGGCGAGGTCGCGCGCGGCATGGAGATCGTCGAGCTGGCCTGCGGGATCAGCGTGCAGCTGAAGGGCGAGCTGTCCACGCAGGTCTCCACCCGGGTGGACGTGGCCTCGATCCGGCAGCCGCTGGGCGTGGTCGCGGGCATCACGCCGTTCAACTTCCCGGCCATGGTGCCGATGTGGATGTTCCCGCTGGCCATCGCGTGCGGCAACACCTTCGTGCTCAAGCCGAGCGAGAAGGACCCCTCGGCGTCGTACCGGCTCGCCGAGCTGGCCGCCGAGGCGGGCCTGCCCGACGGCGTGCTGAACATCGTGCAGGGCGACAAGGTGGCCGTGGACCGTCTGCTGGAGCACCCGGACGTCGAGGCGGTGTCGTTCGTCGGCTCGACGCCGATCGCCAAGTACATCCAACTCAAGGCGGTCGAGCACGGCAAGCGCGTGCAGGCCCTCGGCGGCGCCAAGAACCACATGCTGGTGCTGCCGGACGCCGACCTGGACTTCGCCGCCGACCAGGCGATCAACGCGGCGTACGGCTCGGCGGGCGAGCGCTGCATGGCCGTGTCCGTCGTGGTCGCGGTCGGCGACACGGGCGACGAGCTGGTCGCCAAGATCGCCGAGCGCGCGAAGAGCCTCAAGATCGGCCCCGGCAACGACCCGACGTCCGAGATGGGCCCGCTGATCACCCGCGAGCACCGCGACAAGGTGGCGTCGTACGTGACGAGCGCCGCCGAGCAGGGCGCGGAGGTCGTGGTCGACGGCACGGGCTACACGGTCGAGGGCCACGAGGACGGCTTCTTCCTCGGCGTATCGCTGCTGGACAAGGTGCCGCTGACGGCGGACGCATACCGGGACGAGATCTTCGGCCCGGTGCTGGCCGTGGTCCGTGCCGAGTCGTACGACGAGGCCATCAAGCTGATCAACGACTCCCGCTGGGGCAACGGCACCGCGATCTTCACCCGGGACGGCGGCGCCGCCCGCCGCTTCCAGCTGGAGGTCAAGGCGGGCATGGTCGGGGTCAACGTGCCGATCCCGGTGCCCGTCGGCTACCACTCCTTCGGCGGCTGGAAGGACTCCCTCTTCGGCGATCTGCACATCTACGGCAACGACGGCATCGCCTTCTACACGCAGGGCAAGGTGATCACCACGCGCTGGCCGGACCCGGCCGACGCGGGCATCAACCTCGGTTTCCCCAGCCACTCCTGACGCCACGTCAGCTTTCAGAGGGAGGTACGCCCATGGCGAAGACCGGCGGCACCGCACGTGCCGCGACGGCCGCTGTCGACTCGCTGGACTTCGCCCTGGACCGGGGCAGTCCGGTGCCGCTGTACTACCAGCTGGCCCAGCAGCTGGAAGCGGCGATCGAGCACGGAGCCCTCGCCCCGGGCAACCTCCTGGGCAACGAGATCGACCTCTCGACGCGCCTGGGTCTGTCCAGACCCACCGTCCGCCAGGCCATCCAGTCCCTGGTCGACAAGGGGCTGCTGGTGCGCCGCAGAGGGGTCGGCACCCAGGTCGTCCACAGCCAGGTCAAGCGTCCCCTGGAGCTCTCCAGCCTCTACGACGACCTGGAGTCGGCCGGGCAGGGCCCCACCACGCAGGTGGTGCGCAACGAGCGCGAGCCTGCGTCCCCGGACGTGGCGGCCGCGCTCGGCATCGCGGAGGGCAGCGAGGTGATCGTCCTGGAGAGGCTGCGCCTCACCCACGGCCAGCCGGTCGCCCTCCTGTGCAACTACCTTCCCGCGACGCTGCTGGAGCTCGACTCCGCCCGCCTTGAGTCGACCGGCCTGTACCGGATGATGCGCACCGCCGGCATCACCCTGCACAGCGCCCACCAGACCATCGGCGCCCGTTCCGCCACGGCGGAGGAGGCCACCCGCCTCGACGAGGAGGAGGGAGCGGCTCTGCTGACCATGCAGCGCACGGCGTACGACGACACCGGGCGACCGGTGGAGTACGGGACGCACATCTACCGGGCCTCGCGGTATGCGTTCGACTTTCAGTTGCTGGTCAGGCCCTGACAGCGCCAGGGGATCGCGCGTCTTGGGGGTGCCGGCCTTCCGTCGGCTGCATGTGCCGGGCGTACCAGTCGACGGTGCGCCGTACACCTTCGTCGAGCGGCACCGCCGGCGCATATCCCGTGAGGGAGCGCAGACGGGTGAGGTCGGGGCAGCGGCGGGCGACCGAGTGGGCGGGGGCGGGCCGGTACTCAAGTGTCGGATGGTGGTCGGTGATGTTCAGGATGAGCTTGATCAGGTCGCCGATGTTGGTCTCCTCCGTGTCGTTGCCGATGTGGACGATCTGGCCTTCGGCGGCCTCCTCGGTCATCAGCCGGTGCACCGCGTCGACGGCGTCGTCGACATGGCAGAACGCCCGGGACTGATCGGCGCCGAACATCGTGAACGGGTCCTCGCGGCGCAGCGCGCGCAGGGCCACCTCCGGGATCACGTGAGCTGCGCCCATCCGAGGGCCGTAGACATTGTGGAATCGTCCGATGACGTAAGGCAGGCCCTTGGCCCGGGCCGTGTGGATGACCGCGGCCTCGCCGAGCATCTTGCTGGTCCCGTAGGCGAAGCGCGGTGCGGAGATGTCCCGCACCATCAGGGGGACGGTCTCCGGGGTGGGTACCGGCACGATGCCGGCGCCGACCCCGTCGGCGTACACCTCGCTCGTGGAGGCGAAGAAGAGCCGCTCGCCCGGCCGCATCCAGTCCAGCGTGTTGAGCAGGGCCAGGGTGTTGATCCGGATGGCCCTGGCAGGATCCTTGTCGACATTACGGACGCCGACGACCGCGGCCAGCATGTAGATCTGGTCCCAGCCGTGCGGGATGTCCCGGTAGCAGGAGGGGGCGGTGAGGTCGGCGTGCAGCACCTCGGCGTCGACGGACGCCAGTTCGGGGTCGTCGCGCCCACGCGAGAAGTCGTCCACGATCGTCACCGCGTGCCCCTCGGCCAGCAGTCTCCGCGTCAGGTGCAGCCCGATGAAACCCGCACCGCCCAGTATCAGCGTCCTCATGTCGTCACCGCCGGGGCCGGAGGGACCGTGGCCGCGGGCCGGTAGCCGAGGCCGGCATAGCGCACACCTCTGGCGGTGATCTCGGCGGCGTCGAGGATTCGCCACGAGTCGAAGACCAGCTTTACGCGGGAACCGTCCAGTGCGGGGCCCACATCGAGGGTGCGGTAGTCGGGGTGGTCGGTGATGACGAGCACCGCGTCCGCGTCCTGGAACCCGGTGTGGAGGTCGACGGGCTCGCCGCCGTATGCGCGGATCACGTCGGCACCCACCAGGGGGTCGTGGCCGAGGATCCGCAGCCCGGCGGCCGCGAAGACGGGCATCATCACCGCGATCGGAGTGCCCCGCATGTCGTCGGTGGGGGGCCATCCCTTGTACGCCCAGCCCAGCACGGCCAGGGTCGTTCCGCCCGTCTCACGCATCATCTCGACGACTTCGCGCGCGACATGGACCGGGAGATCCTCGTTCAGCCTTCTGGCCGCACCGACCAACTGCGGTACGTACCCGACGCGTTCGGCGGCGGAGGACATGATGTAGGGATCCTTCGACAGACAGCCGCCGCCCACGTACCCGGGCTTGTGGATGTCCGGTCGCGGATAGTCCAGGTTCGCCGCCCTGATCACTTCGAGCGGGTCGAGGCCGAACCGTTCGGTGAGTTCGGCCACCTCGTTGCCGAACGCGAAGATCACGTCGGTGTGGCAGTTGTTCGTGAGCTTGACCAACTCGGCGGCTTCGAGGCTGGAGACAGGGACGACCTGGGTGGCGAGGCCGCCGAACAGGTCGAGACCGAGGCGCAGGCTGTCCTCGTCGAGCCCGCCCACGACCTGCGGCAGTTCGAGCAGTTCCCGCAGGGCCCGCCCTTGGACGGTCCGTTCCGGTGCCATCACCAGCCGGGCCCGGCCCCAGGCGTTGATCAGTTGCGGGAGAACCACCGCACGGCTCGTGCCGACCGGCACGGTGCTGCGTACGACCACGAGGGTGTCGGGCGTGCAGCGCTCGGCCACCTGCTCGGCGGCCGCGGCCAGGTTCTTGAGGAACGGCCGGCGTGTGACCTCGTCGACGGGGGTGGACACGCTGATGATGGCCGCGTCGACGGGCTCGTCGGGCAGCTCGGAGGCAATGAAGATGTTCTTCCCGACAAGTTCGGCGAAAGTGTCGTCGACGCCCGGTTCGTAGACATGCGCCCGGCCCTGCCCCAGGGTTTCGACCACCGAGGGCTGGACGTCGACTCCGTGGATCTCATAGCCCTTGCGGGCCATTGCCGCGGCCAGGGTCAGGCCTACATAGCCCATGCCGATGATGCCGACCCGGTGGAATTCCCGAGCTTTTGTTTCCTTCATGAGCGGACCTTCCCTTCTTTCATGGACACGGCGGAAGGACCGCATCCAGGTCGCGCACCGTCACATAGCCGACGAAGTGTTCCTTCCGGTAGTTGCGGCAGGCGGTGGCGATGTTCTCGGGGCGCTTTGCATAGTCGACTGCGAACACAATTTTTCCGGCCCTCCGCAGCGCGCGGGTGGCTTGCAGTTTCGGCGCGCAGAAGTCTTCGGTGCACGGCACGTCGGTGGCCTGGAAGAACAGTCCTTCCACGCCGATACCGTCGATGGCACTGCGGTAACCCGGGTAGTGCTGCAGTTCCGGGGCGTTCAGCGGGAAGACCCAGAATCCGGGTTTGGCTGCTTTGCCGTACCTGCTGATGCGCCTGATCAGGTCGACCATTTTCACGGCCAGGTCCTCGCGGCTCTCGCCGGGCACCCAGGCCGGGTTGATCTCGTCATAGGCCACCACGGTGTCGAGGAACACGCCGTCGAACCCGGCAGCGATCGCCCGGTCCACACGCGGCTTGATCGCCTCCTGCCACCATCGCTGGTCCCAGTACTTCACAAAGTACTCGCCGGGCCAGTCCGACCATTCGCGGATCATGAGATCGGGGTTTCTCTTCGTGAAGCTGGGAAAATCCGGCCGGAACCATTCGAGGGAGCCGATCTCGAAGTAGGCGAGAACTCTTTTCCCGGACTGCTTCAGTCGGCTGATCTCGTCGGCCGTGAAATATGACCCCCCTGCGTCTCGGGCCAGGTCGATGACGGCCAGTTGGTACGGCCCGCGGGCCAGCTCGTCGAGGTCCCCGTTCTTGTATCCCTGAAGCTGCACGACCCCCTTGGTGATGTCGTCAGGGTTGTTGGGAGGGGGTGTACCGGCGCGTGTGCGGGGCAGTTGATTCGTACCGTGAGCCGTGAAGCAGCCCGCGCACATGACGATGCAGCATGTGAGGAGAATTGCTCTCAGGATCCGCTGCGATTTCACGGGGACTCAGCCTTCCCAGCTTGCCCTGACCGATGATTCGAGGTCGCGGATGGGCTTCCAGCCGAGCGCGTCGCGGATCCTGGTCACGTCGGCGGCGACCCACTGGACCTGGCGCGAACGTGCCGGCGCCCCCGCGGACTCGTGCACATGCCCGGTGAACCCCGCTGTCCTGGCGAGCAGCGCGACCGCGTCCCGTGCCCGGACAGCGGTGCCGCTGCCGACGTTGAACACGGGCTGGGGCAGATGATCGGCCAGCGCCGCCGCACCGATCGCCGCTGCGACGTCCCGCACATCGACGAAGTCCCGATACGCGTCCAGGGGTCCGAGCGTGATGTCGTCCGCGCCGTTCCTGAACGCCGACCGAATGCCCTGCGCCGCCCGGCCGAGCAGGTTCTCGGGCGGCAGTCCGGGG
This sequence comes from Streptomyces sp. NPDC001157, assembly GCF_053598255.1. Taxonomy (NCBI): domain Bacteria; kingdom Bacillati; phylum Actinomycetota; class Actinomycetes; order Kitasatosporales; family Streptomycetaceae; genus Streptomyces; species Streptomyces sp. NPDC001157. The sequence goes on from NZ_JBSFJW010000001.1 coordinate 66,200, forward strand.
CCGAGCGGGTTGAACACCCGCAGCGACACGGCGTCGAGGGCCCCCTCGCCCGCGGCGAGTTCGATCAGCCGGGTGCTCGCCAACCGTGTCACCCCGTACGCGCTCACAGGTCGGCAAGGATCGTCCTCGGCCACCGGCCTGCCGGGGGTGACTTCGCCGTATTCGGCCGCCGAACCGAGCACCACCAGCCTCGCGTCCGGGACGGCCGTCTTCATCGCCTCCAGCAGACGAGCGGTGACCAGGGCGTTCGCCTCCATCAAGGCGACCGTGTCGCCGGACAGCCGACCTGCGCAGTTGATGACGGCATCGGGGCCGACCCGCTGCAGCAGCCCGGCGAGTTCGTCGGCGGACCCTGCGACCAGGTCGTGCCGGACCCAGCCGGAGTCGTCCGGCAACTGCCGCCGGCTCGCCCTGATGAGTGCGCCGACGCGCGCGTCATGGGCGAGGAACTCCGCTGCCGAGCGGCCGAGGAAACCTGACGCACCGAACAGCAGCACCGTCGCGGTCATGCGACCACTTCCTCGGCGGCCGGGATGGCCGGCAGCAGGGTGGAGCGCATTTCCTGGAAGCTGCGGTTGGCCGCCTCGTAGTCGTCCGGGCAGCCGATGTCCATCCAGAAGCCGTCGAAGTCGTAGACCCTCGGCTTCTCGTCACAGGCCAGCAGGTCGAGCACCAGTTGGTCGAAGCCGAGAGGCGTGTTCTTCGGATAGCGGGCGAGCGTCCTGCCGGAAATGGCATACACACCCATGCTGACTCCGTAGGACAGCGTCGGCTTCTCGCTGAACCGGACGAGGCGGTCGCCTATCGTCTCCAGCGTGCCGAAGTCGATCTTGACCTTGCGCTGATAGCTGGCGATGGTCAGGGGCGCCCCCGACCTCTCGTGGTCCCGCAGGAGTGAGGCGTAATCGAGGTCGGTGAGAATGTCGCCGTTCATCACCAGAAAGTGCTCGGGCAACCGGTCGAGGAAATTGAACAGCGGCCCGATGGTGGACAGCGGCTGGTCCTCTTCCGCGTAGTCGGCCGTTATGCCCCAGCGCGCTCCGTCGCCGACGAATGCGCGGATCAGTGAACTGAGGTGCCCCACCGCGAGCGTCACCCGTCGAAAACCCTGGGCCCTGAGCTGCTGCAGGATGATGTCGATGATGGCGTATTCTCCACCGATCGGCATCAGCGGCTTCGGGAGTGTGGTCGTGTAGGGCCTGAGGCGCACCCCACGGCCCCCTGCGAGGATCGCGACATGCATGACATGACCTCCTTGGAAATGAAGTCGGCTTCGGGTCACCTGTAGTGATGGACATCTCCGATGTTCAGCCGCAGAGCCAGCAGCAGCAGTGCGAGCAGAACGGCACAGCTCGCCACGAAGATCGGCACCTCCCCATAGGGCGCGAAATAATGGGACAGCGAAATCGACGCGGCGATGTTCAGCACCAGCACCGTGCCCGTGATTTCCAGAATCGAGCGGAAGTGGCCGTGATTGGTCGCGATGAAACCCACGAAATAGGCTGCGCCGAGCATCAGATACGCACCGAGGAGCAGCACGCCTCGCGGGGTGAGATGACCGCTCATGGAAAGGGAGACGAGCAAAAGGGTTCCGAGGGATGCCACGACCAGAACGCACAGCGCCATTTCGCGCAGCAGCAGGTGCCACACACGGCGCTGGAAGTCAGTGGTCGTGCGAGCCCGGTGCGCCAGCTCGACGGCCTCGATGTTGAACCTGTGCGTGCGCCATTCCACGGTTCCCATGCCCAGCACCAGCGGACCCATCGCGAGGGCGAGGTCCAGCGGCGCCGTCACGAAGGGGACGGTGTTGTACAGCAGGAACGTCGCGGACAGCATCGCGTAGCCGATGGAGGGCAGGACGGAGAACAGCGCGGGCGCAAAGGGGGCGGGTTGTGCCCGGTCGCGCGGTTGCCTCTCCGGGCCGGTGGCCCACCATGCCACTCCCGCCGTCAGCACGCACGAGCCGATGCCGGTGATCAGCACGGGTGCCGCACGGCCGGCGTCGTACCCGTGGGCGAGATAGCTCCCGCCCGCGACGAACAGGGGCAGCGCGATCACTGCGAGGCGCCACTCCATGCGGTAGAAGACCAGCACGCCGGAGGTGAGCTGGAAACTCATCTGCAGTACGACGAAGGCGACCAGTCCTGCCTGCCCCTCGCCGGTGGCCGCGAGCACCGTGGCGTCCGCCATCGCCATCCCCAGTCCGATGACACCCAGCCAGCGCCACAGCCGCGCGGCCGACTGCGGGTATCCCCGCCCGAGCAACTGGTAGGCGGCGACACTCGTGCCCATGCCCCAGATCCAGCCGAGGGAGGTGGCCATCAGCATGCCGCGCACCAGCGCAGGCTCACCGATGGCGACGAGGAGCGCCGGATACACCGCGCCGGGAGCCGCGTAGAGCAGGCCGTGCGTCAGCAGCACGAGCCGTCGCGGCTGATGCGCGGACGGTTCGCCGAGGGACGTGCGAGCGGGGGCGGGCAGGCGCCGGAACAGCTCGCCTGCCAGCGCGAAGACGTCGTCGCAGCCGTACTTGTCGTGGGCGTCCTGGTCGGTCAGGCCCTGGCGTTCGAGCAGGGTGGCCGTGTGGAGTTCGTCGACCACGACCGGCGGCATCGGATCCAGCGTCGCCGTCAGCTGCCCGACCGGGTCGGCTGCACCCGACCCACCGGGGTTCACATGTCCATTGACCCGCCTCATGGGATCGCCACCCTCTCCGGGTCCGCAACACGACGGATTTCGGGCCGGGGCTCTGGCACCAGGTCGTCGTACATCCGGCGGTAGCCGTCGTTCCACTGCGCCAGCGTGAACTTCTCCAGCACCCGTTCCCGTGCCGCGGTGCCGAGACGGCGCCGCAGTGCGGGGTCGCGGAGCAGCCGCACGCAGGCCGCTGCCACGGCGGCCTGGTCACCGGGCGGCACGAGGATCCCCGCATCGCCGACCGCCTCCGCAACACCGCCGACGCTGGTGCAGACCTGCGGGCGTCCGGTGGACATCGACTCCACGACCGTGTACGGGAATCCCTCCGACACACTGGTCAGCACGGTCAGATGGCCGGCCTGGTAGGCATCCACCTGGCGGGGCACCCTGCCCTCGAACACGGCGGCGTCCGACAGTCCCAGCTCCTGGACCAGCGCCACACAGCTCGCGTGGTAGTTCTTGTTCTCCCTCGGGACCGGGCCGAAGATACGCAGTCGGGCTTCGGGGACCTCGCGCCGTACAAGGGCGAACGCCCTGATCAGCGTGTGCAGGTCCTTCAACGGGTCGATCCGCCCCACGAACACGATGGTCGGTACGTCCGGCTCCCCCTCGGCCACCGGATAGTCGGCCGGGTCGATGCCGTTGTACATGGTCCGGATGCGGGCCGGGTCGGCTCCGCCGTACAACTGCCAGCGCCGGTTGTACTGGGAGTGGGGGGCCAGGACGTCGACGGCGCGGTAGGCCGCCACCGTCATCGCGCGGCAGAAGCGGAGCATGAGAGCCTGGCCGGCGTTCGGATGCGGGTCGCGGAGTATCTCCATGCACCGCTCCCGCAGATAGACGCCGTGCTCGGACATCACGATCGGTGTGCCGTACGCCCATTTGCTGGTCAGGCCGACGAGGACACTGGAGCCGCACATCGCGGTGTGGCACACGTCCGCGGGGATCGGGGGCCGGGAGAGCGGACGCAGCGCGTGTTCCATGAGGTCGGCCGCGGTGAACGCGTCGTACAGGGAGAGCGGCCCGCCGTGGCCGACCTCGTCGGCCGGAGCGTCGCCGTTGGCCTCCTGCCAGGCCCGCGCCATCCGGTCCAGCGCGTCGTTGGAGACGAACACCGTCCGGACATCGCCGACTTGGGCGTAGTCGTACAGGGTCCGCGCCATGAACAGAAACGATTCCGCGACCTGCCGGTCGTGGTCCGGGTCCTGCAGCGGGGGACGCATCAGGATCCGCAGGAAGTTCTCGTGGGCCGCGACGACCGAGTCCGGGGGCCGGCCGCGGGAGGGCTTCGGCGGGGCCCACATCGGCAGGTTGACGACCTCGGTGAGGTTGTCGGGAACGGGCCAGACGATGGGTTCGGTGCCGTCCACGGTGAGCGCCACGACGGTGAACGAATTCTGCGGCATGCCCCGGATGATCTGGTCGCACCACAGGCTCACCCCGCCGGGGTGGTAGGGGTAGGTGCCCTCGGCGACCAGCAGAACGCGCAGCGACCGGCCCGCGCGGTCGGGCACCAGGTCGGCGAATCGAGGGCTGCCGTCCCGCTCGGGGTGGCCCTCGCCTTGATTCACCCGTACCGGAATGGTCATCGCGGCCTCGCAGTGAGGGTGACGGTGTCGCCGCTGCTCAGACCGAGCCGGGAGACCGGGTCGGAGCCGTAGCGCTCGGCCTCATCCGGACCGTGCTGGTCGGAATCGGTCGCGGGCCTGGTCGCGACGCCGGTGATGAACAGCGAACCGTGGGCGGTCGGGGTGTAGGTGATGGCGTTCGTGACCCGGTTCCATACGGCGTCCTCATGGCTCTTGAGCTCGGCGAAATGACTGGTGCGCGCTTCCACGTAGTGCGCGAGAGTGAGCCAGTCGGGATTCTTCAGCGGAACGCTGAAGTACGTGCTGTACCTGGCCAGCAGGGCGTGCAGCCAGTCGAACACGAGACACCTGCCGGGCGCGTACTGATGGGCGTTGCTCTGGTGCAGGGTGTGCGCGTAGACGGAACCGGTCATCAAATGCACCAGCGCCAGATCGGCTTCGTGATCGATGGTCCTCCTGTAATAGGCGGCCGTGTCCTTCTTGTCGACCGGATGGTCGTAGTACCGCGCCACCTGCTCATGCGGATTGATCGCCTCGAAGGCAATGGCGACCGGCCAGTCCGGCACCACCATCAGGTCCCGCTGCAGAGGGTGGTGGATACCGCAGTTGAAGCAGTCGGCGCTGAGGCTGGGGAAGGACATGTTGCCGTGCAGGTACTTGACGCCGAGATCACTCGCCGCCCGGAGCAGGTCTTTGTTGGATGCCCTGAGACCGTGGTCGACCGGCTCGGCGAGTGTGTGGGCCTGGGGGGCGTACACGCCGAGCCCCGAGTACTCCGGGGTCTTGAGCACCGCCGCGGGAACCGGAAGGCCGATCAGGGCCGCCTGGGCGAGGTTGTCCTTGATCTCGTGGTAATTGCGGTCGTACGGGGTGGTGTTCATCTGGGGATGGGTCAACGTGTGGCTGATCCAACGGAATTGATCCATGAGGCAACGGGTGTAGCTCGTCAGGGTGTCCGGTGTCTTCCCCGGATGGCACATCGCCGGCGCCGCGGGGTTCAGCAGGCTGCCGTTGAAGGCGAGGTTGAGCTTGAAATCCCCGACGAGTGGATAGCGGCGCCTGAACGCGGCCTGCTCCCGGCTGAATGCCAGTGCTTCCGGGCCCGTCAGGCGGAACGACTTGCCCGGCACATGGGGCGGCCCGTGCTCCGTGGTGAGGAACCAGTCGTCGATGTCGACGTTGAGCCAGTGTCGCTGCTCGCCGAGGAAGACGCCTCTCGTGGCCCACCGCACCAGCCCGAAGCCGAGCAGGTCACCCATGAGGTCATCGCGTGTGACGGAGAATCCCACGCCGAGCTCCTCCCGGCCGTCCTTGTCGGTGCGGAGCGCGCCGACGACCGATGAGCCGAGGGTCAGGATCGGTTGTGTGTGACAGCCCGCCTTGAGTGCCGAGCGGTACACGTAGCTCAGCGTCAGCGGCATGCGTATGTCCGGCGCGAGGTAGTCGAAGATCTTCCGGCCGCTGGCCGTGAGCGCCACGTGGGCCGGCTCGGTGCCCACCGGCCCCTCGGATTCGGCACGCAGGCAGGGGAAGCCGGCTGCGGAGGTGCTCAGCGAGACCTGCCGCACCTTGTAGGTGCGCTCGTAGTCGAACAGGGCGCCCCACTCGGTGTTGCTGACGGTGCTCGCGCCCGAGTCACCGCTCAGCGTGTGGTCGGTCAGCAGGATGGCGTCGTACCTGCCGGTGCCGTCCGGGCGTACCAGCCTGGCCGCATCGAGCCGCTCGCTCTTCGTCAGCAGGACGTCGTAGGGCGTGCCGATGCGGTCCAGGATCTGTCGCCATGCCGGCAGGCCGAAGTCCCGGGCATCGGTTGCGATGATCAGCTGCCGCATCGCGACCCGGTCGCCCGGCTTGGCCGGGGTCTGCGCGGGCGCGTCGGCGCGCACCGGCACGAGTTGCTTGCGCGGCACCGGCGGCGCGGGCGGAGTCGCACCTGTGCCCGGGATCGCCGGGAGACCCGAGGCCGCCTGTCCGACGTGTGCCCGGGGCACCACCGCGAGCGTGATGACCAAAGGGATGACACCCACCGCGAGGGCCAAGAGGACCAGCGGACCGCGAGGCTTCCTGATAAGGGCGCTCAACTTCATCGGACATCCTCGAGCGACTTGTTCATGCGGTCACGGTGTGGCCTGCGCCGGAGCTCGTCTCCTAACCAGTAAACTTACGTCGTATACGTCCACTTTGCCCCTGTAGGCCCGAATGGTCAAGGCGAGAAGCAGGGAGAGGGGAGGACTTGAGATGGTTTTCTGGTATATTTACGATGTAAACGTACAACCTACAGTGAAAGGTACATGCCGTCAAGGCGAAGGCTCTGCACCAGGGCGCTCGCCGCTGGAGGAGGCCCCGAATGGCGAATGGCTCAGGGGTCGGCCCGGCCCGCCGTGCCGGCGACCACGGGCGCCTCGGCGGGCTCAGCCATGAGCGCGTACGGACCGCCGCGCTGGACCTGGTCGACCGCGAGGGCCTCCCGTCGCTGAGCATGCGCCGCCTCGGCACCGAGCTCGGTGTGGAGGCGATGTCGCTCTACCGGTACGCCCCGAGCAAGGAAGCCCTGCTGGACGGCCTGGTCGATGCCCTGTATCGCGAACTCGAGGAACGCCTGATCACCGAGGACTGCCCCGGCGCGACGGCCGGCACGCCCGCCTGGCGTGCCGAACTCCACCGGATCGCCCGCGCGACGTACGACATCTGCCTCGCCCACCCCCATGCCGTCCCCCTGCTCGCCACGCGCGTGCCGGCGGCCCCGCCGGCCTGGCAGCCGACCGCCGTCCTGCGGGACCACGAAAGGGTTCTCCGGCTGCTCCGCGACGCCGGGCTCGACGACGTCCGCAGCGCCATCGCCTTCCAGGCGATCACCGCCTGGCTCCTCGGCTATGTGTCCGTGGAGCTGCGGCCCACGGTGGACGACCCCGACGAGCCGGATCCGGCATTCCGCCTCGGACTGCACCGCTTGTCGGCCCAGGAGACGCCTACGCTCCGCGAGACCGCCACCGCACTGGCCGAACGGGTCGGACCCGACGGACTGGCCGCCGGGCTGGACGCCCTGCTCGACCGGTTCACGCGCGAGCACCCTTAAGTGCGCATGAGTGTCACCTGCGCGGCCTCCGTCTTGACGCGCGCCCACAAAAGAGCGACAGTCGTATATATACGGCGTAAACGTACTTCGTCGGTCGCAGTCGGGAGCCTGGTGCCATGACGCGGAGCGAGCCGGTCCCAGCGGTGCCGTCCCCCGGGGAGCGGACGCCGGTGGACCACCCGCCCCCCGGCCCCCCGTCGACGATCCTGGTGACCGGCGGAGCCGGTTTCATCGGCAGCCACGCCTGCGTCGAACTGCTCGACCACGGCTACGAGGTGATCGTGGTCGACGACTACTCCAACAGCACCCCGCATGTCCTCCCCCGCGTGGAACGCATCGCCGGCCGCTTCGTGGGCGCCGTCTACGAGCTGGACATCCGCGACCGGTGGGCCCTGTCCGCCGTCTTCGACCGACACCCCGTGGACGCCGTGATGCACTGCGCCGGCGTCAAGGCCACGGGGCCTTCGACCCGGATACCCGTCGAGTACTACGACACGAACGTCGGCGGCACGACGGCCCTGCTGCGCACCATGCACGACCACGGGGTCCACCAGCTCGTCTACTCGTCCAGCTGCTCGATCTACGGCGATGCCGGACCCGGGCCGCTCGACGAGCACACCCCCGCCCGGCCTGCCAATCCGTACGCGGCTTCCAAGTGGCTGTGCGAGCAGATCCTCGCCGACGTCTGCCGCCGGCACCCCGAGTACTCCGTGCTGTGCCTGCGCTACAGCAACCCGGCCGGCGCGCACCCCAGCGGACTGCTCGGCGAGGATCCCCCCGGCGACCCCGACAACCTGATGCCCTGTCTCGCACAGGTGGCCATCGGCCGCCAGGAACGCCTCCGCATCCACGGCGGGGACTACCCCACGGACGACGGCACCGCGGTCCGGGACTACCTCCATGTCGTGGACACGGCCGAGGCGCACCGCGTCGCGCTCGACCACTTCCGCGACGCGCCGGGCCTGCACGTGTACAACCTGGGTGTCGGCCGGGGCAGTTCGGTCCTGGCGGTCGTCGCCACGTTCTCCGAGGTGAGCGGCAGGACGATTCCGTACGACATCGTGCCCCGCCGTCCGGGCGACGTGGCCGAACTCGTCGCCGACGCGAGCGCCGTGGCACGTGACTGGGGCTGGCGGCCCACCCGGGGCCTCGTGGACATGTGCCGGGACGCGTGGCGGTTCCAGCAGCTCAACCCGGACGGTTACGCCGGCGTCGCGCGGCGCCCGAACCCGAAGCGCTGAGCGAGAACGCCGTCTCCACCAGGGCGATGTGGCTGAACGCCTGTGGGGCGTTGCCCAGTTGGCGGCCGGCGTCCGGATCCCACTGTTCCGAGAGCAGGCCGACCTCGTTGCGGACGGCGAGCACGCGCTCGAACATCTCCCGGGCCTGTGCCGCGTGGCCGGTCGCGGCGAGCGCGTCGGCGTACCAGAAGGAGCACGCCACGAACGTGCCTTCCGAGCCCGGCACGCCGTCCCCGGGAGCACCACGGCGGTTCGTCGCGTACCGCCGCACAAAGCCGCCGTGGCTCAGTTTCCGCATGGCCCGGACGGTTCCGCGCACCCGCTCGTCCCGGGCCGGCAGGAAGCCGAGCCGGGGCATCAGCAGGGCCGAGGCATCCAGGGCCGAGGAGCCGTAGGACTGCACGAAGGTCTGCTGCCGCGCGTCCCATCCCTCCAGGCACACCTGCCGGTGCACCTCGTCGCGCATGGCGCGCCACTCCCCCGAGGAGCCGTTGCGGCCGAGCAGTTCTCCCATGCGCAGGGCGCGGTCGGCCGCCACCCAGGCCATGACCTTGGAGTGGACGAACTGCCGACCGGGCCCACGCACCTGCCACAGCCCCTGGTCCGGCTCCCGCCAGTGGCGCTGCAGATAGCCCATCATCGCCTCCACCAGGCTCCACACATGGGCAGGCATGGGGATCCCGGCCCGCAGCGACAGGCAGAGGGCGTCCAGGACCTCGCCGTAGACGTCCAGCTGGAACTGGTTCATCGCGGAGTTGCCGAACCGGACGGGCCGCGACCCCTCGAAGCCGGGCAGCCACGGTGCCTCGGTCTCCGGCAGCAGGCGCTGTCCGCCGACGCCGTACACGGTCTGCAGGTCGGCGGGGTCCCCCGCGATGGCCCGGACCAGCCAGTCCAGCCAGGCCACCGCCTCGTCGCGGTAGCCGCTGCGCAGCAGACAGGACAGGGTCAGGGTGGAATCGCGCAGCCAGCAGTAGCGGTGGTCCCAGTTGCGCTCGCCGCCGATGCAGCCGGGCAGGGACGTCGTCGGCGCGGCGACGATGCCGCCGGTGGGTGCGTAGGTGAGCGCCTTCAGCGTGATCAGGGAGCGGACCACGGCGTCCCGCCACGGTCCGGTGTAGCGGCACTGGGCGCTCCAGCGCCGCCAGAAGTCGGCGGTCTCCTTCAGCAGCGTCTCGGCCGGGACGCTCAGGGGCGCGGGTGTCTCGGGCAGGTGCGACGGCGACCATACGAGCGTCAGTGCCAGGCGGCGTCCGGCCGCGACGGTGAAGTCGTGGACCATGGAGTCCTCGCGGTCGAGCGTTCGTACGGGACCGTCGGCGTCCAGCCAGACGGCGTCCGGGCCGGCGACCGCCACCGCGCACTGGTCGACGGCCCGGATCCAGGGCACCACCCGGCCCTGGTGGAAGCGCAGCCGCAGCTCGCTGCGCATGGAAACGGTGCCGGACAGGCCCTCCACCACCCTGACGATGCAGGGCAGTTGAGCGCGGGGCGGCATGAAGTCGGTGACCCGCACGGTTCCCGTCGGGGTCTGCCACCGGGTGTCCAGGACCAGGGTGTCCGGCCGGTAGACCCGCTGGGTGCAGTGCCCCTGAGCGACGGGGGCGACCCGCCAGAAGCCGTTGTCCTCCGTGCCCAGCAGCGCGGCCAGACAGGCCGGCGAGTCGAAGCGGGGCAGACACAGCCAGTCGACGGATCCGTCCCTGCCGACCATGGCAGCGGTCTCCAGGTCGCTGATGAGGGCGTAGTCCTCGACGGGAGCACTCATGATCGCCAGTCACTCGGTAGTCGGGCAGCCAGGAGCAGTGCGTCGAGCCGCATCCTCGGTCACCGCTGCGGATATTTCGTATATTTACGATGTATACGTACATCTTCGCGCCGTGCGGGCCCGGAGTCAACCCGAAGCGCCCGCACGGCGATCGGTCACCCGGACCCGTTGCCTGCCGCCAGTGCGGCACTGATCCGCCTGGCGGTGAATCCCGTGCCGCACACGAATCGCAGCAGCGGCCCGAAAGTGGGGGCGGCGGCCAGTCCCGCGAAGTACAGACCCGGCACCGATGCCTGGAAGTCGGCCGACAGCTGCGGCGCACCGGCCAGCTGGGGCGGCTCGGCGGCGCTCTTGCGCACCGCCCGGCGCAGCTCGGGGCTCAGCAGCTCCATCCTGTCGATGTCGACCAGGTATCCGGTGCCCGCGATGACGTGGTCGGCGTACAGGGTCTCCACGTCTGCGCCCGCATTGCGCACCTTCAGCCGCACGCCGCCGTTCTGACGCGCCGCCGAGTGGAGGCTGCGGCCCGACAGCACCGGGACGGCGCCCTGCACGCGCTCCCGCAGCCACCATGCACCGGAGGGTCCGAGGACCGTACGCAGGAGGTGGGCGCGGATCCGGGCCGGCAGGTGCCGGATGGCGCCGGGCCCGCGGCTGCAGACGACCAGCGGCCATCCGGTGCCCATCACCGCCTCGGGCCACAGCAGGCGGGCGTGCAGCGGGCGGTCCTTCGCCCAGTCGGCCTCGGGCGGAGGACCGAAGGACGGGCGGGTGCGGGCGACCACGGTGGGCTGCGCCCCGGCCTCGTGCAGCAGAGCAGAGGTCTCCAGGGCCGACTGGCCGCCGCCCACCACGACGACGCGCCGGCCGGCGAACACCGACAGGTCCGTGTGGTCCGCCGTGTGGGAGACGAGGCCGTCCTCCCGCAGCCCGGCCAACTCGCGCGGCACGTATGCGAAGGGGTTGACTCCGGTGGCGACGACGACGGCGGGCACGGCGAACTCCTCGCCGGAGGCGAGCGCGACCCGGAAGCGGCCGTCCGGGGGGCGGTCGATGCGGCGCACCGCGGTCCGTTCCAGCTCGGGGGCGCAGTTCTGCTGGAACCAGAGCCCGTAGCGGACGAATTCGGACAGCGGCACCGGCTCCCGCTCGCGGCCCGGGTGGCGTCCCTCCTCGGCGCGGAATTCACCGAGCCCGTGCCCCGCATCGGGGGCGGAGATCGACGAGGAGAACGGGGACGACTTGAGGTACATCTCGCGCGGCATGTGCGAGCGCCAGCCCTCCATCGGTTCGCCGAAGATCCGGTACGGCACCCGGCGGGCCCGGAGGTGAGCGGCGATGGCGAGCCCGTACGGGCCTGCCCCGACGACGGCGACTTTGGCGTCTGCTGAAGGCTTCATGGTGTGCGGGCCCTTCCCATCAGCGACTTCTTGACTATTGCCCGATATGGGGCGTATGTATATATACATCGTAAACATACGAGTTGGGGCAATCAAGACGGGCCAAGAGGTGAGGTAGCGAACCGTGGCCGTCGTAAGCGAAACGACCAGCACCCGACCGGCGAAGAGCGTGGGAAGCACGCGCAGGCGTCGCCGCCGGGGCTCCTCGGTGCCGGTCCTGCTCGCGGTCGACGCCGCAGCCGCGGCCGCCGCCGCGGGCGGCACGTATCTGTTCTTCCACCGCTGGTTCGTCTCGGCCGTGCTCGTCCCGCTGTGGCTCGTGCTTCTGGCGTCACAGCGGGCGTACGCGCCCGACGCCGACGCGGAGTGCGCCCGCCGGGTTCTGCATGCGGCCTGTCTGGCCTCCGCTGTGGCCGGCGTCGCCTGGTGGTTCGCACGGCGCGACGACCTGCTGCACGACGCGTTGTTCGTACTGCCGCTCACTGCCGGGGTGACGCTCGGGCTGCGCCGCCTCCGGCGGGCGAGGACGCGTACGGGCGAAGGCCGGGGCCGTGGTGCCTGCCGAGTACTTGTGCTCGGACCCGCCGAGTCCGCGGCCGAGTTGATCGCCGCTCTGCGCAGAGGGCCGGCCCCCCGGCCGCGGATCGTCGGCGTCTGCCGCACTGGCCCGGCAGCCGCCGGCGGCGACGCCGTGGACCCGCTCAGCACGGTCCGGCGGACCGGCTGTGACACGGTCATCGCGCTGCCCGGCCCCGGCCTGGGCGCCGAACGGCTGCGGCGGCTGTCCTGGGAGCTGCGGGCAGCGGGCGTCGACCTGATGCTGGCGCCGGTCCTCGCCGACGTCACGGCCCGCAGGCTGGTCGTGCGTCCGGTCGCCGGTGTCCCCCTGCTGCAGCTGCGCGCACCCGGGCTTTCCGCGCTGCGCCGCCTCCCCAAAGAGCTGGCCGACCGTCTGCTGGCCCTCCTCGGCATCCTGTTGCTGGCTCCGCTGATGGTGGCCGTCGCCGCCTGGGTACGACTCGACAGCCCGGGACCCGCGCTCTTCCGGGAGCGCAGAATCGGGCGCGACAGCCGGGAGTTCACGCTGTTGAAGTTCCGCACCATGCACCGCGGTGCGGACCGGCGCAAAGCCGAGCTCGCCCATCTCAACCACTACGGCAGCGACCGGTTCTTCAAGATCACCGACGATCCGCGCGTCACCAGGGCGGGGGCGTTCCTGCGCTCGTCCTCACTGGACGAACTGCCGCAGCTGTTCAACGTGGTGGCGGGCCATATGTCCCTCGTCGGTCCGCGGCCGCTGGTGAAGGACGAGGTCGCCGCGCTGAGCGAGGACGGCAGTCACCGCCTTCTGGTGAAGCCGGGAATGAGCGGCCTGTGGCAGGTCAGCGGCCGTTCCTGCCTGCCGACCGAGGAGCGGGACCGGCTCGATGTGAGCTATGTCGAGAACTGGTCGCCCGCCCTGGACCTGTCCATCCTGCTGCGGACCCCGTCCGCGGTCGTGCGCCGCACCGGCGCCTGCTGACAGGAGCCCCCATGAGCGACCAAGTACCGGCACTGCTCGTCAAGTTGGGGCGCTTCCCCCAGCTCCACGGGGGACTCGCGGTCGTGCGCACCCTGGGGCGCATGGGGGTCCCCACGTACGCCATGGTCGAGGACCGTTTCACCCCGGTCGCCCTCTCACGCCATCTCACCGGCCGCTTCGTCCGTCCGACGACCGGCGCGGAGGACCCGTCGGAGCTCGTCTCGACCCTCCTGCAGATCGGTCGGCGGATCGGGCGCCCCACGGTCGCCGTCGCGGAGGGCGACGAGGCCGCCGTGCTGCTGGCGGAGAACGCCGATCACCTGGCCGAATGGTTCGTGCTGCCTCCGGTGCCGCCCGCGCTGCCCCGCAGGCTGGCCAGCAAGGAGGGACTGCACCAGATCTGCCGGGAGCACGGGGTGCCCACCCCCCGGACTCGATCCCCGGTCGACCGGGCCGAGTTGGTCGCGGTGAGCCGTGAGTGGGGTTATCCGGTGGTCCTGAAGGACCGGGAGGCGTTCACCAAGCTGAACGGCTCCGCCATGGGCCACACCACCGTCGTGCACGACGAGGACGAGTTGCTCGCCCGCTGCGGGACGGCCGAGTCGCCCTCCGTCATCGTGCAGGAGTACATCCCCCTCGAGATCGCCGAGGAATGGTTCACCCACCTCTACTGCAGCGCGGGCGGCACACCCCGGCTCGTCTTCACCGGCCACAAGTTCCGCTCCTGGCCGCCTAAGACGGGCCTCACCACCAGAGCCTGGGCCCGCCCCAACACCGCCCTCGCGACGCTCGCCGGCGAGCTGTGCCGTGCGATCGGCTACTGCGGGATCGCCGATCTCGACTGGCGCTTCGACCGGCGCGACGGCCGCTACAAGCTGGTGGACTTCAACCCGCGGTTCGGACAGCAGTTCCGCCTCTTCAGCACCGCGCGGGGACTGGACGTGGTCCGCGCGCTGCATCTCGACCTGACCGGCCGGCCTGTCCCGGAGGGGCCGCAGATCCACGGCCGGGGCTTCATCGTCGGCAATCTGGATGCGGTGTCGGCCACGGTGACCGCCTGGCGCGACCGCCGGCTTCCGGCGGCACTGCCACGGCACAACCTCGAACGGGCCTGGCTGAGTCGGGACGACCCGGTGCCCGCGGTCGCCGAGGCGGTGCGCTTCAGCGGCACCGTGGCACGGCGGGTCACCAAACCGCTGCGGGTGCTGGCGCAGAAAGGCGCGGCGCCGTGAGGCGCACCATCCTGCACCTCGCGCAGTCGAACGAGGCCGGCGTCGCCCGAGTGGTCACGGACCTGGCCGCCGGGCAGTGCGCGCGGGGAGACCTGGTGGTCGTGGCCTGCCCGATCGCCGGCACACTGCCCCGGACCGCCGCGCGGTGCGGGGCCCGAGTGGTGCGGTGGGACGCCGTACGCTCCCCCGGCCCGGCACTCTGGCACGAAGTGGCCGGAGTGCAGCGCATCGTGGACATGGTGGGTCCGGACGTGGTGCACCTGCACAGCGCCAAGGCGGGTCTCGCGGGCCGCATGGCGATACGCGGGCGCCTTCCCACCGTCTACCAGCCGCATGCCTGGTCCTTCGACGCCGTGTCCGCCACCCTGCGCACGGCCACCGTGCGGTGGGAGAGGGCGGGGGCGCGCTGGGCTCACCAGGTGGTGTGCGTCAGCGAGGGCGAGCGCGCCCACGGGACGGCCGCCGGCATCCGGTGCCGGTACACCGTCGTACGCAATGGGGTGGACCTCGAGTGGCTCGGGCCACCGGAAGCCTCTGCTCGCGAGGCCGCGCGGCGCCGACTCGGGGTCGGCGCCAACGGGCCGCTGGCCGTGTGCGTGGCGCGGCTGTGCCGGCAGAAGGGGCAGGACGTGCTGCTCGACGCCTGGGCCGAGGTCGAGGAGCGGATACCGCAGGCGCGACTGGTTCTCGTCGGAGGCGGGCCGGACCGGACCGTCCTTGCGGCGCGGGCCTCGTCGACCGTCCACTTCGCCGGAGCCGTCGCCGACCCGCGCGACTGGTATCTCGCGGCTGATCTCGTGGTTCTGGCCTCCCGCTGGGAAGCGGGAATGGCGCTCGCCCCCATGGAGGCCATGGCCTGCGCCCGCCCCGTCGTCGTCACCGATGTGCCGGGCGCGCGGGAGTTCCTCCCGCCCCGTCATGTGCCGTACTCCGTCGTGCCGTTGGAGGAACCTGGTGCGCTCGCGGCCGCGGTGGCCCGCCTGCTGGCCGATCCCGCGACCAGCCGTGCACTCGGCGCTGAGGCGCAGGCACATGTCCGCCGCCACCACGATGTGCGGCAGGTCGTCGAGCGCATGTACACCGTGTACGACGATGCCCGCCGCGTCTGGGCCGCGGGCCCGCACGGGCCGGACCGTGCGAGGTCCGACGCCTGGCACACATGAAGATGATTCCGGCACACATGAAGATGATCAAGGCCGCTGGGCGCAGCCGAGCAGTGAGTGCAGGGCCGGGCGCAGCATGGGCACCGCCCCGGACATCCGGCGGACGGCGGGATAGCCCCGCCAGGTCTTCAGCCGGAAGCTCGCGTCGACCTCGGTGGCGTTGATGTCGACACGCGGGACGGCATAGCGCCCGGCGGCGTCGTGCACGCTGAACGCGATCTCGAAGCCGGCTGCGGCCACCGCGCCGCGGGCGGCGGCGTCGTGCGTCCCGTAGGGGTAGGCGAAGGCGCGGGCGCGTCTGCCGGTGACGGCGGCCAGCGCCTCCGCCGCATCCACCAGGTTGCGGGCCAGGGTCCCGGGGTCGGCGTTCGCCAGGTCGCTGTGGTCCCATCCGTGGCATTCGACGTCCAGCCCCGCATCGGCCAGCGCGCGCAGTCCGTCGGCGTCCAGCAGCGGCTCGTCCGGCATCTCGGCCATCCATGCGGAGGTGCCCCCGAGCACACCGCTGAGCACAAAGGCGGTGGCGGGGAACCCCAGGCTGCGCAGGACCGGCAGCCCCTCGTCCACCAGGCCCTGATAGCCGTCGTCGAACGTCACCAGCACGCTGCGCCCGGGGAAGTCACCGCGCAGATACCGGTCGAGCGTCAAGGGGGTCCACCCCCGGTGGAGGAGGCCTCGCAGTTGCCGGTGCAGAGTGTCCGGCGGGACGAACAGGCAGAAGGGGTCCCGGCGGGCGGGCCGGCTGCCGACGCCGTGGTACATCAGCACGAGCGCCCGCCTGGCCGTACCGGCGTGATTCATCGTGAACCCCCCGGATCCGGATCGTCGGCGGGGGCGCCGCCCGCTCTGACCCGAGCGGCCAGTCCGCGCCCCGCCCCGGCCGCCTTGGCGAGGTCGCGCACGGCTGCGGCGAAGGGGACGAGGGGCAGCGCCGTCCAGTGGCGCCGGCGGACGGCCCGGATGAGCGGCAGCGACACATAGGCCGCGAACGCGGTGGTCGCGACGGACCGGGCGCGCGGGCCCGCCGCCACCGAGGCGAGGGCGCCGGCGTAGGCCAGCGCCCGGGCCGTGTCCCGTCCCCACAGGCGCGGGTCCGCCGACCGTCCGTCGCCCTCGCCGTATCGGAAGTACATCGCCACTGTCTGACGCAGCGTCGGCCGCTGCTCCCAGCTCACCTCGGCGGAGGTGGCCAGGATCGCCCGGTGGCCGGCCCCGAACACGGCGCGGCCGAAGAGCACGTCCTCCGCGGTCCGCAGATGTTCGGGGAAACCCCCGGCGTCCTGCCAGGCGGCGCGGGAGAAGGCCATGGAACGCCCGGTGGGCATGGTCGCGTCGAGTCCCCGGCCGAAGAGCCGCAGGTACACGCGGGTCCAGGGGCCCGGATGGCGGGCCTCCTCGGGCACCGGATAGCTCACCGCCGACATGGCACGAGCCGCTGCTCCGTGACCGTCCGCCCGGTAGACGCCGGTGATCAGGTCCGCCGCGACGGGCTCAGCCGCCGCCGCGCGCAGCCGCTCCAGCCAGTCCGGGGCGGGGTAGCAGCCCGCGTCGGTGCAGGCGATCAGCTCATTGCGCGCTGCTTTCACACCGGCGTTGCGGCCGGCCGATATGCCCGCGCCGGGGAGCCGGTGCAGGCTGATCCGGGCGTCCTTCGCCGTCCACGCCTCGACCCGCTCGGCCGTGTCGTCGCTCGAGCCGCCGTCGACGACGACGATCTCGTCGCCGTCCTGGGCCAGTTGGGGAGCCAGCAGGCCGAGCAGCCGGTCGATCACGGCGGCCTCATTGAGCACGGTGGTCACCACGGAGACCGGAGCGGTCGCGGTCAGCCCCGCACCGGGCAGCCGGGCGGTCTCCGACAGGATCTGCGCCAGGCGTGCGGCGCACTCGGCCGGGCCCGGATGTGCAGCGGTCAGCCGCTGCCCCACCGTGCCCATGGTGAGGCGGGTGTCGGGGTCCGCCAATCGCCGCAGCGCGAGGCCCACTTGCGTGGGGTCGCCGGGCGGAACGGCGACCCCGGCGGGTGCCGCACCCGGCTGCGCGACCCGGTCGGCCACGGGTCCCGGTGTGGCGATCACCGGGACGGCGGAGCGCATCGCTTCCAGTGCGACTGCGCCGAACCCTTCCGGATGGGGCATGGCCGGGGTGGGCTTGGTCAGGACCGCGACCGCGTCGGCGCCGGGGATGCTCCGCCAGGCGTCCTCGATCCAGCCGGTGAAGTCGACGCGGTCGCCCACGCCGAGGTCGGCGGCCAACTGCGAGAGCCGGCGGCGCTCGTCCGGTTCGGCCGGATCATCGCCCCCGATGGCGACCAGACGCCAGCACTCGCCGCCCGGCTTCGCCAGGGCCTCGATCGCATCGTCCACGCCTTTGTTGGCGACCAGACGGCTGAGGGTGAGCAGCAGCGGGGTGTCGTGGCCATTGAGTCGTACGCCCTGTCGTACCAGATTCTCCCGGGCGGCCTCGCGCGGCAGCGCGGTGCCCTCCGGCGCGGGGAACGGTACGAGGACGGCTCGGGGGTGCCGTGAGGCGACGACCAGTCCGTCCGCCGTCGCCACGCAGTCGTCGATGAGCGCGGCCAGGAGCTTCATCAGACGGGGGTGGGTGTAGTCGTGCTTGGCCCACACGCAGCGCACTCCGGTGAGCCAGGTGGCCGGGCCGCACACGCACGCCGCCTTGATCCCGTTGGCGAGGACCACGTCCGGCGGGTTCGCCCGCAGGCGGCGCGCGAACCATGCCGCGGAGGCCCCGACCGCCGCTCCGGTCCGGCCCGTGCGGTGTGTGACGCAGGGGATGCCGCGGCGGCGGAACTCCTTGCCCAGCGGCCCCTCCCCGAGCATGACCGCGTCCACGTCCAGCCGGTCGGTGGCGTCGAGGAGCGCCAGCAGCCAGAGTTCGGCGCCGCCGAGGATTCCGGCGGTCGTGACCACCGTGACGCGCAGTGGACGGTTCATTTGGCCCTCCTCGATGAGGACGTCCTGCGGGGAAATCGCAGGATCGCGGCGCCGGTCTGCCGCGGACCACCGGACGGCAGACCAGCGCCGGCCAGGGGATTCACGGCAGCTGTCTACGTATATTTACGATGTATGCGTACAGACTAGGACGAAACCGACACGCGGTCAAGGCGCGAGGCTCACCCTGTGTCCGAGTAGCATCCGTGTTTACGTCGTATGCGGATGCCGTAGCCCGCGCAGGGGCTGCGGTCACAGCACGAGGAGACGCGGAATGGCGACCGACTCGGAACCGAGCCCCAGGCGGCGCGCCAGCGACCGCGGCCGCTACGGCAGGCTCAACCGTGAGCGGGTACTGGCCTCCGCCCTGGCACTCGTGGACCGCGAAGGCCTCTCGGCGTTGAGCATGCGCCGGCTGGGAGCGGAACTCGGCGTCGAGGCGATGGCGCTCTACCGGTACGCGTCGAGCAAGGACGCGCTCCTCGACGGCCTGGTCGAGGCGCTCTATCTCGAGCTGGAGGAACGCCTGACCGCCGAGACGGACGCCGCGGCCGAGGCGCCGTCGTGGCGAGCCGAACTCCACCGCATCGCCCGCGCCACCTACGACGTCTGCCTCGCCCACCCCCAGGCGGTCCCGCTGCTCACCACCCGCATGCTCGCCGTCCCGCTCGCGCGTCGCCCGCTCGCCGTGCTCAAGGACCATGAGAGGGTGCTCGCGCTGCTCAGGGAGGCCGGGCTCGACGACGCCGGTACGGCCGCTCTCTTCCGGGCCTTCACGGCCTGGCTGCTGGGCTATGTGTCCGTGGAGCTGCGGCCGATGGTGGACAACCCCGACGAGCAGGACCCCGCGTTCCGCCTCGGCCTGCACCGCATGCCGCCCCAGGAGCTGCCCGGACTCCGGGAGGCGGCCCCCGCCCTCACCGAGCCGGGCGGACCGGAGGGCCTGGCCGCGGGCCTGGACGCGCTGCTCGACCGGTTCGGGAAGAGCGCCGGGGCGTAGGCCCGCGCAGGCACCGCCCGCTCCGTATTCTTCGACGGTGGCTGAGACCGAGCTGATGCGGCTCCCCGACATGCCGTTGCACGATCCGTTCGTCGTCGCCGACAGGACACACCCCCGACGGATCACTCCTCATGCTGTGGTCGACGTACGAGAAGCGACGGCGGTGGATGATCGCCGAGAAGGCAGCAGCCGGGCCCGTCAACCCCCGCAGGCTGAGCGGATCTTGTAGAACGTGCTCAGATACTTCGCGTGGTACGACGCACTGACGATCCGCACGATCGCCTCGTCGGCCGAACGCAGCGACGACCCCGCCAGATTGGCACTGCCCGTGTAGACGCGCGGGGTGATGTCGCCGCCGTAGTCGCCGTCGATCAGGATCTCCTTGTTGTGCGGACGGACGTCGATCCCCGGGCCGTTGGGGATGCGGCATCTGCGGTGCTGGATGCCGGCGGCGGTCAGCTTGTTGGTGATCTTGGAGTCGGTCTCGGCGTAGATGATGTCGATCCAGCAGCCCCTGCCGCGCAGTTGGGCCAGCTTGTCGGCGACCTGGACGCGCGAACCGTAGAAGGCGTGCATCACGATGCGGATGTCGGTCTGGTGCCGTTTCCCGTCCGTACCGGTGTAGGCGCAGCTGACCTCGTTCAGCGCGTTGACGATGGTGTCGGTGGCCGGGTTGTTGTACGAGGCGTCGCCGCGCGGGAAGAAGAAGGCCCGGTAGGTAGAGCCGGTCGGGGTGGAGAAGTACACGTGGTTGTTGCCGCCTGCGAGGTAGCGCCCGGCGCGCTGCTTCTCGTGATACGACGCGTAACCGTCGTACACGGTGGGGTTCACGAAGGTCACGGCGTCGTTGAAGGACTCGACCTTGTACCAGTCGGAGAGGTTCGAGGAGGTCTGGAAGACGACCTTCGAGTAGCTGGTGCCGTCGTCGAAGGGCCCGATCCTGGAGAAGATGAAGTACTTGTTGTGGTTGTACGCCGGTGCGGGCGGGGCGACGCTCAGGCAGCCGCGCACGACGTCGTCCACGCCGTCGTCGTCCTCGAATTTGTCGTCGCAGACGACGATCCAGGAGCGCGCGGCGTCATTGTTTCCGAGGCCGGCCTTGAGGGCCCGGTACACCGGGTTGTCGTACGCGACGCCTGCGGCGCCCTCATAGGTCGACTCGTCGACGATGAGCTTGACGTTGACGCCGCGCTGGTCGGCAGCGAGCAACGCGTCGGCGACCTCCTGGTCCTGGAACTCGTACATCGAACCGCGGATCGTCGCACCGGCGGGCGTCGCGTCGATCAGCCGGACGAGCTGGGTGAAGATCGCCTTCTGCTGGTCCGGTGTGCCCAGCGGGTCGTTGAACACGGGTCCGTTGATGACCGGCTTGGTCAGTGCGGCGGCCGGTGCCGCACTGCCGACGAGGAGAGCAGCCACCAGATACAGCACGACGGCGACGAGCCGCAGCGCACGGAGCGGACGGATCGGGGGCGGGACCGCAGTCGAACGGGTCATCTTCGCCTTCCTCGAGGTGAGTGCACGAGCGTTTCAGGCGTGACCAGCTCAGTCGGATCACGGCGGCAGGACAATCACCTTGCGTCGTATGAGCCCGGCCGGCGGCGGGAGATCAGCCGTTCGGAGCAGTCGGTGTGCACCACGAGTGGTGCGCGACCGCCTCGGCGCCGTGCGCACAGCACGCGTGGCCGTCCGGCGGCGACACCGGACGGCCACACGTCTGAGAGGAGCCGTCAGCTCTTGCCGACGAGCCGCCAGATCTGGTTCTTCTTGCTGCTCAGTGCGCTCGCCGGGTCACAGGTCCACTGGTGGATCACCGCGCCGGGTGTGGTCGAGACGTTGCTGACGTCGACGCACTTGCCGCTGTGGGCGGCGACCAGCTGGTAGTCCTTGCCGTTGCCGAGCGCGGTGACGGGGTTAAGGGTGAACTGCTGGTTGGTGGCGCCGTTGCAGGTGTACTGGATGACGGCCGCCCCGTCGGCCGTGGAGGCCCCGGAGACGTCGAGGCACTTGCCGCTCAGCTCGTTGACCACCGTGTACGTGTTCGCCTTGCCGCTGACCGGCTTGAGGTCGAGCATCTGCTGGTAGCCGCCCTCGCAGAGGTACTGCTGGTACTGAGTGCCGTTGGCGGTGCTCAGGTTGGTGTCGTCCAGGCACTGGCCGCTGTTCTCGCTGACCGCGACCGTCGAGATGGCCGTGTTGGACGGCGGGAGCAGGGTGACCGTGTAGCCGTCCTTGGCGTTCGACCAGGGGACGCTCACCGAGGCCGCATTGTTGTTGACGTTCAGGGTCGTGTCGGAGATCGTCTCCGGGCCGGCCACCGCGGAGCCGTTGTTGTACGGGACGCGCTGGACGACCGCGCGGACCTTGCCGCTCTCCACCACCGACGTGGCGTTCAGGCCGGTGAGGTTGACGGTGACGTTGCCGGTGTTGCCGTTGCTGCCGAGCAGGACCTTGGCATTCTTGGCGGCGTTGTCCTTGGTGGCGAGTCCGTCGGTGCTGCTGCCCGGAATGAGGTTGACGATGTTGCCGGTCTGCGAGCCGTAGTAGCGGTACATGAACCACTCACCCAGCGGCAGGTAGCGGCCGGAGCTGTCCTTGGTGAGCAGGTTGGCCTCGTCGTCGTGCAGGTTCGTGCCGGAGGCCCAGTTGCCGCGCAGGCCGTCGGCGCCGGCACGCTCCAGACGGCCGATGAACCAGGCGCCGCCGCCCGGGGACTGCATGGGCAGGGTGGCGTACTCGTTGATCTGGTAGGGGCGGGTGTTGGTCAACCCGGCTGCGGAGAGTGTGGAGTTGGCGCGGCCGACGTCGGTGGCCGGGTCGCCGGGCTCGTCGTGCCAGCTGTAGATGTCCGGGGCGACGTTGTTGGCCTTCACGTAGTTCAGGTATGTGGTCCACCAGGTGTTGGACGAGTTCGGCTGACGCGCGATGCTGGGCCCGACGATCAGCTGGCCGGGGAACGCCGCCCGCACCCGGGCGTAGAACCGCGACCACATCTGCAGGTACTGCGCCTGCGACGGCTTCCAGAAGCCGGCGCCGTCGGGCTCGTTCCAGAGGTCCCACTCGACCGTCATGTTGTTGGCTTTGACGTCGTTGATCAGCTGGGTGACGAAATTGTCGAACTGCGTCCAGTCACCGTTGTCACCGGGGAAGGCCTGGTTGGTGGTGCCGTCGGCACCCCACAGGTCGTGCGGCAGCAGCACGAAGGTCCCGCCGAGGGCCGCGGTGCGCTTGTACTGGGCGAGGGTCGAGTTCCAGCGGGTCTGGTAGTCGGCGAGGCTGGTGGCATAGCCGCCGCTGTTGAGCTGGGCGCCGCCGGCCCGCATGAAGTGCCACTTGATGTCCTTGAAGAAGTGGTCCTGCGGGAGTGAGCCGTTCGGCGTCATGCCGTAGATCATTCCGGAGGCGTGGTACGTCGGTGCGCCACCGGCAGTGGCGAAGTCGACGGTGACGCTGGTGTCCGCGGCTTGGGAGGGGGCGGCCGGCACCAGGGTCGAGGCCAGAGCGGCCATGAGGACGGCGACGGAGGAGAACGCTCGGCGTCTGGTGCGGGTCGTGGATCTGGGAGGGGTTGTGGGTGACTTCATTGTGCGGCTCCTGGGGGGAGGAGAATGACCGGGGCCCGTACGGCCCCGGGGCTTCGCGGGAGGCGGCCGCTCAGCGGCTCTCTCGGTGTGCGTGTGCTTCGGCCAGCAGGAGGTAGCTGCTGGCGGTCCAGGTGTAGGCGCGGTCACGCAGGCCCGTTCCGGTGAGGGCGTCGAAGTTCTCGGCGAAGCCGTGGGTCTCGCACAGGGCGCGGAAACGGGCGCTGATGTCGTCCGCGAGCCGGTGGTGGCCGCCGCGGCGCAGGCCGTCCTCGACGAGGACGGTGGCGGGGGCCCAGATCGGGCCGCGCCAGTAGCCGTCGGCGAGGTAGTGCGGCGAGGTGGTCAGTTCGGTGGCCAGGCCGTACGGCGTGAGGTGGGCCTTGATGTGGTCGGCCAGCGCGCTGCTGACCTCGGCGGGCAGGTGCTCGCCCAGCACGACGGGCATCAGGTCGAGGAGGCCGGCGCTGCTCCAGGTGTCCCCGCTGACGGCTCCCCGGGCGACGAACCGTTCGCCGGTCCAGAGCTGGTCGAGCAGCGCCGTCTGAGTCTCCTCGGCCGCGGCCGTCCACCGGCGCGCCGCATCCGTATCGCCCAACTCCCCTGCCAAGTCGGCGAGTTCACGCAACTGAAGCACGAGGAAGGCGGCCAGGTCGGCGGTGACGACCACTCGCTCCGGGTCGAAGGTGGTGGCGTTGTCCCAGCCGCTGTCGTTGCCGTGCTGGTAGTAGGGCAGTTCGGCTCCGGGGGCTCGTCGTGCGATGAGCCAGAAGTTCGTCCAGCGCTCCAACCGGGCGTACACCTCAGCCAGTTGAGACCGGTCGGGAGGTGTCGGCACGCGGCGGCGCAGGTGGCCGAAGGCCCAGCCGTGGATGGGGGGCTTGACGAAGTTGTACAGGACCTCGGAATGGGTGACCGAGTCGGGCAGGGCGCCACTGCCGTCCTGGTGGTCGAAGGGCAGCGCGAACTGGTCCATGGCCAGTTCGGGACGACCGGGCGCCAGAGCAAGGGCGTTGAAGCAGTGGTCCCAGCTCCACACCTTGTCCATCCAGTGCTTGGACATCAGCACCGCGGGCCGGGTGACCAGGCCCGTGGGCCCTACGGTCGCCGACCAGACGACGTAGGCGGCAAGTTCGGCGGCCGGCGTGGCGGACGAGCGCCAGGGAGCCACCGCGTCGACGAACTCGGCGAACCCGCCCCGTGCGCTCGCCACGATCTCGTCGAAGGTCGCCGAGACCGCGAACGGCGACCGGGCGGTGTCGAGTTCCTCGACCGCGATCTCCCAACCGCCGCCGTCCCCCTCGGAGACGACGACACCGCGCTCGGCGCTGCCCAGGGCCTGGGCTCCGGCTGCCTCGGCGAGGGTGCCGGAGAGCACGGTGACGCGGTAGCGGCGGCCGGTCTCGTACGACGTGAAGACGTGCGCGCCCGCCGCCGGGTCGTGGAAGAAGTACGTACCGCTGAACGGGGTCAACGCCTGCGCGGCGGCAAAGACGCCGAAGCCCAGGCCGCTCCCCCGCAGCCGTACGGTGTCCGGCGACTCGTAGGCGAGGTCGACACGCCCGCTCTCACCGGTCCAGCTGAGCAGGCCCGGAGTCGCCTCGACGCGGGTCTCGGCGCGAACGCCGTTCTCCGGGTTCAGAGGGACCAGGCGCAGGACGCCGTGCATACCGTTCTGGTGCGAGACGAGGTGGAGATCCTCGGCGTAGGTCTTCTCCGCGATCACGGGCGAGATGTCGAACCAGGATCCATAAGTACTGAACGGAATGTCATGGACGGAAAAAGCCGGGCCGGTTCGGGCGGCTGTCATGATGACGTGACTCGTTTCTGAAGCAGGGGCGACAACGGGGGGTCCGAGCAGGTCCCGGGGGCACAGCGCCCCGAAAGGGGCGCGGGACTGTTTCTGATGTGCGGCTACCGCCGCGCGGGCGCGACCAGCCACGACGAAGCCGCAGACATCCGATGGCAATCCCGGCAGTGAGCGCGGCTCAGTCCTTGACGGCGCCGGCGGTGACGCCGGCGGCGACGTAGCGCTGGGCGAGGACGAGGATCACCGTGGCGGGCAGGGAGGCCACGACGGCGGTGGCCATGATGGCGTTCCACTGCTGGTTGTTGTTGCCGATGTAGTGGTAGATGCCGAGGGTGATCGGCTCGTGGGCGCCGCCGTTGGCGAGGGTGCTGGCGAAGATGAAGTCGGACCAGGACCAGAGGAAGGCGAACAGGGACACCGTGACGACGGCGTTGCGGCTCATCGGCAGCACGACGGACCAGAAGGTGCGCAGGGCCATCGCGCCGTCCATCTGGGCGGCCTGGAGGAGTTCGCCGGGGATGCCGGACATGAACGCCGTGAAGATCAGGACCGCGAACGGGACGGCCAGGGTCGAGTCGGCGACGATCAGGCCGGGAACGGACTGCAGCAGCCCGAGCTGGAGGTAGACGGCGTAGAAGCCCATCGCCATGATGATGCCGGGGATCATCTGCGCGGCCAGCAGCACGAAGCTGAGGATGCCGCCGCCGCGCGGGCGCAGCTTGGCCAGCGCGTAGCCGGCGGGGGCGGACAGCAGCACGGTCAGCAGGACGGTGCCCAGGCCGATCACGAGGCTGGTGCCGAGGTAGGGCAACTGCTCATCGAGGACGGTGCGGTAGCCGGCCAGGGTGCCGTGCAGCGGCAGCAGGTCCGGTGGGCTCTTGCGCATGTCCTGGTCGCGGGTCAGGGACACGTTGAGCATCCAGTACACCGGGAAGAGCATGATCGCGGTCAGCACGACGCCGATCGTGGTCTTCCCCCACGTACGCCTGCGGCTTCGGCTCATGACAGGGCCTGCTTTCTCTGCACCCGGACGTAGACCAGCCCGAAGACGAGCGCGGCGACGACGAGCAGGTTGCCGACGGCGGCACCCGGGCCGAAGGCCGGCAGGAGGTTGCCGAAGCCGAGCTGGTAGGACCAGGTGGCGAAGGTGGTGGAGGAGTCGGCCGGGCCGCCCTTGGTCATGATCCAGATGATGTCGAAGACCTTGAGGGTGTAGACCAGCCCCAGGAGCAGGGTGATCGCGGAGACTGGGCGCAGCAGCGGGAAGGTGATGCTCCAGAACCTGCGCCAGGCACCCGCCCCGTCCAGCGCGGCGGCCTCGTACAGGCCGGCCGGGATGGACTGCAGACCGCTGTAGAGCACGACCAGGTTGAACGGGACGCCGATCCAGATGTTCGCGATGATGACCGAGGTCAGTGACCAGGACGGAGAGGTCAGCCAGTTCACGGGGTCGATGCCGACGGCGTGCAGGGCGGCGTTGACGATGCCGGAGTCGGTGTTGAGCATCCATGACCAGGTGGACGCCGACACGATCAGCGGCAGCAGCCACGGTACGAGGAACAGGGCGCGCAGGGTCGCCGACAGCCGGAAGTGCTGGTTGAAGAAGACCGCGAGGGCGAGCCCGATGGCGTACTGGAAGACCAGGCAGACGGCGGTGAAGAGGGCGGTGTGCAGCAGGGCCGGGGCGAAGGTCGGGTTGTCGAAGACCGTGCGGTAGTTGGCGAGGCCGGTGAAAGGTGCGTCGCCCTGGACGAAGGAGCGGACGGTGTAGTCGCGCAGGCTCAGGTCGATGTTGCGGTAGAGCGGATAGGCGTAGAAGAGGGCCAGGTAGAGGGTCACCGGGGCGAGGAATCCCCAGGCGGCCCACTGCTGGGAGTTCGGGCGGCGCCGGGCCGAGGCGCGGGCCGGGTCCGAGGCGGCGGCGGCCGCCCCGTTCCGGTCGTCCGCGGGCCGGTGGTCCGGCGCACGGGTCGTCTGCTTCAGCTGCTTCATCGGGCTCATGTCACTTGGCCGCGGCCTGCGCCGAACTCAGTGCGTCCTTGGGCGACTTGGAGCCGCTGAGGGCGGACTGGACCGCCTTCCACATCTGCTCGGAGATCTTGGGGTACTTGGTGCCCAGGTCGTCACTGGTGCGGCCCTTGGCGGCCTTGACGGCGTCGACCCACGGCTTCAGGTCGGCGTTCGCGGCCACCTGCTTGGCCTGGACCTCGCTGGTGGGGGCCACGTAGGACAGGGTGGTGTCGGTGTTGTAGAGGTTGTCGCCGCTGGTCAGGCAGGTCACCAGCTTCTGGGAGGTGGCGTAGCGACCGGAGTCCTTCTGGGCCGGGACGGTCACGAACTCACCGCCGGTCGGGGCCGCCGCGCTGCCGCCCGTGGCTGCGGGGATGGGCAGGACGCCGTAGTCGAAACCGGCCTTCTTGGCATTGGCGAGCTGCCAGGTGCCGTTCTCGCTGAACGCGTAGTCGCCGCCGGCGAACTCCTGCCAGCTGGTGGTCTGGGTGTTGTTGAGCACGGAGTTCGGGGCGTAGCCCTGCTTCAGCCAGTCCTTCCACAGGGACAGCGCCGACACGGCCTGGGAGGAGTCGAGTTCGGTGAGCTTGGCACCCGAGCCCCAGAACCAGGGCAGGAACTGGAAGCTGCCCTCCTCGGTGCCGATCGCCGAGAAGGTGATGCCCTTCTTGCCGGCCTTCTTGACCTTCGCCAGCGCCGCCGTCAGCGACGTCCAGTCCTTGACCGAGGCGACGTCCACGCCGGCCGTCTTCAGCACCTTCTTGTTGTAGTAGAGGGCCAGGGTGTTGGCGCCGATGGGAGTGCCGTAGGTCTTGCCGCCCGACTGGCCGGCCGCGAGCAGGTTGGGATCGACCTTCGAGGTGTCGAGCTTGTTGTCGTCGGTCGTGGTGAGCACGCCCGCCTCGGCCAGGGTGGACACCACCGGGTTGTCGACGATGAGGACGTCCGGCGAGTTGCCCTGCTGCGCCGCCAGCAGTGTCTTGTTGCCCAGGTCGCTGGTGTCGAAGGCGGTCCGCTTGACCTTCACTCCGGCCTTGGTGCCGCACTGGTCCAGCAGCTTCGCCCAGTCCGAGGTCTTGTCGAACTGCGGGTACGGGTCCCAGATGGTGTACGTGCCGCCGCCGGCGCCCTTGGTGTCGGTGCTGTCCGAGCCGGAGGAGCAGGCGGTGGCGGAGACGGCCACGGCGAGCGCGGTCACGGCTGCGGCGGTCAGACGGCGCTGTCTGGAGGAGCTGTTCATGGCGAGGGTTCCTTTGGTCTGGGCATGCGGGTGCCGAGGGCACGGCTGGGTGAGGGCATGGGTGGTGACTGATGACTGCCTGTCCTGGCGGGGCGAGGACAAGCGGGCACGACGGACGGCGCGCTGTCGAGCGGTGCGAACGGCCGGTGAAGTGAGGTGAGTTGAGGAGTACTGGGCGGGTGGGGTCAGACCGCCGTACCGGGCCCGGTGCTGGCCCGCAGGGAGATCGGCGGGGCGAGGAGATGGTGGCGGGGCGGTGCGTCGGGATGGTCGAGCCGCTCCACCAGCAGGTCGACGGCGCGTCGGCCCATCTCCTCCGCCGGTACGTCGGCCGCGGTGAGCCGCGGGGTCACCGTCTCCGCCCAGCGGCTGGCGACGACCCCGGTGACGGAGAAGTCGCGCGGCACATGGCGGCCGGCCTGGGCGAGCCCCCGGTAGAGACCGCCGAGAGCGGCCTCGTTCAGGGTGACCAGGGCGGTGGTGGCGGGGTCGTCGTGCAGGATCTGCTCCAGGCAGGCCTGCCCGGCTGCCGCGTCGTCCCCGCAGCAGTACGTCCGCACGGTCAGACCGCGTTCGGCCGCGGCCTTGGTGAAGCCGTCCAGGCCGCGGTGCGCCGACTCGTACCCGGCCCGCAGCAGCTGCGCGGGACGGTTGACGAAGGCGACCCGGCGGTGGCCGAGGTCCGCCAGGTGGTGGACGCACGCCGCCGCCAGCGCGGTGTGGTCCAGGCCGACCCACCAGCCGCCTTCCGGGTGGGCGGTACGGCCGATGGCGACGGAGGGGAAGTCCAGCTCGGCCAGGTGGTCGACCCGGTCGTCCTCAAGTCTGATCTCCATCAGGATCGCGCCGTCGACCCGCCGCTCCCCCAGCAGCCGCTGGAACGAGCGGTCGCTGTCGACGCCGCTGGGTGAGAGCAGTACGTCGTAGTCGTAGGCCGCGGCGGCCTCCACCACGCTGCCGATGAAGTCGAGCTGCATGCCGGTGTAGTGGTTGCCGGCGGGCGGGAAGACGAGGCCGATGGTGTTGGTGCGGCCGTTGGCGAGGGCGCGCGCGCTGGCGTTCGGGCGGTAGCCGAGCTCGTCGATGACCTGCTGGATCTTCCGGCGGGTGTCGTCGGAGACCGGGCGCTTGCCGCTCAGTGCGTAGGAGACGGTGCTCCGCGAGACACCGGCGCGGCGGGCGATCTCTCCGATGTTCACGGGCGGCTCCTTGCTCGAAATCCTGCTCGAACCTGCTCGAACCGGTTCGACTTCTCGGTGGAGAGCGTACTCGCAAGCCGGGCATCGAACCGGTTCGCGTGAAGTGAAGGTAGGAACCTGACCGGACGCCTGTCAACACCCCTGACAACACTGCTGCGCCCGCCAGAAGGTCCGGATTTGTTGGGGCGGGAGGGATTGCTGGCCGGGATTCCCGGTGCTAGCTTCCCCGAACCGGTTCGATGACCGTCGGAGCCGCCGTTTCCGCCAGCTGCACGCGCCCTCTCGCATGTGCAGCATGGCAATCGAACCGGTTCGACGCATGCCGATACGCCGATACACAAGGATTGAGGACGCAATCCATGCCATCCGCTGACAGATCCGCCCGGCGCCGATCCCCGGCCGCCATGGTGCTGGCTCTCGGTGCGGGCCTGCTGGCCGCACCGGCCGTCCCCGCGCAGGCAGCCGATACGCCCCAGCCCGCCGCCCACTACACCTTCGACCAGGACGACCTCTCCTCCGGCCGGATCACCGACAGCTCCGGCAACGGGCTGACGGCGACCCTGGTCAACGGTTCCACCGCACAGTCCGTCGCCGGCTCGGACGGCGGCAGGGCGCTGTCCCTGCCCGGCGGGGCACCCACCTCGGACGGCGCGTACGTCCGCCTCCCCCGCGAAGTGCTCGCCGACGCAAGCGACTTGACCGTCTCGGCCCGCGTGAAGTGGAGCGGCGACAAATCGGCCTGGCAGCGGATCTTCGACCTGGGTACCGACACCACCAAGTACCTGTTTACGACGCCGTACAACGGCAGTGTGCTGCGTACCGCGGTGACGACCGGCGGCGGGGGCGCGGAGGCACAGGTCTCCGGATACGCGCCGCTGCCCTCCGACGGCTGGCGGACCGTCACCGTCACCCTCGACACCGCCGCCCACCGCGTCACCACCTACCTCGACGGCGTGGCGGTCTCCTCCGCCGCGACGAACGTCAAAGCCAAGGATCTGCTGGACGGTTCGGCCACCGCGGCCGGCTACATCGGCAAGTCCTTCCACCCTGACCCGCTGCTCAAGGGCGCGGTCGACGACTTCACGGTCTGGCACTCGGCGCTCACCGCCGAGCAGGTCGCCGGTACGGTCGGCACCCTTCCCACCCTCGATCACCTCTCGCAGACGTCCTTCGAGGTCCGTACGACGACCGGGACGGCCCCCTCCCTGCCCACCGCCGTCCGCTCCGCCTTCTCCGACGGCTACGACCGCGACACGCCGGTCACCTGGGACGCCGTACCGGCCGAGAAGTACGCACAGCCGGGCACCTTCGCGGTGGCCGGAACAGCCGCCGGACGCGCGGTGCAGGCGACCGTCACCGTGGTCCGCGAGGGCGCCCTGACCGTCGACCTCGGCTCGGACACCGGCAGGTTCCACGGCGGCGCCTCCGGCACCCTCTACGGCGTGTACGGACCGGACGTCCCCACCAACAACCTCATCGAGGGCATGGGCCTGCGCACGGTCTCCACCAAGGCGCAGGACGGCCCGCAGCACCCCGGCGCCGACGCACTGGACGTGGTCAGGCCGCTGGCCGACTCCACCGACGGCGACGTCTACATCTACATGACGGACATCCACCGAGGCTTCCCGTACGAGTGGCCCGGGGACACCCCCGCGGAGAAGCTCAAGCTCTATGAGCAGAAGATCGCCAAGCAGGTCGACCAGGTCCTGCAGCTGCCCAAGCAGTACCAGGACAACATCGTCTTCGTGCCGTTCAACGAGCCCGAGGGCAACATGTTCGGCACCGGCGAGTGGAGCTACGACAAGGTCAGCTGGCTGAGCGACCCCAAGGACTACTTCGCCGCCTGGGACTCCGCCTACAAGCTCATCAAAGGCAAGATGCCGGACGCCCGGATAGCCGGTCCCAACACCAGCATCCTGTACGACCAGGTGAAGGGCTTCCTCACGCACACCCTGGCCGCCGGCACCCTCCCGGACGTCATCACCTGGCACGAGCTGAGCCACCCGGAGGCGGTCCGCGAGAGCGTCGCCAAGTACCGGGCGTGGGAGAAGGACCTCTTCAAGGGAACCGCCCGCGAAGGAACCCAACTCCCCGTCAACATCAACGAGTACGCCTTCAACTACCACACCTCGGTCCCCGGCCAGATGATCCAGTGGGTGTCCGCGATCGAGGAGTCCAAGGTGGACGCCGACATCGCGTACTGGAACATCGACGGCAACCTCTCCGACTCGGCGGTGCAGTCGGGCCGCGGCAACGGCCAGTGGTGGCTGCTGCACTCGTACGCCTCGATGAGCGGGCACACCGTGAAGGTGACCCCGCCTTTCCCGGGCCAGAACTACACCATGCAGGGCGTGGCCACCCTCGACGAGAAGAAGAAGCAGGCGCGGCTGATCTTCGGCGGGTCGACCGGCAAGGGCCACATCACCTTCGCGGGCATCCCCAGGACGGTCTTCGGGGACCAGGTCCACGCCTGGGTGCGGGAGATCGACTGGAGCGGGCAGGTCGGCGACAACTCCGGCCCGAAGCTGCTGACCGAGACGAACCTGAAGGTCGGTGACGACGGGACGGCCGTCGTGGACTTCGGCGACGGCACGCTGCCGAAGCTGAAGGAGTCCTCGGCGTACGAGATCGTCCTCAGCCCGGCCGGCAAGGCGAAGGGCACGCGGTCCGCGCCCGTGCGCTGGCAGGGCTCGTACGAGGCGGAGGACGCAGCCCACACCGGGTCCGGTTACTCGAAGAACGGCCCGGAGGGTTCCACGAGCGACGTGTCGAAGTTCTACACCTCCGGCGGCTACGACGTCGGCGGCCTGCGGACCGGTTCGGATGTGACGCTCGGCTTCGCCGTGGACGTCCCCGAGGACGGCACATACGACCTGAGTGTCTTCGCCAACTCCCTCAACACCTTCGACAAGGTGAAGGAGCAGGGCCCCACCAACGTGTTCCTGCGGGTGGACGGCCAGGCGGACAGCGAGCAGGAGTTGTACCTGCCGCTCGGCTACAAGTGGGTCGTGTGGGACCACACCGACACCAAGGTGCATCTCACCAAGGGCAGGCACACCCTGACGCTCGCCGCGAAGAGCCTGGACGGCAGGCGCGCCACCAAGGGCGACGCCATCGTCGACCGCCTCACCCTGTCCCTGCCGTCCGCGTCGGCGGCCACCGAGGTCTACGAGGCCGAACTCGCCTGGCTGGGCGGCGGGGCGCGCCCCGTCTACGACCTGCCGAAGCAGGCCGGAAGCCCGGCCACGGGCTCGGGCGCGGCCCGGCTCGCGAAGGGCCAGACGGCCACGTTCTGGGTCTACTCCCCCGCCGACCGCGAGGCCACCCTCGACGTCAACGTGCTCGGCGGCGCGGACGCACGGCTGTCGGTCAACGGGCACGACGTCCTGCACCTGACCAAGGCCAGGCAGAAGGTCGCCGTCTCTCTCTCGGGCGGCATCAACAAGGTGACGCTGACCGGGAGTTCGACCGCGACCCTGGTCGACCGGCTGACGGTCACGCCCACGGACGGCACGCTCAAGGCCCGTACGTACGAGGCGCAGGACGCCAAGCTCGCGGGCTCGGCCACGCTGACCCCGCTGCCGCTGGCGACCGACGGTACGGCGATCACCGGCATCGGCGGCAATCCGGGGAACGGCAACACGGCGACGTTCACGGTAGCCGCGGACCAGGCCGGCCTGTACGCGCTGCGCATCCGATACTCGAACCCCGAACAGTCCGAGGCCACCCACTACAACCCGGACCCGCTGGCCCGCCACGCCGACATCACCGTCAACGGCGGCACGATGCAGCGCGTCGGCTTCCCGCACAGCTTCCACCAGGACAACTTCTGGGAACTGACCGTCCCGGTCCAGCTGCAGAAGGGACAGAACACGATCACCTTCCGCTCCGAGGAGCTGCCGAACTTCGACGGCACGACCTACGCCGCGGACACCTTCCCGGGAGTGCTGCTCCGCTCCCGCTACGCGCCGCTGATCGACCGGATCGTCGTGGCGCCGTATGCGCGGGAGGTGCGATGAGTTAGCCGCCGACGCCGCAGGCAGGCAGGGGTTTGGTTCCGCCACGGGGGGCGGAACCAGGCCCCTGCTGCTTCCGGTGCCGTGGCGGGTGACGTTGTGGGCGCCCGAAGCGGGTGCGGGAGGCGTCGCCGCGGGTGGACAGCCAGGGACTGGGTCCATCACCCCGTGCTCAGAGCGGTGGCCGACCGGTCCACGCCCGCATGGCGACGCGCGCTGAGGGAGGCGAAAATGAGATCGGGACAAGAGCCACCCGATCATCGGAGACGGCGTCGCCGCCAGTGCGGGGGTCGCCGACCTTCCCCAGTGCGCTCGCGCCGAGAGAGCAGTGGGGCGCTGCAGCCAGGTGACCGGCGGACTCGTTGAAAACTCCGGGCGCCGTGAGCGGGACATCAGGGCATTCCCGCAGGTGCAGCCAGGAACACAGGTGATCGCTCATGTGCCGATGGCTCGCTTACTCGGGAACACCCCTGCTTCTCGACACCATCCTCTACAGACCGGCCCACTCGCTGATCGATCAGAGCCTCCACTCCAAACTGGGTGTGGAGACGACGAACGGCGACGGTTTCGGCATCGGATGGTATTCGCAGGAGAGTATCGACACCCCTGCCCTGTTCAGGGACGTCGGCCCGGCCTGGAACAACCGCAATCTGAGGGAGATCGCGGATCATGTGCGCTCCCCGCTGTTCTTCGCCCACATACGGGCGACGACCGGCACGGCGGTTCAGCAGACGAACTGCCACCCGTTCCGGCACGGCCGCTGGATGTGGATGCACAACGGCGTCATCACGGGTTTCCACCTCATGCGCCGCGAGTTGACGTTGCTCGTCGACCCCGGGCTGTACCCCGACATCGAAGGAACGACCGACTCGGAGGTGATGTTCTACCTGGCGCTCACCTTCGGCCTGGACCAGGACCCCCCGGGCGCTGTGTCGCGGATGGTGGGAGTGGTGGAGCGCAGCGGCCGCGACCACGGTGTGGAGTTCCCAGTGCAGATGACGATCGGCGTGACCGACGGCGAACGCGTCTGGGCCTTCCGCTACTCGAGCCAGGGCGCGTCCCGGTCCTTGTTCTACAGCACTCGCGTGGACGCACTGCGCAAGCTGCACCCCGATGCGGCTTTCCTGGACGAAGTGTCCGACGAGACCCGCCTCATCGTTTCCGAACCTCTCGGCGACCTGCCTGGCGCCTGGAACGAGGTGCCGGAGAGCAGCTACGGCGTCGTGGAGGCCGGGGCCGACGAGTTGTATCCCTTCGTGCCGGAACCTGCGTGATGCGTCGACCGCTTCTCATCAGCCCCAGGGCCCCGGGGCACCACTCATGCCGTTCTTGTGGCGGACCGCTTCGCGCTCCTGCTGGTGCCGCTCCGACCGGGCTTGGCGGGCGCGGTCCTCCTCCTCGTGGCCGTCTCTGTGTCTGCGGCCGTCTGCGACGGCGCTGTCCGGGTCGATGCGGTCGGCCACTTGAACTCGATCTCCAGCTCGACCTCCCCGTTGCCGACCTCGACTTCCACCTCGCTGCGAAGGTCCTCGGGAATCCGCAGGCTCAGCGTCGCGGGGCCGAGTTCCAGTTCGGCATCCCCGCCTTCTCTCAGCGCAGCCGCAAGTGCAGTCAGCTGGTCAGCCGCCTCGATACGGGACAGCGAGCTCTTCTGCTCGAACTTGAGATCCTTCATGGATGCCTCCGGTCAGGACAAACAGGGCATAACGCCAATTCTGCGGCCTTACGCGGGATCGGACATCCTCACAGCCTGACGAAGAGCCGACACTCGTGTCACCGGCTGCCGAGCCGGGTCGATCCAGCGGATGATCTCGGTCATCACCGGGCCGGGCACGGCTGCAACGTAGAGCCACGGATCACGAGGCTGGTGGGGATGATGCGCGAGGGGCGGCCTTCGGCGATCCGCGCACGTGGTCCAGCAGCGGTCGCGCCGCCGCCTCGCCCATTTCCCGCATGTGCCGGCGGATCGTGGTCGGTGCCGGACAGGTGTACGAGGCCATCTCGATGCCGTCGAAGCCCACCACGGCCACACCCTGTGGAACCCAGAGACCGGCCTCGTGCAGGGCGGCGAGCACGCCGACCGCCGAGGGGTCCTTGTGCGCAAACACCGAGACCGCGGATGGCGCTCCGTCGACCGATCTCGATCCCGGCTTCCGCGCAGACATCGACGAAGCCGCCCAGCCGTTCCCGAGTACACCCGAACGTCTCGGGGCCGGTCAGCACCGGCGGACGACGGCGCCCGATCTCCAGCAGGTGCCGCGCGGCCTGCTCACCTCCCTCCCGGGCGGTGCCGCCCCGGGCGAAGGCGTCGATGCCGGTGCTGGAGGGGTCGGGGAACTGGTCGGCGAGGACGTGTCCGCCGGAGTGAAGTGACGCGCCCCAGGGCCGCGCGCCGAACGGCCGGGAACGGCTTACGGCATACGGCTCCTCGGCGAGGCGAGCGCCGAAACGGACGCCGCGCGCCGGCCACCATCATGGCTCGCGCAGTGCCGTGCTGCGCGGGCAGCGCGTGGCCTGCCTTGGCGCGGAGCAGGGCGGCGGCGGGGGTGGCCCCAAAAGCATCACGTCAGACACCTCGGCCCGGCCCCCGCGGCCTGAATCCTGTACCTGTAACCGGCCGACCCCGCAGGTGCGGCACGGCCGGACGCCTGGACGTCCCCTCGACCGACGGCGGGCGCTCCCCCTCCACTAAGTTGGGGTCATGAGCGACAGCACTCCTTTGGGAGACTTCCTCAGAGCACGGCGCGAAGCCCTCAAGCCGCAGGACGTGGGCCTGCCGGAGCACGGGCGCAGGCGGGTGCCGGGGCTGCGCCGCGAGGAGGTCGCCTTTCTCGCGGGCGTGAGCTCCGACTACTACATGCGCCTGGAACAGGGCCGGGAGACCAGCCCGTCGCCCCAGGTGATCGACGCGATCGCCGCCGCCCTCCACCTCGACGACGAGGCACACGACCACCTGCGCAGACTCACCCGGGCGCCCCAGGAGCGCCGCAGCGCCCTCGCCGGTCACGACAGAGCCGGCCCCCAGCTTCTGCGGCTGATCGACAGCTGGCCCGACACCCCCGCCTTCATCACGGGACCGGCCCTGGACATCCTGGCGCACAACACGCTCGCCGCGGCCCTGCACAGCGGATTCCAGCGGTTCGACAACCTGGCCCGCATGATCTTCCTGGACCCGGCCGGGCGTACCTTCTACCGGGACTGGGACAAGGCCGCGAACTCGTGCGTGGCCGAACTGCGCGCGGCCTACGGATACGACCCCGATTCCCCGCGGATCATCGAGGTCGTCGACACACTCTGCGCGAAGAACCCCGATTTCGCCGAACTGTGGGCACGGCACGAGGTGAGGGGCAAGACGCAGCAGGCGAAGAACCTCGCGCACCCCGAGGTCGGCGCTCTGGAGATCGAGTTCTCGGCCTTCACCGTCAACGGTGCCCCGTACCAGCAACTGGTCGTCTACCAGGCCGATCCGGCCGGTGCCACTGCGGCTGCCTTCGCCGAACTCCGGTCCCGCGCCGTTCGAGAGGAACCCGTACAGGTGGTGCGGGAGCAAACCGGCCGGGCTCTCAGCGACACGTGACCTGTCAGTCGCGCGACCGGGTGCCTCCCTGCCCGGCCCGCTGTTCGCCCTCGCGGTAGAGCACCAGGTGCTCGTGGAAGAGAACCCCGTCGCGGATGTCGCCGGTGGCGGTGAAGCCGGTGTCGTCGACGTAGTCGATGTGGTCGCCGGTGACGGTGTAGCGGCCGGTATAGGCGCTCCGACGGTTTCCGCGGGCCTCGTCGTAGCGGCCGTTCGGCAGCAGTTCCTGGCGGATGAACCCGTCCGCGGTCACCCACATCCCGACGTACGGGTGAGGGGCGCGAGGCATGTCAGTGCTGGTCATGGCCCCATGGTTGGCCCGGCAGCCGATGGCAGCCAGGCCGCGGTATCCCCAGGTACGGGCTTCCTGGGGGCGGCGCACCTGGGGATACGGCGGCCTGGTTGCCGTAGCGGGCGGGATCGAGGCTGGTTTCCGAAAAGTCCCGGCCGCCGTACGGAAAGAAGACCTCTCGTGAACGTCCACGACACCACCAGCGCCGCCGTCCTCGAACAGCTCCGGCGCCGCCCCGCAGCTGAACGGCGCATCCTGTTCGCCGGGGCGACCATCGTCACCATGGACCTCGGCCTCGGTGTCATCGAGCGCGGCGACCTCCTCATCGAGGGCGACACCATCACAGCCGTCGGCCGTGACCTCGCCGCGGGCGACGCCGTGGTCGTCGACGCCACCGGCACCGTCCTCAGTCCCGGCTTCGTCGACACCCACCGGCACGCCTGGGAGGCCCAGCTGCGCCGGATCATGCCGGACGTCGACGACCTCGGCGGCTATGTCATGGCCACACTGGCCGGGTACGCCACGGTCTACCGGCCCGAGGACATGTACATCGGTACGAGACTGGCCGCCCTCACCGCGATCGACAGCGGCATCACGACCATGCTCGACTTCTCCCACAACTCCCGCACCCGCGAGCACTCCGACGCCGCCATCGAAGCCCTCCGCGACACCGGCATCCGCGGCGTGCACGCCTCCATGGGCCCGCACTTCGGCGACTGGGACCGGCAGTGGCCCGGCGACCTGACCCGCATCAAGGGCCAGTACTTCAGCAGCGACGACCAGCTGCTGACCCTGCGCCTGGCGACGCTCGCCACCGACGAGATCGCCGGACCGGCGCTCGCCTACGGTCCCGAACTCGCCCGCGTAGCTGCGGACTTGTGCATCGGAGTGAGCGTGGACGCCGTCTTCGGCACGTCCTCCTCCGAAGCGGTGCTGCGCTGGGCCAAGGACGGCGTCCTCACTCCCGACGTCACCCTCATCCACGCCACCGGACTGACCCCCGAGGCCTGGAAGGCGATGGGAGAGACCGGCACGACCGTGGCGCTCGCCCCCACCTCCGACGCCCAGATCGGCCTGGAGACCGCGATCCCCGCCGTCGACGAGGCCCTGTCCGTCGGCATCCGCCCGGGACTGAGCATCGACGTCGAAGTCGCCCTGGCCAGCGACATGTTCACGCAGATGCGGGCCCTGCACGCCATCCAGCGGATGCGCGCCGTCAACGCCGCCCACGGCACCGACCGGCAGCCCCACCGCATCACCACCCACGACGTACTGGACTTCGCCACCCTCCAGGGCGCCCGCACCAACGGCCTGGCCGCCGTCACCGGCTCACTCGCCCCGGGCAAGAAGGCCGACCTGCTGGTCATCCAGGCGGAGGACCTCAACAACATGCCGCTCAACGACCCGATCGGCACCGTCGTACTGGGCTCCGACGCCCGCAACATCAGCGCCGTCCTCATCAACGGCGAGCCCCGCAAATGGGACGGCCACGTCCTCGACGTCGACCTGTCCGCCCTGCGCAGCGAGGTCCACACCTCACGCGAGCACGTGCTGAACACCCGGGGAACGCACCGGCATCAGTAACGGCCGTTCCGGGACACCTCTTGGCTGTCGCCGACGGCCGTGGTCACCACGGCCCATATGTCATGTCCCGTGTCGCGGGTGCCCTGGTTGTGGTTGTACTGGAACTGGAAGACGTAGGTTCCTGGGTCGAGGGTGATGCCCTGGTTGAGGGTCACGACGTAGTCCGCTCCGCCGTCCGACGCCCTTCCCGTGTGCACCGTGACCTTGTCTCCGAGCGACGTCCAGACGCCGGTGTTCGCCACACCACCGGTCTGGGCCACATGCAGGACGACCTTCAGGGCGCTGAGCTTCTTGGTGGTCGTGACGTTGACATTGCTCTCGCTCCAGTAGTTGTTCGGGGACGTCACGGAGGTCCGTACGGAGAGATAGCTGCTTTGCGCGGCCGTCGAGGACCTGGTCGTTGCCTTCTGGGGCGAGACCGCCGCGGCGTGCGGCGGCGCGGGAGCGTGAGTGTTCTGGGCGTCGGCTGCCGCCACGCCCACGGCGGGGGGCGCGGCCGCGGCCGCCTTCCCGGCCCCTGCCGCAACGCGGCCCTTCGCAGGCGTCGACGGAGTGCGGGTCGGGGAGCCCGGCTGGTCGAGGCCCTTGCCGGGGCCCACCAGAGGCTGCGGCTTCTCCTTCGCCGTCGCGGCGGTCGAATGCGACAGTCCTTCGGACACCCCTACGGCCGCGAGCAGGGCCCCGGCCGCGACGGCGACACCCAGAAGCCACTTCGAAACGGCGTGGCCGGCGACGGCGACAGCCCCCGTGGGAACCGGTGCCGTGTGCGCACCGCGCTGCTGCTCGGCGACGGACGCCTGCCACAGGGCTACCGACGATCCCTCGCCGGCAGCCTCCGCAGCGACCTTGGTGTCATCAACGGCCGCCTGTGCGGACGGGGTTGCCGGGGCCGCAGGCGGATCGGCCTGCGCCGGCGTGGGCTGAGCGGTGCTCTGGTCCTGGCCCTCGTCCTGCGTCCCGGCCCACGGCAGGGGCTGATCCCACACGGCGCCCGTCGGCGCAGCGGCCCGCCCGCCGCTCTCGCCGTCCGGTGCGGTGGGCGCCGGGGCGAGCGCGACCTGTGCCTGGGGCTGCGTGGCAGGACCGTCCGTCCCGCCGGGTTCCTTGGCGGTCTGGTCTCCGTGTGTCATCTCAGCTCTGTTCCCTTCCTCATTGCGTGTCGGTGCGGCGGCCGGTGTCGGCAGCGGGTTGATCACGGTCGATGCGTGCCAGGAACCTTTCCGCGCTGGCCTCGGGGGTCTCCGCTCCGTCCGACTGGTGCGTCGGGGTGCCGGATCCGCTCGCGGAGGCCGGTTCCAGGGGCGGCTCCGCAGGAGTGGGGGCTTCCGGTGGAGAGGCGTCCGGCGCGGCGTCGCCGTTCACCCGCGTCAGGAACGTCTCGACGAGGCGGTCCGTCGTGCGCTCCGCGCCCGACACCGGCCCGGCGGCTTCGACGGGTGCGGTGTTCGACTCCGGCTCGGTGACGAGAACTTCCGCCAGGGCGGGTGAGTCCGCGAGGGCGGTGGGGAGCATGAAGTACAGGCCACCGGGGACGTCGACGAGCAGCTTGCCGTGCGGGCCGGAGAGGACCACCTCCAGGTCGGCCCTGTAGTAGCGGAAGGGGCGGACACTGGCGACGTTCCGCTCCAGGATCTCCTCGGCCTCCGCGGCCCGCTCCCCGGACGTCTCCCCCTCGTACCGCAGGGGTGCCGAGTCCCGTAGCGAGTGGCCGTCGATGTCTCCGCCGAGGTCGGGGCCGGTCCCGGCGAACCATGCGCGTGTACGGCCGTGGAGGTGCTCCTGTGTCTCGCGGCCCTGGTTGAAGTGGCGCGAGAGGATCTCCACGTCGGACTGCGGGAGGGCGGTGACGCGGGTGATGCGCATGCCTGCGGTCACCTGCTCGGCGCCCACCTTCACCTGGTACCGGTGCCGCAGCAGGCGTTCCAGGCTGAGCCGCATCTGCACCTCGTTGGTGAGGTGGTCGTACAGCATGCCGGGGAGCGTGGTGCGGTCCGGCCGCCAGGTCTGCGGGGCCTCCGGTCGCGGGCGTGTGGCGGTGGGTGCAGCAGGCAGTACGGCCCAGCGGTTGATCTCGGTCGCGGCGGGCAGTGCCCAGGGGTGCCCGTGCTCGGACATCAGGTCCACCAGGGCGTCGTTCAGGGGCTGTTCCTCGGTCTGCCACACCGGCGGGGTGGTGTCCCGGGGGTGGTCGGGCGTCGTTTGTGGTGCCTGGCCCGGCCGGACGAGGTGCTCGGGGATGACGACGCGTACCCAGCCGTCGACGGTGCCGTCCTCAGGCCGTTGCGGGAACCGGGCGAGGTATGACTGGGGCCGGGAGGCCGCCGCCGGCCGGCGTCGGTGTCCCATCAGGGTCGAGACGGCGAGGGAGATCCCGTGGAGGAGCCGGACGGGGGCGGCGAGCACCTCGGGCAGCTGCCTGGTGAGGGCCATCTCGACCCTGAACCGCTGCCGCAGCCGGAACTCGACCGACGGGTTGCGGGTCTGGCCCCAGTAGACCTCCACGTTCTCTTCGTGCCGCTCGTGGGCCGTGCTCGCCTCACCGGACCAGCCGCCCGCGACCTGGAGGCCGCCCTGCGTCCCGCCGCCGATCCTGCCGTGCAGCTCGCCGTGCACCTCGGCCTCGGTCGAGCGGGAGGTGCTGGTCGTCTCCTCGGTGATCGCCTTGCCCCGCAGCATCATGGTCAGCTCGGGGCGGTCGTGCTGCGACACCGGCTCCAGGGTCTCGGCGGTGACCTTGGTCCACAGATAGCGGGTGGCGCCGAAAGCAGACGGGATCGGCAGCCACCGTGTCGCTCCGGTGGTGTTGAGCAGAGTGAACTGGTCGAGCAGGGCGGCGGGTGAGTAGGAGGCCTCGACGGAGCTCAGCAGCAGACTCGGCCGGTGGCCGAAGCCGTCGGGGTCGGGCCGCAGCAGGCCCTGCTCCGTCAGCCACTGCTTCATCGTCTCCAGCACGCCGTCCGCCTGCAGCACCTCCGGGTGGGTGCCTCCGGGCAGCAGCGCCAGGTCGAAGTGACCGGTCGGCGGCTGGGGTGCGACGGGCGTCACGCCGTCCGGGACCGGCAGGCCCAGGTCGAAGATCCGCCGCTCGGGGACCACGAACTCCAGGCCGTGTCCGACCTCCAGCACCCGCTCGACGCTGGTCGTGCCGGATGCGCTGCGGGTCAGCGCGTCCGTCAGGTGGGAGCCGCGCCAGCGGTGGAGGGTGATGCGGAACACCGCGTGAGCGCGGTAGGTGTGCTTGGGGCCGCCGTAGGTGCCGCGGGTGATGCCGACCGGGCCGACGGCCGTGCCGTGGCCGCTCTCCCAGCCCCACTGGAACCCGCCGCCGAACGTGGCGCGCAGCTCGCCGGTCAGCGGGTGGTGCTGCGCCGAGGGCCGCTCCTCGCCGGTCGTGAGCCGCTCCACGCCGGGCGCGGCCGACGCCTCGCCGTCCTCCTCGCCCTGGCCGAAGTGGAGGGACGGGCCCAGTCGGCCCGCGAGGCCGAGGGTGTGGGTGCGCTCGACGGTGCGTTCGTAGTGGGCGGTTCCGCTGGTGTTCTGCCACAGCTGGAAGGCGGCCCCGGTGTGTGCCTGCACATGACGCGGTTCGGCGGCGACGAGCTGCACTCGCAGGGCCTGGTGCCAGCCGTCGGGCCCGTCGGGCAGCTCCATCAGCCGCCCCTGGCCGGTGGTCAGGGACGGGAAGTGGGCCACCAGCTCGTTCGGCGCGAACGGCTTCTTGAGCTCCGCCGGCCAGTTCGCCGGGTTCGCCTGCCACTCGTCCGGGAGTCCGTTGGCCTGCTGGTACAGCGTCGCCGCCGTATGCGCCACTTCGGGCGCGACCAGGAGCGACCGGTACACGACGGCGGAGCCGTGGCTGGTGAAGTCCACCAACTGCTCGGCGGGCGGGAGGGATTCGAGGGGGCGCACCCGGCCCGCCTCGTCCAGCAGCCGCGCCGGGATCCTCTCCGACGGCACGTGCAGATGCGGCATGGCCACCCGGGCCACCACCTCGCCCGGCCTGTCGATCCACCACTTCTGCTCGGGGTGGCCGTCGGTGCGTACGGACAGCTCGTACACGGCGTCGTAGACGTGCTCGTCGGCCTTGCCGCCCATGTCGGCACGCTGGGTGGACTTCGCCGCGCCGGAGAACTGGTGCTCGGTGCCGCGCCCGATGCTGCCGGTCAGCCCCGCCTGTCCGAGTCGCAGCCGCAGGAGCCTGGTCAGTTCGGTATCGCCGCGGG
Source organism: Streptomyces sp. NPDC001157 (assembly GCF_053598255.1). Taxonomy (NCBI): domain Bacteria; kingdom Bacillati; phylum Actinomycetota; class Actinomycetes; order Kitasatosporales; family Streptomycetaceae; genus Streptomyces; species Streptomyces sp. NPDC001157. Next base: position 109,368 of record NZ_JBSFJW010000001.1, read on the forward strand.
CGCCCAGGAAGGCCCGCAGCTTCCAGCCGTTCTTGCGCTCTCCGCTGACCGTGGCGCCCTGCCCGGAGCGGATGTTGAGCGACATCGGTCGTGCCTCGTCGCCGGTGGCGCCGCCGACGCGCTCCCGCAGCCGGGCGGTCACCGACACGTGGTACGTCCGGCCGCCCAGCCGCACGGAGTGCTCGACGCCCGCCATCAGCTGCGCCAGGTCGGTCTCCAGGGACGGGCGCCCGAACGCGGTGAGCAGTTCCCGGTCCACGCCCGCCCAGTTCACCCGGGGGCGGCCCAGCTTGAGGAAGGGCAGGTGGCCGGTCAACTTCGGTCGGCGGCGGGTCAGTTGCTGGTGCGTCTGGCCGATGACGGTGCGGATCTGGTCGTGGACCAGTTCGGCGCCGGGCAGGCCGAGGAGGGTTCCGAAGCCCAGGCCGCGTCGTGTCGCCAAAGCCAGGGGTTCGCGTGCGTGCGGCTGCGGCAGGGGCGCGTCCAGGCGTTCCGGGCGCCGGTACGCCGACTCCGGCAGGCCGACACCCAGTTCGGCCGCCTCGGCGAGCAGCGCCCGCACATACGGCCGTGTCTCCACCGGACCGGCAGGCCCGGGCTGGGGCTGCCGCAGCAGCGGGGCGTCCGCACCGAGCACACGGCGCTCGAAGTCGGCGGCCTCATGGCCGGGGACGCCGAGTTCGGCCGGCACGATGCGAGTGAGCGGCTCGATCCGGTGCGTGGTGGAACGCACTTCGAGGGAGACGCTCAGCCAGGCGCGGTAGCGCGCGTGGTCGTCCGAGGTCTGGACGATGGTGTGGAGGGCCGTCGACACGGCCAGGCCCTGACTGGTGCCACGCTGGACCTCACCGGTGAACGAGAAGAACTCCGCCGGCCCCGCGACGAACCGCCCGCCCAGCGCGGCGCTGCTCTTCGCGCCCTCCTTGCGGTGCACGACCAGCGTGCCGGCGGAGTCCTCGCGCACGGGGACCTTGACGGTGTCGCCCAGGTACTCCAGTCCCTCGATCCTCGCCCGGATCGCCACATGGCCCTGGAACGACCGGCCGAGGCCGGTGGGGAGGGACACCCGGTCCGTCACCAGCTCGTTGCCCAGCAGAAACCGGCTGCGGTTGATGGCGGAGCGTTCGTTGAGCTGGACGAGGGTGCGTTCCATCAGTGCTCGTACGACGTCGGCGGGCAACCCTGCCGCGTGCAGCCGGCGCTCGAACTCGGCGGCCGGCGGTGTCAGATCGATGGCGTTGAGGATCGTACGGGCCCGGTGGCGCCCGGCGTCCTGCTGTACGGCGTCGCGCGCGGGGGCGGCGTGGGGCACGTGCTGAAGGGCGCCCGGGACCGTCAGAGACTTGGGCAGCCGCACGGTGAGACGGTCGGGGACGATCAGGTCGTGCCGGCGTTCCTCGCCGTCGACGAAGAGCCGCAGTTGCAGGCCCGCGCGGAACGGGGTGCTCTGCTGCATCCAGATCTTCCGGTCGAAGACCACCGTGCGGTTCGTCTGCGTCTGGCCGGTGCGATGCGCCTCGACGCTCAGCACCGGCGCCGGTGTCACCGACGAGGCGACTCTCGAACCGGTGGAGATCGCCGTCAGCAGGGAGCTCGCGCCGGACCAGCCGCCCTCCCGGGCGGACTTGTGGGTGGTGGCCAGGGAGCCCCAGTTGAGGGCGTACCCGTCGATCGGGGACGCCTCCTGCGGCAGCGGCTCGACGTTGCGCAGCACCGGCCGTACCCACACCACATGACCGCCCGCGGTGGCCAGTCGGCCGCGCTGGAGGGCCGCCTCCCAGAAGTCCAGCGCCCGCTCCCCTTCCGAGGCGGCGGAGTGCTCGCCGGCCGCCAGCGTCTCGGGCACGGCCCCGCTGCGCAGGATCGTGCGCAGGGCCTCGCGGATGCCGGTCCCCAGCTCGGCGCTGTCGCCGTCGCGGCGCACCGCGTACGCGATGTTGTTGGCCCACTGCCGCACCAGCGCCTCGTCCCAGCGGTCGACGGCACTCACGTTCAGCTCACCGTGCGCGTCCATGCCGAACTGACCCATGTACCAAGGGACTTCGGCGTGCGACGGCGGGGCGGCCGGCTGCTCGGGCTCCTGTACGGCGTGGGCGGCGGGCACCTCGGGCCGCTCGCGCAGTTGTACGGCGTCGCCGACAGCGCCTTCCGGCTGCTCGGGCTCCGGTGCCGTGGACGACGCGTCCTGCGCTGCGGGGATGGGCTCGGTCGGCGTGCCTTCGGCGCCGAAGAGGAACGTGTCTCCGGTGTGCTGGTTCGCGACGACGAACTGACGGCGGGGATCCGTGCTCGCCCCGTTCTCGTCGCCCGCCCAGTCGATGGTGAGGTGGCTGCCGACCCGGGCGCTGTCCGCCCAGGCGAATCCGTACTCCCCGTCCGGGGTGTGGGTGACCTGGACCGGCTGTCCCGACAGCTCCCGGGGGGCCTCGTGCAGGTAGATCTGGTGGGAGACCAGTTCGCCGCCGGGCCCGAACAGGGTCTCCAGGCCCGTGGCCCCGTGCCTGACCGGCCGCAGCCCGTCCGGGCGAGGGGGCAGCACCGTGAATCCCTGCGCAAAGAGCCCGGCCGCGTCCACGTCCGGTCCGGCCTCCTCCAGCGCCTGGCGCGCGGCCGACCACAGCGCCTCGTGCGCCGCTGCCCGCAGCTCGGCGAGCCCGTCCGGGTCCGTCGACGGATCCAGTCCCGAGCGCCGCAGGAAGGCCGTGGCGTCGTACGAGATCACCGGCACCATCACCTGAGCCGGCTCACTCCGCGGGCCGGACCACCGTGCCTTGGGGAGCGTCTCGTCGAAGATCCGGGCCAGGTTCTCGTCGTACTCCACGCCGACCGTGCCCACGTGGTTCTGCGGCCGCACCCGGGGCGCACGCCTCGCGAGCAGCCCCTCGTCCAGTCGGCGCAGCCAGGCCCGCCACGGTGCCTCACGGTCAGGGCGTGCCGGCACCAGGGTTCCGTCCGTGCCGAAGCGGAACACCTCGTCCGTCACCCGGTCGGTGAGGACGTAGCCGTCCGAGCTCGTTCGCACGCCGTGGGACGCCACGACCAACGCGTCGTCGGCGGCCAGCTCAGCGATCCAGCCGTGGGGCGCGCTCGGTGAGACGGGCACCCTGAGCCTGCGGATCAGCGCCCCCGCCAGGTGTTCGGGCAGACCCTCACCGCGAAGCGGCACCTCGACGTCCCGGGGGACGCCGTTCCCGTCGAAGCGCCACCCCAGGGCGTCCCCGGGAGCACTGACCCAGACCTCGGTCAGCTCCCCCGACGCGTCGCGCACCTCTCCCAGTTCGTAGTGGTCCGCCCCCGTCACCGACAGTTCAGGACCGTCCTCGCCGACGCCGAACCGCAGGAAGTCCTCCGTCCCCGCCAACCGCACGTCCAGCGCCTGCGGGAGCCGGTCCGCGCCGAACTGCCAGCGCACTTCTTGCGCCGCGTCGGACGCGGTGTACCCGCCGTCCGCCCGCGACGCCACCGTCCAGCCGGGCAGCGGACTGCCGCTCGCGTCCACCACCTCCGGGAGCGTCGGCAGACCCAGCAGCTCGTACCGGGCGACGGCCTCCGGGGACGGCACCAGCAGCCGGAACCCGGGAACCACGGGCAGTCCCTCGGGAACGGGCGGCAGTCCCGGCCGCCACCGCGCCCGCTGTCCGCCGCGGGACTCCGTCTGCCCGGACTCCTGCCGCACCTCTTCCGTGGCGTCGTCGGACGCCTGCGGCTCAGCGGTCTGGCCCTGCCGTGCCTCGGACGACGATGCCTCTGCCGACGGTGCCTCGACCTCGCCCATCGGGGCCTTCCCGCGGCCCGACATCCCGCTGCCGGACGACTCACCGACCTGCGGCAGCCTCTGACGGACCAGCACACCCCGGGTGTCGAAGCGCCACTCCGCCACCGCGCCCTCGTACCGGCCCGCCAGGGGCAGCGTGACGGTCAGGCCGTCCGGGAACCGAGCCAGCCGCCCGCCCTCGACCGGAACACCGTCGCGGTCCAGCAGCTCCAGCGGGCCCTGGATACCGGCCGGCTCCTGCAACCGCACCACATGGTCGACGCCCGGCAGCTCCAGTTCGCGGTGCTCGAACCGGACCCGGGAATCGAGGAACAGGTTGCCCTCGACGCCCCGGACGACGAATCCGCCGCCCTCGCGCGGCAGCACCGTCCGGTCCGACACCACCTCACCCGCGGCATCCACCAACTCCAGCCGCGAGAACGCCCCAACGGTGCCGGTCGCCGCGGTGTCCGTCCGCCGCAGCCGGTACCCGGCCAGCGACGCGACACCGTGCAGCGGCTCGTCCGCCACCCGCACCGCCGCTTCGGGGGCGGCGTCGACGGCGAGCGTGTGCGGCTGCTCATCACGTTCCTCGAACTCCTCGGGCACGGTCGGCAGCCCCGGCTGCCAAGTCCGCCGGTTGCGCTGAGGCTCCCGTACCTCCCCGGTGCCCGGGGCGACGTCGTCACCCGGCTCCGCCAGACCCAGTCGGTGCAGTCCCTCCCGGTCCACCACGACCAGGATGGGCTCGTCCGGCCCGGTGGTGATCGGTTCCCGCCACCGCGCGGGGAGCTTCTTGGCGCGGTAGGCGGGAGTGACCGTCCACCGGGGGGTCAGCCGTACCAGGTAGCGGGGCCCGGCATCGCCCTCCCCCTCGGGCTCCGGCTCCTTGCGGGTCGTCTCGCCCGTGACCGACTTCGGTCCCCCGTACGTCAGCCAGGTGCTGTACGCGTCGTCACCCAGCACGAAGGGCCGGTTCGCCGCGGTGTGGTCCCCGAGGTGGATCGTCGGTTCGCGGAGGTCGGCGTACCACGCGGGGCCCGCTTCTCCGGCGCTGGTCCAGCTCGGCTCGGCCTTCGAGGTGTCGGAGGCGGTGGTGGTCAGGGAGCCTTCGCGGAGCGTCCGGACCACCTCCCGCGCCACCACGTCGGCCCTGACGGTCACCTTCGCCAGTGCGTCCCCCGTGATCTCGACGACGTGACCCCGCGGCGACATCGCGTCCGCCAGCTTCGACCGCAGTGGCACGGCACCCGTGCGTGCCTGCAACTCGAAGCCCGCGCGGGGGCGCAGCACCGGCCGCCCGTCCCGGCCCCCGAAGGCCAGCTCGTCCAACAGCGTGCGCAGTCCGGGCGCGTCGAACGGGCGCACCAGCGCCCCTGCGGGCAGGCCCACTTCGAGCCCGGCACCGTGCTGCCACTCACCCGGCGAGCCGTGGACCGGCGCCGCCACCGACGGGCCCGCCTCCTCCGTCAGGGGCAGCACCTCATCGGCGGGCACTGTGGAGCGCGCCGCACCGGGGAGTGTGAACTGCGCGGTCCACGAGCCGCCGAACGAGCGGCCGCCCAACTTGGGCATCCAGTCCGGCAGATGCTTGCTGTAGTACCCCGGACCCGCGTACGGGTACACGTCCATCGTCACCAGCAGGTCGTGGAGGAACTGCACACTCTCCCCGGACCCGAACCCGAACCCGAACCCGGACCTGGACCTCGGGCCCGACTGGGACGCGGAGCTCTCCGCGGACGCGGCCCCGGACTCGGAGCTGACGACCGACACCGTGTGCTCCTCGGTCACCTCACTCTTCGCGGTCCATGAGTGGGAGTGGCCGAATCCGGCCATGAGCAGGGAGGCCGGACGGTGCGCCACGCCCGGATTGGCGATGGCGTACACGCCCCAGGAAGCGGACAGGCCTGACTGGGTCGTGGCGGTCGTGCGCTCGGTCGTCTCCAGGCCGTCCTTCGAGGTGTGGCGGGAGAGGGTGGCGTGGTAACGCCCCTCGCCGAGCCGGGCCCGCAGCACCACCAGCTGCTCCACCTTGCCGAAGGGCGTGTCACCCGCCAGGAACACCGGCCGCCCGCCGTTCAGCATCTCCTCGATCACCGTGCCGAAGCCGGACGCGGTCAGCGACGGGCCCAGCACGTCGTGGATCAGCCTGTCGTTGATGCGGTCGAACTTCGCCACCCGTGCCGACGCCGTCCGCCCGTTCTCCACCGACCACTGGTCGAGCCGGCGGGCGATCTGCTGGACCAGCTCTCCGCCGGCCTCCAGCCGGTACAGCTCGACGCGCCCGCTGCCCCGGCCCGTGTTCGCGGGCGCCCGTACCGCCGGTATGTCCGGTGTCCCGGCCACCGCGGAAGGTTCGTCCGGCGTCGTGTCCACGGCCGGTTGTGCCGCAGGTGTGCCGTCGGCGGGCTGAAGTTCGGCGTCCGCGTCGGTCTCGGCCGCTGCCGCGCGGTACCGCTCGGCATCGTCGGCGAACAGCCTGGCGATGTCCTGCTCGGTCAGCTCGCCGATGCGGTGGATCTCCCGGGCGGGTACCCACAGGGTGGCCGCGTCCGGTACCAGTGCCCAGGTCGACCGCTCGTCGGCCGGGGTCCGGTGGACCATGGTCGCAAGGTCCTGCCAGGCCGTGTCCTTGCGCGTGCGCACCTCGTACGTCACATCGAAGGTGACCAGGTAACCGCGTTCGACCCACTCGTCGGCGGACATGGCCTCTGCGGCATGTGCGGTGGACGTGCCCTGTGTCTCGGCGTAGGTCAGTGAGCCGCCGAGCTCGGCGCCGACGGAGGTGCGGAGGTCGGTGAGCGGGGTCGTGACGCCGCCGGCGAGCTTGCCCTTGACGGCCCACCCTCGCTGGGTGTCCGACGTCTGCTCGACCTGGCCGAAGCGCGTACCGCCGAAGGTGTGCTCCTCGTCGACCGCCACGATCCGGGGGTCGCCGAGCCGGGCCGACAGATCCACGCGCGCGAGCAGCTCGCGGTTGCCGGCGAGTCCCGCCCGGTTGTGGCTCTTGAGGGTGACGGTGTCCTTGAATCCCACGGTCCGCTCGAACCCGGCCATGCGGGCCGCCGGACCCGTGAAGTTCTCCAGGACGTCCAGGGCGGCGTTGCGTTCGTTGATCTCGTCCGGTGTGCGCTCCAGCCAGTTCTTGCCCTGGTGCTGGTCGAACGCGGCCGGGGCACTGCCCAGCAGCGGCCGGCGGTAGAGCTCCCGCCAGCTCGTTCCGCTTGGCGCGGACAGCATCCCCGCCACCGTGCTCTGCAGCCCCGGGACCGGCTTGAGCGAGTCCAGCCGGTAACCGGCGGGCAGGTGTCCCTCGCGCTGGACGGGCCGCGGCGTGCCCCCTTCCCGCCAGAGCGGGGCGGACGGTTCGGCCGGCGCCTGCGTCGGCTCCGAGAGCGGCACCACGGTCCGCTCGGGCACCGCCACCTCGGCACGGCCGGGAATCGTCGCGGCCACGTAGCCGGCGGCGGCGTCCGCCTCTCGCCACCGCGCCACCTCGCCCGGCTCCGACCAGCGGCCACCCACCCGGACCTCGAAGTCGACCGGGAAGTCGAAGCGATGGATTCCCGTGCCGCCGCCCAGCGGCCGTTCGTCCCGCAGGCGCTGCGTCACCTTGCGGGTGACCACCTGGTTGGCCTTGTAGGCCAGGCCGGTCCCGAGGTACTCGGCCTGGTGCGTCTGGGCGATGGACCCGGCGCCCGCCACTCCGACGCCACCGTCCTTCCGCCGGGTGACGGCGGTGTTCTGGGCGTGGCTCGCGGCGACTGTTCCGCTGAGCGTCACCTGCGCGCCGTCGCCCAGGTACCGGCCGTCCGCGGGCCGCATTACGCCGCGGACGAAGACGTCCGGGGCGCCGCTGCGCCATGCGCTCAGCGGGAACCGTACGCCGTCCCCGCCGTGCGCCACCTCCCGCGCGTGCTCCCGCAGGAAGGCGCGGAACTCCATCGCCACGTCCGGCAGTCGAGCGGCGTCCAGCAGCCCTTCCGCCTCCAGACGGTGCAGGACCCGGCCGGCGATCTCCTCCACCGTCTCGTCCGTGAGGCGGTAGGCGGCGTCCAGCCGGTCCGCCACGGTGAACCGGCTCACCCCGGTCGGCTCCGGGACGAAGGGCCGCGGTGTGGCGGCATCCTGGGATGCCGCGGCGGCAGTGGTGAACGCCGCGGTTTCGGTGGACGCTTCGTCGAGCGACGCGGTGTCAGCAGGGGCTTCGTCGAAGGCCGCGGTCTCGGTCGTGGCGTCCGTGGACACCGTGCGCCCGCTCTCGTCCGCCGGTACCGCGTCGTCACGCTCACGCGTCCACAGCGTCGCCACACCGCCGTCCACCCGCTGCGCCACACCGTCGTGGCCGCCCACGCGGACGACGAGGGCGAACTCCGCCTGACGCTTGTGGATCGGTCCCTTGTACGTCTCCGCTTCGGTGTGTTCGCGTGTGTCGGTGATGTCGGTGACGCTCTTGGTCAGGCTGTAGCCCAGAACGACCGGACCCAGTACGCCGGCCGTGTGGACGGTGTTGCCCACTCCCAGCGTGAGGCCACCGCCCCAGCGCCGGGTCACTCCCTGCCCCCAGGTGCTCTCCTCGCTGATCCGGCGGGTGCGGGTGACCGTGCCTTCCGCCTCCGGTAGGTCCCGTACGACGATGTCCTTGGCGACGGCCACCGCGACCTGGGTCCTGCCCCAACCTCCCTTGAACGGGAAGGACTTGCGGACCACCTGACCGCCGAACAGTTCCGGCGCACGCCCTGGAAGCTGATCCAGCCAGGCACGCAGTTCCCGTGCCACGGGATCGTTCACGCGGAAGGTGCTGCCCAGCGCGCCCTCCACGGCCTTGAGGACGCCGGGGCCGACGCCTGCGAACTCGGCGTGCAGCACTTCCTCGGTCCGCCGTGGCCCGGCGTCCTGCGCCCCGTCGGGCAGCGTGACGGTGTCCGCGGCCGGCTTGGGCCAGGCGAGCTTCACCGGGATGTGGACGACGTCCTCCCGCTTCCTGGCCTCGCTCCAGGGCCAGCGGCCGGGCTTGCGTACCGAGATGCGGTACGTCACCGTGTGGCCGGCCTGCGCGACCGGTACCCCGGTCTCGGCGACCTCCGTCTTCATGTCGCGCTTGGTCTTCGTGGACAGGCTCGTGTCCCGGGCGTTGATCAACCCGGCGATCTTTCCGGCGATCTGCAGGAAGGGCAGGGGGATGCGGGCCGCCCGCGGCTCGAGGACCGGTTGCTGACGCGTGACCGACGCGCCGCGGTTCTCCGTGGTGCGGGTGTGACTGAATCCGAAGTCCTCGGTGGCCGACGCCACCCCGTGCGGGGTGCCGAGACCCACGGCCTCCACCACCACCTGCGGTCCGCCGTCCACACCGGCGCCGAGGTCGACGCTGTAGCCGCCGTCCAGGGAGCGGTGGAAGTGCTCCTTGAGCTGCTCGTCCGAGAAGGCGTTGTCGATCAGGGCGTACGTGGCGTGGTCGGCGGCGGTGCGGCCGACCATCCGGACGATCGCGGTGCGCACGTCGAAGCCGTCGATCTCACCGCTCACCTTGGGCCGGTCCGCCCGCGCCCGCCGCATCAGTTCGGCGGGGTCGAGCGGGTTGCCGCTCGACCCGAGCACGTCCGCCAGGTCGGCCTGGGCGAACAGCTGGTTCAGGGTCCGCTCCGCGGAGCCGGGCTGCTGCGTGGAAGCGGGCGCCGCCTGCATCACACCCATGGCACCGTCCGACACGTCCTGCCCCGTGGCGGCACCGGCCGTGTCCTGCTCGGCGGACGGCTCCGGTAGCGGCTGCCCGGTGGCCGAGTGGGTCACGTCCTGCCCGCCGTCGGACTGAGCCATGTCCTGCCTGGCGGCGGCACGGACCACGTCCTCCTCGGCGGACGGCTCCGGCCGCGACTCGCCGCCGGCGACGCGAGCCGTGACCTGCTCCGTGGCGGCACCGACCGTGTCCTGCCCGGCAGACGGCTCCGGCCGCGACTGCTCGATGGCCGAGTGGGCCATGTCCTGCCCGGCAGACGGCTCCGATAGCGGCTGCTCGATTGCCGAGTGGGCCACGTCCTGCCCGACGGCCGAGCGCGCCATGCCCTGCCCGGTCGCGGCACGGACCACGTCCTCCTCGGCAGACGGCTCCGGCCGCGACTGCTCGCCAGCGACGCGGGCCGCGTCCTGCCCCGTGGCCGAGTGGGCGTCCTGCGCGGTGGCCGAGTGGGCCGCGTCCTGCCCGGCGGCCGAGTGGGCCGCGTCCCGCCCCGTGGCGGCACCGGCCGTGTCCTGCTCGGCGAGTTGCTCCGGTCGTGCCTCGGTCGCCGGTGGCTCCAGAGCGGCCGGCGGCAGATCCTGTTCCGCTCCGTCCGCGTCATCCACCGGCTCCGGCAGCGAATCCTCGCCCGCCGCAACGTCCGTCCGTGACGACCGGGACCCGGCGACCTCCGCACCGACCTCCGACTGCTGGACGCCGGGCCGCTCGAACGGCACCCGGGGTGCCGCCCCGTCCTGCCCCGGAGGCAGCACCCGCGCGTCGCCACCGTCGGTGACCTCCGGTACGGCGTGGTCGAACCGGCCACCGGCGAAGGCGACCGTTCTGCCGTCGTCGGCGACCCGGAGGGCGATGCCGGCCTGGAAGTCGGACCTCCAGTGGCTGCCGGGGAGTTCGTGGTCGGCCGGCGCGGCGACCGTCTCCTCCGGGCGGTGCCCGGTTACGGCCGCCTCCGCAGCGACAGCAAGCTCCTCGGGCTCTCCCTGCGCAAGCGTCCCGTCCTCAGCCGACTCCGCCGCCCTCCGCGGGGGCGAACTCGCCAAGAGGTCCGCCAGACTTGGCCCCGGGTGGCGGGTAGGGACCTCGTCGGGCTCTCCCTGTGGAAGCGTCCTGTCCCCGGCCGCCTCCGCAGCCGCCCTCCTCGGGGGCGAACTCGCCAAGAGGTCCGCCAGGGTCGGCCGTGGGTGGGTGATGGTGATGACCGCGCGGCGGAGGGCGCCCGTGCCGTCGGCAGGACTCGTGCCGGGCGGGTACTCGCGGCCGCGGGACGTGACGACCACGGGGAAGTCGGCGGCATTCAGTGTGGCGGGCGCCCCTGCCTCCGTCAGGTGCCTGTGCAGGCTTTCGGTGAAGGCGTCGGCCACCGCGTCGGCTCGCTCCTGCCCTCGCCGGACGGCACGGCCGTAGTCGGGCCGCCCGAGTACGGTGCCGTTGCCGTGACCGCTGATCGACACAGCCGGCAGCGGCCGTCCCCGCTCGGCGGCCGCCATGCCCTCCCGGGCCGTGTTCGCGGCGAGGGCGTCGATGGCCTGCCTGGCATCGGTGGTCAGCCGGTGGGATCCCCGGTCGAAGAGGATGTGCCGGGTGACCGGTTCGGGCGCCGGCATCTGCTGTGCCGCATGATCGATGTGACGTGCGTCGATCTGGAGGGGCGTGGGCCTGGAGCGCTGCGTGGGCGGGGCGGCCGCGGCGGGGTGGTCCGCCAGGTCGGAGCGGCGGGAGACCGGGTCGAGGGCGGGCGTGCCGGGGTCGGTGATGCCGGCCAGGGAGTCGAGGACCCTTGCCAGCGCCGGGCCGGGCTGCCGTGTGCCCAGCGCCTCGGTGATCCGGCCGCGCATGTCGGCGGCGAAGCCGCGGTACTCGTCGTTCCTGGCCGGGAGGACGATGCTGTCGCCGACCTTGTACCGGTAGTCCTTGAGTATCTCGTCGCGGCGTCTGCGCAGTTCGCCGGTGAGCGCCAGCCGGACGTCGTGCGGCAGGTTCTCCCTCAGCGCGGCCGTGACGTGCGCGCCGAGGGCCTCGAAGCCGGAGCGGATCGCGAACCGCTCGGCCATCAGCTCACCGTGGACCCGGCCCAGTTGCCGGTCGGCGGTCCTGCGCTGCCCCCGCAGGGTGGGCCGCGCCTCGGTGAGGCGGTAGTCCACCGGCCGCTCCGACGGGTTGCTGGTGCGGAACTGCTCGTACTCCTTGTAGAGGGTCTGCGCGATGGTCGCCTGGGAGGCCCAGAGGCTCACGTGGTCGCGGACGAACACGTCGACGGCCGCCCGCTTGCCGGCACGGTCGTGGATGCCGTTCTTGAGGTGCTCGGGGGCGTGCTGGTCGAAGTACGCCTCCACCTGCTTTCTCGACAGGTACTTGTCGCCGGGCTCACGCAGTCCGGGGGTGTTGTAGTGGGCCGCGACGATTTCCCGGAGTGTCCTCGCCATGGCCTCGTTCGTGGCGGGACTGACGAAGCCGGCGCCCTCGGTGAAGACGGGGTTCCCGGGCATGCCCTCGTTCGGGACGCCGAGCCTGCCGCGGAGTTCGCCGAGGGGCCGGACGTCGCCCCAGGAGTCGGGACGACCCTGAGTCGGTCCGTCCGTGTAGGTGCGCACCGAATTGGGCAGCGCCGTCCGGCGGAGCAGTTCGAGGGAGTGGGGGTTTCTGATGCCGAACTGGTTGGACGCGTAGGGCTTGTCGACGTTCAAGTCGTCCATGATCTCGCCGGGCCCGTACGCGCTGTCCCCGGCCTGGTGCTCGTTGACCGCCCCACGCGAGATCTCGTTGGCGACGCGGAGCGGCACGAGGAAGGACCGGATCACCGGCTCGGTCGCGCCCTGGGCCTTGTACTTGTCGATCCATTTGATCTGGCGCAAGGGCTGGCCGATGCTGACCCAGAAGACGCTCTCCGTGGGTTTCGTGTACTCCGGGGTTCCGGTGTGGATCTGGACGACTCCGTTGGCGTCCTGACCGACGTCCTTGTGCTGCGGTTTGTCGGTGCCCAGTTCGTCCCCGAACACGGCCGTATAGACGGCCGCATACGGTTCGCCGTCGATGACGACGACCTCGGGGATGTCGCGGTGGATGAAGCCGGCCCCCCTGGGGGCCGTGACGCGGCTCGCGCTCAGGTACTGCGCGCCGGGGACGGCCAGGGCGCTCCGGTAGGTGTCGAAGGCGTTCAGAGCCCGGTGGGCGGCGTTGACCGACTCGTCGGTGTACTGGGTGTCGGGCAGGGTGTCGATCAGCTGCCGGGTCTCGTGGACCCAGGCCGCCCGGTGCCGCGGTGCGACACCGTCCAGGAACGCGCCGATGCTCTGCCGCAGCCGCTCGGGATCGGCGTCGGGCCTGACCACCAGGTTCTTCAGCTCGTCCCGGAACCGCCCGAACCGCTGGTGTTCTGCGGGGTCTCCCGGGGTCTGGCGGGCGCCCTTTGTCTTCGGCGTGGTGGACGCGGAGTCCGTCAGCGGGTGGTCGCGGACGACCGGTCCGGAGTCCACGGCGTTCTCGATGGCGGCCAGGTATTCCTTCGGGACGCCCGGGGAGGGTGCCTCGACGACATCGGCCATGATGCCGCTGCGGCTGGACTTCCCGGTGGTGTTGCGGAAGACCGAGTCCGGCGCGTAGTAGGTGTCCGGCAGGCCGACGAAGTGGCCGAACTCGTGCAGGCCCAGCAGGTCGTTGAGCTGCCGCCGCCGCGCCAGCTCCTCGGGGGCGAGCGCGGGGTCCTCGCTGTGCAGGCGGAAGCGCAGCTGGTCGGAGCGGCCGGGCTCGGGCGACATGCTGAGCTCGATCGCCTCGGGGTGGTCCGGGACGTGGCTGAGGTTGAGGTCGATGTGGAGCTGATCGCCGGAACGGGGCAGCCGTAGACCGGTGTTGAAGTGGTCGTCCAGCGCCTGCCGCCAGCGGGCCTCGAACCGCGCCAGCATGTCCTGGTGGAAGCCGTCGCCGAACCGCACCGGCAGATGCAGGTTCAGGTTGCGCACCCAGCGGCCGTCGTCGGCCTGGATCCGGCGCACCCACGCCCGGATGAGGGTGCTGCTGCCGGGCAGCGTGCCGTCGCCGGCCGGCCTGCCCCGCTCGGGATCGAAGCGCTCGGTCCACAGCTCGCTGCCGACCGCGTCGGCCCTGCGGTGGCGCCACTGCTCGGGCCGTACCGGATCCGGCGCCGGGAACACGAGTGCCTGCGGTGCGTGACCGGCCTCGCTCCGTACGGCCGATGCCCCGGCCGGCGCCTGCGAAGGCCGCTGCCCCCCGGTGCCCAGGAGGCTCTCGGGTGTCGCACCCTCGCGCCGGCCCCTGGCCAGCCTCTCGGCCAGCATCACACCCTCGGCGGTTCCCCGGCGGGGACCGCCGTGCAGGTGGATCTCCTGCGCCACCCGCATGGTGTGCCAGTACTGCTCGGGATCGCGCTGGAGCAGCGCCGGATCGATCAGGCGGTGCCCGACCAGGGGAGGCAGAGGTTCGTCGACCACTGTGTCGAACGGGTTGTAGGTCCGGGTGATGAAGACGGCGCTGTCCCAGAGGGCGTGGGACTTCGAGATCGTCATCTCGGCCAACTGCTGTGCGAACCGCCGCAGTTCCTCCGGCACCTCCACGGGTGCCGACACCGGCGTCGCGGCGGCCGTGGCGGCCCTCGCCCGCTCCAGGATCTGCTCGGCCTCCTGGGCGGTGACCGGCCTTCTCACCTCGCTGTTGACGGCGGTCGGGTCGAACGCGGGGTTGGACTTCCACCTGCCCCGGATGTGGCTGCCCTGCGCGTCCTCGATGTGCTGCGCCCGCCTGATGAACTGCGGGCGGATACCGCCCGGGAACGCGATCTCGTGCTCTTCGGTGTGCGGGTTTCCGGCCTTCGCGCGTTGCGGTTCATGACCGAGCTCATCGCCCTGCTCGTCGAACCGGTGGTCCTTCAGCGTCTCGTTGACGTCGATGCCACCCGGCGCGTGGATCTCGTACCGGAATTTCGCGGGGTGGGTGTAGTTGTCGTCCTTCGACGTGCTGACGAACATCGAAGGGCCCCACGCGACCACGTACTGCGCCAGGTCGCCCCTCTCGGTTCCCCTGGCCTCGAAGCCCTGCTTGAAGACGACCTTCGGCGGTCTGAGGTCATAGCGCCACAGGGGTTCGTAGGAGTCGCGCCATACGAGGCCCTCCGGGCGCAGACTCGACAGGTCCAGTGTGGGGTCGACGGCCGCCGCGAGCCGGTCCGGCACGATCAGCGACTGGTCGCGCAGCGCTCCGTCCTCGTCGAGGTCCCAGCGCAGCCGCGTCTCCGCCTGCCCCGGCACCGGCACGGTGACCGCCACACCGCCGTGACCGGCGCGCCGGATGTCCGCTCCGGGGACCGGCGAACCGTCTGCGTCCGTCAGTCTCGGCGCGGTGTCGACACCGGAGGGTGTCTCGAACCGCGCGACGTAGCCGGCGCCGGGCAGTGGCACGTCCCGGTGGGTGAAACGGCCGTCCGCCGAGAAGTGCAGTTCTCCCCCGGTGCCGGTGACGATGAAGCCCCCGTCCGGGCCGGACCGCACCGCGTGGCCGGGCAGCGGCGAACCGTCGGGGCCCACGAACTCCAGCCGGTCCGGGACTGCTGAGGCAGCGTCACCCGCAGCCCTCGTGATCCGCGCTCCCTGCTCCGTCAGCGCCCCGGCTCCGCGCAGCGGCAGCGCCGCCGGCTGCACAGACGCCTCCGCAGGCGTTCCGGACTCGTCCGTGAGGGGCGGGCCGTCGGCCTGGAGGGTCAGATCCGCGGTCGGGACCTCGGGAGCACCGCCCCGCAGGCTCTCCCGCACGGCCCCGACGCCGCGCTGTGCGGCCAGGTCCCCGGCCGCGGCCTCGGCCCGGCTCTGCCGGTCCACCGCGCCTTCGCTCCGGTGCAGTACCTGCGCCACTCGCATCGTGGCCCAGTACTGCTCGGGGGCGCGCTCCAGCAGGCCTCGGGCATCCTCGTCCAGCGTGAGACGGAACGGGAGATGCTGCGCGGCGATCTGCGCCGCCTCGTCCCAGAGCCGACGTGCCTTCGGCTCGCTCAGCTTGCCGAACTCACGCTCGGCGAAGCGGCTCAGCGCTGCATCGGGGGCGACCTCCGGGACGCGCTGAGCGGCGGCGCTGTGCCGGTCTCCCTCGGAAGTCCCTGTTTGCGGAGGTGTCTTGGCATGCTGCGGCATCGCGGGCGGTCGCGGTTCTTCGAGCCGGGAGACCATCTGCTGTGCCGCGTCCGCGGCGGGTACGGGGCGCTGCGCGTCGTGGGGCGCGGCGTGCTGTTCGGGGGCTCGGACCGGGGACTGGGGTTCGTCCGGGGTGGCGGAGGTCGCCAGTTCCTCCGCGGCGACCGCGGGTGCCGTGTCGGGCGTGGTGTCCGCGGTGGTCTCGGGGGTCGTGTCGGCTGTGGTCTCGTCGCCGACCGCCCGGACGGGTGCGATCTGTGCTTCCTCCAGCGTGGTTCTGAAGGTGCCCTCGTACTCGGCCTCGTGACGCAGCCACGCCTCGGCGTCGTGGTCCTCCGGGCCCCGGATACGGTCGTGGGCGGTGACCGTGTCGCGGCGGAGGTCGTCCGCGAGCGCGCTGGAGGCCTCAGACGCAGCCTCGGGTTCCTCCGCAACGGCTTGCGACGTGCGGGCCTCCGGCGACGCACCGAGATCGCCGCCGCTGCGGGAGGACGGCGCATGAGCAGACGCGGACAGCGCCTCGGACGGGACCACAACCGGCCCCGACGCGCCCGCCGTTCGCGGCTCAATGGCAACGGACGGCTGGGGATCGGCGGTCGCCGACGGCTCAGGGCCGGTGACGGTCGAGGAGCCAGAGTCGACGGCAACCGACGGCCGGGAACCGGCAATCGCCGACGACTCAGGGCCGGTGACGGTCGAGGGGCCAGAGTCGACGGCAACCGACGGCCCGGAACCGGCAATCGCCGACGACTCAGCGCCAGTGACGGTCGACGGCCGGGACTCGACCGCAACCGACGGCCGGGGGTCAGCGGACTGCGCGAGCGTGTCCGGCTCCGACGGCTGGGGAGCATCGGCGGGTTGTGTGCGCCTGTCCGAATCCAGCGTCACCGGTGTGTCCGCAGGCTGCGCGAGCCTGCTCGGCTCAACCGGCCCTGGTGCATCCGGAGACCCCGCGAGCCTGTCCGCTCCCACCGGCCCTGCAGCATCCGCACGCTGCGGCGCCACCGGCCTGCCGGGCTGGGCGGCCGGGTTGGGCCCCTCGGCCACGGTCTGTTCCGTGGACAGTGCCGGCCGCGAGGCCTCGTGCGGACCGGACGCCGCCGAGTCCGGCGACTCCTCGCCCTCCGTCCCGCCCGGGCGGGACACCCGGGCGTCGGCGGTGGCTGGGTCGGTGTCCAGGCCGGTGCGTGAGCCGATGCCGGCGTCCGTGCCCGTGCCGCCGACGACCGGCACAACCGGCGTACCGCTGAGGGAGTCGGCCCGGGTTGTGTCGACAGGGGCTGTGTCGGCGGAGGAGTCGCGACCGCCGACACGGGGGGTGTCCGCCGTGCCCGTCCTTCCGGCATCTCTGTCGGTGAAGGTCCGCTCCGACGCGGGCTCGGCCACAGGCGTGCTGCTGGGCGTCTGTGTCCGGGCTCCCTCGGAGGTGTCCCCTGAAGGCAGGGCGACGTGATCCGCAGCCCGGCCGGGCTCGGTGCTCTGCTCCGGGGGCGCGGTGGGGTGCCCAGTCGGCTCCGTGGCGCGCTCGGGCTGCGTCGCCGAGGTTCCGCGGGCAGGCGCCGGGGCCACGTCGTGCTGCTCGTGTGTTGCCGAGGTGTCGTGGGCGGGCGCCTGGGCCGCGTCCTGGTGCTCGATCTCCGCGAGGGTCCGCTCGAGGTCCGAGACCTGCGGGACCCGCGAGGGCATGGTGGCCCGGTCGACGCGTGGACCGGGGTCCGGCGGTGACGGCAGTCCCGTGTCGGCCTCCGGGCGCGGCCGCTGGGCCTGTATGACGTCGGACGCGGGCCCGGGTGCGGACGGCTCGACACGCGGCTGCCGCGCCTGCGGGGACGTCTCCGCGTGCCCCTGGCCCGTCGGCACGTCGCCCGGACGCCCCAAGGGAGTCACCGGCGCGCTCGGCAGTCCCCCGACCTCGGAAACGATACGGTCGGCCGCCTCGTCGGACCACGGCACATGCGGCTCGTCGCCGATGGGGCGCGGCTCGGGCGGGACCGTCGCATCGGGCCCGGTGCCGCCGCCCGGCAAGTTCCGCACCTCCGGCTGCGGATCGGGCCGACCGGCGGTCGACGGCTCCGGCCGGGTGGCCGGTGCATTCGGCAGGGCATCCGGCTCGCCGGTGTGGAGGCTCGGCAGGGCGTCCGGCTCGACAGCGTGAGTGCTCGGCACGGACCCCGGCCTGCCAGTCGGCACATCCGGCAGACCGTCCGGCCCGTCGGTGGAGGCGTTCAGCAGGGCGTCCGGCTCGACAGCGTGAGTGCTCGGCACGGACCCCGGGCTGGCCTGGGGCACATCCGGCAGACCGTCCGGGCTGTGGGCGGGGGCGCTCGGCAGGGGGTCGGGGGTGGTCGTGGGGGCGCTGGGCAGGTCGTCGAGCTCGTCAAGGGTGAAGGGGACGTGCTCGTCGGGCTCCTGGTGCAGGAACTGCTGCTCCTCCTGTGTGCGTGCGAGTTCCTGCTCGGCTCGCCTGGTGATGCCTTCCTGGACGAGGCGGTCCAGTCGGCTCCCGGACCCTGTCGTACCGGACTCCGTTCCACTGCCGCGGCCGGACCCCGCACCGGGTTGGTCCGAGCCCGGCGCCGGGTGATCGATCTGCTGCTCGAGTTCGTGGCGCAGCGCGGCGGTGTTCTCGTCGGGGGTGCGCGTCGAGGCCAGGCGCTGTTCCGCCTGGTCCAGTTGCCGCCGGGTCTCCTGTACGGCCTCCTCGGGCGCGCCGGACCGGCGCTCCTGGGTGAGTTGGTCGCGCAGGCGACTGACTTCCTGCTCGTGGGCACGGACCTGCGCCACCCGCTGCTGCTCGTCGGCCTGGCGCTGCTGCTCCCGCTCACCGAGGTAGTCACTCAGGTGCTGTTCGGCGGTACGCGCCTCCTGCGGGCTGCCCGCCGTCTCCATCCGCCGTATCAGCTCGGCCTCGCGCGGGTCCTGATGCGCCCCGTCGCCGCGCAGCGCCTCGAACCGCCGCATCAGGTCCGCGTGGGCCGCCGCGGCAGCCGACCCCGCACCGCCACCGCCCTGCTGACGCAGCCGTTCCTCCAACTGCCGCGTCTGCTCTTCGATCCGGCGGTCGGTGTACTGCTTGAGCTCCTGCTGCGCCTGACGCGCTTCCTGAGGCGTCCGGGCGTTCTCCACCTGCCGTACGAGGTCCGCGCGGTGGGCGTCCGCCTCCGGCGCGCCGCCCGGGGTCAGCACCGTACGCAGCTCGGCCATGCGCCGCTCCGCCGGGGTCCAGTTGTTGAACCTCGCCTGTGCGTCGAGTGCCTGCCCCCGCTCCCGCGGCGTCGTCGCAACATCGACCCGGTGCTGCAGCGCCTCCTGCTGGTGCACGCCCAGCTCATGGATGATCCGGGATCGCTCCTGCGGGCTCGTCACGGCGTCGAGCTGCTGCCGCAGCTCGACCTGGCGGGGATCCTGCGCCGTACCGCCGTTCAGACGGTCGATCCGCCGCAGCAGGTCCTCGTCCGCCGCCTGCGTCCGGGCGTC
The DNA here is from genome assembly GCF_053598255.1 of Streptomyces sp. NPDC001157. NCBI lineage: Bacteria > Bacillati > Actinomycetota > Actinomycetes > Kitasatosporales > Streptomycetaceae > Streptomyces > Streptomyces sp. NPDC001157. Next base: position 128,473 of record NZ_JBSFJW010000001.1, read on the forward strand.
CTCCTGCGTGTGCAGGCGCTCGGTGAGCGTCTGCTGCTGCTCCTGGATCTGCCGGTCCGTGTACTCCTTGAGTTCCTGGTGCGCCTGACGCGCCTCCTGAGGCGTCCGGGCCTGCTCCACCTTCTGCACCAACTGCTCGCGTTGCGGGTCCTCGACGGGCAGCAGCCCCTCGCGCAGGGTGTTGAGCTGCCGCTCCTGCGGCGCCGACTGGTTGTGCGCGACCAGGTCACGAAGCGCCCGCTCGTGCTCCTCGGGTGTGTCCGCCTGCAGCACCCGCTGCAACAGCTCCTGTCCGCGCGTGTCCGGCAGCGCCCGTGCGCGCAGCGCGTCCAGCCGTCGTTCCAGCGCGGTCTCGGCACTGCCCTGGCGCACGTCGTCGAGCCGCTGCTGCAGGTAACGCTGATCCTGGAACTCCCGCAGCTCCTCACGGGCTTGCGCCGCCTCCTGTGGCGACCGCGCCGAATCCTCCAGCGCGACCGTCCGGCGCCGCATGACGTCGGACGCGGGGTCGGACTGAGCCAGCCGGTCCAGACGCTGCTGCATCTGCTGATGCCACTCCAGGTCCTGCTGCAGCGCCTCCCGCACCGTCGGGTCACTGACCGTGGCGATCTCCCGGCGAATGTGTTCCGCGGCCGAGTCGAAGGAGCGCGGGCCGTTCTCGGAAACCACCTCGACCGGAAGGTGACGCTCGACGAAGTCGGTGTACTCCTTCAGCGCGCTGTCCAGCATGACCGGCTTACCCGTCCGCTGCGCCCGCTCCACGGCGTCCACCTGGGAACGCCAGGCGCCCTCCTCCACCCCCAGCTCACGCAGCCGGGAGAAGCCGCCCTCCACATGGGTACGGAAATCCGTCATCCGCTGGTCGAGGATTCCGTGCTCGACCGCCGTCCGGAACGCGTGCAGACGCCGGGCCGCCTCACCCCAGTCGCCCGCCCCTGCCGCCTCGCGCACCGAGTCGGCCTGCCGTCGCCACTGCGTCTCGGGCAGCCCGGCCGTCCGCGCGATCGTGCTGAGCCCGTCGACACGGCTGCGCACCTGCTGCGGCAGCGGCGCCTGCCTCCCGGTCGGAGCGGCAGGAAGGTCCGTGACCAGCGCGCGCGGCGACGGGTCCGGCAAGGCGGCCGCGTCGAACGGCTTCGGGGCGTCCGGCAGATCCAGGTGTTCCTCGTCGGGACGCTGCACGGTCGTGTCCGGCGACCGGTCCTGCGACGGGACTTCCGACGGATCCGGCGACGAGTCCGGCAACGCGGACGCGTCGAACGGCTTCGGAGCATCCGGCAGATCCAGCTGCTCCTCGTCCGGACGCTGCCCGGTCTCGTGCTCCTCGGGCACCTCCCCGGGCACCTGCTCCGAAGCCTCTTCGGGCACCGGCGCCGGGTGCTCCGGGATGCCCGGTTCGACCTCGCTCTCCAGACCGTGCTTGAGCGTCTCCGCGAACGACTTGTCGACCGTGGGCACGTCGATGTGCTCCGGAGACCTGCCGTCGTGCAGGGTGTGGCCGTGGGCGATGGCCCCGCCCAGCGCTCCGGCCGCGGTGCCCAGCCCGAGGTCCTGGCCGGCGTCGAATATGAGATTGGACGCCTCGGCCGTGCCGAGACCGGCCAGAGCGCCTTCGACGGCATTGCCGAGGAAGGACTTGGAGAACCCCGGGGCCAGGTGGCGCATGAGCTGCCCCATCCCGCCGCCGACGAGCCCACCGAGGGCCCCCATCTCCGCCGCGCTCTTCGTGGAGTTCCAGTCCCAGTGCGTACGGTCGCCCTTCAGGAACTGGAGGACCTGCACCGCGGCGTCCATGCCGACCTGCATCACGATCGACGTGATGACCGCGATGAACAGCTCGCGCAGGATCGTCTGAACTGCGAACCGCCCCATCGTGATCACGGCCGGAACCGCCGCCGCGCCGAATCCCGTGGCCGTCAGATACGCGATTTCCGCGGCCATCCACGCCAGCTGCAGGATGATCATGTACTTCGCGTACTCGATCTCCAGCGCGATCTCCTGCGCCATCTGCCCGAGCTGCTCGGCCGACGTGGCCATCACAGGCAGCGTCGAACTCAACTGGTTGACGAACTGCCCGAACTGTTCCGCCGGAGCCCCGGCCAGACTCTCGAACGTCGCGGCGGTAGCCGGATTGAGCTCACCGAGCAGCTGGTTCAGCTCCTGGGCCGTCGAGTTCCACACCGCGCCCAGTTCGGCGAGGTGATCCTCGTTCCCGGTCGGAAACTCCTGACCGACGGTGATCTTGGCGAATGGCTGCAATTCCGGCGGAATCATTATGCTCATGAATTGCGGGCCTTTCTGCCAGAAAACTTCAGAAAAACGTCAGCGATGTGCAGGGCCGGGGCCGCGCGAACCACCCGACGGCTTCGTGTCCGCGGCGGGAGACGCGTGCGTGCCGGTGCCGCGCTCCAGACCGTGCGCCGTCGCTTTTGCCTGCTCTTCGGTCTGGTGGAAGCCCTTCGCCATGGTCTCCAGACCGTCGGCCGTGCTGTCCAGCACGTCGACGATTCCCTTCAGCCCGTCGATCATCTGGTCCCGGGGAGTGAGGTACTGCTGCGCGAAGGCCTTTCCCATCGGGTCGTCGCCCCAGCAGTCGCCGAGCTCGTTCATACGAGACTCCAGCTGGCCGAGAACCTGCCTCATCTGGTCGGAAAATGCCCGCACCTGAGGGGCGTTCTTGGCCAGACGGTCGGGATCCACAGCGAAGTAGTCGGAAGACACTGCGACCTCCTGTCTCATGTCGACTCAGCGGGGAGAAATCCCCGGATTCCGGGGTTTCCGGGGGAATCTGAGATTCCGGGTTCCAGGAATCCCGGGGGTTCTCAGGCGAGCGGAGGCCGTGCGATCCGGGGACCGCCCGCTCCTCGGCCGGGCCGACCGTTGACGACGTACTCCTGGACCTCGTCCGCCATGGCCGGCGTCTCGGGCAGCAGTCCGCCCAGGTCGGCCTTGCCCTGCAGCAGATCGGTGGCGGAGATCCCCTCGGGAAGGTGGCCGGACAGCACCTCGGCCACTTCCGCCATGGCGGTGGTCCGGGCCTTCTGGATGGTCGAGACGAGGATCTGCGAGAGCTCCAGAGGAGCCATGCGCTTGTAGGCGCCGGTGGGGAACTCGATCGCGGTCACCTCACCCTGTGAGTTCACCGTGACCTTCAGCGCCTGACGAGGAGCCGTCGCGCTCGCCTGGACCTCACGCATCCTGCGCTGCAGGTCGCCGATCTGGGCCCGCTCCCTGCGGTACGCGCCCAGCAGCTCTTCGATGTGCTGGTCATAGGGACTACTTGGCACGTTGCACCTCTCCCACCTGCCATGACGCGAGCGCCCCATGTCAATGGGAGCGCTCCCCGCGTCTCTCGCGCAGATTCGATGAGAGACAGGAAACATGCCCCTCCCGGACTGCGGAACCGATTAGGCCGAGGGTGACCCGAAGGACACCGACCTCTGCCCCAACGGCCAGGTGCGGCGAACGCGGCGGCTGATCCCGACGCGCTCCGCCGCACCGTCACCGCACCGCAGCGTCACGGCGCCGCACGGTCAGCCGAGCGCGTCGGCCTGGTCGGGGACGGCGCCCCAGGAATCGGCGCCCTGCCTCAGCAGGTCGGCGATGCCGTGGCTGCTCTTCGCCTCCTCGCCGTCCTCCTCCGTCTCCTCCGCCTGCTCGTCCTCCTCCTCGTCGTCGGGCACCTCCGCGGTGCTGAGCAGCATCCCGGCGTACCCGGTGACCGGCATCGGCGGCTGTTCGGCGGCTGCGGCCTGGGAGCGGTCGGGCCGCCAGGTGGCCAGGGCCGGAGCGGTGACGGGCTCGGCGGAGCTGATGTCGGGGGCGGGGGTCTGCGGGAAGCCGAGCCCGGCGGCGAAGGCCGCGCCGTCCTCGTCTCTCCACCCCGGCTCCTTGGCAGCGGTGTCCGTGCCGTCCTGCTGGTGCTGCTGCTCGTCCCCGTCGGCGTCCATGCCTGCCTCGGGCACCGCGCCGTCCTCGTCGCTCCACCCGTCGTCGTCGCTGAGGACGTACTTGGGCAGGAGCTCTTCCTCCTCCTCGTCCTCGGTACGGCGTCCGCCGGGCGCCCACAGCATCGCGGGGTCGGAGGCCTCCCAGGCGCTGGTGTCCTCCACGGTCTCCGCACTGCGGACCACCGCGACACGCTCCTCGGCGAGCTCGTCCGACGTCGCGGACGCGGCACCGCGGAGAATCGCCCCTCCGGCGGGGGCCCCCTGCGTCTCGCTCGGCAGGTCCTCGGCTCCGGGATCGGCCCAGCCGTTCTCGGTGTCCCCCAGCAGCCCCGAGGAGTCCGAGCGCTCGTCGGTCCCCCGGGGGGCCCCGCCGGACGCCCCGTACGGCGGCATCATGCCGCCTCCCTGAGCAGCCGCTTCCTCGGATGCCGTGGCCGCACCGAGACCGGCCTCCTCGGCGCCCTCCGGTGCGCCGGCGACCGTCTCGCCCTCGGCGGGCACCGACGCCCCGGCGACCCCCACGCGCGCGGCGGTGGGCAGCGGACCCGGACGTACCACGGTGGGCTCTTCCACCCCGTCCTCCTGGGTCGTCGCCGGTACCGGCGGTGCCGGCGGGGTCGGCTGAGCGGCGCCGGTCAGCGTGCCGGGCAGAGGAAGCAGAGGGGGAACGAGCACGGCGTCGTCGTCATGCTCCTCCTTCTTCTTGGGCGCGGGCATGCCGGCACCCGTCACGCCGGGGAGCGCCACACCATCGACGTCGGCATCTGGCGACACCGTCGCACCGGCGCTCTGGTGCACCAGTCCGGGACCGCCCGCGGACGCCCCTCCGGACGGGGAGACCTCGCCGTCACCGGGTACGTCGCCGTGTGCATCCGCCCACGGCTCGACGCCGCGCGACACCAGTCCGGAGGCGTCCGAACGGTGCTCCTCCTTCGGCGCACCACCAGCGCCCGGCGCCATGGGCATGAACGGCATCCCTCCACCAGCACCTTCCGGCACCGCCACCGAGACGGGAGTCGCGCCGGCGCCTGTGCCGCGCACCCCGCCACCGCCGGCGCTGCCGTGGCCCAGTGAGCCGGCCGGCACAGGGGAAACAGACTCGTGCGGCACCGACCCGCTCGGCACCGACATGTGCGGCGCGGACCCTATGGGCGTCGACATGTGCGGTACGGATCCAGCGGGGAGCGACCCCTCGGGCAACGGCGGCACCGACCCCGGCACAGACCCAGCGGGCACCGACGCGTGCGGCGCAGACCCGGGGGACAACGACCCCTGGGGCAACGGCGACACCGACCCGCTGGACACCGACTCACGCGGCACAGACCCGGCCGGTAGCGACCCACCAGGCACGGACGCCTGCGGCACAGAGCCGGGGGCCAACGACCCCTCGGGCAACGGCGACACCGACCCGGTCGGCACCGACCCAGCGCCCTGGCCCGGCATCACCAACCCAGGCCCACCGGCACCAGCACCCGCGCTCGGCGACAGCTCACCCTCAACGGGCGACACCACACCCTTACCCGCCCACGGCTCAACACCACCCGCCACCAAACCGGAAGCGTCCGAACGGTGCTCCTCCTTCGACGCACCACCACCCGGAGACATCGGCATGAACGGCATCCCCGCACCCATGCCAGCACCGGCACCGGCACCGGGCCCGTCCGGGACAGATCCCAGGCTAGGAACCCCACCCAAGGACACACCGCCGGCACCAACACCAGACCCAGCACCGCGCGCCCCGACACCACCACGACCCAACAGGTCAGACGGCAACGGAGAAGCAGAGACGTGCGGCACCGACACATGCGACACAGACCCGGGGGCCAACGACCCCTCAGGCAACGGCGACACAGAGCCAGGCACGGACCCAGTGGGCACCGACGCCTGCGGCACAGAGCCGGGGGCCAACGACCCCTCGGGCAACGGCGACACCGACCCGCTCGGCACCGACCCAGCGCCCTGGCCCGGCATCACCAACCCAGGCCCACCGGCACCAGCACCCGCGCTCGGCGACAGCTCACCCTCAACGGGCGACACCGCGCCCTTGCCCGCCCACGGCTCAACACCACGCGACACCAAACCGGAAGCGTCCGAACGGTGCTCCTCCTTCGACGCACCACCACCCGGAGACATCGGCATGAACGGCATCCCCGCACCCATGCCAGCACCCGTACCAACACCAGCCCCAGCACCGGCGACATTCCCCTCCGGCGCGGGAATCCCGCCCAACGACACACCACCAGCACCAGAGCCGGCACCAACACCGCGCACCCCGACACCACCATGACCCAACAAGTCAGACGGCAACGGAGAAACAGACACACCCGGCGGCACCGCAACATGCGACACAGACCCGGGGGCCAACGACCCCTCGGGCAACGGCGACACCGACTCCGGCGCAGATCCAGCGGGCACCGACACATGTGACACAGACCCGGAGGGCAGAGCCCCGTCGGGCAACGGCGACACCGACCCGGACGGCACCGACCCAGCGCCCTGGCCCGGCATCACCAACCCAGGCCCACCGGCACCAGCACCCGCCGTCGGCGACACCTCACCCTCAACGGGCAACACCACACCCTTACCCGACCACGGCTCAACACCACGCCCCACCAAACCGGAAGCGTCCGAGCGGTGCTCCTCCTTCGGCGCACCACCACCCGGCGACATCGGCATGAGCGGCATCCCCGCGCCCATGCCAGCACCCGTACCAACACCAGCCCCAGCACCGGCGACATTCCCCTCCGGCGCGGGAACCCCGCCCAACGAGACACCACCAGCGCCAACACCAGACCCAGCACCAGCGCCGCGCACCCCAGCACCACCATGACCCAACAAGTCAGACGGCAACGGAGAAGCAGAGACGTGCGGCACCGACACATGCGACACAGACCCGGGGGCCAACGACCCCTCAGGCAACGGCGACACAGAGCCAGGCAGCGACGCACCCGGCACGGACGCGGTGGGCAGCGACCCGTCAGGCAGCGGCATCACCAGCCCAGGCCCGCCGGCACCAGCACCCGCGCTCGGCGACAGCTCACCCTCAACGGGCGACACCGCGCCCTTGCCCGCCCACGGCTCAACACCACGCGCCACCAAACCGGAAGCGTCCGAACGGTGCTCCTCCTTCGACGCACCACCAGCACCCGGCGACATCGGCATGAACGGCATCCCCGCACCAGCACCCGTACCAGCACCAGTCCCCTCCGGAACAGACCCCAGACCAGGAAGCCCACCCAACGACACACCACCAGCACCAACACCGGCACCGCGCACCCCTACACCACCAGCACCACCATGACCCAACAAGTCAGACGGCAACGGAGAAGCAGAGACGTGCGGCACCGACCCGGAGGGCACCGACAGGTGAGGCACGGATCCGGCGGGCAGCGACCCACCCGGCACCGACACATGCGACACAGAACCGGGGGCCAACGCCCCCTCGGGCAACGGCGACACCGACCCGGACGGCACCGACCCAGCGCCCTGGCCCGGCATCACCAACCCAGGCCCACCGGCACCAGCACCCGCGCTCGGCGACACCTCACCCTCAACGGGCGACACCACACCCTTGCCCGCCCACGGCTCAACACCACGCGACACCAAACCGGAAGCGTCCGAACGGTGCTCCTCCTTCGACGCACCACCACCCGGAGACATCGGCATGAACGGCATCCCCGCACCCATGCCAGCACCCGTACCAACACCGTGCACCCCGGCACCATCCGCACCACCATGACCCAACAAGTCAGACGGCAACGGCGAAACAGCCACCCCCGGCACCGACCCACCCGGCGCCGTCACCCCGCTCGTCGGCACATGCGACGAGAGGGACACGGGCTTGATACCTGCGAGGCCGCCGGCCGGCACGCTCACGCCGCCCGCGTTGACATCCTGCGAGGTGGGAAGCACGCCCCCGACCTTGCTGCCCTTCAGCAAACCCGACGGCATCGGCGACGGAGAGCCGAGAGTGGGCGACGTACGCTCATCGGCGGCGCCCTTGCGCCGGCTCGACGGCATGGTCGGCAGAGGCATCGCACCAGGGTCGACCAAGCCCCCCGTGGGCGACAGCCCTCCACCGGTGGTCGGGAGCGAGCCGAGGGAGACGGGCTTGACGCCTGCGAGGCCGCCGGCCGGCACGCTCACGCCACCCGCGTTGACACCCTGCGGCGAGGGAAGCCCACTCCCGAGCTTGCTGCCCTTCAGCAAACCCGACGGCATCGGCGACGGAGAGCCGATCGACGGCGACGAGGGCCCGCCCTTGATCCCGGGCGCCGTCGGCAACGTCGCGTCCGGCGCGGAGCCAGGGTTGAGGGCCGCGTGCATCGCGGGGTCCAGTTTCCCGGGGAAGGGCGCGGGTGACGGCATGGACCCCGGCAGCGGCGAGTTCACCGGCGCCGAAGCCAGCTTGGCCGACGTCACCGGCGAGCTGCCCGGCAACCCCATCGGCGGCACCCCGAGCACCGGAGAATCGACCGGCGCACCACCCGGAGCGCCCAGCGGGTCTTGCACCGGCGCCGAGGCCAACTGGGTCGGCGTAACCGGCGAGTTGCTGGGCAACCCCATCGGCGGCGCCCCCAGCACCGGAGAGTTCAGCGACGTACCGCCGCCGATGCCCGACGGATCCGGCAAACCCGACGCACTCGGGGCACCCTGCAGCGCGGGCCCCCCGAGTCCCCCCGGGGAGAAGGGCGTCGGAGACGACAACGGGGGCACGGATATCGGCGACGAGGGCCCCACCGGTGCGGATATCGGGGACGAGGACAACTGGGGTACGGATACCGTCTGCGAGAACCCCGGGGACGGGGACAGCGAAGGCACGGATACCGGGGACGGGGACACCGAGGGGATGGTCGGCGTGGGGGGCGTCTTGATGGGGGGGAGAGCACCGCCGGGGTGAACATCCGGCAGCGGTTGGATCTCCGGCGGCGTGAGATTGGGGTTCGGACCGCTGGTCGGAGACGTGACGTTCTCCGGGGAAACCTGGCTGAGCGTGCGCGTCTGGAGGGAGTACTGCCGGGCCAGCGAATGCAGCACAGTGCGCATGTCGTCCGTCATCATCTTGACGATCTGAGGGTTCCGGCTGACCGGAATGAGCCCGTTGTCCATCGGCTCGATGCCGAGGTTCAGTGCCTGCTGCGCGTACCAGTGGTCGATGGTGGCGATGTTCGCCTGGGCCACCGCGAGGTTGTTGCCGGCGTCGACGAGGGTCTGCGCGACCGATGCGCCCATACTGCCCCCGGACAGCGCGTTGGCGCCGGACGCCACCTGCTTGGAGAAGGTCTGCATCATGGTCATGAAGGAGTCCGCCGCGGCACCCTTCCACGGTGCGTCCTGGTGGCCGGCCAGCGCGTTGGCCTGCGCGACGATGTTCTGCGAGACCATCTGCAGGACTTCCTGCACGAACTGGAAGGTGTCACCGGCGTCATAGAGGCTCTGCGGGGAGACCACGCTCTCGGCCCGGTGCGCGTCCTGCTGGGAAGGAAGATTCGAACCACCGACGATGACCGCTTCGATCTGTTTCCAGTTCCAGGTGTCGTAGTCATTCGTGGACCCCATGACGGAGTTGTTGCCGAAGATCCCGGAGGTGTCCGACTCCTGGGTGGTGTTGCCGGTGTTGTAGTCCTTGCTTTCGGGTTTCCATCCCATGGCGTCCAAGCTCCCGTTCGTGCCTGTATGGGCAAACGCCTAAAGCGGCGTCAGGTACACACCCACCTGACGCCGCCTGCGGCAGCCGTACGGCTTGTTCTCATCCACCAGTGCCCATCTTGCTGAAATCGCCCTGTGCGGACTGCATTGCGTTGTTCAGATCCTCCGCCGTCATCTTGGCCTCTTCTTCGGTGGTCTTGTACTTGGCGCTCAGCTGGCGTACGCCGGCGCTGAGATCTGCCAGACCCTGGCCGAGATCGTGGAGTATCTTGATGTATTTGTCCTGGAGCCCCGAGTCACCGTTGGCTCCGCAGGTGACCTGCCGAAGTGCGTAGCCGTCGTAGAAGGCGCCGGGATTGACCCGTTCAAGCTGCATGAGCTTTTTGTACGCCTCCGTCACCGGCCCGGCCAGCTTTTCCATGTTGTCGGCGAAGAGTTCCATGGACGGCGTGTCGACGGACGTCTTCCTTCCGCCGGCCGAACCGCCGGGAACCTTCGGCGGTGTGGGGTCGTGCCGCTGCGGCCCGGATCGCGTCTGCGGCGCGTGGAACGTCGTCGGATCCCACTCCTTCGGCGACGACTGGGGCTGCTCCTTGCCGTACGAACCGCCGTTGTCGCCCCAGTCGAGGGAATTGGTATCCGGCATCAGTGGTTCCAGATGTTCACGCCGGACCGCTCACCGTCGGCGTAGTGGCCGGTGATCTGGTTCAGTGCCATCTGGGCGTTGGCGGCCTGCGTGGCCATGTCTGCGGCGCCATTGGCCCAGATGCTGCGCTGCTGGTCGAACAGGTCGCGCGCGCCGCTCTCCCACTCGACAATCGACTTCATGGTGCCGCTCTGCAGTTGCTCCAGGAAGTCGTTGATCCGATGAGAGATGGTGCCCATCTGGGTGACTGCCTCTTCGAGGCCATCGAACTGGAGGCTGTAATCCGCCATTTGATTCTCCTATTCCTTTTCTGCGGGAGGGGGAGGGGGGAAGGTGACTGTTTCTCAGAAACCGGGGAGGGTCGGAGTGGTGATTCCGGCAGCGGCCTGCTGGGCGCGCTGGATGGTCGCCTGGTTCGTCTGGTCCAACACGTTGGTGTTCTGGGTCAGAGCGTTTTCCATGCCGTTGAGGACCTGGACCACCTTGTTGAAGTCCGCGAGCCAGCTCTGCAGTGCCCGGTCGAATGACTGGTAAGCCTCTCCGCTCCACACGGACGAGATGTTGCTGACCGTCTGGGACATCGACCTGTACTGGCTGTTGAAGTTGGCGACGCCATTCGAGAAGACGTTGATGGCCTGCCGGAGTCCGGCAAGATCGACCTGTGTCATGTTGCCTGCCATGGAATCCTCCTGTTCGGGTTTCGAGTTCCTGGTGGAACCTTCTGCTCATACTTTCTCGGAGCCCGGCGGCGAATGGAATGGCATTCGGCGTCCCTTGCCCGGTCCACCAGCGATCGTTGCCCCGACGACTCCCGTCAGGCGCCTGCGCCCGCGCCCGCCAGAGCCGGGCTGCCCTCCTGCCCAGGCGCCTGACCTGCGCCGACGGTCCCGGCGGCGTCCTCGCGGAGGGCCGGCCGGATGGCGGGAGAGTCGGCCGCGGTCAGACGTTCGGCGAATCGGTGCGCCCCGTACGACCCCGCCGGAGGAGGCGAGTCGGTGAAGTGCTCGACGAGTGAGCCGCGCACATGGTCCTCGACCGTGAATCCACGAACGGTCAGGTACCGCAGGGAGAGTTCCGCCAGCTCCGCTCCGGAGTAGTCGGGGAACGGCAGGTACTCGGCGAAGCACGTGGCCAGTTCGGAGCCCGGTGGCGCGTTCAGTGCCTCCGCGAGGGTCGACTGCTCACCGCAGAGCACCACCGCCACCTCGGCGTTGGCCGCCGCGGCGGCGCGCAGGGCGCCCGTCACGGCGCTGCGTTCCGCCTCCGGGCGGGCCTGGAACGCCTCGTCCAGTTCGAGCAGCAGCAGCCCGCCGGCGGCCTCGTCGAAGAGGGCGGCGGCGTACGCCTCGGCCTGCTCCCGCCAGCGCGCCGGGAACGCCGAGAGGGCCTGCCGGTGTACCGCGCCGGTCGCCAGGAGGCCGTGCTCGGCGAGGCAGCGGGCGTACAGGCAGGCCACGGCGCTGCGGCCGCTGCCCTGCTTGCCGGCGAACACCAGGTTCATCAGCCCCGCGACCGGCTGGCGCTGCCGGTGCAACTCCGCGAGTCCGGCGAGGCGTTCGAGCAACGAGGTGCGGACCGTTTCCAGCCCGACCAGGTTCGCCAGGCGCCGGCTGCTGCGTGGGACCGGCTGCGGGTTGCCCCCGGAGCTGGGTGCGGCGGGCTCGGCGCCGGGCGCGGTCTCCACGTCGTCGGCCGTCAGGCGTGTGAACTCGCAGTCTTCCGCGGGGGGTTGGGTGGCCAGCCGGGATGCCTGCCGGTTGATCATCGACTCGAACAGCTGGCGGGCCACACGGCCGTTGCCGAACGTCGGCCCCTTCGGGATCCGCTCGAAGTAGGCGGTGAGGGCGTCCAGCGCGGAGTCGGTGAGCTCGTAGTAGTGCTTGCCGCACAGGCCTCGGACGATCGTCACGAGCTCGTCCACCGAGTAGTTGGGGAACTCGACGGTGCGCGAGAAGCGTGACGCCATGCCGGGGTTGGAGGACAGGAACTGGTCCATCTGCTCGGAGTAGCCGGCGACGATGACCACGATCTCGTCCCGGTGGTCCTCCATGAGCTTCATGAGGGTCTCGACGGCCTCCTGGCCGAAGTCGGGGCCGCTCCCCTTGGCCTGGCTGGTCAGGGTGTAGGCCTCGTCGATGAAGAGCACGCCGCCGATCGCCTTGGTGAAGACCTCCGTGGTCTTGATGGCCGTGGCGCCGATGTACTGCGCGACGAGATCGGCGCGCGCGACCTCCACGATGTGGCCCTGGCTGAGGATGCCCAGTTCGGCGAGGACCGCGCCGTAGAGCCGGGCCACCGTCGTCTTGCCCGTGCCCGGGGGGCCGGCGAACACCAGGTGCCGGCTCATCGGGGGCATGGGCAGGCCCATCTCCTCCCGGCGCTGAGCCATCTTGTTGAGGTTGATGAGGCCGGTGACCTCCTGTTTGACGCTCTCCAGCCCGACCAGCGCGTCGAGTTCGGCGAGCGGTCCGGTGCCGGTGTGCTGCGCGCTCTCCGGCGCGCCCGGCTCCTGCGCGCCGTCCTGCGGCCGCTGCTTCCCCTTCGGCCCGGACTTGGTCTTCCGGTCGCCGCCGGTCAGGTTGGTGGCGGTGAACTGCGGGTTGTCCCGGAGCTGGTGCACCTGCCGGCCGCCGTTGTCCCGCACCTCGCAGTCGCGGACGACGACGGGCTCCTCGGTGTTGGTGCGTACGCCGTCCCCGGCGTTGTCGAAGATCGTGCAGTTGCTGACCTCGGCCCGCGCCTTGGCCTGGATGTTGAGGCCGTGCCCGCGGGCACTGTGCACCCGGCATCCGATCGCCGTGACCGATCCGCCACCGGTCACCCGGACGCCGTCGGTCCCGGAGCCGGCGATCTCGCTGTCGCGCAGGGTGAGCGTCGCGCCGGTCCCGATGAGGATCTCGCAGCCATGGAGCCAGGCGGACACCACCTCCGCGGAGCCGTCGGTCACGGAGATGCCGGAGCCGCCGGCGGTGCGCAGGCGCAGCCCCTGGAACGTACCGGTCCCCTTCTCGGCCAGCTCGACCGCGTTCGCCCGGTCGGTGGCGATCTCACTGTCCCGCAGCGCGACCTTGGCGGCGCCCGCCACCCGTAGTCCGATGCCGGCGCCCTCGGCCACCGTCAGCCGTTCCAGCTCGGCGGTGGCGCCGTCCGAGACGACCACGGCGGCCTCGGCCGCCCCGCGTACGGACAGTTGTCTGAGGTCGGCCGTACTGCCGCCGTCCACGGCCACGCCCACCGACGCCTGCGTGATCTCGCAGTTCTCCAGCCGGGGCCGCGACTTGCCGGTGATGCGGACCGCGGTACGGCCGGGGGCGGCGACGTGGCACTCCTTGAGCAGCGGACTCGCACCGCCGGCGATGTGCACCGACTCCGCCCCGGACCCGGAGAACCGGCACCCGGCGAGGGTGATCCGGCCCTTGCCGGTGAGGTACGCGTCCACGCTCACGCTGTCCGTCACGGTGAGGCCGGACACCTCGGCCGCGCCGTTCTGCTCGACGACCAGAGCCGGCTTGCCGCTCCCGGTGATCTTCGTGTCCTGGATCTGCGCGTGCCCGTGTCCGTTGACGCAGATCCCGTTGCCCGCGGCCCGGTCGACGACGCTCTTGCGGACCGTCAGCCGCCCGCTCTCGGCGACCACGATGGACGACGAGCGGGTCTCCTTCACGACGGTCCGCTCGACGGTGTTGCCACCGGCCGAGGTCACCACGATCCCGGCGCCCTGCGCCTCGTCGATCCGGCAGTCCCGTGCCACCAGCGTTCCCTGGTGCCACGCCAGGATCGCCGTCCAGCCCGCGCCGGTGATCCGGCAGGTGTCCAGTGCGGCCTCGCCGCGCCGGATCTCGACGGCGGCCGTGTCGTCGTCCCCACCGGAGATCGTCAGCCCTGAGAGCTGCACGGCCTCGGCGTCGATGACGACGGCGCTTCCCGAGCGCGCGCGGATGAGTACCTCGCCCGCGCCGCTCTCGGCGGCGACGGTCACCATGCGCGTGATGACCAGCGCTTCCTCGTACGTCCCTGTGGCTACGGTGATCAGCGCGTCGTCGGAGGCGGCCCGCAGTGCCTCGCCGATGGACTGGTAGGCGCCGGGTCGGTCCGGGGAGACCAGCAGGACCTGCCTCGTCATGGCGTCGTTCCCTTCCTGGGTGGTGCTGTGTCGGCGCCGCGCCGTGCTGCGCTGCGGTCGGTGAGGATCAGCCCCGGCGGATGGCGCAGCGCGCCGACGGCCGTCGCCGGGAGCCGTACGGCGGGTTTGGTGTCCCGCCACTCCGTGGCGGCCTGCTCCAGCCGGGTGAGGGCGATGTCGTCCAGTGGGAGGCGGCGCAGGTCGACGTTCCCGTCCGCGCCGATCTCCGGCCCCGTCAGCTCCCGCAGCAGCAGTACGCGCCGTTCCTCGTCGCGCACCCCGAGCACCTTGAAGCTGGTGCCGGGCAGGTAGAACACCCGGTCGGGGACGGTGGGGTCCAGCAGCGCGGTGCGGCGCGCGGTCATCGACCAGATCAGTACGTCGACGTCGCCGGGCAGGTCCGGATGCGCGGTGGTCAGCGCGGAGCAGAACGCCCACTCGGTGACGACCCGCCGCTTGCCGTACCACTGCCACTCCGCCTCGCTCAGCGTGGTGCGCAGCATCGTGGCACCGCGATAGGAGGGCAGTCGGCGCAGCCCTGACGCCACGCAACGCGCCAGCGGCACGTGCGGGCCGACGGCCGCGCTGCGCACGGCGCTGTCGATCCGGTCGGTTCCGCCGGACAGGTACAGCCGGACCGCGACCAGGTCGGTGACCACATCGTCGGCCGACTGCCGGGAGCCGCCGCGCAGCCCGGGCGACTCGGACAGCACCCGCGCCACGTGGTTCGCGGCGGCGTCGTACTGCTGCTGGAACGTCCGCCGCAACCAGGCGCGCTCCTGCTCGATGCCGCGCTCCGGGAGTGCGGCGCAGGCTTCGGCGGTGGGCACGGGTTGCACGCGGACCGCCGACCGCTGGGCCTTGGGCCGCGCGGCGGGCGGGGCACCCGGCCCGGGGGCGGGCGTCGTCGAAGGGCCGGGCTCAGGGGGCGCCGACGGCACCGGGGCAGCCGTCGCAGGAGGTACAGGGGATGACGTCGGTGCCGGTGCCGCAGGGGGCGGGGGTGAGGTCCGCGGCGCCCGGTGGACGTCGGGCTCGGGATCGACGGTGTCCGCATCGGTGGCGGGAGCGTCGGCCCCAGCGGACGGCACCTCGGCCCCACCGGCTGAAGCAAGATCGGCCGCACCACCGGAAGAGCCCTCGGCCGATTCGGCAGGCGCGGGCCCGGATGGCGGGGCGGACTCCAGGCGAAGGCCCCGCGGGCGGATGGGCGCCGGTAGGGACGGCGTCGCCTGCGCGGTCGGTGCGCCCGGCGTCGCCGGACCGGTGATCGGGGCTTCGGCCGCGCCGGGCACGGGACCCGCCCCCCCGACGTCAGGGGTCGACGCGTGCGCCTTCTCCTCGTCGACGGTCCCTGGGCCGTCCGTCGCGTGTTCCGGTACGGGGCCGACAGGCCCCGGCGCACCTGTGGCAGACGCCGGTACGGCCGCGGGCACACCCTCCCCCGCCTCGGGCACCGCCGCCCCGGTCGCCGACAGCGCACCGCCGACTCCGGGAACTCCACCGCCGGCTCCGGGCACCCCGCTCGCAGGTCCCCTCGGGCCCCGCGCAGGATCAGACGCTCCCGCCTCCGGATCAGCCGCTCCTGCCACAGCCCCCCGCGCGGACTCCGCGGCTCCACCCGCAACCCCCGGCGGCGAACCGAGCCCCTCAGAGCCCGCGGGCGCCTCAGACCCCGCGAACCCGCCAGAACCCGCAGTGCCCTGCCCTCCGGCCCCGCTCCACGGCGCTGCCGCACCCAACTCCTCCAAGGAGCCCCCGCCGGAGTCCGTCTCGGGGATGTGCTTCGGAGCGGGCAGCACCCGGCAGCGCTCGCCGAGCAGCGGATCGAGACCCCGCCGTACCTCTTCGGCCAGCGACCGCATCCGCTCCGCCGACTCGGGGGTGCCCGCGTCGAAGTGGATGACCATGCGGGCCGGATCGCCGGGTACGCGGTGCACCGCGGGGGCGTCGGCCGACGCTGTCGGTGGCCGTAGCCACAGACCGCTCTGGGTCACCTCCAGAACGGCGTCGGGCGTGTACCGGTAGACACCCGGCGCGACCTCCGGCAGGCCGTCCGCCGGCGCACGGCGGCCACGCAGCTCGGGCGGCGGCGCGACGCCACCGGTCGCACCCACGGGCCGGTAGACCATCTCGCGCACGAGGGCGGGCGGGCCGGGTGTGCCGTCGGCGCCGGGCACGCGCAGTTGGGGCCCGTCGGTGCCCGGCTCGCCGGGCGTCGGCAGCCCGGCGTAGACGGTGATCTCATGGCCGAACCGGTCGGCCAGCACCTGACCGAGTGCGCTGCCCTCCGGCACGGCGATCGGCCCGTAGGGCGCGAAGCGCACCAGCGGCCGGGCGTCCGGCGCGACGCATCCCCACAGTCGTTCGATGTCCCTCAGCGACAGGTCCGGGCCGCCGGGGCAACCCAGCACCACGGTGAGCCGGTCGGACTGGCTGAGCAGACCGACCGCCAGCCGCCTGCGGTGGACGTCATGCTCGCTGTCCTGCTGGTCGGACCGCCTGATCCAGATGCCGGCGGGCAGCGGTTCGGCCGTTGCTTCCGCACTGGTCGCGAAGGAGCGCTGCGGTACGGCCTCGTCCCAGCCCGGCACGGGAAAGCGGCGCGACACCCGGGTGACGCGCATGTGCGACACGAGCCGTGACCAGGCGGAGGGGTGGCTCGGGTGGAAGCCCAGCCACCCCGAACCGGCGTCCTCCGGCACGAAGAGCACGCCTCCGGGGGCGGGAAGCATCCAGCCGTCCGGAGCGAGCACGGTCCGCTCGAGCCGGTCGGCCAGGAGTTGCCCGACCTTCTGCGCGCTCGCGCGACACGGTCGGCCCGTGATCAGCCGGAAGGACCGACCCCGGCGTCTGAGCAGGCGGGCGACCGACTCCCAGTCCTCGGCCGGCGGGTCCTCCGGGAGGTCGACGACGACCAGGGTGTGCTCGGGGTCGTGGGCCAGTCCGCCGACGAAGGCTCGCACCTGTGGGTTGAGCTTCCCCTCGGGATGGACCAGCAGCGCATCGCCGATGCTGCGGCATTCCAGGGGCGTACGGTTCACGTCGCTCGGCCCTCGCTCGAGTTGCACCATGTCGCGCCCCCTAGCCCGCACGGGCCGTGACGGCGGCCCGGGCCTTGTTGGTGTCCAGCGTCGGGCCGGTGGGGGCCAGGTCGAGCAGTTGCCCGGGCAGGGTCCGCACCTTGGCCTGGCCGTATCCGAGCGCCGTGAGCGCGTTGCTGTCGGCGAGCGGGTACTTCTCGCCGCTGTCGGTGACCAGGAAGATCCGCGAGGCCGGGTCGGACGCCGTCTGCGCGGACCGTGCCGTGACGAGCAGGCCCTTGGCCGGGGGCACGTACAGACCGGAGGGCCGTGAACCGGCGACGGGCTCGGTGACGACCGAGCCGCCGGTGGAGCTGTCGGCCTTCTGCAGCACGCACAGGGCCGAGTCGCCGGGATCGAAAGCCGGCCTCGACAGGAGGTCGGGCACGGCGGTCAGCAGGGAGCGATCCCGCGAGAGCGGGGCCGCCGCGATGTCGGCCGCGCTCACCTGCCTCGGCGTGCTGGTGCCGGGTACGGCGCTGAGCAGGGCGAACTCGGTGCGGTTGACCGGGGCGAGGCCGTCGGACCGCAGCACGTACATCTCCTGGGCGCCGGCGGCCGTGGTCTGGAACAGCTGCCCCACCTTCGCGGACCGGCCGGCCACCGACCGGCCCCGGGAACCCGCCCCGGGGATGTGCGGAGCGCTCAGCGTCCCGCCGGACGGCAGTCGGGCCAGCCACGCCGAGGAGACCGGGACGGTCGGCTGGGCCATCAGGCCGAGCGCGACCAGTTCGCCACGGGAGCGCAGCTTGAGCGTCCGGCCGTTCCACAGGATGTACGTGGTGCGATCCGGCCCGGAGAGCAGGATCCGCCGGTTGCCCGGGACGGGCGTGGCGCGGCCGGCGGGGGCCAGGTCCACCAGGGTGTGCGCGCTGCCGGGCGGCAGGCACACCGCGCGGTCTCCGGAGAGCAGGTCGGCGGCGCCCGGCACGTCGTCGGGTGCGCCGAGGATGCCGAGCTGCGGGCCGCGCCGGACGTCCGCGAGGGATGCCCGTGCGACGGAGACGGTCTTGCCGCCGTTCCCGGCGGCCAGCAACGCGGAGGCGTAGTTGGCCATGGGGTAGAGCTGCTCGTCGATGTAGAGGTACCGGTTGCCGGTCTCCTGCTCGATGACGATCGCCCCGGGACTGCGCCAGGCCGTGCTCTCCTTCGGGCTGATCAGGCCGTAGACCGCGAAGCCCGCGGCGAGCAGGGCCGCGACCAGCGCGCCGAACTGCATGCCGAGGCTCCCGCGTCGCATGGGGACCTCGACCGGGCCGGGGTCACCGGCCACCAGCGCCGACACGAGCCGGCCGACGGCGAAACGGTGTGCCTGGACGTGATCGCGTCGATTCTGCACCGCAGCCCCCTCAGCCGGCCAGCGAGCGGAAGTACGCGTACGCGTCCAGGACCTGCAGCAGCAGCGGGATGAGGGCGAGGGCCGTGAGGCCCTCGAGGATTTCGCCGAGCCGCCCCCAGATGGGCCGCAGCCTCGCTCCGGGCAGTCGCGAGGCACCCGTCAGCAGCAGCGCGGCGGCGGCGCACAGCCCGAGCATGGCGGCGGCCCGTGCCGGCGGGGAGGCATGGAGCGCGAAGGACAGCACGACCAGGATCGCCCCCAGCCCGCCGGCGACCACCAGCGCGATGCGCTGCACCGCGTTGCCCACGCCGCGTGCGCGCAGCAGCACCGCCGCGCTGAACACGCCGGCGAACAGCGGGCCCGACCAGTGCGGGACCTGCACCAGCAGCGCGAAGGCCACCGTGAGGACACCGGCGGCGGAGAGGGAGTAGACACCGAGGTAGCCGTCCGCGACCGCGACCCGGCGGGTGACCAGGGCCTCCGGCAGCGGGTCGATGCCCTGCTGGAGCTCCTCGGAGTTGTGCGGGAGCGCCACCACGCGCAGTCTGGCCGCGAACAGCGCCAGTCGCGGCAGGACCGGGGACACGGCGAACATGGCCGCTGCGAGGACCGCGGCGACCTGCGTGGCGTCCCACGCCAGGACGATCGACAGGAACGACCCGATCTCGACCGTGCCGGCCAGCATGAGCAGGGGGCCGAACACCGCGATCGGCACCCTGCCGGTGGCCAGGACCGCGGCGGCCGCCACTCCGGTCAGCGCGGCGGTGACCAGCCCGTCGAGTCGTCCCGGTACCAGCAGCCCGGCCGGGCCGGCCGCCACGGACAGTCCGGCCAACGCGGCGAACAGGCATGCCCCGAGGCCGGTGATGGTCCCTGTGGCACGGTCCTGGAGCGTCTTGGTGACCATGGCGCAGCCGACGACCAGTCCCAGGGCGAGCACACCGCAGGTGAGCCCGGTCAGCAGGTGCGGGCGGGCGGCGACGACCAGGGCGGCGAGGGACGCCAGTGTCAGACAGGCCAGCAGGAGGCAGAGCAGCCGGGTCAGCTCCGGTCGCCAGCGGTCGCGTCGGGCGTTGATCGTGGTGGCGACCCCGTCGGCCACGTCGTCGAACTGCAGCTCCGACAGAAGGGCGTCCTTCGGCCGCAGGTACAGGATGTCGCCGTCGCGCAGGCCGAGGGAGTCCGGGGTGCCGTCCAGGTCGAGCGCGGCCTCGCCGAGCCGCTGGAGCGCCCAGCTGCCGCCGAGTTCCTCCTCGCTGACGGCCCGCTTCAGCACCACGGGCAGGATGCTGCCGACCGTGGCGGAGAGGGGGACCGCGAGGTCGGTGCGGCCCTTGGCCGCGCTGATGGTCAGCCTGCAGACGTCGGCGGTCCCCCAGGGCCCGGTACGAGTGGGGGACGACGCGGCGGTGCTCATGATTCTCCTGCGGTGCAAGGACGGGGAAACAGCGATGCGGTGCGCGGGCGCCGTGTGCGAGGTGCGGGGGGCCCGGAGGGCCGGTTCATGACGGGGACGCCGGTCCGGTTCATGACGGTGCCGCCGGTCCGGTTCATGACGGTGCCGCCAGTCCGGTCTGGAGCAGCCCGACCCCGCGCCGGGTGACGATCTGGGCGCGGCCGGGGGGCAGGGTGCGCGGCTTGGCCTCGCCGATGAACTTGCCCTCCTCCTTGGGGTAGGAGAAGAGCAGCGCCGGGGTTCCCAGTTCCCACATCCGGCGCAGCAGCGGGTCCATCATGGCGCGCATCGCTCCGGAGGTGCTGCGCGCGACGACGATGTGCAGTCCGATGTTGGCCGCCTGGGACAGCAGCGGCACCATGGACGACATCGGGTTGTCCATGGCACTGCCGGTGGCGAACAGGTCGTAGTCGTCGATGAGCATGAACAGCCGCGGCCCCTGCCACCAGTCGCGCTGCGCCAGCCGCTCGGGGGCGATGTCGGGGCCGGGCACCCGGCCGCTCACCGACACCGCCGCGCTGCCCGCCAGTTCCGCCAGTGCCTCGGTGCCCACGGCGTAGCCGACGCGGTATTCCTCGGGGACGTCCCGCAGGAGCTGCCGTCCGGGGTCGGCGAGCAGGATGCGTGCCTCGGCGGGGGTGTAGCGGGCGGTGACCGCCTTGGCGACCAGGCGCAGCGCGTTGGTCTTGCCGGTGGCGTCGTCGCCGAAGGCCATCAGGTGCGGCAGCTTCTCGAAGTCGTGCCATACGGGCTGCAGGCGCTTCTCGTCCCAGCCCAGGCAGGCACGCAGGTCGCCGTCCGGCGGCGGCAGTTGGTCGACCGGAAGGCTGGTGGGCAGCAGCCGGACGCCGGGGGCCGAGCGGCCGGTCCAGAACGTCTCGATCTCCGCCGCCGCGGACTTGGTCGCGGTGGTGAGGTCCTCGATGGCCGACGAGCCGTCGAGGCGGGGCAGCGTGGACAGGAAGTGGTGGCCCGAGCTGGTGAGACCGCGGCCGGGGCGGGGGGGCACTCCGGCGGCCTGACGTGTGCCGACCTCGGACTCCATGCTGTCGCCGAGGCGGAGTTCGAGCTTGGTTCCCATCAGGTCGCGCTGCTTGGGGCGGATCTCCGACCAGCGGACCGCCGAGGCGACCACGTGCACGCCGAAGGAGAGGCCGCGGGCGGCCAGGTCGGCGACACGGTCCTCCAGTTCGTCGAAGTCCTGCCGGAGGGTGGACCACCCGTCGACCACGAAGAAGACGTCGCCGTACGGGTCGTCGATCTGCCCGCTCCTGCGCAGTGCGCGGTATGCGGACATCGACTCCAGTCCCATGCTGGTGAAGAGCTCCTCGCGCGTCTCCAGTACCTGGGTCATCTCCTCGACGGTGCGCAGTACCCGGTCGCGTTCGAGGCGGGTGGCGACCGAGCCGACGTGCGGCAGGCCCGCGATGGAGACGAGGCCGCCGCCGCCGAAGTCCAGACAGTAGAACTGGACCTCTTCCGGGGTGTGCGTCAGGGCGAGGGAGAGGATCAGGCTGCGCAGCAGGGTGGACTTGCCGGTCTGCGGGGCTCCCGCGATGCCGACGTGTCCGTCGGCTCCGGAGAGGTCGGCGACCAGCAGTTCGCGTGCCTGCTCGTAGGGGCGGTCCACCATGCCGAGCGGTACTTTCAGGGCACCGAGCGCCGGGTAGTCGCTCGCGCTCATTCCGCGCACCGGGTCGGGCACGATGCCCGGCAGCAACTGGTCCAGGCTCGGCGACTCGTCCAGCGGCGGCAGCCACACCTGGCGGGCGGGCGGGCCGGCGTCGGTGAGCCGGTCGATCATGATGTCGAGCAGGCTCTCGGAGCTCTCGGACTGCTCCTCGTCGTGGTCCGGTCCGTCCGGTTCCGGTGCGCCGGCCGCCATGTCGGCGGCGTCCTGGCCGGCCGGCAGCGGCGGCCGCTGCTCCAGCCCGAACGGGACGATCTCGGCGGCCGGTCCGCTGGGACCATCGCCCGTGGAGGAGTGGGTCTGCGGCTGCGGACAGGGTCCGGAGACGTAAGCGGCCTTGAACCGCACCAGGTTGGTGGTGTCGACCTTGAGATAGCCGTGGCCGGGCGCCGAGGGCAGCTCGTAGGCTCCCGTGATGCCGATCACGCTGCGCGACTCCATGGAGGAGAAGGTGCGCAGGGCGATCCGGTAGGACAGGTGGCCGGCGACCTTGTGGATGCTGCCTTCGTCGAGGCGCTGCGAGGCGAGCAGCAGGTGCACGCCGAGGCTTCGCCCGACGCGTCCGATCATCACGAACAGCTCGATGAACTCCGGCTTGCTGGAGAGCAGTTCGGAGAACTCGTCGACGATGAGGAGCAGCGAGGGCATCGGGGCGAGCCGGGCGCCGCCGAGCCGGGCCTTCTCGTAGTCGAAGAGGTTGGCGTAGCCGGCCTCGCGGAGCAGTTCCTGGCGGCGGATCACCTCACCCTGGAGCGAGTCGCGCATCCGGTCGACCAGCGGCAGCTCGTCGGCCAGGTTGGTGATGACGGCGGAGGTGTGCGGCAGCTTCTCCATGTTGAGGAAGGTGGCGCCGCCCTTGAAGTCGACCAGGACGAGATTGAGGATCTCGGAGGAGTGGGTCGCGCACAGGCCGAGGACCAGCGTGCGCAGGAGTTCGCTCTTGCCGGACCCGGTGGCGCCGATCAGCAGGCCGTGTGGCCCCATGCCGCTCTGGGCGGACTCCTTGAAGTCCAGCTCGACGACCTCGCCGTCCTCGGTCACTCCGAGGGGCACCCGCAGCCGGGCGTGCTGAGGGGTGCGCGGCCGCCACTGGCCGGTGACGTCGAATGCCCGCGGGTCGCGGATGCCGAGCAGGGCGGTCAGGTCGAAGTCGTTCTCGAAGGGTTCGTCGACCAGGTCCACGATCCCGCTGGTGCGCATCGGCGCCAGGTATCTGGCCAGGCGCTCGGCCGCGGCCGGGCTCAGCTCGTCGGCCCGCGCGGACGCGGTCGAGTCACCGGAGGGGAAGCTCACCCGGCCCTTCTCGGCGGTCAGCCGCAGCACCTTGGGGCCACCGGTCATGGCGCCGGTCAGGTCCAGCAGGACGACATTGCGCAGTCCGGCGCCGAGCAGCCTGGACCCGGGTGGGATCCGCTCCCCCACGGCGACGATCACCACGAACGGCTCGGACGTGCTGGGGGCCTCCGACTTGTCGTGGTCGGGGCGGTCGCTGACGTCCTGGCCGAGGAGCTCCATGAGTGCGTCGTGGTCGGTGGCGACGAGCCGCAACGCACCGGCCGCGTCGCCCTCGCGCGGGTGCGCGTTGTGCGGCAGCCACTTCACCCAGTCCCAGTCCGCCCGCCTGCGCTCGTCGGTGAGTACGGCTATCCGCAGTTCGTCCGGCGAGTGGAAGACGGCCAGCTGGCAGAGGATCGCCCGGACCATGCCGTAGGCGGCGGTGCCGTCCCCGGCGAACTCGACGCTGCTGAAGCTGCGCAGTGAGACGGGGACGGCCATGCCCTCGACCGTCTGGTGGGCCTTGATGAACCTGCGCAGCGAGATCGCCGTGAGGGGTTCGAGGTCCTCGACGGGCTTGGTCTCGGGGGGTACGAAGCGCAGCGCGGCGCGCCGTGAGCCGAGCCCGACCCGGACCCGGGCGAAGTCGTCATGGCTGGCGCGGCGCTCCCACAGCCGGGGACCCATCGCCAGGGACCACAGGTCCTGGGGTTCCGGATGGTCCCAGCGGACCGCGGCCCGCTGCTCGGCCGCCGCATCCCTGGCCTGCTTGCGCAGTTGGGCGAGATAGCGCAGGTAGTCCCGACGCTCGGCCCGCATCCGGCGTTTGCGTTCCTTGCCGGACTGCCCGAGCTGGGTCAGGCTCATGGCGATCATGGAGATGCCCATCATCCCGGACATCATGTACGTGGTGGGCGAACCGTGGCCCATGGAGAGCCCCACGGCCATGACCGCCGAGCCCAGTCCCATGGGGAGGAAGGCCAGGGCGGACCCGAAGTCGGCACTCGCCGGCTCGCCGAGCACAGGCGGCTCGGCGAGCTCGATCTCGCCCTCGGGCATCTCGGGCCCGGTCGCGCGCGATCCGCGCTTCACCGCCACCGTGTTCGTCATCGTCGTCCTCCACCGGACAGCCCGCGGGAGCGCTCCCAACAGCTCACAGCGCCCCGCACCGCATCGCATAGGCGACCGCGTGCGAGCGGTTGCGCAGGTTCAACCGCGTCAGCATGCCGCTGACGATGTTCTTGATGGTCCGTTCCGAGTAGTTGAGCTGCTGCGCGATCTCCACGGTGTCCAGGCCGTCGGCGAGCAGCCTCAGGACCTCGACCTCCCTCTCCTGGAGACCGCCGACGGTCAGGCCCTGCGGCACCAGCACGGTGCGCTGGATCGTCCGGACCTGCTCAAGCAGCCATCCGACCATCTTCTCGGGGACGACGGCCCGGTCCCTGCTGCAGTCCCGGATGGCCTTGACCACCCGGTCCCGGTCGGCCTCCTCGCGCGGCAAGAAGCTCACCAAGCCGCTGCTGACAGCCCGCATCAGATGGTGTTCGCCGATGGTCTCGGCGACGAGCACGATGCGCATCTCAGGGTTGGTCGACTCCGAGGCGGAACGTTCCATCCAGCGGACGACCTCCTCAGTGGTCTCGTGGACCGTCACCAGCAGGACGTCGGCCTCGCATCTTCGCTCCGGCGGGAGCAACGTGATCCCGGGCATGGAGCGCAGACAGGCGACGGCACCCTCGCCGGTGACGGGGTCACCGGCGTGCACGGCCACGCCGATCACCTCGCGCCGCTCCCTCACCGGGTTCACCTCTGCCGTGCGGGCGGTCATATCGTCCTGCCCGCGTCGGCCGGGTGGTGCGCGTCAGCCACGATGGGCACCGCAGGGGAACAGACACTGCTCATGGACGCTCCAAACTGTGGTGGTGCAGCCCCCCAAACCTCGCCGCGCACCCAGATGTTGACGTGTCCCCCACCATGTCGAACGAACCGGAACGACCCGGCGAGGGTAAGCGGTTAACTTCTAAGGCACTTCACATAGGGCGGTCAAGCAAAGGTTGGGTAATTCGGATCCTCGGAGACACCCCGGAATTCCCGGCCGACCGACGACTTACCGGTACGGTGCACAAGAGGCGGCCACCGCGGCAATGACACCTTGAGCAAACGTGAGCCACTTCATGGAATGTTCACCAGAAGGTCACCCGGACCTGGCGACAATTGAGGAAATGTCGGATTCGTCGCCTGCTTTCATCGCCCCTTATGGCATATGGAGCGCCCGGTTCACCCCGGCCCGACAGCACCCTCTTCACCATCACCCGCCGGGCGGCAGAAGGATGTGAGGTCCATCACCCAGGACCGCGCCCCGGCCACGAAATAATAACGAAACCCAAACTTGGAACCGGTATAGATCGAGGGCGCGTCTGGACCTGGCGAAAAGGTAAGCGGAATCGTCGGCGGCGAGTAATTCCATGCCTTTCCGGCCGCGCACCCCTCACAAACTAACGGGTATGTGATTCCTAAACTATCAATGCGGCAGACGACCCAAAGGCGGAGTGGGGCCCGGCCCGGACTTCCACTTCGGTGCGAGGCCGTCGCCTTCCCCGAGGCGAAGTTCGTCGCCACCCTCCTCGGCGGCGTCCTGCTCTTCCAGCAGGAGCACGTCCGGGTCGCCGACACCCCCACCCCCGGCGACCGCGCCGCCTGGATCGATCTCCTCGACGAGATGGCCGCCCTCGACCCGCAGTTGGTGGTCCCCGGCCACCGCCTGCCGGGCGCGCCCGCCGACGCCTCCGCCATCGCCGCCACCCGCGCGTACCTGCTCGCCTTCGAGGAGGAGCTGGACAGGGCGGCCGACGGCGCGGCACTGACCGAGGCGCAGGTCGAGCGCCACCCGGGCCACGGTATGCAGATCGCCGCCAAGAACGGTGCGGTACGAGGCCATGACTCCGTAAGGCAGCCGGAGGCGGCCAACTCCCCCCGGACTGTGGACCCGTTCGTCCTGCCGGGCATGGGTCGAGGACCCGACCCATCCCGCGGACAGGCGGTCGCACAAACCACCCGGCACCGGCATGGTTCAGCCATAAAGGGGAAAATGCTATTCCATTAGTGGTATTTACGGCACTTCGGAGCGGCGCGCCGCGTCCGGTACGCGCCCCGAGGCGCACCCCCCGACCCTGCCGGCCCGAAGAACGGCGCAGGTATGAACAAGGGGGACGGCGAGTCCGCTGGGAGACCGGTTGCCGCCTGGCGCAGGCAACTGCGCAGTGCACGGCAGACCCGTCGGCGCGCCCGTCTGCTGCGCAAGGCGGCACGTGAGGCGATGCCCTGGTGGCGCAGGATGTTCCCCACCTGGCGCATGGTTCTCAGCGGCCTGCTCACCATGATCCTGCTCGTGGTCGCGGCGTTCTTCGCGCTGTACGTGACCGTCCAGGTCCCCGACCCCAACGCCGCGGCGGTGAGCCAGAGCAACGTCTACTACTACGCCGACGGCACCGAGATCGGCCGCACGGGCGCGGTCAACCGCGAATCGCTGCCGCTGTCGGAGATCTCCGTCAGCATGCAGCACGCCGTGGTCGCCGCGGAGGACCGGACGTTCTACTCCAACCAGGGCGTGGACGCCCGCGGCATCCTGCGCGCGGCATGGAGCACCGTCACCGGCAGAGGGCTGCAGGGCGGTTCCACCATCACCCAGCAGTACGTGCGGAACTACTACCTCACCCGTGAGCAGACCCTCGACCGCAAGGTCAGAGAGGCCATCATCGCGATCAAGGTCAACGAGACGCAGAGCAAGGACTCGGTCATGGCCGGGTACCTGAACACCAGTTACTTCGGCCGCAACGCCTACGGCATCCGTGCCGCCGCCCAGGCCTACTACGGCATCCGCGCCTCCCAGCTCAGCGTTCCTCAGAGCGCCTACCTCGCCGCGCTGCTCAAGGCACCCAGCAGCTACGACGTCTCCACGGCGACCCCGGCCCTCAGGGCGGCGGCCGTCGCCCGCTGGAACTACGTCCTGGACGGCATGGTCGGCCTGGGCTACCTGGACAAGGACCGGCGCGCCGAAATGACCTTCCCGGAACCGAGGGCGCCGCGGCCCACCCCCGGGGTCGGCGGCCAGGCCGGGTACCTCATCGACATCGCCCGCAGATACCTGATCGACCACGACATCGTCGACGAGGCCACGCTCGGCTCGGGCGGCTGGCAGATCACCACCACCTTCGTGAAGAAGGACCAGCAGGCGCTGGTCACGGCGGTGAAGAAGGGCCTGCGGAACCTGCCGGACACCCGTCAGGCCAGGTCCATCCGGGTCGGCGCGGCATCCGTGGACCCGTCGACGGGACGGATCGTCGCCGCCTACGGCGGACCCGACTACGCCGTCCGCCCCTACAACGACGCCGTCCGGCACGACCTCCAGGTCGGTTCCACCTTCAAGCCGTTCGACCTCGCGGCCGCACTGCAGCACCACGCCACCACCCAGGACGGCCGCGCCATCACCCCCCGAACCCGGTACGACGGCACCAGCCGCCACTGTGTGCAGGGCCTGCCGCGCGGTTTCCACTACTGCCCGCCCAACGAGGACGACCGCGACTACGGCCGGATCAGCCTGCGTACGGCGATGATGAAGTCGGTCAACGCCGTGTACGCGCAGGAGGGCGCCGACGCCGGTCTGACCCGTGTCCGCAAGGCCGCCGTCGCCGCCGGACTGCCCGCCGACACACCCGACATGGGCGCCACACCCGCCCTGACCCTCGGTGTGGCCACGCCCAGTCCGCTCGACATGGCCGGCGCGTACGCGACCTTCGACCACCACGGCCGGCACATCGCTCCGTGGGCGGTGCAACAGCTCACCCGTGACAACAAGCCGTACGACCTGCCCGGTCACGAGGCCACCCGGGCGTTCTCCCGCGCCACGGCCGACCAGGTCACCGCGGTGCTCAAGGGTGTCGTCAGCCCCGAGGGCACCGGCTATCTGGCCACCGCCCTGGGCCGGCCGGCCGCGGGAAAGACCGGCACGACGGACGACAACCTCTCGGCCTGGTTCGTCGGCTACACGCCCGAACTGACCACATCCGTGGCCATGTTCGCCGAGCAGCCCACGGACCACACCCGGATCTCCCTCGGCGACGCCGCCGGCATCAGCCGGGTCAACGGCGGCTCCTATCCGACCCGGATCTGGACGGCGTACATGTCCGCCGCGCTGAAGAACCGACCGGTGCACGACTTCCGGCTCGAGCTGCCCGCGCAGGCCCACACCCCGAGAACCGAGGCCAGGCCACACCCCACGAACCCACCGAGCCACACCACGGCCCCCACCCACAGGCCGCCCACGACTCCCGCCCCCACGACCACGCCCAAGCCGCCGCAGAGCACGCCCCCGGCGACCACGACGCCCCCCACACCCACGCCGACCGAGACCGGACCGCCCACACCCACGGACCCGCCATCGACCCCGACAACGCCACCGAGCGGGACGAGCACCAGTCCCCCGCCGCCCTGACGCAGGCACCTCACGGCCGTTTCGGCGGCTGGATCCATCCCAGGGACCGCTCGACGGCCCGCTTCCAGCTGGCGTACTCCCACTCCCGCCGTCCCGGGTCCATGTCCGGCAGCCACTGGGCGGCCATGTGCCAGTTGCGGCGCAGCACCTGCAGGTCCGGCCAGTAGCCGACCGCGAGCCCTGCGGCGTAGGCGGCACCGAGCGACACGGTCTCGTGGACGAGCGGCCGTACGACGGGAACGTCGAGCACGTCGGCCAGGATCTGCATGAGCAGATGGTCGGAGGTCATGCCGCCGTCCACCTTGAGCTGCTTCAGGGCGAGCGCGGAGTCGGCGTTCATGGCGTCGACGACCTCGCGGGTCTGCCAGCCGGTGGCCTCCAGGACGGCCCGCGCCAGATGCCCCTTGGTGATGTACGAGGTGAGGCCGACGATGACGCCCCGGGCGTCGCTGCGCCAGTGCGGCGCGAACAGGCCGGAGAACGCGGGGACGATGTAGCAGCCGCCGTTGTCCTCGACGGTGCGTGCCAGCGTCTCGATCTCGGGTGCGCTGTGGATCAGGCCGAGCCGGTCGCGGAACCACTGGACGAGCGAGCCCGTGACGGCCATCGGGCCTTCCAGGGCGTAGACCGTGGGCTGGTCCGCGATCTTGTAGGCGATGGTGGTGAGCAGCCCGTGCTGCGAGCGCACGAGGTCGGTACCGGTGTTCATCACCAGGAAACTGCCGGTCCCGTACGTGCATTTCGCCTCGCCGGGCGAGAAACAGGTCTGTCCGAACAGGGCCGCCTGCTGGTCGCCGAGGGCCGCCGTGATGGGCACGCCCGGGAGGAGCGAGCGGGCTTCGCCGTAGCGTTCCGCGGACGGACGGATCCCGGGCAGCATCGAACGCGGCACACCGAAGAAGTCCATCAGGGCTTCGTCCCAGGTCAGCGTGCGGATGTCCATGAGCATGGTGCGGCTGGCGTTGGTGGCGTCGGTGATGTGCAGGCCGCCGTCCGTGCCACCGGTGAGGTTCCAGATCAGCCAGCTCTCCATGGTGCCGAACAGCACCTCGCCGTCCCGGGCGCGCTGCTCCAGCCCGTCGACGTGGTCGAACAGCCAGCGGATGCGGGGGGCGGAGAAGTACGTCGAAGGGGGCAGGCAGCAGTGTTCGAGGAAGAACTCGTCGCCGGGCTGTTTCCTCAGCTCATCGACGAGCGGGGCGGTGCGCATGTCCTGCCAGACGATGGCCCTGCCCAGCGGGGCCCCGGTCCGCGGGTCCCAGAGGACCGTCGTCTCGCGCTGGTTGGCGATGCCGATGGCCGAGATCTGTCCGGCATCGACTCCGGCGTTCGAGAGAGCCTCGGGGACGACGCGCTGGAGATTGCGCCAGATCTCGACGGCGTCGTGCTCGACCCAGCCCGGCCGCGGGAAGAACTGCTGGTGCTCCCGCTGGGCGACCGACACCAGCCGTCCGCTGTGGTCGAACAGGATGCATCGCGTGGAGGTGGTGCCCTGGTCGATGGACATCACATACCGCTCAACCATGATCGGCCCTGCCTTCCGATGTGTCGCGGAGGTGCTGGGGACCTACCAGCGGGCCGCGCCCAGGTCTCTGGAGATCGCACGTGCCGCCTCCCGCAGCACGGTGATCAGGGCCGGCTGAGGCCGGCCTTTGGTGTCGCAGATCCGCTCGACGGCGCCGGACACCCCGATCGCGCCCACCACCAGACCGCCCTGCCCCCGGATCGGCGCGGCGATACCGGCTTCCCCCATGCTCATTTCCTGCACCTCGGCGCCCCAGCCCAGATCCCGTATCTCGGCCAGAGCGCGGTTGATCTCCTCCGGGTGGACCAGCGTGTGCCGGGTGTACGGCTCCGGTGCCTCCTCCAGCAGGACATCGACGGGCGTGACTCCGAAGGCCAGCAGGACCTTGCCGAGCGAGGAGGCGTGCAAGGGCAGCAGTGCGCCGACGTCGAGGGTCTGGAGGGTGTCGTCCGGCCGGAAGACATGGTGGATGACGAGCACCCTGCCCTCCAGGGGCGTGCCCAGGCGTACGGCCTCGCCGCTGCGGGCGGCCAGGGCGTCGGCCCAGTTGATGGAGCGCGACCGCAGTTCGTTCACGTCGAGATAACTGGTGCCGAGGTGCAGCAGAGCCGCCCCGAGCTGGTACTTTCCGGTCGCCGGGTCCTGCTCCACGAAGTCCACGTGTTGCAGGGTGCGCAGGATGCCGTGGGCGGTGCCCTTGGCCAGACCCAGCGACGACGCCACCTCACCGAGCCCCATCCGACGGGATCCGCCGGCGAGCAGGCGCAGGATCGCCGCCGCTCGCTCTATGGACTGGACTGGGCCGGCCATGAAGCGATGGTAGTCCGAGTTCTTCCGGTTTGGGGACTGTCGTTCGGTAATGCCGACCCATGTTCATTGACCGACGGAATTTCCCTCCTTAGCGTGCATCAGTCACGCCCGGCCTGCCGCCCCCACGCTTCCCCAAGGAGGAAACATGACAGCAGCGCAGCTCGACGCCGCGCCCCGCGGGGAAGCCGAACACGTCCTTCCGCTGCCGCACGCCCCGGGGGCCGTCTCGGCCGTACGCCACCACATACGGCAGATCCTCACCGACTGGAACCTGGCCGGGGACATCACCGAGGACGTACTGCTGGTGGCCTCGGAGCTGCTCACCAACGCCATCGTCCACGCCCTGCCCCCGGCGACGCTGAGCCTCTCGCACAGCGAGGTGGACAGGTGCCGAGCGGTACGCGTGGAGGTGACCGACAGGGGGCCGGTGGGATCGGCGGGACTGTCCACGTCCACCGCCGACCCGGACGAGCACGGCCGAGGCCTGGGCATCGTCACCGCACTGTCGACCCGGTGCGGCGTCCACGTGCACTCGGGCGGGACGAGCAGGTGGGCGGAGCTGCAGGTCGGGCTGGGCTGAGGCCACCCTCGACGGAGGCTGTCTCCTCCACTGCTTCATTGCAACGCAACGTTGCATTTGAGGGCAGCGTCATTGCATCAATTTACCGCCTTTCACCTGGGTTGTTGCCTCAATCGAGATTGACGATATTCCGAATGCAACGTAGCTTTCGGGAGCGCCAAACACGTCATGTCTCGTCGAGATGAGGAATAGCGATGAGCGAGTCCCTCCACACGGTCCCGACGCTGCCGACGACCCGTCGGTCCGGCTGCCCCTTCGACCCGCCGACCGAGTTACTCGACGCCCGTCGGCACGGCCCCATCAGCCGCTTCACTCATGTCGGGGGGAAACCTGGCTGGCTGATCACCGGATACGACCTGGTCAGGTCCGTGCTGGCCGACCCGCGGTTCAGCTCGCGCAAGGAACTGCTGAACGTGGGCGACTTCGAGGTTCCTCCGGCGCCGCCCGGCGAGTTCCTCCTCATGGACGAGCCGCAGCACGGGCGCTATCGCAAGCCGCTGGTGGGCAGGTTCACGGTACGTCGGATGCGTCTGCTCACCGAGCGCATCGAGCAGATCACCGCCGACTGCCTGGACGCCATGGAGAAGGCGGGGCCGCCGACGGACCTGGTGACCGCGTTCGCCAAGCCCATCCCCACCATCGTGATCTGTGAGCTGCTGGGGGTGCCGTACCAGGACCGGGATTCCTTCCAGGAGCAGATCGACACGTTCATGGGAGGGGAGACCGGCGACGAGGAGCTGATAGCGGCCTACACGGCGACGCAGGAGTACCTCGCGAAGCTGGTGGCCGCCAAGCGGGCGAACCCCACCGACGACGTGCTCAGCGAACTCACCGACAGCGATCTGACCGACCAGGAGCTGCAGGGGATCAGCCTGATCCTGCTGGCCGCCGGATTCGACACCACCGCCAACATGCTCTCCCTCGGCACCTTCGCCCTGCTGCAGAACCCGGCGCAACTGGCCGCGCTGCGCGCCGACCCCGCGCTCACCGACGCGGCCGTGGAGGAGCTGCTGCGCTATCTGAGCGTCGCCAAGACGTTCATGAGGACGGCCCTCGAGGACATCGAACTGGGCGGCCAGACCATCGAGGCCGGGACGACGGTCGTCCTGTCGTACAACACCGCCAACCGCGACCCCGAGCGCTTCGCCGACCCCCATGTGCTCGACCTGCAAAGGCAGGACGCCGGCGGGCACCTGGCCTTCAGCCACGGCATCCACCAGTGCCTGGGGCAGCAGTTGGCCCGGGTCGAGATGCGGGTCGCGTTCCGCGCGCTGGTCGACCGCTTCCCCACCCTGCGCCTGGCCGTACCGGCTGAGGAAGTCGTCCTGCGCCCGGAGAGCGCGGACATCTACGGCGTGAAGAGCCTCCCGGTCACCTGGGACAGGGCGTAGCCATGACGACGACGCACCTGCGCATCGACCGTGAGCGCTGCATCGGCGCGGGAATGTGCGCCCTGACCGCGCCCGAAGTCTTCGACCAGGACCCCGACGACGGCCGTGTGCTCCTGCTGCACACCGAGCCGACGACCGCCCACCGCGCCGCCGCACGGATGGCCGCCGGCGTCTGCCCCTCCGGGGCGATCACCCTCCACGAGCCGGAACCCGGCGGCTCCTGACGCCGACTCGGCGTGCGCGCCCGGGTCAAGTACCTCACGCGAGCCAACGGGCAGCGGTCTCGTGGGTATTGGCGCGATCAAGCCCGATGACGAGGACTCGAAGGGGTGCACATCGAGCGCAGGGAACGCGCCCCGGCGGCGCCCACCTGTGACCGCCGTCGGGCACGTCCCGGCAGATGCGGCGAGCACTTGCCGGGACACAAGTCAAAACGTTCATTCGCGCATGCGTACACCCGGGGCACACAGCAATGCCGCCCCGATGACAACCAAGGCGAGCGCGGGCGCACAACCCAGAGCGTTCGAAATTTGCTTATTATCCGACCTTCGCAAGGGCTCTTGTCTCGATCTCACGCTCTGCAGCTAGCTATGTGCTGCGTCCGCTTCCTGGGCGGGGTTCCCGATGAACCTCGGCCCGACCGACGGTCCTCTGGGCCGCCGGTCAGGGAGGTGGCCGGCAACCTGCACGTGAGGAGTAGTCATGAAGAAGGCATACGAGGCACCGACGCTCGTCCGGCTCGGTACCTTCCGGAAGGAGACGGGGCTCCTTCAGAGCTCCGGCAACGACCGGCTGATCCTGAGCAAGAACTGACGACCGACGGTCCTTGACCCGACGTCATGACTGAACTGCACGAAAGTGCGGGGACGGGCCCCGGCGACGCGCACTTCGCGGTCTTCACCGACCGTGCGGACGCGGCCGCCGTGGCCCGCTCCTTCGCCCGCCCCGGAAGCCGGACCCTCGCGCATGCGTCGGGCCGGCCCTGGCTGGTCGGCCACTGGCAGGACGACGAGATCGTCACGGCGAGCGCCGGCGACGCCTCCCTCGCCGTCGTCGGCTGCTGCCCGATCGACGTCGACGAACTGCGGCGCCGCGCCGCCCGGTTGCGTGATCTCACGGAGCTCGACGCACTGGCCCGATCCCTCCCCGGCAGTTTCCACCTCGTCGGCGCCCTCGACGGACAGATCAGGGTGCAAGGCACCGCCTCCGGACTGCGACTCGTCTTCCACGCGGAGATCGACGGCGGGCGAGTGGCCGCGACCCGCGCCGACACTCTGGCCGCCGTCCTGGGCCTGGAACCCGACGTGGAGGAGCTGGCCGTAAGGCTGCTGTGGCCCGCCCCGTACCCGCTGTTCGAGACGTCGATGTGGCGTGCGGTCACCGCCGTTCCGCCGCAGGACGCCGTGATCGTCGCCGCGGACGGGCGCACCGTACGGCACACCCGGTGGTGGACACCGCCCGAACCGGTCCGGCCGCTCGCCGAAGCGGCGCCCCTGATCCGGACGGCACTTCAGGAGGCCGTCGGCGCGCGTACCCGTCAGGGCGGCGTGGTGAGCTGCGACCTGTCCGGGGGCCTGGACTCCACCTCCGTCTGCTTCCTGGCCGACCGCTCCCCCGCCCGCGTGGTGGCCAGTACCTGGCCGGGACGCGATCCGGCGGACACCGACCTGTCCTGGGCGAAGCGGGCGATGGAGTACCTGCCGGACGTCGAGCACGTGGTCTGGGACGCCGACGCCTCACCGCTGGTCTACGAGGACCTGCTCGGCATCGACGACCTCCTCGACGAACCCACCATCGGTGTCATGGACCGCTCCCGGGTCCTGCACCACCTGCCCCCGCTCGCCGCACGCGGCAGCCGGCTGCATCTGACCGGCATCGGCGGCGACCACGTGGCATGGTGCTCCGAGGCGTACTACCACCGGCTGCTGCGCACCCGTCCGCTGTTCGCCCTGCGCCAGCTGCGCGGCTTCCGGGCGCTGTGGCAATGGCCGCTCGGCGGCACAGCGCGCGCTCTCGCCGACTTCCGCCCGTACGGGAAGTGGCTCGCCGACGCCGCCGGTGGCCTGCGGGGACCGCTGCCTCCGTCCGTCGCAACGGGGCTCGGCTGGGGCATGGCCCCGCGTCTGTTCGACTGGGTGACTCCCGAGGCCGAGCGGATGGCCCGCCGGGCCCTGCTCGATGCCGCGGCGACGGCCTCCCCGCTGCATCCGGACCGTGGACTGCACACCGACCTGGAGCAGATCCGCTCGTGCACGCGCATCATCCGGCAGTGGGACCGGATGGCGGCCCGCGCCGGCCTCCCGATGGCCTCTCCCTTCCTCGACGACCGCGTCATCGAGGCGTGCCTCGCCGTACGTCCCGGCGAGCGCGTCACGCCCTGGCGGTACAAGCCCGTCCTGAGCGCCGCGATGCGCGGGATCGTGCCCGAGGAGTGCCTGCAACGCAGCAACAAGGCCACGGCCTCCATGGACGCCTCCAACGGACTGCGTGAACACCGCGCCGACCTGCTGGCCCTGTGGGAGGACTCACGGCTGGCGGAACTGGGCCTGGTGGACGGCGCAGAGCTGCGCCGCCTCGCCCGTCGTCCCGCCACCCGGGGGCTCTCCGACGCGATCCTCTACTCCACGATCGCGGCGGAGGTGTGGCTGCGCGGACTTGCCCGCGGCCGCACCCCTGTCTCAAACCCCTGACCGCATCCCGGTCCCTCACGTCAGAAAGGCCCTCACATGCCCCTGCGGTTCGGCGACAACGTCTCCACGGCCGAGACCGACTACGGCACCGTGCTGCTGGACGAAAAGGCCGGTGCCTATTGGGAGTTGAACCCGACGGCCACCTTGGTCGTGCGGACGCTGCTGGACGGTGGCGAGGAGGCGGACGCGGCCGCCGCCCTCGCCCAGGAGTTCGACATCGACAAGGCGCAGGCCCAGCAGGACGTCGAGACGCTCGTACGGGAGCTGCGCGACTCGGGCCTCGCCTCATGACGACGCCCAGCGCGCTGGAGCGGCCCACCGGTGTGCCCCTGGCCCGCCGCCTGGCCGCCCGCCTCGTCCTGCTCCCCGCCGTCGCCCTCGCCCTGCTGCCGCCCCGCCACCTCCGCACCGTGCTCGGCGTCCTGCGGCGCGGCGCCGTGCCTGCGACCAGCGCACAGGCCCAGAACGCACGTGACGCCATGTGCGCCGCAAGCCTGCGCTGCGCCGGACCCAAGGGCTGCCTGCCGCGCTCCCTGGGAGCGGCACTGCTGTGCCGGCTCGGCGGCACCTGGCCGACCTGGTGCACCGGCGTACGGGTCACCCCGCCCTTCACCGCGCACGCCTGGATCGAGGCCGAGGACCGTCCCGTCGGCGAGGGAGTCCCGCAGGGCTACTTCGCCCGGCTGGTGACCGTCGACCCGTTGCCACGGCCGACGGACCGATGACCGGCGCGACGGCCTCGCGCGATGATCGGGCCACGGTCGCCGAAGCCGACAAGTCCACCCTGGCGGCAGTGGCCACGATGTACCGGCTCACCGCGGGACATCGGAGCGCCATCGCCGTCGCCAGCCTGCTGACCCTCGTCGGCTCCGCCCTGGGACTGGCCCAGCCACTCGTCGCCAAGCAGGTCGTGGACGCGAGCGGCCGCGGACAGCTCATCTGGCCGCTGCTGGTACTCCTGGGCATGCTCTTCGTCGTCGAGGCGGCGACGGGGGCAGCGGGACGCTTCCTGCTGGAACGGATGGGCGAAGGCGTCGTACGGCAACTCCGGCACGGGCTGGTGGGCCGGCTGCTCCGACTGGAGATGAGGGAGTACGACCGCCACCGGGGCGGCGACCTCATCTCCCGGGTGACGGCCGACACCACCTTGCTGCGGGAGGTCGTCTCGCAGGCCCTGGTCGATCTCGTCACGGGAAGCCTGGTGGCCGCCGGGGCGATCGCCCTCATGGCGTGGCTGGACCTCATGCTGCTGCTCCTGGTCGCCGCGACCGTGACAGCGGCGGCCGTGGTGGTCGCCTCGCTGCTCACGGGCATCAGGAACGCATCCGAGCACATGCAGGGCTCGGTCGGTGCCGTCGCCGCCGACATGGAACGCGCCCTCGGCGCCCTGCCGATGGTCCGCGTGCACCGCGCCGAGGAGCGCGAGGCGGCCGGCATCGGCGCCCGCGTGGACGCGGCCTACGGCGCGGGGGTGCGCACCGCGAAGCTCGCCTCCGTGATGAGCTCCGCCGTCGAACTCGCCGTCCAGGGCTCCTTCCTCATCGTCCTGGTCGTCGGCGGCCTGCGCGTGGGCGGTCGCGCCGGCTCCCTCGGCGACCTCGTCGCGTTCCTGCTGTACGCCTCCTACCTCGTTCTGCCGCTGTCCTCCGTCTTCCGCGCGGTGGGCCTGGTCCAACGCGGGATGGGCGCCTACCAGCGCATCGACGAGGCACTCCGCCTCCCCGTGGAGCCCATCGCACCCCAGAACCCGAGTACCCCCGCGCCTGCACCCGCGCTGCGGCCGACCGGCCCGTCCGGCACCCGCGAACAGCCCGTCCTCGCCCTGCACGACGTCCACTTCGGCTACGACCCGGAGCGGCCGGTCCTGCGCGGTGTCTCGTTCGCCGTCCCGCAGCGTCGGCACGTGGCCCTGGTGGGCCGGTCCGGCGCCGGCAAGAGCACGGTGTTCGCCCTGATCGCGAGGTTCTACGAGCCGGATGCCGGCACCTTGCTCTTCGACGGGCGGCCGGCGACCGAGCTCACCCGTGACTCCTGCCGCCGCGGCATCGCCGTGGTCGACCAGAACACCCATGTCGTCCACGGCACCCTGCGCGACAACATCACCTACGCCGTACCCGACGCCACGGAAGCGGAGATCCGTCGCGTCGTCGAACTGGCCCGGCTCGACGAGGTCGTCGACCGGCTGCCCGGGGGCCTGGCCACCGTCATCGGTGAACGCGGCGGCAACCTCTCCGGCGGCGAACGCCAACGTGTCGCCCTCGCACGCGCGTTGCTGGCCCGCCCCTCACTGCTCCTGCTGGACGAGCCCACCTCCCACCTCGACGCGATCAACGAATCGGCGCTCACCACTGTCATGAAGGACATCGCCCAGGAATGCGCCCTGCTGGTCATCGCGCACCGCCTGTCCACCGTGCAGCACGCCGACCACATCGTGGTGCTCCAGGACGGCCGCACGGCCGCCGGCGGCCGCCACGAGGACCTGCTGGTCAGCAGCGCCCTCTATCGCGAACTCGCCGCGAGCCAGATGCTCCGGGCGGGCGGGGAGCCCAGGGTCGGCAAGCGCATGCGGACGGACGGGTGAAGCCTCGAACGAGCCCGAGCCTCCGTTCCCACCCCTTGCTCCAGCTATCGATATTCGATAGATTCCCATCGCAACTCGATGGAGGGCCGGGTCATGGGAAAGCTGGCCGTGCGTGCGCTGCGCGCCGTGCTCGTGGTGGTGTTCGGCGGCACCGTGTTCGTGCAGGCAGGGATGGTGTGGGTGCTGGCCACCGGGAGCGACCCCGAGGACGGGACGCTCCCGCTGACCCCGCTGCGCGTGCTCACGATCCTGGGCATGCTGTCGGTCCAGGTCGCCCTGGTCTGCGTAGGGCGCCTGGTGACAATGGTGCGACGGGGAACCGTGTTCTCCCACGCCGCCTTCCGGTACGTGGACGGCGTGATCGGTGCGATCGTGGCGGCCGCCCTTGTGTGGTTCGCGGTGACGGCCGTCAATGCCCCCGGTCAGCGGGACGACCCGGGCGTCACCGTCATCATGGGCGGGATCGGTCTGGCCATCCTCGGGGTCGCGCTCATCGTGCTCGTCCTGCGGATGCTGCTCGCCCAGGCCGTCGCGCGTGACGTCGAAGCGTCGCAGATGCAGGCCGAGTTGGACGAGGTGATCTGATGCCGATCGCCGTCGACATCGACGTCATGCTGGCCAGGCGGAAGATGTCCGTGGGCGAGCTCGCGGACCGCGTGGGGATCACGCCCGCCAATTTGGCGGTACTCAAGAACGGCCGCGCCAAGGCGGTCCGCTTCACGACGCTCGCCGCCCTCTGCGAGGTTCTCAAGTGCCAACCGGGCGACCTACTGCGCTGGGAGGCGGAGGACGCCGCAAGCGGATGACATGACCCTGGACGGGCGGGGTGGGTGCCGCGATGCAGTGACGACCGGCCCACAGGCGCAGGCCCCTGACCCGAACATGGAGTACTGCCATGCCTCTGCTCCGCATCGATCTCGCCAAGGGCCGCAGCGAGGCCCAGGTCCGCGCCGTGGCCGACGCCGTCCACGGCCGGGCTGTCGTCGAGGTACCGGCCGTGCCCGAGCGCGACCCCCTCCAGATCATCACCGAGCACGCGGCAAGCCGGGTCATCGCGCTCGATGCCGGCCTGGGCTTCGACACTGGCTTGCCACAATGGCCACGGACCACCGACCCACCGACCCGAAGGGAACCTCCGTGGACGGCCAACTGGCACAGTTGCTGGGCGACTTGTACGAGGAAGGCCGGGCTCACGACGGACCCCTGGCGGACCGGCTGCTGCGCCTGCGCAACATGACGCCGGACGCGGCGGGGCTGATCGCCCTGCTGATCCGTGTCCAGCACAGCACCAGGGTGCTGGAGATCGGAACGTCCAACGGCTACTCCGCGATCTGGTTCGCCGACGCGGTACGCGACACCGGCGGCCGGCTGACCACGGTCGAGATCGACGAACTCCGTGTCGCGCAGGCACAGCGGAACCTCAGACGCGCCGGCGTTCAGGACCATGTGGACGTCGTACACGGCGACGGGGCCGAGGTACTTGCCCGCACCCCCGACGCGTCCGTCGATCTCGTCGTGCTGGACGCGGAGCGACCTGCGTACGTGGGGTACTGGCCGGAGTTGCGGCGCGTGCTGACGCCGCAGGGAGTTGTGGCGGTCGACAACGCCGTGAGCCACCGTGAGCAAGTGACCTCCTTCCACGAGCAGTTGGCCACCGACCCCGAATTCGCCGTTCACTTGCAGGAAGCGGGCGACGGGGTGCTCACTGCGGTCCGACTACGGTGAGTGCCGCTCGACCGGGGAATCACGTACCCTGCGCGGCGTGAAGGAGATAGTGACGTATCTCGAAATGACTTCGCGTGATCAGCTCAGTCCAGCCGCTCCGGTACCTGGCCTGGTCCTGGAGCCCCTCGACCGGGACTCGCCGCTGGTCGTCGACATACAGGCCGAGATCGGCGCTCCCTATGGCTGGAAGAGCGCAAGCCGCAGCAGGGAGGAATGGCTCATCTGGTTCGCCGAGGCACCGGGCAGGACGTTCTGGTTGCTGTCCTTCGAGGGAGAACCGGCCGGCTTGGTCTCCTGCGATCTTCATCCGGACGGCGAGGTGGAGATCGAGACCTTCGGACTGTTGCCGAAGTTCGTCGGCAGGGGCCTGGGAGGATTCGCGCTGACGCTCGGCGTCCAGCAGGCGTGGGAGTCGGCTCCCTCGGCGAACAGGGTCTGGCTGCACACGTCGACGCTGGACCATCCCCGCGCTCTGCCCAACTATCGCCGTCGAGGTTTCCGCCCCTTCAGAACCGAGGAACGTGAGCGCGGCTGAGGAGACGTTCGCCGGGGCTGTGCGGCGCGAGGGCGATGAGTCCGCCACGGTGAGCCGCGCGAAGTCCCGCCGGAACGGCATACGTTCCAGATTCCACGAAGTACCGGAGGAAAACGAGCGAATCGGTTCGACGTAAGCGCTTCGACAGGAAGCCACGACCGGCGATGTGCGGAGCCGACGGCATATCGCGCGGCGAGTGCGGCACCGACGTGACGGTCGAAGTCCGACCGCTTCCACCGGTGTTCCCCGAACCGGCGCTCGATGGCCCGTCCGTCGGGCTGTATCCCTGCTCAGCGGCATGATGGTGGGTCAGCCGAGCGACCCGGGCTGCGGCGCCGGGTACAGCCGCGACGGCCTCATCGGCCCGGCGGCAGACGGCCACACCGTCGTACCCCTGCCGCCACACCGCAACTTTTCGAGCACGCAGAGAGCTTGCGCACCGCGGGAATCAGCAGTCGAATCGATTCGGCAACAGGGTTCGCGGCAGGGGGCTCCACACCCGTGACAGCCCCCGCGAAGCCGGGAGCACCGTCTCCCCCCGAAACCTCTCTGCAATCCCATAGCACCACGGCACGTTCAAGCGCTTAGGCATGTGAAAGCACCGCCACCACAACCCGAGCGGGTTGCACCGGCACGGTAGGGAGATCAGATGGGAACCACACGTACAAGACGCCACCTGTCGTCCGAGCGCGGTGGCGTCGCGCGGTTACTCGCGACGGTGCGACACCGCGGCAGGCCCGGGAACGCGTGGAAATCGTTCGCCCGGGCGGGGGCCGCCGCCGCCCTCGTCGCGGGAGCTCTGGCCGGCGCCACCGCCACGGCCGGCACGGCCCGGGCCGCCACGTCCGGACCCTGCGACATCTACGCGGCAGGCGGGACGCCCTGCGTGGCGGCGCACAGCACGACCCGAGCCCTGTACGCCTCGTACAACGGGCCGCTGTACCAGGTCCGCCGCGCCTCGGACAACACCACCCGCAACATCGGCGTCCTGAGCGCGGGCGGGTACGCCGACGCCGCCGCCCAGGACTCGTTCTGCTCGGGGACGACCTGTCTGATCACGATCATCTACGACCAGTCGGGCCGTGGGAACAACCTCACCCAGGCACCCGGCGGCGGTGCGGCGGGCGGCCCCGACAACCTCGCGAACGCGACCGCCGCGCCCACCACGGTGGGCGGCCACAAGGCCTACGGCGTCTTCGTGGCGCCCGGCACGGGCTACCGCAACAACCACACCAACGGCATCGCCACCGGGGACAACCCCGAGGGCATGTACGCGGTCCTCGACGGCACGCACTACAACGGCGGCTGCTGCTTCGACTACGGCAATGCCGAGACGGACAGCAACGACGACGGCAACGGCACCATGGAGGCCATCTACTTCGGCAACATCAAGGTCTGGGGCTACGGCAGTGGCAACGGCCCATGGATCATGGCCGACCTGGAGAACGGCCTCTTCTCGGGCGTCAATCAGCACTACAACGCGAACGACCCGACCATCAACTACCGGTACACGACCGCCATCATCAAGGGCGGGGCGAACCACTGGGCGATCCGTGGCGGCAACGCCCAGTCGGGCAACCTGTCCACGTTCTACGACGGAGTGCGCCCCAATGTCGCGGGCTACAACCCGATGCGCAAGCAGGGCGCCATCATCCTGGGCATCGGCGGCGACAACAGCAAGGGCGCCCAAGGCACCTTCTACGAAGGTGTGATGACCTCCGGATACCCGTCGGACGCCACCGAGAACGCCGTCCAGGCCAACATCACCGCGGCCGGATACAGCAACTCCTCCGGGGGAACGGGCACCGGCGCGCTGCACGCGGTCGGCGCCGGCAAGTGCCTCGACGTTCCCAACTCGTCGACCACGGCCGGCACGCAGCTGCAGATCTGGGACTGCAGCGGAGGCGCCAACCAGAGCTGGACCCGTACGTCCGCCAACCAGCTGACCGTGTACAGCGGCAGCAGCCAGATGTGCCTGGACGCGTACAACAACCAGACGTCGGCCGGTACCAAGGTGGTGACCTGGCCGTGCAACGGCGGCGTCAACCAGCAGTGGCAGGTGAACTCCGACGGCACCGTCACCGGCACCCAGTCCGGGCTCTGCCTCGACGTCACCGGT
Organism: Streptomyces sp. NPDC001157; assembly: GCF_053598255.1. Taxonomy (NCBI): domain Bacteria; kingdom Bacillati; phylum Actinomycetota; class Actinomycetes; order Kitasatosporales; family Streptomycetaceae; genus Streptomyces; species Streptomyces sp. NPDC001157. Next base: position 171,131 of record NZ_JBSFJW010000001.1, read on the forward strand.
GCCTCCACGGCCAACGGCGCCCTGGCGGAACTCTGGCCGTGCAACGGCGGGTCCAACCAGCAATGGAGCCTCAACTGACCTGAACGGCTCCGTCCCGTGGCCGCCGCACCGGCGACCACGGGCCACCCGCCACCAGACGCGCCACCACCGGAGGATGACCATGTTCAGAGCCGGAGCGCTCCGCGGCCTGTGGGCCGCCCCCGTAGCTCTGCTCGCCCTGCTGGCCGGCAGCCCGGCCACCGCCGGGATCGCATACGCGGTACCGGCAGAACGCCTGGCTGCGACCGCCGACCTGTACGTGGCGCCGGATGCGGCTCCCGGCGGAAACGGCACCGCCGAGCAGCCGTTCGCCACCATCGACCAGGCAAAGCAGCCCGCGCACCGGCTCTCGGCCGACTCGAACGTCGTCGTCCACCTGGCCGGTGGCACCTACCGGCTGACCAAGCCACTTGCCTTCGGCTCCGACGAGGGCGGCCAGAACGGCCACACCATCACCTACCAGGCCGTGTCCGGCCAGCAGCCGGTCGTGACCGGCGCCCAGCAGATCACTGGTTGGCAGGTTCATGATCAGGCAAAGAACATCTGGTCGGTCCACGTCGGCTCCGGCGTGAACACCCGCCAGCTGTACGTGAACGGCAAGGAGGCACCGCGAGCGGCGATCCAGGTGCCCCGCTCCGCCTTCACCTTCACCCAGACCGGCCTGACGATCACCGACTCCTCCCTCGACTACCTGGCCGGCCTCTCGGACCAGAACCACATGGAGGTCGAGAGCCTCAACTCCTTCACCGACCGCTATGCGCCGGTCCAGTCGATCAGCGGCAGGACCGTCACCATGCAGCAGCCCGCGTGGAACAACAACTCCTGGGGCTACGACACCATCAACGCGCCGTTCGCCGGCGGGACGATGTACCTGGAGAACAACTACGCGTTCCTGCAGCAGGCCGGGCAGTGGTACCTCGACTCGTCCACCGGCGACCTCTACTACCGGGCCCAGCCCGGACAGAACCCGAACAGCCTCGACGTCGAACTCCCCCGGTTGCAGAGCCTGCTCGGCATCAGCGGCAGCTACGGCTCACCGGCCACCGGTCTGGGCTTCAGCGGCATCCGGTTCACGGGCACCTCCTGGCTCGGACCCAGCGGGCCCGACGGCTACGCGGACCAGCAGAGCGGCGCCCACATCACCGGCGCCTACGCGATGCCCGCCAACTGGCTGAGCACCTGCAAGTCGGGATGCACGCAGTTCGAGGCCACCCGCAACCACTGGGCGCAGATGCCCGCGGCCGTCCAGGTCTCCGCCGCCAGCGGCATCACGTTCTCCGGCAACGCGTTCTCCGAGCTCGGACAGGCCGGACTCGGCGTGGGCAACGACGGCGTCGCCAACGCGTCCGGCACCGGACTCGGCGCGAACGGCGTCACCATCACCGGCAACACGTTCACCGACACCGCCGGCAGCGGCATCCAGGTCGGCGGGATCCAGCCGGACGCGCACCATCCCGGCAACCCGCAGATGACCAACCAGAACATCACCATCAGCAACAACAAGGTGAGCGGGGTCGGCACCGACTACAAGGAGACCGCCGCGATCCTGTCCACGTACGTCACGAACGCGACGATCACCCACAACCAGTGCGACCACCTGCCCTACGACGGGATCGACATCGGCTGGGGCTGGGGCGCCAACGACCCGGGCGGCAGCCAGGACTACGTCAACCGGGGCACGTACAACTACCAGCCCGTCTACAGCACCCCGACGACGCTGAAGAACAACACCGTCACCCACAACCTGATCTTCGACACCAAGAACGCGATGTTCGACGGCGGCAGCATCTACAACCTGTCCGCGAACCCCGGCTCGGTGATCTCCGAGAACTACATGTACGACAACAACCGCACCACCGCCCTGTACCTGGACGAGGGCTCCCGCTATCTGAAGGTGTCCAACAACGTCGTGCAGGACGCGGGCAACTGGGCGCTCACCAACGCCAACGCCAACAACCACACCGACGACAGCACGTTCTCCGGCAACTGGTACAACGGCGGCAACACGTACGTGGCGACGGGTCCTCCGCACAACAACGTCCTGACCGGCAACGTCCAGGTCAGCGGCACCAACTGGCCCCAGGGCGCGCAGCAGGTCATCCAACAGGCGGGCGTTCAGGCCTCATCAGGCGGTGAATTCCCCACCGGATACCACCAGTTGGTGATCGGCAGCGACAGCCTGTGCCTGGACGTGTACGGCAACTCCGGCAGCGCGGGCGCCGCAGTGGACCAGTGGACCTGCAACGGACAGAGCAACCAGCAGTTCCAGTTCGTACCGGTCTCCGGAGGTTACGGACGGCTGCAGTCGAAGAACTCGGGCCTGGTGGTGGGGGTTTCGGGCAGCCTCACGGCCGCCGGAACGCCCGACATCGTGCAGCAGGCGTCGAGCGGAGCGACCGGCGCCCTGTGGCTGCCGGTACGGCAGTCCGACGGTTCGTACTCCTTCCAGAACCAGAGCAGCGGCCTGTGCCTGGACGTCTACGGCGGCGGCAGCAACCTCGGCCAGCAGCTCGACCAGTGGCCCTGCAAGAACACGGCCGGCAGCAACCAGGACTTCACCCCGCGCTGACCGACTCACCCGCTCGTTCACCCCCACCCACTGTCCCGCACCCAGTGAGGAACACAGATGAAGAAGTCCACGGCACTCCTGGCCGTCGCGCTGACGGCAGCGGTCGGCACCGGCACCGCGTTGCCCGCGGCGGCCGCCACCGGCACCGGATCACCGGCCCCCGCCGCACGGGCCGCCGCCGCGCCCACCGCCCTACGGCTGATGCCGCTGGGCGACTCCATCACCTGGGGCGTCGGAAGCCCGTCCGGGAACGGCTACCGGGGCTTCCTGTGGAACCGGTTGGCGAACGAAGGGCATGCCCTGGACTTCGTGGGATCGGGCCGCAACGGCACGATGTCCGACCCGGACAACGAGGGCCACTCCGGCTGGCACATCAGCGAGATAGCCGGCATCGCGGACTCCGTGCTGGCCCGGTACCGGCCCAACGTGATCACTCTGGAGATCGGCACCAATGATCTCAACGGCGGCTCTCAGGCCGAGCCCGCCGCCGAACGGCTCCATGCGCTCATCGACCAGATCACGGCCGACGCCCCTGACGCGACGGTCCTCGTCGGCACCGTGATCGTCTCCACCAGCGGCACGGAGGAGGCCACCCGCCCCGCGTTCAACGCCAAACTGCCGGGCATCGTCCAGGCCGAGCAGGCTGCCGGCAAGCATGTGCGCCTGGTGGACATGAGCGCTCTGACCACCGCGGACCTGTCCGACTCCTTGCACCCCAACGACAACGGCTTCGGCAAGATGGCTGACGCCTTCAACGCCGGGGTCCAGGCCGCGGACGCGGCAGGCTGGATCAAGCCGCCGGTCTCCGTGGGCGGGCCGGTGCGCTCCGGGATCGCCGGGAAGTGCCTGGACGTCAACGGCGGCAACAGCGCCAACGGAACCGCCGTGCAGATCTGGTCCTGCAACGGCGCCGACGCGCAGCTGTGGTCCGCGCGCTCGGACGGCACCTTGCGGGCGCTCGGGAAGTGCCTCGACGCCACGGGCGGTGGTACCGCCAACGGCACCAAGATCGAGATCTGGGACTGCAACGGCGGCACCAACCAACAGTGGCAGGCCTACAACGGCGGTTACCGCAACCCGGTTTCCGGCCGCTGTCTCGACGACCCCGGTGCGTCTGCCACCGACGGTACACAACTGGTCCTGTGGGACTGCAACGGCGGAGCCAACCAGCAGTGGAGCGCACCGCCGGTCAGCTCGGCCTTGTGACCGGCCCGACTCGCGACCCCGGCACCGGCTTGTGGTCGGTGTCTCTCCCCCACACACAAGGAGAACGATCCGTCATGTTCTGGCTCAACGCAGAGCCCCGTCCGCGCAAGGCCTTGGCCCTGGCCGCCTCACTGGCAGCCGGCACGGCTCTGGCCCTGGCCGGCCCGGCGAACCCCGCCGCCCACGCGGCCTCCGGCACCCTGGGCGCGGCGGCGGCCGACAGCGGCCGCTACTTCGGCACGGCCGTGGCCGCGGGCCGTCTCGGCGACCCGACGTACTCCACCATCCTCGACCGGGAATTCAACATGATCACCCCGGAGAACGAGATGAAGTGGGACACCACCGAACCGTCCCGCGGCAACTTCAACTTCGGGCCCGGCGACCAGATCGTCAACCACGCCAACGCGCACGGGCAGCGAATGCGCGGGCACACGCTCGTCTGGCACTCCCAACTTCCGTCCTGGGTCAGCTCCATCAGGGACGCGAACACCCTGCGCGGTGTGATGGACAACCACATCACCACCGAGATGAACCACTTCAAGGGCAAGATCTACGCCTGGGACGTGGTCAACGAGGCGTTCGCCGACAACGGCAGCGGCCAGCAGCGCAGTTCGGTGTTCCACGACGTGCTGGGCAACGGCTTCATCGAGGAGGCGTTCCGCACCGCGCGGACGGCCGACCCGGCGGCCAAGCTCTGCTACAACGACTACAACATCGAGAACTGGTCCGACGCCAAGACCCAGGGCGTCTACAACATGGTCAAGGACTTCAAGTCCCGCGGCGTGCCCATCGACTGCGTCGGATTCCAGTCCCACTTCGGCACCGGCGGCCCGCCGGCCAGCTTCCAGACCACGCTGTCGAACTTCGCCGCGCTCGGCGTCGACGTACAGATCACCGAGCTGGACATCGCGCAGGCGCCGGCAAGCGCCTACGCGAACACCGTCAAGGCGTGCATGAACGTCGCGCGTTGCACCGGCATCACCGTGTGGGGCATCCGCGACAGCGACTCCTGGCGCAGCGGCGAGAACCCGCTGCTGTTCGACAACAACGGCAACAAGAAGCCCGCCTACGACGCGACCCTGACCGCGCTGGGCGGCGGCACCGGGAACCCGGGCGGCGGCATCGTCTCGGGCCAGGTGTACCAGGTGAGCGTGGCCTCCGCCGGGCGGGTGCTGGACGTGCCGAGCGGGCAGACCGGGAACGGCACGCCGGTGCAGGTCTGGGACGCCAACGGGAGCGCCGCGAACCAGCAGTGGCGGGCGAACCAGAACAGCGACGGCTCGTACACGCTGACCAACATCGCCAGTGGGCGGGTGCTGGACGAGCCCGGTGGCCAGACCGGCAACGGCACGCGGCCGACGATCTGGGACAACAACGGCGGTGCGAACCAGCACTGGCGAGCCACCCAGAACGGCGACGGTTCGTACACCCTGATCAACGTGGCCTCCGGCCGCGCGCTGGAGGTCCCCGCGGGGCAGAGCGCCAACGGGAGCCCCGTCCAGATCTGGGACTCCAACGGCGGCGCCAACCAGCACTGGAATTTCAGGTGAGGCGATCGGCACCCAGCGCCCGCACCTGATCCCCCGACGAACGCCTGCGTCCGGCACTCCGGTCGTCGCCGGACGCGGGTTTCGGCTGCCCTCAGAGCGGCCTGACCAGGACAAACATGGGATGGATCGCACCCCGAAAGGCTCGGAAACTTCTATTGACAGGGCCATACCCCTGTGGGATCACTGTGCGACATGGGATGTATGAGTGCTCCCTGTGCGTGCACGGCACTCTCCGTCCTTTCCCTCCCTCCCCCCCCGCCCGCATATCCGAGGACACAGAATGCAGCCTCCATCCGCTCCGCACCGCAGCCCCGCGGCTCGTGCATCGCGCTTACCGGCTGCGGCCGCCGTATCCGTGATGGCGCTGCTGGCCATGTTGCTGGCGACCGCGCCGACGTGGTCGGCGCCGGCGTCCGCGGCAGCCCTGGTGAGTTCGGCGTCGGGGCGGTGCCTGGACGTCAAGGGCAACGTCGACACGCCGGGCACGGGGCTGGAGATCTGGGACTGCAACAACCAGGCCAACCAGGCGTTCGAGTTCACGGCGGCGGGTGAGCTGAGGACGATGAGCGGCACCCGGTGCGTGGACGCCTACGACACCCGGACGGCTCCCGGAGCCCCGGTGGTCGTCCGGGGGTGCGACGGGCGGGCGACCCAGGTCTGGCGACAGAACCCCGACGGGTCCGTCACCGGAGTCGCCTCCGGATTCTGCCTGGACGTGAGCGGGGCGGGAACGGCCGACGGCACCGCGGTCATCCTGTGGACCTGCAACGGCCAGAGCAACCAGAAGTGGACCACGAACCCGTCGACACCTCCGCCTCCCGCCAACGGGTCGGGCCCGTGCGACATCTACGCCGCGGGCGGTACGCCGTGCGTGGCCGCGCACAGCACCGTGCGCGCGCTCTACGGTTCGTACAACGGCTCCCTCTACCAGGTCAGGCGCGCCTCGGACAACGCCACCAGGGACATCGGCGTCCTGGCGGCGGGCGGCTTCGCCGACGCGGCGGCGCAGGACGCGTTCTGCGCGGGCACCTCGTGTGTGATCACGGTCGTCCGCGACCAGTCCGGACACGGCAACGACCTGTGGTACCAGGGGTCGGCCCAGGTCCCGGGGTCGAGTCAGAGCAGCCCGGCCAAGGCGACGTCCGAGTCACTGACGGCCGGCGGCACCAAGGCGTACTCGCTGTACATCAACCCCGGCAACAGCTACTGGCGGGACGGCCATCTGACGGGCGTACCGACCGGTGCCGCACCCGAAGGCGCATACATGGTGACCAGCGGCACCCACGTCAACAACGGCTGCTGCTTCGACTACGGCAACAGCGAGACGACCAGGAAGGCCGACGCCGCCGGGGCGATGGACGCGATCAACTTCGGCACCCAGTGCTGGTTCGGCGGCTGTTCGGGCAGCGGCCCCTGGGTGCAGGCCGATCTCGAGTGGGGCCTGTACCCCGGCGGCAGCCAGTCCTGGAACCCCAACCAGCGGGCGTTCACGAGCAAGTTCGTCACCGCGATGCTGAAGAACAACGGCACGTCGAGGTTCGCCCTCAAGGGCGGCAACGCCCAGTCCGGCGCCCTGACCACCCTGTGGGACGGCGGGTTGCCCGGCGGATACAGCCCCATGAAGAAACAAGGAGCCATCGTGCTGGGCAGCGGCGGCGACTGCTGCAAGCCCGGCGGCGGCGCCAACCTGAGCGCCGGCACCTTCTACGAGGGAGCCATGGTCGCCGGCTACCCCTCCGACGCGACCGACAACGCGGTGCAGGCCAACATCACCGCCGCCGGCTACCGCTGACCCGCACCCCAGCTCCCCAACTCGCCCCAGGAGTCGATGACTTATGCCCACGACCACTGCCAGAGCCAAGCGTCCTAGGTCGCTGTCCCGGCTGCGTTCCCTGCGCAGAACCCTCGCGCTCGCCTTCTCGGCCGTGCTGCTCACCGCGACCGCGCCCCTCCTCTCCCTCGGCACGGCCGGGCCCGCCGCCGCGCTCGGCAACGGGCTCGCGCCGACCCCGCAGATGGGCTTCAACGACTGGAACGCGTACGGCTGCGACGTCTCCGAGTCGCTGATCAAGTCCACGGCCCAGGCGATGCACACCAACGGCATGCAGGCGGCCGGCTACACCTACGTCAACATCGACGACTGCTGGATGACCCACAACCGCGACTCCGGCGGCCACCTGGTGCCGGACCCGGCGAAGTTCCCCGACGGCATCAAGGGCACCGCGGACTACGTGCACTCGCTCGGACTGAAGCTGGGGATCTACGAGGACGCGGGCACCGCGACCTGTGCGGGATACCCGGGCAGCCTGGGCCACGAGACCACGGACGCGCAGTCGTTCGCGGCGTGGGGCGTCGACTACCTCAAGTACGACAACTGCAACAACACCGGCGTGGCGGCGAAGACCCGGTACACGGCGATGCGGGACGCCCTGGCGGCCACCGGACGGCCGATCCTGTACAGCCTGTGCAACTGGGGCCAGGAGAACGTGTGGACCTGGGGCGCGGACGTCGGCAACAGCTGGCGCACCACCGGTGACATCAGCCCGACCTTCTCCAGCATGCTGTCGATCTTCCACAGCAACGTGGGCCTGGCCTCCTACGCGGGCCCCGGCCACTGGAACGACCCGGACATGCTGGAGGTGGGCAACGGCTCGATGACGGCCACCGAGAACCGCAGCGAGTTCAGTCTGTGGGCGGAGATGGCCGCACCGCTCATCGCGGGCACCAACATCCCCTCGGCCAGCTCCTCCACCCTGTCCGTCCTGACCAACTCCCGGGTGATCGCGGTCGACCAGGACCCCCTCGGCAAGCAGGGGACCATGGTGTCCTCCTCGGGCGGTCTGGACGTGCTGGCCAAGCCGCTGGCCAACGGGGACGTGTCGGTGGCGCTGTTCAACGAGACGGGCTCCACGGCGACCATCACCACCACCGCTTCAGCGGTCGGGAAGACCGGGGCGTCCGCCTACACCCTCACCGACCTGTGGTCGGGCGCGTCCTCGACCACCTCCGGCACCATCAGCGCATCGGTACCGGCGCACGGCACGGTCATGTACCGGGTCGCGGGCGGCACCAGCGGTGGCGGCGGCACCAGCGTGACCGGCCCGCTGCACGCGGTCGGCGCGGGCAAGTGCCTGGACGTGCCGAACTCCACCACCACCGCGGGCACCCAGGTGGAGATCTGGAGCTGCAACGGCGGCGCCAACCAGACCTGGACGCACTCCACCTCCAACCAGCTCACCGTCTACTCCGGCAGCGGTCAAATGTGCCTGGACGCCTACAACAACCAGACCACACCGGGGACGAAGGTGGAGATCTGGCAGTGCAACGGCCAGAGCAACCAGCAGTGGACGCTGAACTCCGACGGCACGATCACCGGCGTCCAGTCCGGCCTGTGCCTGGACGTCACCGGCGGGGCCACGGCCGACGGAACGCTCGCCCAGCTGTGGACCTGCAACGGCGGCAGCGGCCAGCGGTGGACGCTGGGATGACCCCGTCCTCCCCGCGGCCACCGGCAGCTTCGGTGCCGTCGTACGGCGGCACCGCCACCGAGGAGGTCTCCTTGCCCGGATCAGCAACCGATCGCCGACGATGTCGTTTCCCGGCCGTGCTCCTGATCGCCCTGGCGATGGCCCTGGCCGCGCTCGGGACACCCTCGTTCGCCACCACCGCGCGGACCGGCACACCTGCCGCCGTCCACGCGCCCGTGCCCGCGGCGGACGCGTCGCTCCCGTGCGACCTCTACGCGGCGGGCGGCACGCCGTGCGTGACGGCGCACGCCACCACCAGGGCACTCTTCGCGGCGTACAACGGGCCGCTGTACCAGATCCAGCGGGCCTCCGACCACAGCTACCGCGACATCGGGGTGCTCGCTCCGGGCGGATACGCCGACGGCGCCTCCCAGGTGTCGTTCTGCGCGGGCACGTCCTGCACGATCACGAAGATCTACGACCAGACCGCCAAGCACAACGACATGCCGATCTCCTGGGGCGGCTACTGGAAGGGCCCGGGTCCCAACGGATCCGACGTCGGGGCGGACGCCATGGCCCTGCCGGTGACCGCGGGCGGCCACCAGGTCTTCGGCGTCAAGGTCACCCCGGGCGTCGGCTACCGGATCGACCACGCGAGCGGCGTGCCCACCGGCGCCCAGCCCGAGGGAATCTACATGGTGACCTCGTCGAACTACACGAGCCAGTGGTGCTGCTTCGACTACGGCAGCGGCGAGAACTCCCACACGGACACCGGCAACGCCACGATGAACGCCATCTACTGGGGCACCGCCTGCTGGTTCGGCGGCTGCACGGGCAGCGGCCCGTGGGTCGAGGCCGACCTGGAGAACGGCATGTTCCACACCAACACCGGCTCCAACAAGGACCCGAACAACCCGGGCGTGCACTATCCGTTCGTCAGCGCGTGGCTGAAGAACAACGGCACCAGCAACTTCACCCTCAAATACGGCAACGGCACGAGCGGCGGCCTGACCACCACCTTCTCCGGTCCCCTGCCGAACGGCTACTCGCCGATGAAGGTCGACAGTTCGGTCCTGCTCGGCACCGGGGGCGACAACAGTCCCAATGGCGTGGGCGAGTTCTTCGAAGGCGCGATAACGGCGGGCTATCCCTCCGACGCCACCGAGAACGCGGTCCAGGCCGCCGTCACTGCCGCCAACTACGGGTCGGGAAGCGGTAGTAGCACGACCGGCGCCGTGCACGCGGTGGGTGCGGCCAAGTGTCTCGACGTGCCGGGCGCATCCACGACGGCGGGTACGCAGCCGCAGATCTGGGAGTGCAACGGCGCGGTGAACCAGACGTGGACCGCGACCGCGTCCCACCAGCTCACCGTGTACTCCGGCAGCAGCCAACTGTGCCTGGACGCCTACAACAAGGGCACCAGCCCGGGCACGAAGGTCATCACCTGGCCCTGCAACGGCCAGACCAACCAGCAGTGGAACCTCAATGCCAACGGCACCGTCACCAGTGCCCACTCCGGCCTCTGCCTGGACGTGACCGGCGCCGCCACCGCCAACGGCAGCCTCGTACAGCTGTGGACCTGCAACGGCGGATCCAACCAGAAGTGGTCGCTGAGCTGACCCGATGAATCGCTGTATCGCCGAATCGCTGTATCGCTGAACCGCCGGCCCATAGGAGGTCCGTATGAGGAAGCGATCGAGGGACCGCCGTGTGCTGCTCACCGTCGGCGTCGTGTTGGCGTTCGTGCTGCAGTTGCTGTCGGCGGCCGGGAGCCGGGCCTTCGCGGGCGAGGCGCTGAGCGTGAACCTGGCGTCGACGCGAGGCCCGTCGACCGGTGTGGGCGAGGGGTTCCTCTACGGCTTCACCCAGGACGGCAGCCAGCCTGTGGACCAGTTCATCCAGCCGCTGGGCATCAACGCGTTCCGCGGCGGGGGCTGGTTCTCCGGCGGCTGGATCAAGGACAACTACCAGTACGGAGCGGCCAGTCGGGCCGACGTCGACTCGATCATCGCGCAGGCGAAACGGCTGACCCGGCCGCCGTACCACGCGCAGTACCAGGTGCTCGTCAGCGACATCTACGGCGCGAACGGCGGCCAGCCGTCCAACACGACGTACCCGTGCGACAACGGCAACTGCGCGAACTGGATCAGCTTCATCGACTCCACCGTGGGAGCGCTCCAAGCGTCGGGACTGAAGTTCTCCTACGACATCTGGAACGAGCCTGACATCTCCTACTTCTGGACCCGGGGTGTCAACAGCGCCCAGTACTTCCAGATGTGGGACACCGCCTACCGCGAGATCCGGCGCATCGCCCCCACGGCGCAGATCGTGGGTCCCTCGTTCGCCTACACCCCGCAAGGCAGGTCAGGGCAGTGGCAGACCTGGCTCGCGCATGTGAAGGCGGCCGGGACGGTGCCGGACATGATCACCAACCATGACGAGGGCGACGTGGACGACCCCGTCACCGTCTCGCAGTCCCTCAACAGTGCGCTCAGCTCGGCGGGCATCGGGGCGCGGCCGCTGTCCGCCAACGAGTACCAGCCGGCCGACCGGCAGACCGCCGGGGTGACGGCCTGGTACCTGGCGCGGTTCGCGCAGTCCGGATACGCCAACGCGATGCGCGGCAACTGGGTGTGCTGCGTCACCCCCAACCTGACGGGAGTCCTCACGCAGAGCGGGGGCAGCTGGCAGCCGACCGGCAACTGGTGGGCGCTTCGGGACTACGCCGACATGACCGGCACCCTCGTCGACACCTCAGGCCAGGTCGGCTCGACGGCCATCGCGGCCTCCGAGGACTCCGCCGCCGGGCGCGCGGTGGCTGTCATCGGCGACTCCAACGGCTATACCGGCGCCGCATCGGTGGCCTTCAACGGGCTGTCGTCCGTCCCGTGGCTGACGAACGCCGGCAGCGTCCACGTCACCGTGCACCGCATCCCGGACCAGGCGCCGCTCGCCGCCCCACAGACCGTGTACGACCAGAACGTCAGCACCTCCGGCGGCTCGATCACCGTGCCGTTCACGTTCCAGGCCTCGCACGACGCCTTCGCCGTCTATCTCACCCCGGCAACGTCCGGCGGCGGTAGCTTCCCGGACGGCTACCACCAACTCGTGGTCGCGAGCGACCAGTTGTGCCTTGACGTCTACGGCAACTCCGGCACCGCGGGCGCCGCGGTCGACCAGTGGACCTGCAACGGGCAGAGCAACCAGCAGTTCCGGTTCGTGCCGGTCTCGGACGGCTACGGCGAACTGCGCGCCCAGAGCTCCGGCCAGGACGTGGCGGTCGCCGGCAGCTCCACGGCGGCGGGCACCCCGGACATCGTCCAGCAGGCCCCCGGCACGGCGGCGAACGCCCTCTGGCTGCCCGTGCGCCAGTCCGACGGCACCTACGCCTTCCAGAACCGCAACAGCGGTCTGTGCCTGGACGTCTACGGCGCCGTCGGCACGGCAGGACAGCAACTGGACCAGTGGCAGTGCAAGAACGCGCCGGGCACCAACCAGGACTTCGCCGTCCGCTGATGCCGCATCCGACGCGGACCCCCCACCGACCTGCGAAAGGAACCCCCACCGTGTCAGCATTCAGACGGCTGTTGCGGCGCCTGCGCGGCTCGACGGCCGTGCTCGCGGGCCTCGTCCTGGCCGCCGGCGGCCTCGTCGGCACGGCCGCCGCCACGGCCCACGCCGCCACCTCCATCACCGTCAACGGTACGTCCGGCGGACGGACCTTCGACGGCGTCGGCGCGATCAGCGGCGGAGGCGGCAACAGCAGACTCCTGATCGACTACCCGGAGCCCGAACGCGGCCAGGTCCTCGACTACCTCTTCAAGCCCGGTTACGGCGCCTCCCTGCAGATCCTCAAGGCCGAGATCGGCGGGGACACCAACTCGACCTCGGGAGCCGAGCCCAGCCACCAGCACACCCGTTCCGACCTGAACTGCGACCGCGGCTACGAATGGTGGCTGATGGAGCAGGCCAAGGCCCGCAACCCGAACATCAAGCTCTACGGCCTCGCCTGGGGCGCCCCCGGCTGGATCGGCGGCGGGAACTTCTGGTCCACCGACATGGTCAACTACCTTGTCTCATGGCTGGGTTGCGCCAAACAGCACGGCCTCACCATCGACTACCTCGGCGGCTGGAACGAACGCGGTTACAACATCTCCTGGTACGAGCAGCTGCGCAGCGCGCTCAACTCCAATGGCTACGGCAGCGTCAAGATCGTAGCGGCCGACTCGGACTGGTCAGTGGCCAACGACGTCAACTCCAACGCTGCGTTCGCCGCAGCGGTGAACGTCATCGGCACGCACTACCCCTGCGGCTACCGCTCCTCCCAGTCCAACTGCTCGGTGCCGTCGGCCGCCACGTCGTCCGGTAAGTCGCTGTGGGCGAGCGAGAACGGCTCCGACGACTACAACGCGGGAGCCCCGGCCGTGGCCCGCGGGATCAACCGCGGATACATCGACGGCCGCATGACCGCGTATCTCAACTGGCCGGTGGTCGCGGCGATCACGCCCAACCTGCCGTATCCCACCATGGGCCTCGCCCTGGCCTCGCAGCCGTGGTCCGGCCACTACGCGATCGGCAAGAACACCTGGGTGATGGCGCACACCAGCCAGTTCACGGCCCCGGGCTGGAAGTACCTCGACGCCTCCAGCGGCTACATCGGCGGCAACCGGAACAACGGCAGCTACGTCTCGCTGAAGTCCCCGAACAACTCCGACTACTCCACGGTCATCGAGACCATGGACGCCGGCAGCGCCCAGACGCTGAACTTCGACGTCACCGGAGGGCTGTCCACCGGAGCCGTCCACGTCTGGTCGACCGACGTCAACTCCGGTAATCAGGCCGACTACTTCGTGCACACCACGGACATCACCCCGTCCGGCGGCGGCTTCAGCCTGACCGTGCAGCCCCATCGCGTCTACACCCTGACCACCACGACCGGCCAGGGCAAGGGCACCGCCACCGGCCCCGCCCAGGGCACGATGAGCATGCCGTACAGCGACTCCTTCGACGGCTACGCCACCGGCACCGAGGCGAAGTACCTCATGGACTGGCAGGGCGCCTTCGAGGTGGCGGGCTGCGGCGGCGGCCGCAGCGGCAAGTGCGTGCGCCAGATGAGCCCGCAGAAGCCGATCACGTGGGACGCGCTGTCCGATCCGCACGCCCTGCTCGGTGACACCGGCTGGAGCAACTACACCGTCTCGTCCGACGTGTTGCTGGAACAGCCGGGATACGCCGAGCTGATCGGGCGCGCGGGCGGCCAGGACTACAGCAGCACCGGAGGGCTGAACGCCTACCACCTGCGGGTCAGCGACACCGGAGCCTGGTCGATCCTGAACTCCAACATCAACGGCAATGTCACCACCCTCGCCCACGGCACGGTCGCGGCACTGGGCACCAACCGGTGGCACACCCTGGCCCTGACCTTCTCCGGCACCACCCTCACTGCCGTGATCGACGGTTCCACGGTCGGTTCCGTCAGCGACCGCACATGGGCCGCCGGACAGGCCGGTTACGCGACCAGCCAGGGCGAGACGGCACAGTTCGACAACCTGTCCCTCACCCCCGGCAGCGGCGGACCCGGCGGGGGCACGACCGCCGCGATCGTCGGGGCCGCCTCCGGCCGGTGCGTGGACGTGCCGAACCAGTCGCAGACGTCCGGCACCCAGGTGGAGCTGTGGGACTGCAACGGCGGCAGCAACCAGCAGTGGACGAACACCCCGGCCGGTGAACTACGGGTCTACGGCAACGCCTGCCTGGACGCCTCGGGCGGCGGCACCACCCCCGGCACCAAGGTCGACATCTGGACCTGCAACGGCCAGAGCAACCAGCAGTGGACGCTCAACGCCGACGGCACGATCACCGGTGCCCAGTCCGGCCTCTGCCTGGACGCCACCGGCGCGGGAACGGCCAACGGCACCCTGCTGGAGCTGTGGACCTGCGGCGGCGGCAGCAACCAGAAGTGGACGCGCAACTGACCTGATCCGGTGCCCTCTGAGATCTGACCTCCGAGATCTGCGATCTGAGACCACCCACCCCGTCAATGACGCCGAGAGGCCCGCATGACTTCCACCTCCCTTCCGATCAGCCGCCGCCGGCTGCTGGCGGCGACCGGCGCCGCCACGGCCCTCGGCCTGCTGCGGTTCGCCCCCGAGGCCGCCGCGACCGACGGCCCCACGAGCTACACCGCGAGCTGGGCCTCCGTGGACCAACACCCTCCGGCTCCGGCCTGGTTCAAGGACGCCAAGTTCGGCATCTACTACCACTGGGGCGCCTTCAGCGTCCCCGCGTTCGGCAACGAGTGGTACCCGCGCAACATGTACGTGGGCGGCTCGGCCGAGAACCGGCACCACATCGCCACCTACGGCGACCCCTCGGCGTGGCCGTACAACAACTTCATCGACGGAGCCCGCGACAAGGCGGGCAACTTCGTGCAGTTCGCCCCCAAGCTCGCCTCGCAGGGCGGCCGTTGGGACCCGGACGCCTGGGCGCGGCTGTTCAAGGCCGCGGGCGCGCGGTTCGCAGGACCGGTCGCCGAGCACCACGACGGCTTCTCCATGTGGAACAGCCGCGCCAACCCGTGGAACTCCGTCCAGCACGGCCCCCGACTCGACCTCGTGGGGCTGCACGCGCAGGCCATCCGAGGGCAGGGCCTGAAGTTCATGGCGTCCCTGCACCACGCCTACCACTTCAACGGCTTCTACGACCATGTGCCGTCGCAGTCGGACCCGGCCCTGCGCATCCTCTACGGCCAGCAGGGCTCGGCCGCGGAGAACAAGCTCTGGTACGACAAGCTGGTCGAGGTCATCGACACCTACCAGCCGGACCTGCTCTGGCAGGACTTCGACCTGAACCTGGTGCAGGAGTCCTACCGGCTCCAGTTCCTCGCGCACTACTACAACCAGGCCGTCTCCTGGAACAAGGACGTGGCCGCGACCTACAAGGACGGCCTGAACAACAAGGGTGAGGTCTTCGACTTCGAGCGCGGCGGCCCGGCAGGACTGCTCACCCCCTACTGGCTGACCGACGACAGCATCTCCTCCTCCAGCTGGTGCTACACGGAGGGCATCGGCTACTACTCGACGCAGGCACTGCTGCACTCGCTGATCGACCGCGTCAGCAAGGGCGGCACCATGCTGCTGAACATCGCCCCGATGGCCGACGGCACCATCCCCTCCGGACAGCAGTCGATCCTGCTCGCCATGGGCGACTGGCTCGGCCGCTTCGGAGAGGCGATCTACGGCACCCGCTCCTGGACCAGCTACGGCGAGGGCCCCACGCCCATGGGCGGAGGCTCGTTCAGCGGCCCGGTGGCCGGCACTCCGAAGGACATCCGGTTCACCCGCAGCCAGGACAACAAGGTGCTCTACGCCACCACGCTGGGCTGGCAGGGCGCCACCACGACCATCACGACGCTGAACTCCAACCGGATCAACCTCAGCAGCCTGACCGGCGCCCAACTGCTCAACAACGCTGCCGGCACCTACGTCAACCTGCCCACCCCGACGCAGGACAGCAGCGGACTGCACCTGGCCATGCCCTCGTCGAACCCGCCGTTCAGCGCACTGGCGTACACGGTCAAGCTCACCTTCTCCGGTGAGATTCCCGTCCTGGGCGCACCGGGCGGCTCGACGACCTGGGTGAAGATCGCCAACGCGACCAGCGGGCTGGTGCTCGACAGTGGGGGCAACGTCGCCGCCGGCTCCAACCTCAAGCAGTGGAACTACGACGGCAGCGCCAACCTCCAGTGGCAGCTGATCGACCTCGGCAACGGCTACTACCGCATCATCAACCGCACCAACGGCATGGCCGCCGACAGCTGGGGCAACTCCGCCAACGGCGCTCCCGCCCGGCAGGAGGCGTGGAACGGCGGCAACAACCAGCAGTGGTCGCTGGTCGGCGTCGGCGGCGACCGCTACCAGATCGTCAACCGCGGCACCGGCACGGCGCTCGACGGCAGCGGCAGCACCACCGTGGGCTCGACCGCGGTGCTGTGGACGCCGAACTCCAGCACCAACAACGCATGGACCATCACCGGCGTGTGAACCGCCCCCCACCACCACGGAAGAAGGAGTGCATGAAACGCACACCACTCTTGACGTCCATCGCGGCTGCGTTACTTCTCGTCCTGTCGGCTGCGGGCTCCTCGTTCAGCAGCGGCCTCGTTACGCCCGCGTCGACCACGACCACCGGCGCCCTCAGTGCGACCGCCGGCTGTGGCAAGGCCCCGGCCCTGACCAGTGGCACCCACACCATCCAGAGCGGCGGCCAGACACGCAGTTACATCCTGCGGGTCCCGGCCAACTACGACAACAACCATCCCTACCGGCTGATCTTCGGTTTCCACTGGCGCGGCGGCACAGCCAACGACGTCGACTCGGGCGGAACGGACGGCTACAACTGGTCCTACTACGGCCTGCGGCGCCTGGCTGACAACGCGGACAACGGCACGATCTTCGTCGCCCCGCAGGGCAACGGCAACGGCTGGGCCAACCCCGGCGGCCAGGACGTGGCCTTCGTCGACGCCATGGTCAGCCAGCTCGAAGCAGGTCTGTGCGTCGACACCACCCAGTTGTTCGCCGGCGGCTTCAGCTACGGCGGCGGGATGTCGTACGCCCTCGCCTGTTCCCGGGCGACGGTCTTCCGTGCGGTCGCGGTCTACTCCGGCGCGAACCTCAGCGGGTGCAACGGCGGCAACCAGCCCATCGCCTACATGGGTCTGCACGGCCTCAGGGACAACGTGCTGCCCATCTCATTGGGACGGGAACTGCGCGACACGTTCGTCCGGGCCAACGGCTGCACCCCGCAGAACCCGCCCGAGCCGGCCAACGGAAGCCTGACGCACATCATCACCACCTACTCCGGATGCAAGTCCGGATACCCCGTCGTCTGGGCCGCGTTCGACGGAGCGGGCCATGACCCCGGCCCCATAGACGGTTCCACGGGTGACGGCTGGCGCACCTGGACATCGGCAGCCGTGTGGCAGTTCTTCACCCAGTTCGGCTCCAACCAGCCGCCGCCACCGACCTCCGGCAACCAGGAGATCGTCGGACAGCAGTCGGGGCGCTGCCTCGACATCAACAACTCCACGACGGCCAACGGCACGCAGGCCCAACTGTGGGACTGCAACGGCGGCTCCAACCAACGGTGGACCCACACCACCGGAAAGCAGCTCATGGTCTACGGCAACAAGTGCCTGGGCGTCGGCCAGTCCGCGGGCAACGGCACCCCCGCGGCGATCTGGGACTGCACCGGACAACCGGACCAGCAATGGAACGTCAATCCCGACGGCACGATCACAGCTGCACAGTCGGGGCTCTGCCTGGACGCCAACGGCCAGCAGACCGCGAACGGGACGAAAGTCCAGCTGTGGAACTGCACGGGCGGCGCGAACCAGCACTGGCAGCTCAGGAACTGACCCACCGGGGCCAGGCCCGACCCCATCCGGCCTGGCCCCCAAGTGGCCCCCAAAAACGACCAAGTCGGGTCCCGCGCCATCCTCAGGCCGACCCGAGTGATTGGCATCAATGCCAGTACCGGCGTGTGCTGAGTTCTGGGGAGTCCACCCGTCGCAGGGCGACGGCGTGCAGTGGATGAGTACGACTCATCAGGAGACGTAACCCACTCACAGCGGCGGTTTCGGCGGCTCCGCCGTGCCTCGCGGCCCACTCGACTCCGCGGGCGCCGTTCGCGTCGACGTCACCGACAACACGGTGCAGGCCGACATCGCCGCGACCTGCCGTCGCCGAGCCGCGCGTGACCTGGGCGATGCCGCTCGCAGCCGCGTGGCGGAGACCCCCTGGAGACCTCGCGCGGCTGCTCCCTTCCCCCAAACGATGCGCTAGGAGGCGCGCGATGCCCAGAACCACCACACCTCTCTTACGCGCGGCCATGGCAGCCGTGTGCTCCATCGGTCTGCTCGGTGCGGTCGGCGGCACGGCTCATGCCGGTCCGCCGACCGCGGTCCGAGCGTCCCCGCCCATCTATCTCGACACCTCGTATTCCTTCCCTGAGCGGGCCGCTGACCTCGTCTCACGGATGTCCCTGGACGAGAAGGTCCAGCAACTGCGCACCAACAGCGCGCCGGCCATTCCGCGGCTGGGCGTACAGCAGTACACGTACTGGAGCGAGGGACAGCACGGCATCAACGCGCTGTACGCCAACACCCATCCGGGCTCCGTGACCGGCGGTGTGCACGCCACCAGCTTCCCCACCAACTTCGCCGCGTCCATGTCCTGGGACAAGGACCTGATGTACAAGGAGACGACGGCGATCTCCGACGAGGCCCGGGGCCTGCTGGACAAGTCGCTGTGGGGAACCGGGCAGAACAACCTCGGGCCCTCGAAGGACAACTACGGGATGCTCACCTACTGGGCACCGACGGTCAATCTCGACCGTGACCCGCGCTGGGGCCGCACCGATGAGGCGTTCGGCGAGGACCCGTACTTCACCGCGCAGATGGCCGGCGCGTTCGTCAACGGATATCAGGGCCAGAGCCCCGACGGCACCGCACGGAGCAAGTACCTGAAGGTCGCCGCGACGGCGAAGCACTACGCGCTCAACAACGTCGAGCAAGACCGCACCGGGATCAGCTCGAACGTGTCGGACGACGACCTGTACGACTACTACACCGCACAGTTCAGGAGCCTCATCGAGAAGTCGCGTGTCGCAGGCCTGATGACGTCGTACAACGCGATCAACGGCACCCCGTCGGCGGCCAACACGTACACCACCAACCAGATCGCGCAGCGCACGTACGGCTTCGGCGGGTACATCACCTCCGACTGCGGCGCGGTCGGCACCACGTACCAGTCCTTCCCGGCCGGCCACGACTGGGCGCCGCCCGGCTGGACCACGGACCACAAGGGCGCCAATGCGACGTGGACCAGCACCGCCACGGGACGGCAGGTGTCGGGAGCAGCGGGCGGTCAGGCCTACGCACTGCGGGCGGGCACCCACGTCAACTGCACGGGCGCGGAGGCCACCTCGGCCAACCTGGAGCAGGCGATCAAGGCCGGCGTCCTCAGCGAAGGCGTCATCGACAACGCGCTGGTGCACCTGTTCACCGTCCGGATGCGGACCGGTGAGTTCGACCCGGTGAACCAGCAGGAATACACGAAGATCACCAAGGACGTCATCGAGTCCCCGGCCCACCAGGGGCTGGCCCGGACCGTCGCCGACAACGCGCTCGTCCTCCTGCAGAACGACAAGGTCACGGGCCACGACAAGCCGCTGCTGCCGGCCGACCCGGCCACACTGAAGAAAGTCGTCATCGTCGGCGACCAGGCAGGGAAGGTCACCCTCGGCGGCTACTCCGGCGATCCCACCAAGAAGGTGGATGCCGTCAAGGGCATCACGGCCCAGGTCAAGGCGGCCAACCCCGACGCGCAGATCGTCCACGACGCGGCCGGCACCTCCAGCACCGCGACCGGCCCGGCGACGTTGAGCGCCGAGACCCGGGCCGCCGTCAAGAGCGCCGACCTGGTGGTCGTCGCGGTCGGCACCGACGACGCCACCGCGGGCGAGGGCAAGGACCGCGGCGGGCTGGCCCTGCCCGGCAACTACGGCAGCCTCATCGACCAGGTCACCGCCCTGGGCAACCCCAGGACGGTGCTGGACATCCAGTCCGACGGGCCCGTCGCCATCGAGCCCTACCGCGCCAAGGTGGCCTCGATCGTCTTCGCCGGCTACAACGGTGAAAGCCAGGGTGACGCCCTCGCCGACGTCCTGTTCGGCAAGCAGAACCCCAGCGGGCACCTCAACTTCACCTGGTACAAGGACGACTCCCAGCTGCCCGCCCTCTCCGACTACGACCTCACACCCGGCGGGACCGGCGGTCTGGGCCGCACCTACCAGTACTTCACCGGCACGCCGACCTACCCCTTCGGCCACGGGCTGAGCTACACCACCTTCGCCTACTCCCACGTCCGCGCCGACCGCTCCTCGGTGCACGCCGACGGAACGGTGAAGGTCCGCTTCGACGTCACCAACACCGGCACCGTGCCCGGAACCACCGTCGCCCAGCTCTACGCGGCCACCGACTTCACGGTCAAGGACCGCGAACTGCCGAAGAAGCGGCTCGTGGGCTTCCAGAAGACCCGGGTCCTGGGGCCCGGCGCCACCCAGCACGTCACCCTGCGCGTCCGGGTGCCCGACCTCGCCTTCCACGACGGCCGGAAGGCCAAGCAGGTCGTCCATGAGGGCACGTACCGTTTCGAGGTGGGGCCGGACTCCGCCACCACCGCCGGAGCGGCCAAGGTCACCGTGCACGGCAGCCTCACCCCGCACGTGAAGTACGTGACCGTACAGCCGGAGGCCGTGGTCCACAGCGCGGGCGACACCATCGACCTCACCGCCCGCAACCAGTGGATCAAGGACGACACCGACCCCACGGCTCAGCCCGGCCGCAACCTGAACGTCACCGCCGACCACGTCGTGGAGGCCGTCAACGACGACGGCTCCTTCCTGGACCTGTCCAGGACCAAGGTCCGCTACACGAGCAGCGACCCCTCCGTCGCCACCGTCAACGGCAAGGGGCTGGTCACCGCGGTGGGCAACGGCGTCGCCACCATCCGCGCGACCGTGCGCGGCGTCACCGGCTCCGCCGTGATCCGCGTCCACCACAGCCTGGCCCTGTCCGCCGACCCCATCGTCAAGCCCGGTTCCCCCGTGACGGCGACCACCACCTACACCAACACCGGCCCGACCGCCCTGGCGAACGCCTCGGTCACTCTGGACGTGCCCGACGGCTGGCGGGCCACCCCCACCTCACCGGCCGCCTTCCCCGCCATCCCGGCCGGCGCCTCGGTCAGGACCACCTGGACGGTCACGCCGCCCGCCGGTGTCAAACCCGGCACCTTCGACCTCGCCGCTTCGGCGGACTACCAGGGCGCCCGGGCCAGCGACGACGCGGCCGGCCAACTGTTCGTCCCCTACGCGTCCCTCAGCGACATCACCAAGAACACCGCCATCAGCGATGACGCCAACCCTCGCGCCGGCGATCTCGACGGCGGAGGTCAGAGCCTGTCCCAGCAAGCGCTCGCCGCCCAGGGGATCACCTCCGGCGGCACCGTCACCCACGACGGACTGACCTTCACCTGGCCCACCACCGGCACCGGCAAGCCCGACAACATCGTGGCCGGCGGCCAGACCGTGCCGTTCTCCGGAAGCGGCGCCAAGCTCGGCTTCCTCGGCACCGCCGACTACGGCAACGCCTCCGGCACCGGCCTGATCACCTACACCGACGGCACCAGCCAGAAGTACACCCTGTCCTTCGCCGACTGGTGGAGCACCACGCCCTCCTACGGCTCCGACATCGTCGCCACGACCGACTACTTCAACAACGCCGGCGGCAAGGTCCAGCAGAAGGTGAATGTGTACGGCGCCACCGTGCCGCTCCGGGCAGGCAAGACCGTGGCCTATCTGACCCTGCCGAACGTCGGCTCCGAAGCAGTGTCGGGCCAGGTGGCCATGCACATCTTCGCCAC
Source organism: Streptomyces sp. NPDC001157 (assembly GCF_053598255.1). Lineage (NCBI taxonomy): Bacteria > Bacillati > Actinomycetota > Actinomycetes > Kitasatosporales > Streptomycetaceae > Streptomyces > Streptomyces sp. NPDC001157. The sequence continues at coordinate 193,446 of NZ_JBSFJW010000001.1, forward strand.
AGCCATCGGCTGACCACCCGTCCCCGGCGGGCGCAGGATCATGCGGCGCCCGCCGGGCGTCCGCAAGGGCCCTACCGATCACCGGAAAGAGGTTCATCCATGAGACGCACTCTGCGCGCGGTCCTGGCGATGGTGCTCCTGCCACTGGTCGCAGCCTTGACTCTCCTGGCACCCCAACCCGCGGCCGCGGCGAGCCTGACCCGCGTCACCGGCTTCGGGAACAACCCCACCAACCTCAACATGTACCTCTACGTGCCCGACCACCTGGCACCCAGGCCCGCCCTGCTGGTCCTGGTCCACTACTGCGGAGGCTCGGCCGGTGGGATCTTCGGCGGCAACGGACACGACTACGTGACCGCCGCCGACCGGTACGGCTACATCATCGTCCTGCCCGAGGCCACCCGCGACGGGCACTGCTTCGACGTCTCGTCCCCGGCGGCGCTCAAGCGTGACGGCGGCAGCGACTCCACCGGCATCATGTCGATGGTCGGTTACACACGCCAGCGCTACAACGTCGACCCGGCCCGCATCGTCGTCAGCGGGTTCTCGTCGGGAGCCATGATGACGAATGTGCTGGCCGCCGAATACCCCGATGTCTTCAGTGCCGCCTCAGCGTTCTCCGGGGTGCCGGCGGGCTGCTTCGCCACCGACAACGGCTCCATGTGGAACAGCCAGTGCGCCGGCGGCAGCATCATCAAATCGGCTCAGCAATGGGGCGACCTGGCCCGCTCCATGTATCCGGGCTACACCGGCCGCTACCCGCGCATGCAGGCGTGGCACGGCACCACCGACACGACCCTCGCCTATCCCAACTTCGGCGAGGAGATCAAGCAGTGGACCAACCTCCACGGCCTGAGTCAGACACCCACCGCCACCGACCAGCCGCAGTCATCCTGGACCCGCACCCGCTACGGCGACACCGGCCCGCAGTCCCCCGTCGAAGGCATCAGCATCGCGGGCACCGGCCACACCCTGCCGCAGCCCGGCATGCTCGCCTACGCCATCACCTTCCTCGGTCTCGACGGCGGCGGCACCACCCCTCCGCCGCCCAGCACCTCCGGTGCGCTGCACGCGGTGGGTGCAGGCAAGTGCCTGGACGTGCCGAACGCGTCGACGACGGCAGGTACGCAGCTGCAGATCTACGACTGCTACGGCGGGGCCAACCAGCTCTGGACCCGCACCGGGTCCGGCCAACTGACGGTGACCATGTCGGGCACCACCTTGTGTCTGGACGCCTACAACCACCAGACCACGTCCGGCACCAAGGTGGTGACCTGGCCGTGCAACGGCGGCGACAACCAGAAGTGGAACCTGAACACCGACGGAACGGTCACCGGCGTCCAGTCCGGCCTGTGCCTGGACGTCACCGGCGCCTCTACTGCCAACGGCACCCCGGTTCAACTGTGGAGCTGCAGCGGCGGCAACAACCAGAAGTGGAACCTCAGCTGACTCCATCCCTGTCCGGGCCGGGCACGCCCCGGCCCGGACACGGCGAAAACTCCGACGGGAACGCGCCCCCTTGACGCGGCGCCGGCCTACCGGCGGGCGACTCCGCCACTCAGAGGAACGGCGGAGCAGTGGTGCTGCCGCACACGCAGGGGAGGGCTTCGGACGAACAACCTTCAAGATCCGCGAGAAGATGGCCGACGCACGGCTGAGAGTCTCGTCCTCGGAGCCATCGGATCGGCCTCGGGATCCTTTCCCGGGCCAGGTCACTCCGAGTGCTCTTCGTCCCTTTCCGCCTCAGAGCGCCCGCAGCCGGCGTCCCTGGGTCCGCATCGCGGAGCTTCCGAAGCTGGAACAGCTCTGCGCGCGGCGCTATGTCGAGCGCGAGAACTCAATTACCGTTGATCGCCAAACCGCGCAGTGGCTCGAAATCGGAGTGTTCTCGCCGCGCACGGCACAGGAGTGTTGCGCGGCGGGGATTACGCCCGACATGCTGCTCCGCCCGTTCCGAATGGCTGGCAAACCTCTGCATGAAGGTCAGTTGGCCCTGAAGCAGGCTCTGGACTGCCAGGAGGTCAGTGCCGAGGAGATCCGCCTGGAACTGATGCGGACCGGGGTCCTGCTGGGCCAAGAACGACACATCTGAAGCCGAGGGGTGGGCGGCACTCCGGCGTGAAGCATGCAGGGCCCCCGCCAACGGACCGGCCGTGTCTGTGAGAAATTGCGCAGACGAGTCCCCAGAAACGATCGAGGGCCTCGTCTCACATGATGTGATCCAAGGCCCTGACCTGCGACTACGGAGAAGACTCCAGTCGGGACGACAGGATTTGAACCTGCGACCCCTTGACCCCCAGTCAAGTGCGCTACCAAGCTGCGCCACGTCCCGATGCGCTTACCGCGGTGAACCGCGTGATCGCGCGGACAGCACTTTACCCCACGTGCGGGGTGGTGCCGAAGCCGGTCGGTGGAGGGGGACAATCGGGCGTATGGGCAGTGCGGGACGCAGGAGCAGCGGGTCGTCGGGCCGGGCGGCCGGGGCGCGGGACCGGGACGGTGAGGGGCGGGCGCGCAATGCCCGGCCGCGGGACGGGCTCGGGCGGCCACTGCCGTACGGCGCGGACGGGGTGGCCCGGCAGCCCGAGGGTGTCGTGCGCACCCCGGAGCAGAGCGTCGCCGAGGCGCAGGCGCTGCTGGACGCCGGCAAGCCTTTTCATGCGCATGAGGTGTTCGAGGATGCATGGAAGTCGGGGCCGGTGGAGGAGCGGGAGCTGTGGCGGGGGCTGGCGCAGATCGCCGTAGGGCTCACGCATGCCGCTCGGGGGAACGTCACCGGCGGCGCCAGGTTGCTGCGTCGGGGGGCCGGGGCCGTGGAGCAGTGGGCCGCGGAATCGGGGCGGCAGCGGCCGTACGGGATGGATCTCGTGGGGCTTGTCGGCTGGGGGCGTGAGCTGGCGGACGACGTTGAGGGTGGTGGCGAGGCTGTCGATGCGGGGGCACGGGCGCCGCGGTTGCGCGGGCGGACCCCATAGGGATCGGCGTAATCCTCTCCACCAGGGGACCAAGCCACGGCCGGTGGTTGCTGCGAATGATTCAGCGCGTCGCCTGACCGGTACCGCAGCCCATCTCCGGCACCAACGGCCTTTCGTCCATGGAGCCGTGCCCGGGAGAGCCCGGACACCGGCCCCGTTCATGTCACCGAGCGGGTTCTGCTCGGCGAAGATCGCGGAAGACCGCCGGGGTCGTCCATCCGCGCAGCGTGGCGTGGATCGTGGAGCGGAATGCGGCCTCGGCCGTGGTGGTGTCCAGAGCCCCGGCCAGTTCGAGAGTCACGAGCCCGTGCAGGGTGGCCCAGATCGACAGGGCGATCGACGTTGCGTCGCCGTCGAGTACGGACGCCGCCAGCGCGCGGTAGATCGCCGCGAGGAGCGGACGGATCGGGTCACGGGCACCGGCCTCCCCTGACGGGTCGAAGGACTGCACACCGCCGAACAGCACCGTGTAGAGGTGGCTGTGTCCGCGCCCCCAGCGGCGGTAGGCGAAGGCCAGCGCGTAGAGGTCGGCGAGCGGGTCCGCGGAGGTCGGCACCGCCGACAGGTCCTGGAAAAGGCCGGCGACGGCTCTGTCGCGCACCGCACCGATGAGTCCGTCCTTGCCGCCGAACAAGGAGTACACCGCCGTCGTCGACGCCTCGGCAGCGGCGGCCACGGCGCGGACCGTGACCGACTCTCGCGGGAGCGTGGCGAGCATCTCGGTCGCGCACACCACAAGCCGCTCTTTGACAGCTTCGTCGTTCGTTCTCGGCCTACCCACGGCAGCAGCCTACCGTCTCTGATAACGTCGTTTTGAAACAGAGTTCTGAAACTGCCCGGAGGTCCGCCGTGCCCACGTACGCCCTACGTCTCGCCCCCCTCACCGGACGCTTATTGCTGGCCCTGGCCGCCGTCGCGGCCCTGGTCGTCGTCTTTCTCGCACTGATCGCCCTCACGGACGGAGAGGGCACGGGGCTCGTCGCCTGGCTGACGACCGTGGGAGTCGGGGCGGTCCTCGCGCTGTGGCGGGGTCGGCGCCGCACCTGGCCGGCGCGGCTCGTGCCGTTTCTGCCGGTGGTCGTCGCGGCAGCATTGACGGCGGCGGTCTGCATCCCGACCGTGCCGACCGCCCGGCGGTACCCGCCCGCCCTGCCGTTCGTGGCCACCCAGCACTGGAGGCTGGCCACAGGCAGCCGGGTCGCCGTGTACCACTACCCGCCCGCGCGCTCCGGACCCCGGCATCCCATCCCGCTCGTGTACCTCAACGGCGGACCGGTCCGTGGCATCTCCGTGCTCGACCACCGGTTCCTGCAACTCCTGGCACACCAGGGATACGACGTCTACGCCTACGAACAGGCCGGCGGCGGACGAAGCGACCTGCTCCCCATGGGCCAGTACACGATCTCCAGGTCGGTCCGCGACCTCGGCGCCTTCGTCGACCGCCTGGACAAGGGAAGGGTCGACATCCTCGGATTCTCCTCGGGCGGGGCCGTGCTCACCCGAGCCCTGGCCGACCCACGCGTCGCCGCACGCCTGCACCGGGCGATCATCGCCGAGCCCGGACCCATGGACGGCCCCACCGCGCACATCACCGGGCACAAGGGCCGAAAATCCGCCCGCGGCCTCGCGCCGGCCATGTCCGGACCGCGATCGACACACGTCCCCCGGTACGCCGTGACCTTCGGCCTCATGCGACTCGGACTCCTCACCCCCGACACCGGGCTGATCGGACAGGCCGAAGGCGACAACGCGTTCACCGCCGCCGACCTCGGCAGCGACACCGCATCCGCCTACTGCGCACGCGACGCGCACCGCATCCCCGTCGAGGACACCGCGCAGAACTTCTCCTTCAGCGCCGCCGCCAGTCTCCGCATCCAGCAGACGGTCAGGGACTCGCCCTCCATCGCCGCGCAACTGAGGCGCTCCCGGACCCCCGCGATGCTCATGATCGCCGAGTGCTCCTCCCAGCTCCGCCAGTGGGCGACCGCCGTCCTTGCCGATGACCCCGCCATCCAGCGCACGCAGTACCTGCCCGGCGTCGGACACCACTTGTGGAACGGCCTCGGCGACAACAACGGCCGGGCCGTGGCCGTCATCACCGCGTTCCTTCAGGGCAGGCCGGCGCCCCTGCCGAACTCCCCGACCCGCGACGAGATCCCTGCGTTTCTGCACGACCACAAATGAGGGAAGACAGAGCGGTCCGTCGCCCCCTACCCGCTCGTCAGGGATGCGGTGTACGGACTGTCAGTGGTGTGCGGCAGACTCGGGGTGTGCGAAAGATTCATGTCATCGGTATCGGCGCGGGCGACCCCGACCAGCTCACCCTGCAGGCGGTCAGGGCGCTGCGGAGCACGGACGTGTTCTTCATTCTCGAGAAGGGTGAGGTGAAGGACGACCTCACCCGCCTCCGCCGGGACATGCTCGACACGCACATACCGGACGGGGCGTCGTACCGGGTGGTCGAGGCGAGGGATCCGGAGCGGGACCGCAGGGCCGGCGGTGCGGCCTACTCCCCCGCTGTCGGGGAGTGGCGCAGTGCCCGCGCCGACATCTACGAGCAGCTGATCGCCGAGGAGTTGGGCGAGGACGAGAGCGGCGCGTTCCTGGTGTGGGGGGATCCGGCGTTGTACGACAGCACGATCGGGATTCTGGAGGAGGTGCGGGAGCGGGGTGCCGTTGAGTTCGACTATGACGTCGTTCCCGGCATCAGCAGTGTGTCCGCGCTGGTCGCCCGGCATCGTACGGGGCTGAACCGGGTGGCCCGGCCCGTCCAGATCACCACCGGGCGGCGGCTCGCCGAGGGCTTCCCGGAGGGGGTGGACGACGTGGTCGTGATGCTGGACGCCCACCAGACCTTCCGGCAGTACGCCGACGAGGACATCGACATCTACTGGGGCGCGTACATCGGCACCCCGGACGAGATCCTCGCCTCCGGGCCGATCGGTGAGGTCGCGCCGCGGATCGAGCGGCTGCGGGCCGAGGCCCGCGAGCGCAAGGGGTGGATCATGGACACGTATCTGCTGCGCAGGCGTCCCGGGGACCAGTAGGCATGCAGCCGGAGTCGCTGTCCCGCGACGGCTATCTCCTCTCCCACACCGAGGCGGGCGAACGGGAGGCCGCGGTGATCACCGAGTCATGGGGCAGCTGGCTGGAGGCACGCGTCCAGGAGGACGTGGGCCGCCCCGCCGGAACGGACCTTCGAGCTGCGGTGGACACCATCGCCAAGCGCCTCCTGGTCGAGGACCTGAGCACCGGTCCGCCTCAGCGGTCACGGGAGCCGGTCACCGCTGCCGCCGCCTGAAAACGGCGTGCCCCGCGAGGCGGAGGGTCGCCATACTCGCCCCACGTCTCCCGCACCCGTCCGCTTCCACGACCACCGTCGCACTGCGTACGACTTCGCCGGGTCCAAGCTGGTGCGCTGCCCACGCTGCGACCGCGTCGCCCACTCCGAGCGGCGCCCGGGCCGGACGGCGGACACCCGGGGCCGGACGTACCCGGAAGAGCGTCTGGTCTGCCGCTCCTGCGGCCTGTCCCGCATCGACACCGGACCGCACCGTGGGACACGGCGGCCCGGTCAGAGATGCTGCCGGCCGGCCCCGGCTCTGTGGCTGCGGGCGGATACCAGGCACGGTGAGCTGTGGGCGTACAACCTCGAACACCTCGACCTGATCCGGCGGTTCGTCGCCGCCGACCTGCGGGAGCGGGCGCCCTGGTACGACACCGGGCAGAAGATGACGCTGGTGGCGCGACTGCCCGCCTGGATCAAGAGCGCCAAGAACCTCGCCGAGATCCCGCGCGCGATCGGCCGGCTGCGAGCCTCGGTCACGACGGGCTGAGGCCCAGCCGGGCGAGAGCCTCCGGCACATCGGGGACGGCGGTCACTCCCTCCGGCAACGGCGGCCTTCGCACGACCACGACCGGCAGCCCAAGTCCGCGGGCGGCCGTGAGCTTGGCGGCTGTCGCCTCTCCCCCGCTGTCCTTCGTCACCACGACGTCGACCAGGTACTCGCGCAGCAGCGCCGTCTCGTCGTCCACCGTGAACGGCCCGCGCGCCAGCAGCACTTCCGTGTGCGGCGGCATCGGCGGCTCGGGGGGCTCCACGGACCGTACGACGAAGTGACGGTTCGTCAAGTGGGCGAAGGCGGACAGGCCCATGCGTCCCGTGGTGAGGAAGACGCGGGGGCCGAAGCGCGGCAGCAGGTCCGCCGCCGCGGCGAGAGACGGGACCATGTGCCAGCGGTCCTCGGGACCGGGCCGCCAGCCCGGCCGGCGCAGGACGACCGCCGGGACGCCGGTCGCCGACGCGGCCTGGGCCGCGTTCGCCGTGATGGCCTCGGCGAAGGGGTGCGTGGCGTCGACGAGGGCGTCCACGCGCTGCTCGCGCAGCCAGTCGGCCAGCCCTTCCGCCCCGCCGAAGCCTCCGACGCGTACGTCTCCTGCGAGCGCGCCCGGCCGGGTCACCCGCCCCGCGAGCGAGGTCGTGACGCGGACGCCCGGGAGCGCCGTGAGCGCGGCGGCCAGTTCGCGGGCCTCGGTGGTGCCGCCGAGGATCAGGACGTGGGGGGACATGGGTGCGAGCGTACGAGGTCGGCGGTGGGCGCGGTTGCGGGGGATGCGGGACGGCCGCCCGGCGGGGGTGCCGGGCGGGCGTCTTGTTCATGTGCTCAGCCCTGGCGGGCCTTGAAGCGGGGGTCCTTCTTGTTGATCACGTAGACCACGCCGCGTCGGCGGACCACCTGGGCTCCGGGCTTGGACTTCAGTGCGCGCAGGGACTTGCGGACCTTCATGGTTCTGGCCTCCTCGGGTAGGGCGCGGGACCGCGTCAGTGACGGGTCGCCGTGGAGCGGCCGTAGCGGCGCTCGAAGCGCTCCACCCGGCCGGCCGTGTCCAGGACCCGCGACCTGCCCGTGTAGAAGGGGTGGGAGGCCGAGGAGATCTCGACATCGATCACGGGGTAGGTGCGGCCGTCCTCCCACTCGATCGTCTTCGAGGAGTCGGCGGTGGAGCGGGTCAGGAAGGTGACGTCCGCGGTGCGGTCGCGGAAGACCACGTACCGGGAGTCGGGATGGATGCGGGGCTTCATGGGGTTTTCCTTTCCGGGACCGCGGCCGGAGGGTGGTTCCTCAAGGCCGCGGTCTGGTCGTCGCGGGCTGCTTCAGCGCTCCTCGCGGAACTCGACGTGCGCGCCGGCCACGGGGTCGTACTTGCGCAGGACGAGTCGGTCGGGGTCGTTGACGCGGTTCTTGCGGGTCACGTAGGTGACGCCGGTGCCGGCCGTCGACTTCAGCTTGACGACGGGGCGCGCGGTGCTGCGTGCCATGAGGTTCTCCCTTCGCCCACGCCACGGATCATTGATCCGAGCATGTCAATCACAGCCGGTCCAACAACGCCTTCGGCCGTCGCATTCCCGGGGTGGCGGGTGGTGCGCGGTTATCGTCCAGGCATGGAGTCAGTGCGTGAGTCCCTGAGCGGGTCTGTACGTGAGTCCGTGCGTGCCGTCCTCATCGACATCGACGGGGTGCTCACGGTCTCGTGGGAGCCGTTGCCTGGGGCGGTGGAGGCATTGCGGGAGATCCGGGAGGCCGGGTTCGGGGTCGCGCTGGTCACCAACACGACGTCGCGGACCCGGGCGTCCATCGCCGGGACCCTGCGGGAGGCGGGGTTCGCGGTCGACGCGGAGGACATCCTGACCGCGCCCGTCGCCACCGCCGCGTATCTCGCCGGGCAGTGCCCGGGGGCGCGGTGTGTGCTGCTGAACAGCGGGGACATCCGGGAGGATCTCAGCGGGGTCGCGCTGCTCGACCCCGAGGATGCGGAGAGCGTGCCGGACGTCGTGATCGTCGGGGGTGCGGGGCCGGAGTTCGGCTACGACGCGCTCAACCGGGCCTTCGGGTATCTGCAGCGCGGGGCCCGACTGGTGGCCGTACACCGGAATCTGTACTGGCGTACCGATGCCGGGCTGCAGCTCGACTCCGGAGCGTTTCTCGTCGGGCTGGAGCAGGCGGCCCGGACGGAGGCGGAGGTGACCGGGAAGCCGTCGGCGGCGTTCTTCGAGGCGGGGCTGGCGCGGCTCGGGGTGGGGGCGGGTGAGGCGCTGATGGTCGGGGACGACATCGAGTCCGATGTGCTGGCGGCGCAGCGCGCGGGGATCACGGGGGTGCTGGTGAAGACGGGGAAGTATCTGCCCGAGACGCATCGGGACGCGAGCGGTACGCCGGATCACGTCATCGAGTCGTTCGCGGATCTGCCGGGGTTGTTGCGGGGTTCGGCGGAGACGTAGGTCGGTCAGCTCAGTAGCAGCTGCAGGCCACCCACGATCGTGGCGGCGATCACGAGTTGTTCGAAGAGGCGCTGGTTGATTCGGTTCACAGCCCATTTGCCGAACAACGCACCGGGCACGACGAACACCGCGAGTGCGGCGTCAAGGAGCAGCGAGCGGCCGTCGATCAGGCCGAGGCCGGCACTGAAGGGCACCTTCGACACGTTCACGATCAGGAAGAAGAACGCCGACGTGCCCAGGAAGCCGAGTTTCCGGAAGCCCGCCGACAGCAGGTACATCGACATCACCGGGCCGCCCGCGTTGGCGACCATCGTGGTGAAGCCGCCGAGCACGCCGTACGAGCGGGCCTTGACCCGACCGGACCTAGTGGCCACCGAGTCCGGCTCCTCGTCGGCCTCCGCCGTGCGCCGCCGCCACACCGTCACGCCCGCCATCAGCAGCAGGATCGCGCCGATCGACGTCCGTACGACCCCGTCGTCGGCCCACACCAGGAACACCGTGCCGACGACCACGCCTGCCGCGACCGCCGGGAACAGCCGCCACAGCGTGGGCCAGTGGGCGTGTCGGCGGTAGGTGAGGACGGCGAGGACGTCGCCGACGATCAGGATCGGCAGGAGTACGCCGGTGGAGGCGCGGGCGGGCAGGACCGCCGCGAAGATGGCGAGGCTCACCGTGTTCGCCCCGCTCACGGCTGTTTTGGAGAAGCCGACGAGGAGGGCTGCGAAGGCGAGGGCGGCGAACTCCCAGCCGGTTATGTGCCAGAGCGTCATCGTGTTCATGCGGGGACCGATGCTATGTGCAGCCAACGGGGCGTGTAAGTACCGTCTCGCTGGTTGGCACCCGGCGGTGGTGTGCTGGGGGCTGCCGCCCCCAGACCCCCGCTTCGGCCTGAACGGCCTCGTCCTCGAACGCCGGACGGGCTGAGGTGCGCGGACCGGCGTGCAGGGGTGCCGTCCAGCGGGCCTCGCGAAATCCCCTGCGGTTCGGCCAGCGCCCCTTCAGGGGCGCGGGGAACTGCGCGACCAGCCGCGACGACGCCGCAGCCGGAAGACGGCAGATCGCCGCACAACCCGCGGCGCGCTCAGTGCCGCTCCACCAGCACCGCACACCCCTGCCCGACCCCTACGCACATCGTCGCCAGCCCCCGCTCCGCCCCCGTCCGCCGCATCCGGTGCAGCAAGGTGGTCAGGATCCGTGCCCCCGAGCAGCCCAGCGGGTGCCCCAGGGCGATCGCGCCGCCGCTCGGGTTGACCAGGTCGGGGTCGATGCCGAGCTGGTCGACGCAGGCGAGGGCCTGGGCGGCGAACGCCTCGTTGAATTCGGCCTCCTGGATGTCGGCGATCGTCCAGTCGGCGCGGGTGAGGGCCTTGCGGGTGGCGGGGACCGGGCCGATGCCCATCACGTCGGGGTGGACTCCGGCCGAGGCGCCGGCGACGTAACGGCCCAGGGATTCCAGGCCCAGGTCGTTGAGCGCCTCCTCGCTGACCAGGAGGAGGCCCGCGGCGCCGTCGTTCATGGGTGAGGCGTTGCCCGCCGTCACCGTGCCGCCCGCCCGGAAGACCGGCTTCAGGCGGGAGAGTTTCTCGTACGACGTGTCCTCACGGATGCATTCATCGGCATCGACGAGCACGCCGTCGGGGCGCTCCACCGGCAGGAGTTCGTCGTCGAAGTGGCCGTTCTTACGGGCGTCCGCGGCGCGTTGGTGGCTGCGCAGGGCGAACTCGTCCTGGCGTTCGCGGGTGATGCCGTGCCGGTCGGCGACCTCCTCCGCGGTCTCGCCCATGGACAGCAGGCCATGGAGGTCCTTCATCGCCGGGTTGACCAGGCGCCAGCCGAGGCGGGTGTCGACGGTCTCGATGCGGTGCGGGAGGGCCTCGTCGGGGCGGGGCAGCACGAAGGGGGCGCGACTCATCGACTCGGAGCCGCCCGCGAGGACGATGTCGGCCTCCCCGGCGGCGATGGTGCGGGCGGCGGTTGTCACCGCCTCCAGGCCCGAGGCGCACAGGCGGTTGACCGTGGCGCCGGGGACGGATTCGGGGAGGCCGGCGAGCAGCGCGGCCATCCGGGCGACGTTGCGGTTGTCCTCGCCCGCCTGGTTGGCGGCGCCCCAGTAGACGTCGTCGACGCGTGCCGGGTCGAGGGCGGGGACGTCGGCGACGAGAGCGCGGATCACGTGCGCGGCGAGGTCGTCGGGGCGCACGGAGGACAGGGCTCCGCGCAGCTTGCCGATGGGGGTGCGGCGGGCGGCCGCGAAGTGGACGGGGCGCACGACAGGACTCCTGACCGACGGCACACTCGAACAATTAATTAGCGCTGCTAGTTTTGGAGTGTAGACCGCTGCCGCGTCCCCTGGGAAGATCCCGGAAGGTCACCAGGACACCAGGTCACCAGGAACCAGGACCTTCACCGACGCAGCTGGAGGAGACATGGCCGACGCCCGCGAGCACGTCCTCACGGGGAGCCACGGTTCGATCGCCGTACGCGAGTGGCCCCGGGAGCGGCCCCGGTATCTGGCGCTGGTGGTGCACGGTTACGGGGAGCACGCGGGGCGGTACGAGGAACTGGCCGGGGTGCTGGTCGAGCACGGCGCCGCGGTCTTCGCCCCCGATCATGTCGGGCACGGCAGGTCGGCCGGCGAGCGGGTGCTGATCGAGGACTTCGAGGACGTGGTCGGTGACGTCCATCTGGTGGCGGAGCTGGCGCGGTCCCTGCACCCGGGGGCGCCCGTCGTGCTGGTCGGGCACTCCATGGGCGGGCTGATCTCGGCCCGTTACGCCCAGAGGTACGGCGACGAGCTCGCCGCGCTCGTGCTGTCCGGGCCGGTGATCGGCGCATGGGAGCTGCCGGGGCAGCTGCTCGCACTCGACGAGATCCCCGATACGCCCATCGGTCCGGCCTCGCTCTCCCGGGATGCGGCGGTCGGGGCGGCGTACGTGGCCGATCCGCTGGTCTGGCACGGCCCGATGAAGCGGCCGACCGTGGAGGCGTTCGCCCGGACGCTGAAGACCGTCGCCAAGAACGGCGACGTCGGTCGGCTCCCGCTGTTGTGGCTGCACGGCGACGACGACCGGCTGGTCCCGCTCGCCGGGAGCCGCGTCGGCGTCGAGCAGTTCAGCGGCGGCAACCTCACCGAGCGGATCTATCCCGGCGCCCGGCACGAGGTGTTCAACGAGACCAACAAGGCCGAGGTCTTCGCGGATCTGTCCCGGTTCCTGGACGGTGTGCTCACGGGCTGAGACGGCACCTGGCGGTCCCGCGTCTTGTTTGCACCACTTGGCCCTGGGCACCCGAGCCCGCGTGGAGTGACCGCAACGGCTGGAAGGAGAAGCGCCCATGACCGCGGTGAAGAGCACACTTCCGGAACCGGCCCGCAAGATCGCCGGCGACGCGCTGCAGAGCACTCTCGTGGATCTTCTCGGGCTCTCACTGATCGCGAAGCAGGTGCACTGGAACATCGTGGGCCCGCGTTTCCGCTCGATCCACCTCCAGCTCGACGAGGTGGTGGCCACGGCCCGCTCGTACGCCGACACGGTCGCCGAGCGCTCCTCGGCACTCGGCCTGCCGCCCGACGGCCGGCCCGAGACGATCGCGGCGGCCTACACGCTGCCGGGCCCGAAGGACGGCTGGGTGCGCGACACGGACGTCGTCCAGCTGATCGTGGACGCGCTGGAGGCGGCGATCGGACGGCTGCGCGAGCGCATCGCCGCGACCGCCGAGCCGGACCCCGTCACCCAGGACCTGCTGATCTCCCTCACCTCGGAGCTCGAGAAGCAGCGGTGGATGTTCGACGCGGAGAACTGGCCGCGCGAGGACTGACCGTCGACGGCCGGACCATGCACGTACGGGGACCATGCACGTACGGAAGGGGCACTCGATGACCGACGCCCTCGAACTCGACGCGCTGTGGGACGACTTCCACCGCGCGGTGAACATGACCTCCCAGGAGCTCGCCGCCTGGCTGCGGGTGAGCGACGCCGACGAGAACACCGAGCCGCTGCCCGACCAGGCGGGCTCGCCCATCGGACAGCACGTCCTCGCGATCCTGCAGAAACGGCGCACGGACCTCACCGACGACGACGTACGCGTGATGTACGAAGTCGTGGACACGGTCACCGAGCAGTCGGACCTGGAGAACGAGCCGGAGGCCGAGGACACCGACCGCCGGCACCGGCTGATGACGATCGGCCATGACCCGCTGAAGCCATGAGCCGTCAGCAGGACGTCGTACGCGAACTCGTGCGCGCGCACGGGCAGACGTTCGCCGAGGAGGCGGGCATCACGCTCAGGGACACCCCACAGCCGCTGTACCGGCTGCTGGTTCTCGCGCTGCTGCTCAGTGCCCGCATCCGCGGGTCGATCGCCGTCGACACGGCCCGCGAGCTGTACCGGGCGGGTCTGCGCGACCCGCGCCGGATGGCCGGGGCCGACTGGCAGCAGCGGGTGGACGCCCTCGGCCGCGGCGGCTACCGGCGCTACGACGAGCGCACCGCCACCCAACTCGGCGACGGCGCCCAGCTGTTGACCGAGCGTTGGGGCGGGGATCTGCGCCGGCTGCGGAAGGAGGCGGACGGCGATGTCGGCGAACTGCGCCGTCTGCTCCAGGAGGTCCCGGGTCTGGGCCCGGCCGGCGCCGACATCTTCCTGCGCGAAGTCCAGCGGGTGTGGCCGCAAGCCGGACCCTACCTGGACCGCAAGGCGCTCGACGGAGCTGAACGGCTGGGACTGCCGAAGGACCCGGACCGGTTGGTGAAGCTCGCCGGGAACACCCAACCGGCGGTGCTCGCCGCCGCGTTGGTGCGGGCGGCGCTCGACAAGGAGGTGGCCGAAGACAGTCTCCGCCGCGCAGCATGATCGTGTAACACTGCTCGCACGCACGCCTTTTCCGGGCCTGTCGAGCAGAGGAGCGTCACGTGACGGGGACCGAGCCGGCCGCACAGCGGATCGACACGACCAGGCCGCACCCGGCCCGTGTCTACGACTGGTACCTCGGCGGCAAGGACAACTACCCCGTCGACGAGCAACTGGGTCGGCAGATCGCGTCCATGCAGGGGGATGCGCCGCGGGCCGCCCGCGCCAACCGCCGGTTCATGCAGCGCGCCACGCGCAGGCTCGTCGAGCAGTCGGGGATCTGCCAGTTCCTCGACATCGGGACGGGCATCCCCACCGAGCCCAACCTCCACCAGATCGCCCAGCGCGTCGCACCGGACGCGCGCGTCGTCTACGTCGACAACGACCCGATCGTCCTCGCCCACGCCGGCGCCCTGCTGCGCGGCACCCCGGAGGGCGTCACCGAGTATCTGCAGGCCGACGCCCGCGACCCCGCCGCCATCCTCGAACAGGCGGGCCGCATCCTCGACTTCGAACGCCCGGTCGCCCTCTCCCTGATCGCCCTGCTGCACTTCATCGCCGACGAGGACGGCGCCTACGACCTGGTGGGCACCCTCGTCGACGCCCTCGCCCCGGGCAGTTGTCTGGTCCTGTCCGCGATGACGGCGGACTTCGAGCCGGAGAACGTACGGCGGGGCATCGAGGCCTACGCGGCGGGCGGAGTGACCCTGGTGGCCCGCACGCACGCCGAAATGGGCGGCTTCTTCAAGGGACTCGACCTCATCGAGCCGGGCATCGTGTCCGTGGTGGACTGGCATCCGGAGCTCGGCGTGGACGAGACACCGGACGGTGAGGGGCCCGTGTCGCTGTACGGGGGCGTCGGCGTCAAGGGCTGACTCAGGGCCGCCGGTCACCACGGAGGAAGTCCGCCAGCGCGCTCAAGTCGCGTCGGCCCAGGCCCTGTTCCACTGCTTCACCCACCAGCCGCCTGTTGGCGACTGCCTGGTGCATGGGTGCGCCCACGCGCTCGGCGAGCGCAAGGGCCAGGTCGAGGTCCTTGGCGACGAGTTCGAGAGTGAACGCGACCGTCGCCGTCTCCGGGTGCAGATACGCCTCCTTCTTGTACTGCACGAACGGCGCCCCTGCGGCACCGGCCGCGAACACCTCGTACGCCGACTCCCGGGACACCCCCGCCCGTTCGGCGAGGACGAGCGCCTCCGAGAGTGCCTGGTTGAGGCCGAGGAGCAGGGAGTTGACGGCCAGCTTCATCGCCGCGCCCGTGCCGGCGGGGCCGACATGGACGATGTGGGCGGCCAGCACCTCCAGCACGGGGCGGGCCCGTTCCAGGGCGGATGCGTCCCCGCCCTCCATGACGGTGAGCCTGCCCTGTTCGACGAAGACGACGCTGCCGGAGACCGGGGCGTCCAGCAGGGCCGCGCCCGCCTTCTCGACCAGGGTTGCCAGGGCGGTCACCGTCTCGGGGGCGACGGTGCTGGTCTCCACGACCACCGCCCCGGCACGCAGCCCGGCGGCGATGCCGTCCTCCCCGCCGTACGCCTCCCTTACGGCCGTGTCGTCCGCGAGGGAGACGAGGACGACGTCCGCCGCCGCGGCCGCGTGGCGGGGCGTGCCGACGACGGCGGCCCCGGTCGCCTCGGCCTTGGCGCGGGTGCGGTTGTACGCCGTCACCGCGAGGCCGGCCTCGCGCAGCCGTATCGCCATGGCCGCGCCCATACGGCCGGTGCCGATCACCGCGACGCGCGGCTTCAGGTCATCTGTTTCGCTCACCCCAGCAGCCACCCCCCGTCCACGCTCAACTCCACTGCGTTGACCGACCGGTTGCGCAGCAGGAAGTCCACCGAGTCCACCACGTCCGCCACGGTGGCGAGCCGTCCGGTCGGGGTCCTGGCGCGCAGGGCGGCCAGTACCTCCTCCGGCTTGGCCTGCCAGTAGGGGCTGTCGCCCACGACTCCGGGGTGGACGGCGTTGACGCGGACCGGCGCGAGTTCGACCGCGAGGGTGTTCACCAGGCCCCGTACGCCTGCGTTGACCGTGGCCACGGTGGTCGCGCCGGGGTAGGGGCGCTCCTTGGCCTGGCCGCCGAAGATGACGATCGCGCTGTCGTCGGTCATGCGCGGCCGCAGCACGTGCACGACCTCGGTGTAGCCGACCAGCTTGAGGGTGACCAGGCGCAGGGCGGCCGTGATGTCGTAGTCCGTCGCCCGGTTCTCGTCGCGGGAGACGCCCGCGAGGACCAGGTGGTCGACGCGTCCGACGTCCGCCAGCGCCGCGGCGATCTCGCGCGGCCGGGACAGGTCGAGGGCCAGGCCTCGCCCGCCGATCTCCTTGGCGACGGTGTCGGCGCGGTCCCGGTCGCGGCCGGTGAGGATTACCTCGTCGCCCCCCTCGGCCCGGACCCGGGCGAACTCGCGGCCGATGCCCGACGTACCGCCGACCACCACGACGCTACTCATGACTCCAGGGCCTCCCTCAGGTACTCCCAGTCCCGTGTGAACCGGTACGAGTGGCGCGGCGGCGGCTGCGGCGCCTGAGTCTCCAGCCAACGCAGCGGTCCCGTACCGGCGTTGGCGAAACCGTGCACGCAGCCGGCGCCCGCCCAGGCGCAGTCGCCGGGCCCGAGCCGGTAGCGCTCGCCGTCGAACACCGCGTCCGCCTCCCCTTCGAGGAAGTAGTACGTCTCCTCGAAGGGGTGGTCGTGGGTGCCGGCGACGCCGTCGGGCGCGTACTGGACCATGAACATCGTCGATGCGACCGCGCCGAGGTCGCTGTCGACCATCATCTTGACGGTGATGCCGCTGTAGACGAGCAGCGCGGTGCGCATGCTCGCCGAGACGGCGAGGAGATCCTGGGACTGTTTGCCGGGGTCCATCTGGGCGGGCTCGAAGTGGCCGAAGTTGCGGGTGCGCGGGTCGCGGACGTCGATACGGACGGGACTGCGCAGAGGCAGGTCGCGCACTGCCTGCGTGTCGTACCCGTAGCGCGCCCTCGGGACCGGCGCCAGCATGTCCGCCCAGCGTGCGGGCGTGTCCCCGGTGCCGCGCCAGGCGTGCGGGACGCCGGTCGGGAGGATGCCGTAGTCGCCCTCCTCCAGGAGGTACGAGCCCTCGGGCATGTCGAGGATCACCGTCCCGTCGAGGATGTGGAAGCTCTCCTCGTACGAGTGCACATGCGCCGGCACCGCGCCGTCCGGGCGCAGTTCGCACAGGCCGAAGCCGGTGTGCACGCTGCCGTCGTCCTCGCCGACGAGTGTGCGCCGCCGGTGGCCGTGTGCGTCGTACGGCGGCTCGGTCGCGTCGGCGGCCCGCCGCACCAGATGCCGGGTCATGCGGTCGGCTTCGCCTCCTTCGCCTTCGCTTCCTTCGCCGCCAGGAGCCGGTCGCGGGACTCCTCGACGAGTTGCCGGGCGCGTGCGACATCGGCCGTCAGCCTGCCGTCGCGCTTGCGGATCACCCCGTCGACGATGACCGTCTCGACGTTGGAGACGTCCGCGCACAGCGTGACCGCGGAGGCCGCGTCGTGCACCGGCGCGATGTTCAGCGCGGTGGCGTCGAGGGCGACGACGTCGGCGCGCTTGCCGGGGGTCAGGGAACCGGTGCGGTGCTCCAGTCCCGCGACATGCGCGCCGTTGCTCGTCGCGATCTCCAGCATCTGACGTGCCGTCAACATGCTCTCTGGCACGGGCATGTTGGCCTGCCAGCAGTCGGCGTTGAGCCGGGCGCGCTCGGCGCCGAAGGCCGCGCGGATCTGGGTGAACATGTCGCCGGGCACGGTGGTGACGACATCGATGCTCAGGGAGGGGCGCAGCCCGTGCTCGATCGCCGCCATCACGGGCGGCCAGCCGTGCCCCATCTGGGTCTCCACCTGCGGCGCGATGGAGACCGTACCGCCGCTGTCGGCGACCATCTGCCACTCGTCCTCGTGGAGGTAGCAGCAGTGGATGTAGGTGGTGTCCGGGCCGAGCAGGCCGAGGTCGTTGAGCTGTTTCACCATGCCGAAGCGGCCGGCGAGGCGCCCCATCGCCACATGCACGGTGATCGGGATGCCGAGCTCACGGGCGAGGGCCCATTCGGAGGTGACGACGTCGTTGACGCAGAAGCCGGGGCCGCGCGTGGCGAGCGCCATGGTCAGCAGGCCGTCGTCGGAGGAGAAGTACTTGGCGCGGATACGGCGGACGTCGTCGCCCGGGATCGCGATCTTGCTCTCGAACCAGTAGTCCGCGAGGGAGGTGTTGGCGCTGCCGTAGGCGTACTGGGCGCGGATGCCGGTCTCCGTGAGCGCCTTGATCGCGGCGTCCGGGTGCTCGGGCGTGTTGTTGATGTGGGACCAGTCGACGAGCGTGGTGATACCGGCGTTGAGGCACTCCAGGGCGCCGGCGAGGTTGGCCGCGTACACGTCCTCGGGGGTGTACAGCGGGGCGAAGGTGTCGAGGATGTCGACGAAGTAGTCGTCGAGGGTGGCGTCGGGGGCGACGCCGCGGATCGAGGCCTCCCAGGTGTGGCGGTGGGTGTCGACGAACCCGGGGATCACGATGCGGCCGCTCATGTCGAGGACCTCGGCATCGGCGCTGATCTCCGGCTGTACGGCCGCGATCCTGCCGTCCTCGATGAGGACGTCACCCCTCGGCAGATCGCCGACGGAGGGATCCATCGAGAGCACGTGCCCCGCGCGAAGCAGTATCCGATCGGTCATCGCGCTTCCTCCTCAGGGGTGTTCAGTACGCGGCGAGATTCCGCACGGCCGCCACGACCTTGTCCACAGTGGGAATGACTTGCTCCTCCAGCGCGTCGGCGAACGGCAGCGGCACGCACTCCCCCGCCACCCGGCGCACCGGCGCGTCCAGCAGCGTGAAGCCCTCGTCGGCGACGATCGACACGAGGGTGGCGCCCCAGCCGCCCTGGTAGGGGTTCTCCTCGACGGTCACCAGCCGCGAGGTCTTCGCCAGGGAGGCGAGGACGGTGGCGACGTCGAGCGGGACGAGGCAGCGCAGGTCGACGACCTCGGTGTCGATGCCCTCTGCGGACAGCCGCGAGGCGGCCCGCAGCGCCACCGGGACCATGGAGGCGAGCGCGACCAGTGTCACGTCGGCGCCCTCGCGCACCACAGTGGCGCGGCCCAGCTCGACCACGTGATCCGGCGGCGCGGGCGCACCCTTGCTCGCCAGCAGCCCCTTGTGCTCGAAGAAGACCACGGGGTCGTCACTGCGAATGGCCGCCGCCATCATGCCGATGACGTCGGCGGGCGTGGCGGGGGCCGCGATCTTCAGCCCCGGGACGGTCAGCGCCCAGTTCTCCGTGGCCTGCGAGTGCTGGGCTCCGAAGCCGAGACCGCCGCCGTTGGCGGTGCGCACCACGAGCGGCACGGTGACCTGACCGCCCGTCATGTACCGCACCTTCGGTATCTCGTTGGCGAGGTAGTCCCAGCAGCAGGCCAGGAAGTCGGAGAACATGATCTCGGCGACCGGCCGCATCCCGGTCATCGCGGCGCCCATCGCCGCGCCCACGATGGCCTGTTCGGAGATGGGCGTGTCCCACACCCGCTCGGGCCCGAACTCCTTCAGCAGCCCGACGGTCGTCTTGAACACCCCACCGGCCTCGCCGATGTCCTCGCCGAGGCAGACCACGGCAGGGTCGCGGCGCATCTCCCGCGCGATGCCCTCGGCGACCGCCTCGCGGTAGGTGATGACGTCACGGTCCGAGCTCACGTCCGCCATGCCGCACCTCCGTCCGCCCATACGTCGGTCAGCGCCTCGCCGGGATCGGGCGGCGGCGCGTTCTTCGCCGCCTCGACCGCCTGCTGTACGAGGTCACGGGCGCGCTCGTCGGCCGCGGTGACCGTCGCCTCGTCCGCCCCCAGCTCGACGAGGCGTCCGCGGGCGACGTCCAACGGGTCGTGCTTGAGCCAGCGTTCGACCTCCTCGGCCGGACGGTAGGTGGCCGGGTCGGCGCGGCTGTGCCCGAAGTGGCGGTAGGTCTCGGCCTCCAGCAGAGCAGGCCCGTCTCCCGCCCGGGCCCGCCCGGCGAGGCGGGCGACCGCCTCCTTCACGGCGACGACGTCGTTGCCGTCGACGACCTCGCCGGGGATGCCGTACGCGGGCGCCCGGTCGGCCGCCGGGCGGGCGACGGCCGTGACGTCGGCGATCGGCGTGTACTCCATGTACAGGTTGTTCTCGCAGACGAACAGCACCGGCAGCTTCCATACGGCTGCCAGGTTGAGCGCCTCGTGGAAGGCGCCGATGTTGGTGGCGCCGTCGCCGAAGAAGGCGACGGCCACCTGCTGCGTCCCGCGCAGCCGGGCCGACCATGCGGCGCCGACGGCCATCGGCAGGTGGGCGCCGACGATGGCGTACGAGCCGAGCATGAACGCGTCCGCCTTGGTGAGGTGCATGGAGCCGCCCTTGGCCCTGCACAACCCCGTTGCCCTCTGCATGAGTTCGGCGAGGCACTCCTCGGGGGTGGCGCCGCGGGCCATCGCGTGGTGGTGGCCGCG
The DNA here is from genome assembly GCF_053598255.1 of Streptomyces sp. NPDC001157. Classification (NCBI taxonomy): domain Bacteria; kingdom Bacillati; phylum Actinomycetota; class Actinomycetes; order Kitasatosporales; family Streptomycetaceae; genus Streptomyces; species Streptomyces sp. NPDC001157. The sequence continues at coordinate 214,035 of NZ_JBSFJW010000001.1, forward strand.
GTAGGTGGCGAAGACGTAGTCGTCGGGGCGCAGGGCTGCGCTCGCGCCGACGGCGATCGCCTCGTGCCCGGCGGCGAGGTGGGTGGTGCCCTTGACCAGTCCGGACAGGAACAGGTCGTGGGCGGCCTTCTCCGTACGGCGGATGACGGCCATCTGCTCGTACAGGGTGAGGAGTTCGTCGCGGTCAGCCATCAAGTGCCCCCGCTGGTAGGGGTGTTGAGGTGGGACTGGGCCTCGCGCCGGGTGTTGAGCTCGCCGCCGACCGTCCAGTACTTGCGGCCCGCCACCAGCAGTTCCTCGGCGGGGAACTTGGTGATGACCTCGCAGCCGTGGGCGGTGACGACCAGTTCCTCCTCGATGCGGGCCGCGGACCAGCCGTCGGCGGCCGGCCAGTAGGTCTCCAGGGCGAACACCATGCCCTCTTCGAGGACTTCGGGGTGGTCGAGGGAGACCAGCCGGCTGAAGATGGGCTTCTCCCAGATCGACAGGCCGACCCCGTGGCCGTACTGCAGGGCGAAGGCGGCGGTCTCGTCGGCGAAGCCGAACTCCTCGGCGCGCGGCCACACTTGGACGATGTCGGCGGTGGTGGCGCCGGGGCGGACGAGGGCGATGGCCTGGTCCATGTACTCGCGGCAGCGGACGTACGCGTCCCGTTGGGCGCGGGAGGCGCTGCCGACCGCGAAGGTGCGGTAGTAGCAGGTGCGGTAGCCGAGGTGGCTGTGCAGGATGTCGAAGAAGGCGGGGTCGCCGGGGCGGATCAGGCGGTCGCTGTAGACGTGCGGGTGGGGTGAACAGCGTTCGCCGGAGATGGCGTTGACGCCTTCGACGTACTCGCTGCCGAGGTCGTAGAGGACCTTGCTGACCAGGCCGACGCACTCGTTCTCGCGCACGCCCGGGCGCAGGTAGCCGTACAGCTCCTCGTAGGCCGCGTCGACCATCGCGCACGCCTGGGTGAGCAGGGAGATCTCGTCGCGGGTCTTGGTGCGGCGGGCCTCCAGGAAGACCTGTTGGCCGTCGACGACGTCGATGCCCTCGGCGCGCAGGGCGGCAAGGATCGGCATCTCGGCGACGTCGATGCCGAGCGGTTCGCCCGCGAGGCCGTGCTCGCGCAGCTCGGTGGCGATCTTGGCGGCGACGTCCTCGGCGATCCCCGCCTCCGGGTGGAAGGCGCCGCGCAGGGTGGAGATGCCGGCGCGGGCGCCGGTGGGCGGGCCGCCCTTGCCGTCGCTGTAGTCCAGCCACGGGTTGTACAGCTGGTGGTGGCGGGCCGCGGAGCCGAAGTCCCAGACGACCGGTTCGCCGCCGCGCACCAGCAGGGCGAAGCGGATCAGCTTGTCCATCGCCCAGGTGCCGATGTGCGTGGCGGTCATATAGCGGATGTTGGCGAAGTCGAAGCTGAGCACCGCGCCCAGCGAGGAGCGGTTCAGGGTCTCGTTGAGCCGGGCCAGGCGCTGCTTGCGCAGCCGGTCCAGGTCGATGCGCTCTTCCCAGTCGACGGCGTTGGGTCCATATGTGCGGATCGCCATGGCGACCACCCCCACTCCGGAGTGAACGACCACACCGGGCAGGTGTCAAGTGTTACTGAACACTCTGGCCGAACACGAACCAGACCCCGACGGCCGGTTCAGTTCCATCATTCCGGTAGCGGTGCGGGGTCGTCGACTCGAAGCAGACGGCGTCACCGGGGCCCAGCGTGTACTCGTCGAAGCCGAGGGTGAGGACCAGTTCACCCGAGGTCAGATAGCCGTACTCGGTGCCGGTGTGCCGCATCAGGCCGCCGGAGCTGGAGGAGGAGCCGCCGGGCCGGTAGGTCACCAGCAGGAAGTCGACGTCCGTGCCCGGAACACGCCCGAGCCGCTCCCACACGACCCCCGAGTCCAGCTCCAGCAGCTCCCGCTCCCCCGGTGTGACCAGCGGTCCGATGCGTCGGCCCGGGTCGGCGGCGAAGGCCGCGAGGGCGTGCAGGACGGTGGCGGGGGCGGCGGCCGCGGCCACGACCGGCGATGCGGGGAGCTCGCCCTCATAGCCGTCGAAGAGCGCCTCCACGGAGATCGACAGTGCGGTGGTGATGGCGTACAGCGTGCTCACCGACGGCTGGCTCTTGCCGGTCTCGATCTGGGAGACCAGGCTCGCGGAGACACCGACCTCCCGCGCGAGGGCGCGCAGGCTCACGCCTTTGGCCAGGCGTGCCTGCCGGATGCGTGCGCCGACGGGCGGCACGGCGGCAGGGGACACGGGTGCTCCCCTCTCGGGCGGACATGTGCAGCACCATTGAACAGCGGGGGCCGGCCGTGACGCCAGGGCCTCAGGCGAGGAGCGAAGTGCGGGGGGCGGCGCAGGCGCGCCGGGAAGACCGACCGTGCCTCCCAGCCTGCCCCGGCGCGCGGCCCCGTGTGCAGGCCGCCGCCGAGTGCGGTCACCACTGGACGCCCGGTCGGGTCGAGATCACGGCCTGGGCCTGGCAGAAGGGGTGTGCGCAGCCGAGTGCCTAGAGGTTCAGCACGCGCGCGACGGTGCGCAGCACTCCGTTGTCGTTGTTGGACGGGGCCAGGTGCCGTGCCCGTGCGATGACGTCCGGGTGGGCGTTGGCCATGGCGAAGGACCACTCGGCGGCGTCCAGCATCTCCAGGTCGTTGAGGTAGTCGCCGAAGACCATGGTCTGGGCGGGCGTGATGCCCAGTTCGTGCTGGAGGCGGCGGAGGGCAGAGCCCTTGTTGGCGGTGCGGTTCATGACGTCGACCCAGTGCTCGCCGGAGACGACCACTTGGTGGGTCGGGGTGAAGGACTGAAGCGCGGGCGCGGTGGTGTGCGCGGCGGAGCCGAAGTCGAAGAGGGCGACCTTGATGACGTCGTCGTCGAGCGCGGTGGCGTCCTCGACGACGCGGTGCTCGACGTAGTACTTGCGCACCTCGGCCAGGAACGCCTCGTCGCTGCGCTCGACGTAGGCGGAGCGCTTGCCGCAGACGACGGCGCCCACGTCGACACCCTCGGCGACCAGACGCCGTACGGCCTGCACGACGCGGGCCGCGACACCGGGCTCCAGCGGGTCCGAGCTGAGCTCCACGCCGTCCCGCACCACATAGGTGCCGTTCTCCGCGATGAACACCATGCCCTCGGCGACCTCGGCGAACTCCCGCGCCAGCGTGGCGTACTGCCGCCCGCTCGCCGGGCTGAACAGCACTCCGCGCCGACGCAGTTCGGCCAGCGTCTCCCAGAGGCCGGGCGGGATCCGCTTGGCGTCGTCCAGCAGCGTCCCGTCCATGTCGGTGACGACCAGGCGTATGTCGGCGGGGCCGGTGGGCAGGCCGGAGGCGGTGCGGAGGGGTGAGGCGGCGGGGGACATGACCTGCTTCCGGTGGGGCGCGACGGGGCGCCGGACGGCTTACGGCGGTCCCGTCACCCTACGCGAGCTGCGCGGACGCTCAGCTTCCGGACCGGATCAGGCCCGTGAGGTAGCGCCACAGCGACGAGCGCCGCTTGGCGGCCTGGTCCGGTGCCGGCGGTGCATCCGGTACGTCCGCCGCGGGCGCCGGCGCCAGGGGCAGTGGCGGCCCGGACAGCTCGTACCGCACCGGCAGCGAGCGCAGCCCCCGCATGAACGGCGAGGAGCGCCAAGGTAGTTGGTCGACGGGCAGGGCGAGTTCCAGGTGCCCGAAGCGTTCGAAGACGCGGCTGACGCCCGCTGCCGCGATCGTCGACGCCAGCTCGCGGGCCGGGCACTGGCGGGGGCCCGCGCCCCACGACAGATGGGCGCGGCTGCTGATGCTGGAACCCGGTGCCATCTGGCCGGCGAACAGGGGGTCGGCATGGGCGGCGGCGGACGAGACCCACACGGGGTCGCCGGCGCGGATGGTGTAGTTGCCGAGCCGGGTGTCCGCGGCCGCGAACCTCGGCACGAAGTTGACCAGCGGCGGCTTGCGCATGACCACGCGGTTCATGGTCTCGCGCACCATGCCTGCGGACAGGGTGGTGCGGACCCCGCCCTCGTTCTCTCCTGCGATCACCTCGACGACGGTGTTCGAGATGAGGATGCCGACATGGTCGGAGGTCATGCCGAGCAGCATGAACAGCTCGCGGGCCAGCCCGTCGACGGACAGGTCCGGGTGGGCGGCGAGGAGGTGGGAGGGGAAGTCGTCGCCCGGCTTCTCGATCTTGGCGGCGGCTAGTTCGGTGAGCGTCACCAGCAGGCGTTCCAGGGCGGGTTCGGCGTCGGGGCCTGCGTCCAGCACCCGCCACATGTCCATCAGGGCGTCGTCGCCCTGCGAGCCGGGGAAGCCGAGCAGATGGCTCGCCGCCATCAGCGGGAGCGGGCGGGAGAACTGCGCCGACAGGTCGGCCATGCCCGTGCCGCCGCCCTGGGCGAGCAGGGAGATCAGCTCGTCGGCGTATCCGGTGACGGCCGCCTTGAGCCGTTTGGCCTGGGGGCCCCGCGCGTCCTGGAAGGGTCGCAGGGCGGTGTCCCAAGCGCCGCGCAGCGTGCGGTAGCCGGAGCCGCCCTGGATCAGCACGTGGTTGACCTCCAGGGAGGGACCGAGCGGCCAGTCGGCGGGCACCCGGCCCTCCGTCCTCGCCCGCCAGTTCTCCAGGCCCTTGGGCCAGCCTGCGTCGTCCTGGAGCACCTGCAGCGACTCGCGATAGCCGAGCACGAGCCACGCCGGCACGCCCAGCAGGTCGACCGGTGCGACCGGGCCGTGGCGCTCCCGCAGCCGCTCGTAGACGAGCGCGGGACGGGTCTCGTAGTCCCGGGTCAGCAGGGGTTCCGGAGCCAGGTCCTCCAGCGGCGTGCCCGCCCGCTCCGCGCTGTCCTCGTCGACCAAGTGGAACTCCATGCTTTCGCCGCCCCCTTCGACACCGCCCGCAACGGTCCGCGGCATGCGGGTACCCGCGAACCCCCGGGGGACCGTACCTCAGGTGTCACAGAAGTCACACGGCAGGGTACTCACAGGTAGCAAGGCAGACGCCTGCCCTCAGTTCCGCTCGCCGCTCCCGGCGACCATCCGCTCCAGCCGGTCGAAGCGTTCGTGCAGGGCACGGGCGGTCTCCTCGCCCAACTCCTGGGCATGCAGGGCGAGATGGTGACGGCGTTTCTGCTCCCGTCCGACGAACCAGGTGGCGAGGGCCGCGGTGACCATGCCGTATGTGGTGATCCCGACGACCATCACGACGGCGCCGATGACGCGGCCGCCGAGGGTCACCGGGTAGAAGTCGCCGTACCCGACGGTGGTGGCCGTCTCGATCGACCACCACAGGGCCTGGGGGTACGTCCGCAGATTGGCGCGCGGTGCGTCGTGTTCGGCGGCGACGACGGCCCACGAGCCGATGAGCATCACCACGCCCAGCACGGCCGTCGCCCCGCCCGCCGCCTTCAGGTGCAGGGAGCGGCCCTGCCGGCCGAGCAGCAACGCGACCGCCCTGGCGAGGAATCCGGGCAGCATGGTCACTCCTCGGTGTGCGTCGGCATGGGGTCAGTTTCGCCGGGGGCGGGCGTGCGGGCATGCCGGGCGGGGCGTTCGAGTTGCCGTGCGGGGTGGGGCGTTGTGCGCTGGAGGCATGTACTTCTCCGCACCGGGCAACGGACCGGGTCCATGACGGCGGATCCCCCCTCGGTGCCGGAGACCTACGGCTTCGACTGCATGGACTGCGGTCACACCTGGAAGGCCGACTTCCAGCTCATGTTCTTCACCGACCCGCTGGATCCCTCGGGCCTGACCACCCAGGAGTACGTCGACGAGGCGGGCCGGGCCGTGCGGTCTCCGCTTGCGGAGGCGGTCTGCCCCGAGTGCGGCGGGCGCAGGGTGCGCGTGCACGCGGAGCGGGGAACGCCCTGACGGCCCGCTCACCCGAACGGGCCGTCGTGCCTCGTGGGGCGCTAGGGCCGGTGGTGCGCTGAAGGGAGGTCCCCAGCTGCTCCGGAGGCATCCGCGATGATCCGTCGCCCGTCCCCTCTCGTGCGTGCGCTCGCCTCGGCCGTGGCGGTGAGCACCTTGCTGGCCCTCGCGTCGTGCTCGGGCGACGGCGACGCTTCCCAGGCCTCCGACGCCACGGCCACCCCGCTCGCGGCCCGTACGTCGGCCCCGGTCCCCACCCGTACGTCGGCCCCGCCCCGCCTGACCCGGGCCGGGGCACAGGCCGCGCTCATCACCGAGGACGACCTGGAGGGCGACTGGAACCAGGTCAAGGGCGCCGCCGCCTGGGGCGACACCCTGCTCATCGGGAAGGTCGCCGTCGCCCAGTTCCTCACCGCGAAGGCGGACGCAGCCGACTGCCAGCGGTTCCTCGACGCGCTCTACGACGACGACCTGCTGGGCGAGCCGACCGGCGCGTCCGCGCTGACCGGCTTCGAGCAGGGCGACTCCCGCCTCCTCTACCAGGTCGCCGCCTACAACCCCGTCCGGCTGAGCGCCGCGCTGGCCTGGCTGAAGACCCTGCCGGTCAAGTGCGACCAGTTCACCGCGACCGACGCCAAGGGCGGCAAGCGGACGGTCCAGGTGACCACCGCCTCGGTGCCCAAGCAGGGCGACGCCCGGCAGGGCCTGCACGTGACGGTGCAGGGCACCGCGAACGGCGAACCCGCCACCCTCACCCTGGACGTGGCCGCCGTACGCGTGGGCAACGACGCGATCACCGTCACCGCCGGCGGCCTGGCCGGGGGCGCGCACTCCTCCCTGGAGTCGGCGGTGCGCACGGGCGCCCAGCGGCTGAAGGACGTCCAGAGCGGCAAGACGCCCGCCGCCGGTCCCGGCCGGACCGGCTGACGGCCGGTCAACCGGCCCGTTCCGCACACCTGATCGGTCGATTTCCGGGACAGCGTGATCACCGGGCGGCACAATGGCGGCAACAGCCGCAGGTGTTGAGAAGGAGCAGAGTTGTGAGTGAGAGCCACACCCCGGGCGGGTCGGCGAGGCTGAACACCGGTGTGGCGCACAACGCGCGCGTGTGGAACTACTGGATCGGCGGCAAGGACAACTACGAGGTCGACCAGCAGGTCGGCGAACACGTCGCCGGAATGTTCCCGATCATCCGGGAGATCGCCCGCGCGGACCGCTGGTTCCTGGGCCGTGCGGTGCGGTTCCTGGCCGAGGAGCGCGGGGTGCGGCAGTTCCTGGACATCGGCACCGGGCTGCCGACCGCGGACAACACCCACCAGATCGCCCAGCGGATCGCCCCCGACGCCCGGATCGTCTACGTCGACAACGACCCCATCGTGCTCGCCCACGCCCGCACCCTGCTGACGGGCACCCACGAGGGGGTCACCGACTACATCGACGCCGACGTCCACGACCCCGACGCCATCCTCGAACGCGCCTCCCGCACCCTCGACTTCAGCCGGCCGGTCGCGGTGATGATGCTGGGCATCCTCAACTTCGTACTGGACACCGAGAAGGCGCGCGAGATCGTACGGAAGGTCGTCGCCGCGGTGCCCTCCGGCAGCTTTTTGGTCCTCACCCACCCCACCTTCGACGACGACCTGGGCGGCGCGGGCCAGATCCCGGCGATGAAGTTCTGGAACGAGAACGCCACCCCGCCGATCACCGCCCGCAGCGGAGAGGACATCGCCGCGTTCTTCGACGGGCTGGACCTCCTGGAGCCGGGCCTGGTGTCGTGCTCGCAGTGGCGTGCCGAGCCCGGATCGCCCGCCGTGGTACCGCAGTTCGGGGCGGTGGCCGTGAAACCCTGACGGAACAGCCCTGACGGACGTTCCGAGCGTGGAGGACGTATGACGACCCTTGCCGACCCCGTCCCCGGCGGGCGCCCCGGTGACGTCGAACGGGCCACCGCGCTCAGCGGCGAACTGTCCGAGCGGGGCGTGCACGGCATCGTGCTGGCCTACGTCGACACCGCCGGGGTCGCCCGGGTCAAGACCGTCCCGACGGCCAAGCTGGCCTCGGCGGCGGCCTGGGGCGTCGGCATGTCACCGGTGTTCGACACGTTCCTGGCGAACGACTCCATCGTCTCCACCGACGTCCTGGGCTCCCCGGACGGCGACCTGCGCCTCTACCCCGACCTCGACCGACTCGTCGTCCTGGCCGGACAGCCCGGCTGGGCGTGGGCGCCGGTCGACCGGATCACACAGGAGGGCGAGCCCCACCCGGGCTGCAGCCGCACGGTCCTGCGCCGCGTCGTCTCCGAGGCCTCCGACCGGCACGGCCTCACCTTCAAGGCCGGCATCGAGGTCGAGTGGGCCGTCGGGCAGGGCCCCGCGGAGGGCGGCGACTTCGTACCCGCGACCTCAGGTCCCGCCTACAGCGCCACCCGCCAGGTCGAGCTCAGCGACTACACGGCCGACCTGCTGGCCGCGTTCGCCGCGCAGGGCGTGGACGTCGAGCAGATCCATCCCGAGTACGCGGCCGGGCAGTTCGAGATCTCGGTGGGCGCCCTGGACCCGGTCGCGGCGGCCGACCGGAGCGTGCTGGTACGGCAGACCATCCGCGCCGTCGCCCGGCGCCACGGACTGGTGGTGTCCTTCGCCCCGGCGGTCTTCGCGCAGGGCGTCGGCAACGGCGGCCACGTCCACCTCTCCGCCTGGCGCGACGGCGTCAACCTGCACTCCGGGGGCGAGGACCGCTACGGCATGACCGCCGACGCCGAGTCCTTCGCGGCCGGACTGCTCGCCCGCCTCCCGGCCCTGACGGCGGTGACCGCACCCAGCCCGGCGAGCTATCTGCGCCTCAAACCCTCCCAGTGGGCCGGGGTGTTCACCGCGTGGGGCCGCGAGACCCGTGAGGCCGCGGTGCGCATCGTCACGGGCACGGCGGGCCTGCGCGAGCAGGCCGCGAACCTGGAGGTCAAGCCGGTCGACCTGGCCGCCAACCCCTACCTCGCCCTCGCCTGCCTCATCGCGGCCGGACTGGACGGCCTGACCTCGTCCGCGCCCCTGCCCGAGGAGATCACCGGCGATCCGGCCCGCCTCGAACCCGCGGACGCGGCGGCCCGGGGTGTACGCCGCCTGCCGACCTCGCTCGCCGAGTCCGTCGAGGAGTTCCGCAAGGACGGACTGCTGCGGGCCACGCTCGGCCCGGTCCTCGCGGACGCCGTGATCGCCGTACGGCAAGGGGAGATCGCGGCGGCGCACGGGCTGGACGACGAGCGGGTGGCGGCGGCGTACCGCTGGAAGTACTGACCATGACCGGCCCGGTCCAAGAGGCGCTGGACGCGCTGGAGTTGGTGGACCACCACTGCCACGGCGTCGTCACCGCCGACCTGCCCCGGGAGGACTTCGAGGACCTGATCACCGAGGGTGCGGCCTGGCCCGGCATCTCCCGCTTCGACAGCCCGGTCGGTGTGGCGATCCGCCGCCACTGCGCCCCGCTGCTGGACCTGCCGCGCCACGCACCGCCCGATGAATACCTGGCCCGGCGCACCGAGTTGGGCTCGCGCGAAGTGCACCGCCGCTTCCTCACCGCCGCCCGGACCAGCACCTTCTGCGTGGACACCGGGTACGCGCCGCAGCGCCTCACCACGCCCGCGGAACTCGCCGAGACCGCAGGCGGGACGGCGTACGAGGTCGTACGGCTGGAAGGCGTCGCCGAGACGGTGGCGGCGCGGGGCGTCGAGCCCGACGACTACGGCGACGCCTTTCAGGCGGCCGCGCTGGAGGCCGTACGGCGGCCGGGCGTGGTGGCGGTGAAGTCCGTGGCCGCGTACCGCACGGGCTTCGACCTGGACCCGGCCCCTCCGTCCGCCACAGAGGTCACCGAGGCGGCCCGGAAGTGGCTCGCGCGAGGCGGCCGCCTGGACGATCCCGTCCTCGTACGACACCTGCTGTGGACCGCGGTAGGCCTCGGTCTCCCCCTCCAGCTCCACACCGGCTTCGGCGACAACGACATCCGTCTGCACCGCGTCGACCCCACCCACCTCACCGACTGGCTGCACCTGACCACCGGCACCATCCCCGTGCTGTTCCTGCACTGCTGGCCGTACCAGCGCCAGGCCGCCTATCTGGCCGCGGTGTTCGAGCACGTGTACCTGGACGTGGGCCTCACCCTCCACCACGTCGGCCCGGCGCGCGCCCGGGCTGTCCTGGAGGAGGCGTTGGAGATCACACCGTTCCGCAAGCTGCTGTACAGCTCCGACGCGTACGGTGTGGCCGAGTTCTACTGTCTGGGCGCGCTCGCCTTCCGCCGCGGTCTGGCCGGTCTGCTGCAGGACCGGGTGGATTCCGACGAACTGGGTCTGCCCGACGCGCTGCGGTTCGCGGAGTGGGCGGGAGCACACAATGCCAGCCGGGTCTACGGCCTTTCCGGCCCCTCCTGAAAGTATGATCAAGCAATGTCTGACATGACCGAAACCACGCCGGGCTGGCTCAGCCCCGACGACCTCGAGCTGGCTCGCGCCCGTATGCCGATCCTGTACGTCGAGGCCGTGCCCGTGCGCGTCGACGACAGCGGCGAAGTGACCAGTGTCGGCCTGCTGCTGCGCATCGGCCCGGACGGGACGGTCAGCCGGACCCTGGTCTCCGGTCGCGTCCTGCACCACGAGCGGGTCCGCGACGCCCTGCTGCGCCACCTGGAGAAGGACCTCGGCCCGGTGGCGCTGCCCCGGATCCCGGCCTCCCTGCAGCCCTTCACGGTCGCGGAGTACTTCCCGACGCAGGGCATCACGCCGTACCACGACCCGCGTCAGCACGCCGTGTCCCTGGCCTACGTCGTCCCGGTCACCGGGGACTGCCGGCCCCGGCAGGACGCCCTGGACCTGGTGTGGTTCAGCCCGCAGGACGCCGTGTCGGAAGCGGTCCAGAGCGAGATGCCCGGCGGGCACGGGGTGCTGCTCAGGCAGGCCCTCGCCCACGTCGGCTGCTCAGTCTGAGCATCGCGCTGAAGGGTGTGACGGGGTGCTCCACGCGCTCCCCGTCCACGGTGATGTCGGCCACCTCGTTGTAGAACGCGAGGAGTCCCTTGATCGTGCCCACGGCGGGCAGCGGGTCCGGGTAGCTCCAGACGATGTTCGGCGGTACGTCGGCCTCGCCCCGCACCGACCAGTACTGCGCCGTGCCCTTGTAGGGGCAGCCGGTGTGGTGCTCGGTGGTTTCGAGGAGGTCGAGGCGGACGTCCTCGCGCGGAATGTAGTAGCGGGTCGGCAGACCGGTCTCGAAGAGCAGCACGGGCCGGCGGGTGTCGGCGACGGGCATGCCGCCGACCGAGACCTGGACATGGCGGCTGCTCGGGATGGCATCCACCCGCTTGTGCGGGTCACGGGGGTGGATGAAGATCTCTTCCTCCTCCTCGTACCAGTGGTCCAGGCCCCTGCCGCTGCGCCGGAACCACTCGAAGGCGATGTACTCGGCCAGGTCGGCGGCCGGGAAGGTCCAGGCTGCGTTCTCCAGCAGCTCACCGTCGACTTCGAGGTCGTAGAAGATCCTGGATCCGGTGTGGGCGCCCGTACGCGGGTTCTTCGCGGTGCGCAGCAGGTCCTCGCGTACGTCGGCGCGCGGGAAGGCGTACTGCGGCACGGGCAGCGAGGGCTCCCAGACGAGGACGGGGTGCCGGCTGTCGACGACGGTGACCTCACCCTTGCGGCCACGCACCCAGCGTTCGCTGGGCTCCCACAGGAGGCCTTCGGGGGTGGTGCGCAGGGATCGTTCGGTGGGGAGTGCACTCATGGACCGCTCTCCTTCGGCTCGTTCAGGAGCAGCATGCATCCAGCTTCGCCGCTTCGGTGCGGGGAAGCGAGGACCTGGCTGTCCGGGCACGAACCCTGACCTTCGTCACGTCGTGTCGGCCTCCAGCTCGGCCAGGCGGTGCAGCGACGCTACGGCTCGGGCAGATGAAGGGCCATCGACCCGTCCGCGTGCCCGGGGACCGCGACCACCACTGCGCCGCCGCCGAAGTCCAGCACGCCACCGTCCTCCACCTCCCGGTCCACCCGGCACGGCGGAGCCGGGGGCAGGGGCGGCCACGCCGCCCGGCTCGGCACCTCGAACTCCTCCAGCACCGGCGGCGACCCGCTCGCCGTCGAACACCTTCTCGATGCTCGCCCCTTCCAACCCCTGCGGTCGTTCGCTGACGGCTGAGCAGGCGGTCACTTCCGCTCCAGCGCGGCCAGCCGCAGTTCCAGCTGGTCGACCCGGTGTCGTAGCAGGGTGACCTGGGCCTCCAGGCTGACCTCCCGCTCCGCCCGGCGCTGAATGCGCGGTGACGCGGCGGCGCGCTCGATCACCGCGTCCAGCTGGACCAGGCGCTGCGGCCCGTTCGGGCCGTCCACCAGCCGGGACCGGATCTCGCCGTTGCGGTACCAGGACCGCAGGGCCGAGCGGGAAACACCGGTCTCGGCTTCGGCCTTGGCCAGCGTGACCCAGGGCTTCTCGTCCAGCTGCTCGAACAGCTCCAGCTCGCTCTGCCAGCGCGCGAGCCGGTCCTCCCAGTCCGACGGTGACGACTCCATCAGACCCTCCCTTCGACACCGTGACCCTGTCAATAACAGTGTATTGACAGGGTTGGGACCATGGAACCATGACATTCGAAAGGTTCACGGGCAAAGCCCGTCAGGTGGTTGTCGCTGCTCAGGAGCAGGCGAGGCTGCTCAAGCACGACTACATCGGCACGGAGCACCTCCTGTTGGGGCTGCTCGAGGTGCCGGACGGCATGGCAGCGAAGGTCCTGCACCAGCTCGGGTACGGCAAGGAAGCGGCGCAGATCGACATCGCCGCGGTCGTCAAGCCCGGCACGCAGGAGCTGAACGGCCATATCCCGTTCACACCGCAGGCGAAGAAGACGCTGGAACGCGCTCTGCGCGAGGCGCAGCGACTGCACCACCACCACGTCGGTACGGAACACATCCTGCTCGCCCTGGTCAGGGAGGGTGAGGGCGTCGGCGCGAAGGTGCTCGCCGAGCGGATCCGTCCGGTCAGCAAGGTCCGTGCCGCGGTGCTGGCCTCCGTGGAGGGATCGCAGGACCTCGCTGCGGGCCCATGGCCCGCCGGCACACCCGCCACCAAGGACACCATGTCCACCGCGAGCGCGCTGGCCGGTGACGCACCCGTCGGCAGTCATCACCTGCTGGAGGCGATGCTGCGGGCGGAGAACAGCATGGCGGCCAGGGTGCTGCGCGAACTCGGCGTCGACCCGGACGCCGTAGCCGCCAAGATCGACGAACTGGATCCGGAGACGACCACGGACGCGAACCCGGAGGAAGCCGCCGCGCGCAAGATGGAGATCCGGCTGGTCGACGGCGAGGTGCACCTGATCCTGCGGGACCAGGCAACGGTCACGGCGGCCAAGAAGGTGACCGAGCTGTCCGGCGGCCCGATCCAGGGCGTCGGGCCGGTCGCCGGCCTGTTCGTCCCGCTCTGGCGGTCGGCCAACCAGCTGCTGCAGCAGATCGAGCGCACGCTGCAACCGGAGCCCGAAGAGGACGACGGCTCCCCCGCGAGCAAGGTGGCCAAGGCCGTTCGCACGGTCCTCGCACCCCGGCTCCGCCGGTGAACCCGCTGGTAGGCCGGCCGGAACCCGCCGGTGGGACAGAAGAGGGCAGGGGCTCGGGGGCGGCAACCATCGCCATCGTCGGAGCCGGCTTGGGCGGCCTGGCACTTGCCCGGGTGCTGCACGTGCACGGCATCGACACCGTCGTGTACGAACGTGACTCGTCACGCGATGCGCGCGGTCAGGGCGGCATGCTCGACATCCACTCCGGCCGGCGTGCACTGCGCGAGGCCGGACTGATGGACCAGTTCTACGCGATGGCCCGTGGTGAAGGCCAGGACATGCGCCTTCTCGAACCGGACGGCACCCTGCTGCTCCAGGAGGACACGCCCGACGACGCCCCGCTCGCCCGACCCGAGGTCGACCGCGCCGATCTGCGCAACCTGCTGCTGGACTCCCTGCCCGACGACACGGTGCGCTGGGGGCACGCGGTCGAGTCCGCCGACAACGGCCTGCTGCGCTTCGCCGACGGCAGCAGTGCGACGTACGACCTGCTGGTCGGCGCCGACGGCGCGCAGTCCCGGGTCCGTGCACTGCTCACCGACGCCCGACCGGCGCACACCGGCCAGAACATCGTCGAGCTCGGCATTCCCGACATCGACCGCACCCACCCGGACCTCGCGGCGATGGTCGGGCGCGGCAACTACTGGGTGCTCGGCGACGGACAGTCCCTGTCGGCGCAGCGCAACGGCGACGGCCGCGTACGCGTCTACCTGAGCTGGCACAACACGGCCGAGGACTGGTTCGCCACCAGTGGGATCCCCTTCGGTGACCCGGCGGCCGCCCGGGGGCGGCTGATCGACCTGTTCGCCGACTGGGCCCCCCGGTTCACGGCACTGATCGCAGCCTGCGACGACACGGTCCTGCCGCGGTCGATCACCACTCTCCCGGTCGGCCTGACCTGGCCGCCGAGGCCGGACGTCACACTGCTCGGCGATGCCGCGCACCTGATGCCACCGGTGGGGCAGGGCGCCAACATGGCACTGCTCGACGGCGCCCTGCTCGGGCTCGCGCTGGCCGCGCATCCGGACGACTTTCCCGCCGCGGTCAAGGAGTACGAGCGCGAGATGTTCGAACGCACCGGCGCCGCCGGCCGCCAGTCCGCGCGTATGCAGCAGCTCCTGTCGTCACCGGACCCCGCCCGCAAACTGCTCGCGTTCTTCCAACCGGGCTGAAGGCAGCCGCACGGTCCATGCCGGGCATGATGACCCCCATGGACCTTGAGCCGTACCGGGGCGAGTTGGTGGCGTACTGCTATCGGATGGTGGGCTCGTTCCACGAGGCCGAGGATCTGGTGCAGGAGACGATGCTGCGGGCCTGGAAGGCCCGGGAGCGGTACGACGCCTCGCGCGCGACGGTGCGGACCTGGCTGTACCGGATCGCCACCAATGTCTGTCTGACCACGCTGGAGGGGCGGGCGCGGCGGCCGTTGCCGTCCGGGCTCGGTGCGCCGAGCGAGGACCCGGGGGCGCCGCTCACCCCGGCCTTCGACATCCCGTGGCTGCAGCCGTTTCCCGACGCCCGCTACGACGTCGAGACGCGGGCCGATCTGCGGCTGGCGCTGGTGGCGGCGATGCAGCTGCTGCCGGCCCGGCAGCGCGCGGTGCTGGTGCTGCGGGAGGTGCTGGAGTTCAGTGCCGCCGAGGTCGCGGAGCAGCTCGGGACGACGGTCGCCGCCGTCAACAGCTCGCTGCAGCGGGCCCGCGCCGCGGTGGCCGAGGCGGGCGATCCGGACGAGGTCCACGAGCCGGACGACGCCGAGGCGCGGGAGGCCGTCCGGCGGTACGCGCGCGCCTTCGAGGCAGCCGACGTTCCCGCCCTGGTGCGGCTGCTGACCGACGCGGCCGTCCTGGAGATGCCGCCGGTGCCGCTGTGGTACCGGGGCCGCGGCGACTACGGCCTGTTCATGGAGCGGGTCTTCGCGATGCGCGGGACGGGGTGGCTCACACGGCAGCTCACCGCCGGCGGACAGCCCGCTCTCGCCGCCTACGCGCCCACGGACGACGGCGGCCACCGGCTGCACACGCTGCAGGTGTTCACGGTGGCCGACGGGCGGGTCGCGCGGAACGTCGTCTTCGCGGACCCGCGCGTCTTCGAGGCGTTCGACCTGCCCGGAGAGATTTCTTCGGACGACTTCGGCCGCGGGCGATGAGTCCGGCCGGTGGCGCCGGTACATACCGGTGACCACCGATCGAGACATCCGAGAGGACAACGCCATGAGCGTCATCGTCATCGCCTTCACCACGCTGGACGGCATCGTCTCCGACCCGGACGGCCGCGCGGGCACACCTGGCGGCGGCTGGATGTTCCGGCACGGCCCCGAGGCGGTGGCCGGGGACAAGTTCCGGCTCGGGGCCGCTCTGGACGAGGGGGTCCTGCTGCTGGGCCGTACCACCTGGGAGCTGTTCTCCCAGCTGTGGCCGGGCCGCGACGACCCGTTCGCCGCGCGCATGAACGCCGCCCGGAAGCTGGTCGCCACCCGCACCCTCACCGATGTCTCCGCCTGGGCGAACTCGCAGACGCTCACGGGCGACCTGGTGGACGCGGTCAAGCAGGAGAAGCGCGACGTTGTCGTCGCCGGCAGCCTCAGCGTCGTCCACGCGCTGATGGCCGAGGACCTGATCGACGAATACCGCCTGATCACCTTCCCCACGATTCTCGGCACCGGCGACCGCCTCTTCCCCACGGACACCCCACCCGTCCACCTGGAGTGCGAGTCGGCGCAGCAGACGGGCCCCACCGTTCTCACGCGCTACCGGAGGGCCGGGCGATGACAGCGGCCACCGCCGTGGGCGAGGTCTGACGCCGTCCGTGGTCCTGGAGGTCGGGCCGGAAGACCAGGCTGCACGGACTCAGCGGTGTTCAGGGTTCTCCGCGTCGAAGCGGCAACCGGCGTCCCACTCGGAACGCTGGTTGCCGTGGGCGGGGATGCCCTTGGCGCGCTTCAGCATGGCGGCCAGATGCATCAGGTTCCAGGTCATGAACGTGGTGTTGCGGTTGGTGAAGTCGTTCTCCGGGCCGCCCGATCCGGGGTCCAGATACGACGGTCCGGGGCCTGCCGCTCCGATCCAGCCGGCGTCGGCCTGCGGCGGGATCGTGTAGCCCAGGTGCTGCAGGCTGTAGAGGACGTTCATCGCGCAGTGCTTCACGCCGTCCTCGTTGCCGGTGATCAGGCAGCCGCCGACCCGGCCGTAATAGGCGTACTGTCCGGCGGAGTTGAGAAGAGAGGAACAGCTGTAGAGCCGCTCGATCACCTGCTTGGTGACCGAGCTGTTGTCGCCGAGCCAGATCGGTCCGGCGATGACCAGGATGTCCGCGGCCATCACCTGCTCGTACAGCGCCGGCCAGTCGTCGGTGGTGAAGCCGTGCTCGGTCATGTCGGGGTAGACGCCGGGGGCGATGTCATGGTCGACGGCGCGGATCTCGGAGGTGGTGACCCCGCGCGACATCATGATCGAGGCACTCTTGTCGATCAGCCCCTGGGTGTGGCTGAGCTGGGGCGAGGGCTTGAGGGTGCAGTTGATGAAGAGGGCGGTGAGGTCCTCGAAGCGGTACGTGTCGTCGGTCGCGGGCGATGCGGTCATGGGCGTACTCCTTCAGCCGGGATCGCCGGGGCCGGTCCGAGCCGCGGCTCAGCAGCAGCCTCTCGCCGCGGCGGCGATTTGTCCTGCTCTGGCGCGGAGGCGTAAGGGAGCCGTCATATCGGGACGCCGTATGCCTTACGCCGCGCGCCCGCAGCCCGGCACGGGGATCCTGGGAAGATGACGATCGACGTGTCCGTGGCACGCGTGATCCCGCTGCCGCCCGAGCAGGTGGCGGAGTACGCCATGGAGTGGCGCCACGACGCGGACTGGACCCAGGGACTTCCCCCGGCTGCTGGACATGGTGTCGGTGGCGGGCCCGATGCCCATGCACGTGACGTACTCCTTCGAGCCGGACCCGGCCGGCACCCTGGCCCGCGTTCGCTCCACCCTGCGCAAGGGCCTCCGCGATCTCGAACGCCGACTCACGCAACGAGCGGAACCCACGGAACCCGAGGATTGAGGCCCCATGGCGTACGACGAAGGACTCGCCGAACGGATCCGGCTGCACCTGGGCGCCGATCCCGACGTCGCCGAGAAGCACATGTTCGGCGGCATCGCCTTCCTGCTGCGCGGGAACATGGCCGTCGGCGTGACCGGGGACGACCTGATGGTCCGCGCCGGCCCCGACGCGACGGACACCGCGCTGGCCCGGCCGGGTGCCCGTCTGTTCGACATGACGGGCCGCCCGATGCGCGGCTGGGTCGTCGTGGGCTCCTCGGCCGTGACCGAGGACGAGACACTCGGCGCGTGGATCGACGAGGGGTACGCCTTCGCCGCGGGTCTGCCGCCCAAGTAAGGGGAGCGGTCTCAGTGCGCGGCGTCCAGCCGGGCCCGCTGCTCCGCCGTCAGTTCCAGGTCGACCGCGGCCAGGTTCTCGTCCAGTTGGGCGAGCGTCGAGGCGCCGGCGAGCGGGATGATCGGGAGGTCCGCGCCCAACTGCCAGGCCAGGACGACCTGGTTGGCGGTGGCGCCGGTCTCGCGGGCGATCTCGTGCAGGACGGTGAGGCGGGCCGGGGTGCCGGGGTGGTCGTAGTCCGCGGGCAGCCGGTCGGGGTGGGTGTAGCTGCCCCTCAGGAGCGGTGAGTACGCGACCAGGGTCAGGGTGGGCTCGGCCCGCAGATACGTCAGCAGATCGGGTCCCGCATGGCCGAGGCTGCCGTCCGGGAACAAGTCGTCGGGTACGTCGGAGCGCGGGCGCAGGTAGCTGTGCGCGTACTGGAGGACCTCGTAGCCCGGCAGCCCGGCCGCGGCGGCGATCGCGCGGGCCCGCTCCACCCGCCAGGCGGCCTGGTTGCTCACGCCGAGCAGTCCCGCCGTGCCCTCGGCGACCAGTTCCGCGAAGCCCTCGACCGTCTCGCGCTGGGGCACCGTCGGGTCGTCGATATGGGCGTAGAGCAGGTCGAGTTTGTCGACGCCGAGGCGTTCGCGGCTGCGTTCGGCGGACTCGCGGATGACCTTCGCCGACAGGCCCTCCGGGTTGTCGATGTAGCTGGTGCCGGGGGCCAGCGGGCGGGCGCCGAGCTTGGTCGCGATGAAGATCTCCTCGCCGATGCCGCGGCTGCGCCGCCAGCGGCCGAGGAGTTCCTCGCTCTGGCCGCCCTGGCCACCGTCCTCCCAGAAGGCGTAGTTGTCGGACGTGTCGATGAAGTTTCCGCCGGCCTCGACGTACCGGTCGAGCAGGGCGAACGACGTCTCCTCGTCCGTCCGTGAGCCGAACAGCATCGCGCCGAGCGCGAGCACGCTCACCTCGCGGCTGGTGTGCGGGTCTGTTCCGATGGTGCGGTACTTCATGCCGGGTCCTCCCGTCCGTGCCCGTGGTTTCGGGTACGGACGGGAGTCTTCTGCTTGAAGCGCACTTCAAGTCAAGGGGCCCGCGTGCACTACTTACTGAACGGGCCCTCAAGCGCCGCCCACTGCAACAGCATGATCGTCTTGGCGTCGACGATCTCCCCGGTGCGGATCATCTCCAGGGCCCGGCGGAAGGGGAGTTCGACGATCTCGATGTCCTCGCCCTCCTCGTCCAGGCCGCCGCCCTCGTGAGTGCGGGTCGAGGGGCCGTAGGCGGCGGCGTAGAAGCTGACCCGTTCGGTGACCGAGCCCGGGCTCATATAGACGTCGAAGACGTGCTGGACGTCGCCGATGGTGTGGCCGGTCTCCTCCACCACCTCGCGCCGCACGGCGAGTTCGGGGTGTTCGTCCTCGTCGTCGAGGAGGCCGCCCGGTGTCTCGACCAGCATGCCGTCGGGGTGCCCGTTCACGTACACCGGGAAGCGGAACTGCCGTGTGAGCAGGACGGTTTCGCGTTCGGTGTCGTAGAGCAGCATGGTGGCGCCGTTGCCGCGGTCGTGCGTCTCGCGCTGCTGGGTGGACCAGGTGCCGTCGGCGTGCCGGAAGTCGAAGGTGGTGGCACGCTCGACGTACCAGTGGCTGGAGAGCAGTTCCACCTCCCGCACCTTCACTCGGGGGTTGCCGGTCAGGTCGAGTCCGGTGCGGTCCAGGCCGGTGCGGCCGCGCCGGTCCGGGGTGTCGATGCCGGCGGTCATCGCGGACCGCCGGCGGTGCGTGCGTAGGTCATGGTCGCTGTCTACCACGGCCTCCGGTCAGCTCGGGGTCAGGACGTGGCAGTGCCAGGCCGGCAGGTCGACGAACAGGCCCGGGGTGAGGAGTCGGTCGCCGTCGCGGTCGTAGGTCTGGTCGGTGAGCAGGTCGGTCAGTCGGCAGGGGCGGCCGGCGAGGTCGGGCCAGGGCAGGGGGACTCGTCCCTGGGACGGGGTGTCGGAGTAGTTGACGATCACGAGGTGTCGCGTTTTGGAGCTGCTCCAGCTCCAGGCGAGCAGGTTGCGGTGGGTGTCGTTGTCCGGCCAGCCGGTGGTGTTGAGCAGGCGCCAGTCGCCTTCGCGTACGGCGGCCGCGGCGGGGAGCAACTGGCTGTAGAAGGTGCGGAGTTGCTCGTCAAGCGGTTCCTGCGGGCGGCGGGCGAGGAAGACGGGTGGGCGGACCTTGCGGCCCTCGAACTGGCCCTCGTGCCAGAGCGTCGCACCGGGCAGGGTGGCGACGGTGACGGCTGCGGCGCGCTGCTGCGCGCCCGGAAGGGTGGCGGCGGCCCGCGGCTCGTCGTGGTTCTCCAGGAAGCGGACCAGGCCGCGCTGGTAGCCGAGGTCGGCCTGGAGGTGGGTGCGGGTGGACTCGGCGTCCTCGTGGAGGAGGCGGTCGTAGAGCCGCTTGTCGTAGCAGTGGTCGAAGCCCTGTTGCTGGAGGGCCCATTCGAGGTCCCAGTAGGCCTCGGCGACGAAGAGGAGGTCGGGGTGGTGCGCCCGGACCCGCGGGACGACGTACGGCCAGAAGTCGTCCGCGGGCAGCGGGCCCGCCCGGTCGCCCCAGGTCTTGGCGAAGACGTCGTTCATCAGCAGCATCGCCATGTCGCAGCGCACGCCGTCCGCCTGGTCGCCGATGGAGACGAGGGTGTCGACTGCCGCCGTGCGCAGGTCCTCGCTGAAGGCGTTGAGCTGGACGACGTCCGGCCAGGGGGCGAAGTACGGGTCGCGGCCGTTGGCGTAGATGTGGCCGCCGACGTCGAGGAAGGCTTCGGGTGACCGGGCCAGGTCTTCGCGGGTGCCCTGGATCAGACGCTCGGGGTGCTCGGTGAGCCAGGGGTGGTCGGGGGCCACGTGGTTGGGCACGTAGTCGAGGATCAACCGCAGCCCGCGGGCGGCCAGTTGGGCGCGCGCCTCGGCCAGGCCGTCCGGGCCGCCGAGGGAGGCGTCGACCACGTAGTTCCGTACGCAGTACGCGGATCCGGCGATGTCCGCCTCGGTCAGGTCCGGCAGCGCCTGGCGGAAGGACGCGACCAGGGACTCGTCCCGCAGGGCGATCGCGAGTCCGGCCGGGCTGCGCTCCCAGACGCCCATCAGCCAGACGGTGTCGATGCCGGGCCGGGCGACCTCGTCCCAGACCTCGGCGGGGACGTCTCCCAGGGTGACCCGGCGCCCGTGGCGCCCGCTCAACTCGCCCAGCCAGACAAGCGTGTTGATCTCGTGGATGACGGTCATGACAGGGGCTCCTCGTCTCCCGAGCCCGCGAACCGTTCATCCCGCTCGTCCTGTTCCCTCACGGAGCGCAGCGACTCCCGGCCGCCGCGGTGCCAGTCGTCGGCGCTGATCGCGTGGAAGAGGGTCGCGGTGGCGGCCACCAGCCCGGTCCAGCCGGTCTGGTGGGAGGCGCCGAGGCCCGCGCCGTTGTCGCCGTGGAAGTACTCGTAGAAGAGGATCAGATCCTTCCAGTGGGGGTCCTTGGCGAACTTGGGCTGTGCGCCGTGGACCGGGCGGTGGCCGTCCTCCCCGGTCAGGAAGGTGGCGGTGAGCCGGTCGGAGATCTCGCGGGCCACCTCGTAGAGGTTCAGCTGCCGTCCGGAGCCGGTCGGGCACTCCACGGTGAAGTCCGGGCCGTGATAGCTGTGCAGGTTGAGCAGGGCGCGGATGAGGAGGAGGTTCATCGGGAACCAGACGGGGCCGCGCCAGTTGGAGTTGCCGCCGAACATGGCGGAGTCGGACTCGGCCGGCAGATAGCCGACACCGTACGTCCGGCCGTTGACGTCGAAGTGGTACGGGTGCTCGGCGTGGTAGCGGGAGAGGGACCGGATGCCGTGCGGACCCAGGAACTCCTCCTCGTCGAGCATGCGGGCGAGGATGCGGCGCAGCCGGTCCTCGCCGAAGAGGGCGAAGAGGTAGCGGCCGTTCTCGTCTGCCGTCCCCAGGTCGTGCTGTTGGACGACGGCCTCGACGGCCGGATGTCGCCGGATGAACTCCTTCGCTCCCGCCACCAGTTCGGGGAAGGTGCGGTCGGCGCGGCCGCCGATCACACTGGTCGCCGCGAGTGGTATCAAGCCGACCAGGGACCGCACCTTCAACCGGGTGGCGCTGCCGTCGGGCAGCCGCAGCACGTCGTAGAAGAAGCCGTCCTCCTCGTCCCACAGGCTGGCGTTGTCCTTGCCGATGCGGTTCATGGCGACCGCGATCCACGCGAAGTGCTCGAAGAGCATCTGCGCCTGCTCGACGTAGACGGGGTTGTCGACGGCGAGTTCGATGGCGATGTCGAGGAGGTTCTGGCAGTACAGCGCCATCCATGCCGTTCCGTCGGCCTGGTCGATGTGGCCGCCGGTGGGCAGGGGCGCGCTGCGGTCGAAGACGCCGATGTTGTCGAGGCCGAGGAAGCCGCCCTGGAAGACGTTGTTGCCGTCGACGTCCTTGCGGTTGAGCCACCAGGTGAAGTTCTTCGTCAGCTTCTGGAAGGCGTTCTCCAGGAAGGCCCGGTCGGCGTGGCCGGTGCGGTGTTTCTCGAGTTCGTAGACGAAGAGGACCGCCCAGGCGTGCACGGGCGGGTTGACGTCGCCGAAGTTCCATTCGTACGCGGGGATCTGGCCGTTGGGGTGGAGGTAGAGGCGGCGCAGGAGCAGCTCCAGCTGGCCCTTGGCGAAGCCGATGTCGACCATGGACAGGGCGAGGGTGTGGAAGGCGAGGTCCCAGGCCGCGAACCAGGGGTACTCCCAGGTGTCCGGCATCGACATGACCTCGTCGTTGACCATGTGGTACCAGGCGCTGTTGCGGATGCCGGGGTCGGCTGCAAGGGGGTCGACGCCGTGCTCGGCCAGCCAGCGCTCGACGTCGAGGTAGTAGTACTGCTTGCTCCACAGCATGCCCGCGAGTGCCTGGCGCACCAGTCGGCGCTCGTCCTCGCCCATGCCGTCGGGGACGACGTCCTCGTAGAAGGCGTCGGCCTCGGTCCGGCGGATGTCCAGGGTGGCCGCGAACTCCGCCCAGGGATCGGCGAGTTCGGTGTCGGACAGCCGCAGCCGCACGGTCACGCTGTCACCGGCGGGGACGAGCAGGGTGTGGTGGAGGGCGGCCTTGGTGCCGGTCTGTGCGGGGTTGACGGCACCGGTCTCGCCGTGGACGACGCAACGGTCGATGCCGTCCTTGACGTAGGGCGTGCTGTTCGGGCTGCCGAAGATGCGCTGGTTGTTGGTCTCGTTCTCGGTGAACAGGGCGGGTGCGTCGGTGTCGCAGTACAGCCACCGTGGGCCGAGTTCGTCGTGGTCGGCGCGGACGGCGTTCCCCGCCCGGCGCAGGCTCGGGACGGCCGTGCCACCGGCCCACGACCAGGTGTGCCGGAACCAGAGGGTCGGTAGCAGGTGCAGGGTGGCCTCGTCGGGGCCGCGGTTGTGTGCGGTGATCTCGATCAGGAGGTCCTCGGGGCCGGCCTTGGCGTACTCGACGAACACGTCGAAGTAGCGGTCCTCGTCGAAGATGCCGGTGTCGAGCAGCTCGTACTCGAAGTCGCGGCGGCCGCGGGCCTTGTTGGTGTTGACGAGGTCGGCGTAGGGGTACTCGCCCTGCGGATACTTGTACAGGTACTTCATGTACGAGTGGGTGGGCGTGCTGTCGAGGTGGAAGTAGTACTCCTTGACGTCCTCGCCGTGGTTGCCCTCGGTGTTGGTCAGGCCGAACATCCGCTCCTTGAGGATCGGGTCGCGGCCGTTCCACAGGGCGAGCGCGAAGCACAGCCGCTGCTTGTCGTCGCTGACACCGGCGATGCCGTCCTCGCCCCAGCGGTAGGCGCGGGAGCGTGCCTGGTCATGGGTGAAGTACGACCAGGCCTCGCCGTCGGGGCTGTAGTCCTCCCGGACGGTCCCCCACTGGCGTTCGCTGAGGTAGGGGCCCCAGCGGCGCCAGGCCGCCCGGGACGCGTCGGCCTCCGCCAGCCGCCGCCGCTCGGCGCCCACCGTGCCGCTGTCCTCCGCCATCGCCGCCTCCTCCGCCCAGCCCGGCATTGTTCCCAGACTCGGACGTCCCGGACGGGCCCGCAATGGGTGCGCGGCGGAGGGGGGACTTCCCTGTCCGACGAGGACGACACCGGTGCGGTGAATCAGGTCCAGGAGATCGTGGGGCTGTGGGCGGTGTGCTGGGCCGAGACGTCATCGGCACCTGTCTCGACGGCTCCTCCGTACTCGGTTCCTCGGTGCTCGGCTCCTCGCCGGGCTGCTCCGGAACTCCGGCTTCCGGAACAAGGCCCGCCCCATCGAGCTGTCCTCGGTAAGGGTGGCCAGCAGGGGCGTCCATCCGCTTGTGGGCGCCCGGGCGAGCCGCGCCGGGCGTAGTCGTGGCCGGCCTTGGTGCCCCGCGGGACGATCCGGGCCCCGTCTCCGGCCGGGACGAAGGCCGCCTCGCCCTCGTCGTCCATGCTGCGGAACGGGGCGTTGACCGGCACGTCGAGACCGCGTGCCAGCCGGGAGAGGGTGGTGAGGCTGCACGCCGTCCAGGCGTTCTCGATCTTCGACAGCATGGTCTTGGAGATGCCGATCCGCTCGGAGTTCTCGAACTCCTCTGCGGGGGTGTCGTGCCCGGTCACCGGCGCGTGTTACGCCGTGCGCCCCAGCCGGAAGCGGGGATGGGGCTCCGCGCGGCCGGTCGCGAGGTCGGCCGCCATCGCGCCGATGAGCGGGGTGAACTTCGCGCCGTGACCCGAGCACGGGGAGACGATGACGAAAGGGCCGTGGCGGTCGAGGACGAAGTCCTCGTCGGGGGTGGTGGTGTAGAGGCAGGTGGCCTCGGCGACGGGGTCGGGGGCGAGGCCGGGGAGACGGTCGCGGACGAAGCCGCTGACCCGCGTCCGCGACGACGCGTCGACGACCCCGCTGCGGGTGCGGGCGGTGGTGGGCGTGCCGCGGTCGTGTTCGGCGACCTTGTACGTGGGCAGCGGGCCACCGTCGCTTCCCGAGGGCAGGCCGTAGAGACGCAGCTCCCCGTCCCAGATCAGTGTCGGCCACTGCACGGACGGATCCCGCCGCGGGAAGTGGAAGACCTGCTGCTGGGTCACCTCCAGCGGCGGCAGCGGGACGGGCAGTCCGAGCTCGGGCAGCCACGCCCCGGCGGCGATCACCACGGTGTCCGCGAGGACCTCGCGGCCGTCGTCGGTGCGCAGGAGCACCTTCTCGGGAGTGCCCTGGACGTCGATGCCCGTGACACGTGTACCGATGATCGCTTCCGCGCCGTGCTCGCACGCCTGCCGGACGCAGGCCGCCACGGTCTGGTCGGCATCGATGACGCCCGCGTCGGGATGATGGAGCACCGGGCCCGTGATGCGGATGCAGGGCCAGCGCTCGGAGGCCTCTTCAGGGCCGAGGAGCTCATGCGGCACTCCGGCCGCGGAGAGGAGCTCGGCGATCGCCTTCGGGTCGTGGTCCTCCCCCATGTCGAGGCCACCGGTCGTGCGCAGCAAGGGAGTTGAGCTGTCCTGCTCCAGTTCCCGCCACTGTTCGTACGCCTGTCCGGTCAGGTGCACGTAGAAGGGGTCGGCGTACGCCCGCCGGACGATCCGTGAGCTGCCGTGCGAGCTGCCGTGCTTGTGGCCGATGTCGTACGCCTCGATCAGCGTGACCTCGTGGCCGCGCCGGGCCAGTTGCCAGGCGGTGGCCGCACCCATCAGCCCGGCACCCACGACGGCGATCACGGGCCCTCCCCAGGGATCCAGTTCATACCCGCGAGCGGGACGCGGGCCATGGCGGCGGATTCGATGGTAAGGGCAACCATGTCCTGGGGCGCTCACGGACCAGCTGCCTACGCCCGCCCGGTCCAGACGTCGCTCTCCCAGCCGGGCCGAGCCAGCGAGTCCGACCACAAGCAGCAACAGGGCGGAGTAGGGCGGGAGTTGGGCTCAGGTTCCCGGTACCGGGAACAGCATGCAGCTGCTGGTGGCGTGTGCGAGCAGGCGGTCCGCCGAGTCGAGGAGCCGCGCCTCGGCGAGCGCCGTGCGCCGGCCGCTGTTGAGGACACTGCCGACCGCGCGGACCTTGCCCGTGTCGGCCGTGATCGGGCGCAGGAACTTCACGGTCAGGTCGAGCGAGGTGTAGCCCATGCCCGGCGGCAGGGTGGACTGGACGGCGCAGCCGGCCGCGGAGTCGAGCATCGTGGCGTAGATGCCTCCGTGGACGCTGCCGATGGGGTTGTAGTGCTCCTCGCCCGGCTCCAGGGAGAACACCGCGTGGCCGTGGTCGACCTCTTCGATCGACATGCCCAGCGTGGCGCCGATCGGCGGCGCGGGCAGCCGGCCGGCAAGGATCTCGCGAAGGAAGTGCAGGCCGGAGCCCTGCCCGACGGCGGCCGCCGAGATCGCGGGGTCGTCCCAGTCGTACGTACGAGAGCGTTCCATGCGGCTGCGCTTCCTCCCTGGCCCACTGACTATGTTTCTCGAAGCTAGCCCTGCGGTCAGCTGACTGTCAATGCAGAAGTCAGGTGTCCTACCATGGCGGTATGAAGTGGCTCGAGATGAGCACCGAGAACTGCCCGATCCAGCGCAGCCTCAACCTGATCGGCGAGAAGTGGTCACTGCTGCTCCTGCGCGACGCCTTCAACGGGGTGCGCCGCTTCGACGACTTCCGCCGTCATGTGGGACTGTCCGAGGCGGTCCTCTCCGACCGCCTGCGCAAGCTGGTCGCGGCCGAGATCCTGCGGACGGTCCCCTACCAGGAGCACGGCAGCCGGACCCGCTACGAGTACCGCCTCACCCCCAAGGGCCGCGATCTGTGGCCGGTCATCGTGGCGCTGCGGCAGTGGGGCGAGATGTACGTCGGGGATCCCGAGGGGCCGGTCCTGGAGGTCCGGCACCGCGACTGCGGCGCCCCCGTGCGGGTCGTGGTCGAGTGCCCCGACGAGCACACCGAGCTCTCCCCGAGGGATGTCACGGTGACACCGGGGCCGGCGGCGCGCCTGCAGGCCTGAGAGCCCGAAGGCCTGTCCGGCGGATCTGCCGGACAGGCCCGTGCCCCGAGGAGGGCTCAGCGCTTGAGCGTGAAGGTGAAGTCGCCGGACAGCTTGCCGCTCAGCCGGACTGCCGAGACGAGCTTCCCCTCCGCGAGCAGCCGCTCGACCTCGGCCCGCGACAGACCGCACCGTCAGCGATCAGCCGCACCGGCCGGACCGGGATCCGCGCGGCGAAGCGGACGGAGACGTCGATCGCCTCGCGCTCCAGATGATCCGATCCGTCGGTGTCGAGGTGCCAGGCTCCGGCCCAGTCGAGGGCTATTCGATTACGGCGCTGCAGGGCCGGATCCTGGAGCAACTCGGCTGCCAGATCAGGATCGTTGGCATGCATCCGGTCCAGCAGCTCAGGTCGTACGGAGCGTACGTTCATCCGCTCCAGGACCGTGAGTTTGGCCGTGTCCCCGCAACCGCTGCACAGCACGAGGAGCCATGCGTCGAGGAGCTTGTGGTTGGCGTTGACCCGGAACTTGCCGTTGGGCCGGAAGCGCTCGGACGCGCAGGCGGGGCAACGGCGGAGAACGGTCGGCAGGCAGGTGGGCATGACCACCCAGGTGTTGAGCACAGAAGTACACCGGTTTCAGTGAGAAGTCCGCAGCAAGAAGCAGCGCGGCGCAGCTGCGCGACGCGCGACAGATCAGCTCTCGGGAGGTCTCACACGGTGTACAACGGCACGTCCTTGCCTGGGCGACTTGGTCCGGCAGCACGGTAAGGCAGGCCGGCGGCGCTGATCCACTGGTTTTCGAGCGACTCGGATCCGCCGCGGGGCAGTTCAGCGGCAGAGTGCCTGCGAGGTCCCGGACGATGACCGCGTCCGCGGTTCTCCGGCGCCAGGGTCAGCCGCCCGGCCCATGGCGACGCCGGTGTGGGCTGCGGCCAGGGCCGGGGCGTCGCTGACGCCGTCCCCGACGACCCGCCTCACCGACGCCGTGGGCATGGAGTCCGCCTGCGCCCACCAGTTGCGCCTGCTGCGCGACAGTACGACCTAGGCCTCCTGGCCGTCCGGCTGCCGGACGACGGAGCGGCGCTCGGCGGAGGGGCGGCGGCGCAGCAGCAGGCGTCTTGCGGGGCGCTCCACCGCCTCGTACAGGACCCAGGACAGGCCGAGCGACACGGCGAAGGCGATGGCGGTGACGGCCAGCCCCGCCGTCGGGCCGAAGAGAGGTTTCGTGCCCAGCAGGTTGGTACCGGCCCGCAGCACGAGCAGGTGGACCATGTAGAAGGCGAAGGAGAGCTCCCCCAGCCGTACCAGTCGCCGGTGGCGCCACATCGAGGGCAGTCCGCGCAGGTCCGCGACGGCGGCCGCCGGGATGAGCAGGGCGAAGCCGATGACGGTGCAGGTGGTGGGCGCGTAGCCGTCGGTGACCTGCGGGACGAGGAAGTAGCCGATGATCGCGAGGGCGAGGGAGGCCTCCAGGCCGGGTCCGCGCCAACGGTCGAGCAGCACCAGCCGGGCGACGGCGACGCCCAGGACGAACTCGGGCAGGCGCGCGGCGGGGAACGAGGCGATGGGCTGGTCCAGCCAGTGGTGTGCGTCCACCCATGCCAGTGCCACCACCGCCAGCACCGATGCGCCGGCCAGCGCCGCCGAGCCGCGGGCGCCCAGACGGCGCAGGAGCAGCGCCAGCAGCGGGAAGACGGCGTAGAAGAAGGCCTCGCAGGCCAGTGACCAGCTGACCGGGTCCAGCGTCTGCCACCATGGGCGCCACCAGGAATGGACCAGCAGCACATTGGCCAGTCCCTGGCTCAGGGACGGCTTGGACTGGTGGGCCAGCGTGTACGCCATGAGCAACGCGATCGCGGCCGTGACCAGGTGCACCGGCAGGATGCGGGCGATGCGACGACGCCAGAAGGCGGGCGCCCGGTCACCCGGCCGGGCCGACCAGGTCAGGACGAACCCGGACAGCACGAAGAAGAACGACACCCCCGTCGCGCCGGCCCTGAAGGCCCAGGTGACGAGGGAGCCGGCGGTGCCGTCGAAATAGTGGAAGTTGCGCACGTGCAGTCCGAAGACCAGCAGTGCGGCCATCCATCGCAGGCCGGTGAGGGACGGCAGCGAGGGCGCCGGAGCGGCCGGGGAACTCCTGGTGGTGGTCGTGGAATCGGTGGTGGACGGCGGCCGGGGCGCCCTGGTCGCCGTCGTCATCGAATCACCTGCAGGGGACTGTTCGTGCTGTGCATGAAGCGGGGCATGGAGGGGAACGTTGCCCGTTCAGCACCTTTCATTCATTCCCGTACCGCACGTCACACCAATGGGGTCGAACCTCGGCCCCACAGCCGCTCAATCGCGGCCGCGCCCCCTGTCCAGACGTTCGAGAACGGCACGCGCCATCGCTTCCTCACCCTTGGCGTTGGGGTGCGCGGGGGCGGCGGGCGAGGCCGGCTGGAGCGGTTCGATCCAGCGGACGTCGGGCGCCTTGCACATGTCGTGGCCCACCATGGGCCCGTAGGTGTCGACGTACTGCGCACGGTCCCACTCGGCGACCAGCCGCAGCATCAGGTTCAGTCGCTTGCCGGTGTCGCGCAGATAGGCGAAGTCCTTGGCCGCGAACGGCACCGAGGGATAGCAGCCGCTGCCGTCGTCGGGCAGCAGGTCGGGGTAGCCCACGACGAGCACCCGGGCGTGCGGCGCCCTGGTGTGAACGGCCCGCAGCACCGCGTCGATCTTCGGCGCGGTCCGTGCGACGGCGACCGTGAGCTGGTCAATGCCGGACGAGGCGTAGTAGCGCCGGCACGGGTCGCCGGTCGGGTCCTGGGAGCTGAGGCGCGCGCACGTGCCGATGATCGAGCTGAAGCCGATGTCGTTGCCGCCGATCTGGACCGTCACCAGACCGGTGTCGCGGTTCAGCGCGTCCAACTGGGGCCCGTTGGTGCCCTGCGCCTTCCACATGTTGTCGGTCGTCGCTCCACTGCAGCTGACGTCCTTGAACGCGGTCGCCTTTCGCGCCGCCGCCACGATCGAGGGGTAATTGTGGTCGGAGCGGGCACAGTTGGCGTCCACCTGCTGCGGGATGAGGGGGCCCGCCGTGTAGGAGTCCCCGAGCGACACATAGCGGGTGTCCCGGCCGTGTCCCCCGCCGAACGCCGCGGCAGGCGTCGTGGACGCCGCGACGAGAGCGCAGCCGCCGAGCGCCGCCCCCACCGCCATCCCCCGCCGTCGGCGTCTCGCCGCTGAGCCCGAACGCGTGTCGTTGGCCATGCGATTCCTCCCCCTGAGACCCGGATGTCGCGCGGAGCCGGCACCGAGGCGCGGGCGTCACACGCGACGCAGCCTGTATACCGCCCGGTATGTCTCCGGGGCCAGAGGCGGGAAGCGGGCAACTGGCCTTCCCGGCAAAGGGGATCCATCGGTTCCGGGGGCTGAACCGCCCGCCGCTCAGGGGCGTCTACATCCCCGCGGCACACGCCGCATCGGCATCCCCGTTGGGTCCGCGACCCAGGTAGGTCTATCGTCTGAATCGTGGGCCAGAACATAGGAGAGCGGCCATGATGCCGCAGGACGAAGCCGTGATCGGCTGCACGGGGAAGGTGCTCGTCGGAACCCGCGGATCCGCGGGGCCCGGCGAAATCCTGGTGCGGGTCAGAGGCGGTTCCGAGACCTTCCTCGCCTGGTCCGAAGATCCCCTGCCCACGGGGGCGACGGTGCTGGTGATCGAGTCGCGCGGATGTCGTGAGGTCGGCGTCATCGAGTGGGTGGATCCATTGGACGCGCTCGGCGGCGACACCGCCGGCGCAGACTGAGGAGTAGAAAGAAACATGTTCGGATACCGCGTTCCCGCTCCCGACGAGGCGATGTTGATCTCGGGAGGCAGGCGGGGACTGGGGGGCGCGCCGTTCCGAGTGGTGACGGGCCACGGCAAGTTCGTGATCCCGTTCTTCCGCAAGACCCGCTTCCTCACCCTGTCGATGTGCGAGTCCGAGGTCACCGAGACCTGTGTGACCCGGCAGGGCATCTCGCTGCACGTCCGCGCGGTCATCGCGTTCAAGGTCGGCAACGACCACGAGAGCATCATCAACGCCGGCCAGCGCTTCCTCTCCGACCAGGAGCAGATGTCGGTCCTGACCGGCCGGATCTTCGCCGGTCACCTGCGGGCGATCATCGGCTCGATGACGGTCGAGGAGATCGTGACCGAGCGGCAGAAGCTCGCCGCGGAGGTCCTGGACACCTCGAAGACCGAGATGGCGAAGATCGGCCTGATCGTGGACTCGCTGCAGATCCAGTCGATCGACGACGGCGACGCCGGCTACATCGACGCGATGTCCGCGCCGCACAAGGCGGCCATCCAGCGGCAGGCCCAGATCGCCCAGGCCCAGGCCACCCAGGCCTCGGTCGAGGCGGAGCAGGCGGCGGCCCGCAAGCAGGCCGAGTACGCCCGGCAGACCGCCATCGTGAAGGCCGAGTACTCGGCCGAGGTGGACCGCGCCCAGGCACAGGCGGCCCAGGCCGGACCGCTGGCGCAGGCACACGCCCAGCAGGAGGTGCTGGCCGCGCAGACCGAGCTGGCGCAGCGCCAGGCCAAGCTGCGTCAGCAGCAGCTGGTCGCCGAGATCGTGAAGCCCGCCGAGGCCGAGGCCGAGCGGGTCAGGGTGCTGGCCGCGGCGGAGGCGGAGCGCATGAAGATCCAGGCCGAGGCGGCGGCCTCGTACGACCGGGTCGCCCTCGACCGGATGCTGATCGACCAGCTCCCGCAGATCGTGAAGGAGGCGGCAGGCGGCCTGGCGGGCGCCAACGTCAACGTCCTGAACGGCGCGGACGGCCTGGGCGAGATCGCCGCGGGCCTGGTCTCCCAGGGCCTGACCATCCTCGACTCGGTCCGGCAGAACCTGAACGGCCAGGACGCCACCGACGGCCGCCGGCCCGAGGAGAACCCCGGCAGCGGCCTGCTCCAGCTGCGCTCGGGCAAGGAGAGGAAGTCGGACGACGGGCCGGTCGACGTCGACTGAGCGCTCCGCTGGATGGGCCGCGATGGGCCGTATGCCGGCTGCGGGCCCGTCGTGGCTGGTCGCGCAGTTCCCCGCGCCCCTTTGGGGCGCGGCCCACCTCACCGGGAGCCCCCCATGACCGGTATCCGCCGTAAGAGACCCGTCGAAGTCTCCGACGCCATCCAGCCGCCGAGCAACACCGAACTGATCGTCGGCGTCGTGTCGGTGACCTTGCTGGTGGAGGTCCTGGGGGTGCTGTCCGGGTCCGAGGTGTGGCTGCTCGGGCTGCTGGTCTTCCTGCCGGGGACGGCGTCGGCGCTGTGCACCGTGCGGCAGACGGGGTTCGTCGCCGCGTGGACCTCGCTCGTCGTCACCACCACCGCGGTGGTGCGGGCCCCGGTCGGCGGGCACTGGCTCGACCGGCTGCTGCTGGTCCTGTTCACCCTCGCGCTGGGGGTGGCCTCCGTCTACGCCTGTCATCGGCGCATCAGGCGCGAGCACGAGATGCTGCGGCTGCGTTCGACCGCCGCGGCCATGCAACGGCACATCCTGCACCCGCTGCCCCTGGTCACCGACGACGTGCTGGTCAACGGCGTCTACGAGCCCGTACAGGAGGACCGGCTCGTCGGCGGCGACATCTACGACGTCGTCGACTCGCCCTTCGGTACCCGGGTGCTGATCGGCGACGTGCAGGGCAAGGGGCTGGCCGCCGTGGGCGCCGCCTTCGCCGTCATCGGCGCCTTCCGTGAGGCGGCCCACCGGGAACCCACGCTCACCGCGCTCGTCGACGCCCTGGACGCGGCGGTCGTCCGCCACAACTCGTACGCCGAACAGACCGGCGACGACGAGCGGTTCGTCACCGCCCTCATCCTCGGCGTCGACGCCGGCAGCGAGGTGCAGGTCGTCAACTGCGGCCACATTCCTCCCCGGTTGATGCACGAGGGCCTGGTCACCACGCCGCCGCTGGACTCCGGTGTCCCGCTCGGTCTCGCCGAACTGGCCGCGGAACCCACGACCGTGGAATGGTTCGACTTCCCGGCCGGTTCGACGCTGCTGCTGACCACGGACGGCCTCACCGAGACCCGCGCCGACGACGGCACGTTCTACCCGCTCGACGAGCGACTGTCGAAGCACCTCGGACTTCCCCCCACCGAGCTGCCCCGGGCGCTGCACGAGGACGCCCTCGCGTTCACCGACGCCGACCGCCGGCACGACGACATCGCCGTCCTGACCGTCCGCCGCTCCCCGCGCCACTGAGCACACCGTGCTCCGGTGCGGCCCGCCTGGCCGAGCCGGTTGGCATCAGAGCTCCGGCATGGCCCTCAGCAGAGGCGACAGACATGGATCCGGCCGCGGTCTCCCCGCTCCCTGCGGGCGTCAGCCTGCGCCGGTTGCTGATGTCCCTGGGTGACTCACTGGTGGAGGTACAGGCCGCTCCCGCCGGACTGGACGTCGAGATCCAGGGCGTGGCGCTGCTCGACCCCGAGGACCCGCCGACGGCGCAGCCGGGCGAGCTGGTCCTCGCCATCGGTGCCCGGGGCCGGGCCGCCCGTCCCGTACTGCGGGCCGCCGGACGCGACGGAGCCGCCGCCGTCCTGGTCGAACCGGCCGGAGCCGGCCGGGCCGCCGCCCTCAGCGAGACCGCCGCCGAGGCCGGGGTCGCCCTGCTGTCGCTGCGCGGCGAGGCACGCTGGGAGCAGGTGAACGCGCCGGCCCGCGCCGCCCTCGACGACGCACCGCCGGGTGAGTACGAGGCAGCGGCCGAGGAGGGCGATCTGTTCTCGCTCGTCCAGACGACCGCCCTGCTGACCGGCGGCATCGGGTCAGCATCGAGGACGCCGCCAACCGGGTGCTGGCCTACTCGCGCTCCACCGACTCCGACGAGATCGACGACCTGCGGCGGCGTTCCATCCTCGGCTGGCAGGGCCCTGAGGCGTATCTGGCGAAGCTGCGCGAGTGGGGCGTGTTCCAGCACCTGCACTCCAGCGACAAGGTGATCGGCATCGACAGCCACCCGGAGCTGGGCATCCGCCGCCGCCTCGCGGTGGCCATCCGCTCCGGGGAGCGGCAGCTGGGGACCATCTGGGTGCAGGAGGGTTCGACGCCGCTGTCCGAGCACTCGGAGCGGGCGCTGCTGGGTGCCGCCCGGGTCGCCGCGCACCATCTGGCGCGCCGCCGCCGGGAACTCTCCGACGACCTGACCCTCACCCGCACACTGCTGGCCGGACTGCTGGAGGGCAGCACCGGCCCGCAGCCGCTGGCCACCCATCTCGGTCTCGACGCCGGCCGCCCAGCTGCCGTCCTGGGTTTCTCGTACGGCACCGCCGAGGCGGTCACCGCTCCCGAACTGACCCACACCGAGGTCACC
Organism: Streptomyces sp. NPDC001157; assembly: GCF_053598255.1. Lineage (NCBI taxonomy): Bacteria > Bacillati > Actinomycetota > Actinomycetes > Kitasatosporales > Streptomycetaceae > Streptomyces > Streptomyces sp. NPDC001157. The sequence continues at coordinate 248,140 of NZ_JBSFJW010000001.1, forward strand.
AACCTCATCTCGGTGCAGATCGCCGCCCGGCACCGCAGCGCTCTGGTGACCCAGGTCGACCCCCGGATCTATGTACTGCTGCCGCAGTTGCCCCGCGGCATCGACACGGAGACCCTGCGCAGCTGGGCTCAGGAGATCGCCGACACCGCCCGCCGGTATCTGGGCCTGCCGCTGCGCGGCTCGATCGGCTGCCTGGTTCCCGGGCTCGGTCAGACCCCCGACTCGCGCCGTGAGGCCGACCGCATCCTCGACGCGATGCTGGGCGCCGGCGTCGCCGCCGCGGTCGCCGCGCTGCCGGACATCCAGGCGGAAGTCCTGATCAGCGAAATGCTGACACTGCTCTCCGCCCACCCCGAGATACGCGACCCACGGCTGACCGCGCTGGTCGCCCACGACAGCCGGCACCAGGGCCGGCTCGCCGAGTCGCTGCTGGCCTACCTCAACTGCTTCGGCGACGTCCGAGCGGCCGCCGCCGAGCTGCATGTGCACCGCAACACGCTGCGCTACCGCATCCGCCGGGCCGAGGAACTCACCGGTCTCGACCTGAGCCGCCCCGACCAGCGACTGCTGGCCATGCTCCAGTTGCGGCTGCCGCCCGGCGCCTGAGCCCTGCTTCGCATTGTCCGGCCGTACAACCATCGAGGACTACTTCGTCCCCGGGAACAAACACGTCCCCTCGCGGCCGCCCATACGCTTGCGCAAATCCATTTCCGCCAGTGAAACGGATCACTTCCCGCAAGGGAACGGAACGCGGCGCGGGCCCCTCCCCCGCGGCCCTCCCCACCACTCAATGGATGTCGACATGACTACACGTCCCCCTGGTGCTGTGGCTTCTGCCACCGCTCCTCCCGCCAGTGGTCAGACTCCCGATCAGGCCACTCTGCGGCCTGGCCTCAAGAACCGCCATCTGTCGATGATCGCCATCGGCGGGGTGATCGGCGCCGGGCTCTTCGTCGGGTCCGCCTCCGGCATCGCCGCCGCCGGGCCCGGCATCCTGCTCTCGTACGCGCTGGTCGGCGCCCTGGTCGTGTTCGTGATGCGGATGCTCGGCGAGATGGCCGCGGCGAACCCGACCTCCGGCTCCTTCTCCGCCTATGCGGACCGGGCGCTCGGCCGCTGGGCCGGGTTCTCGATCGGCTGGCTGTACTGGTTCTTCTGGGTCGTGGTGCTCGCCGTGGAGGCGACCGCGGGTGCCGTGATCCTGGAGGGGTGGGTGCCCGCCGTACCGCAGTGGGCCTGGGCGCTGATCGTTATGGTCGTGCTCACCATCACGAACCTGGCCTCGGTCGGCTCCTTCGGGGAGTTCGAGTTCTGGTTCGCCGGCATCAAGGTCGTCGCCATCACCGGCTTCATCGTCCTCGGCGGCCTGGCGATCTTCGGTGTGCTGCCCGGCTCCGACCATGCCGCGACGGGCTTCACCAACCTCACCGCGCACGGCGGCTTCCTGCCGAACGGGCCCGGTGCGATCCTCACCGGCATCCTGCTGGTCGTCTTCTCCTTCATGGGCAGCGAGATCGTCACCCTCGCCGCCGGCGAGTCCGCCAACGCACGACAGGCGGTCGCCAAGGCCACTCGAAGCGTGATCTGGCGGGTCGGCGTCTTCTACGTCGGATCGATCCTCGTCGTGGTCTCGCTGTTGCCGTGGAACGACCCCGCGATCGCCAAGAAGGGCTCGTACGTTGCGGCCCTCGACTCGATCGGCATCCCGCACGCCGGCCAGATCATGAACTTCATCGTGCTGACCGCCGTGCTGTCCTGTCTCAACTCCGGCCTCTACACAGCCTCCCGGATGGCGTTCTCCCTCGGACAGCGCGGCGACGCCCCGCGCTCCTTCGTACGGACGAACTCCCGCGGCGTGCCGCAGCCCGCGATCCTGGCCTCGGTGGCCTTCGGCTTCGTCGCGGTCGGCTTCAACTACCTGTGGCCGGACACCGTCTTCCAGTTCCTGCTGAACTCCTCCGGCGCGGTCGCGCTCTTCGTCTGGCTGGTCATCTGCTTCTCGCAGCTGCGGATGCGGGGGATCATCCTGCGCGAGACCCCGGAGAAGCTCGTCGTCCGCATGTGGCTCTTCCCGTACCTGACCTGGGCCACCATCGGCATGATCTCGTTCGTCCTCCTCTACATGCTCACGGACGACAGCAAGGGCGGCGGACGCATCCAGGTACTGCTCTCGGTGCTCGTCGCCGCGCTGGTGATCGCGATCTCCCTGGTTCGCGAACGCATCCGCCGGAACGGCACTCGGGACGCACTCGTGTCCCAGTAACCGCAGCGAACTGCTGCATGGTTTCGTGGCTCCCCGCTGCTGTGGCGGGGAGCCACGGCGCGTCAACTGCCCGCATCAGGCGGGGGTTTCACTGACAACTGACATCGGATGTGAGCATCCACACCTCCTTCACCATTGCGCCCCCCGCCCCCACACGGCAGAGTGTTCGAACTGCTGGAATCAGTAAGCGAGTTGCCCGTACACGTCACGGCATGGCCTCACGGGCGAAGCGGAAGGAAGACGTGTGAGCCCGATTTCGGTCCGGGGACTGGCAGTGGCTTCGGCCTCCGCCGTCACCGCTGTCGGAAGCGTCGTCGGAGCCACCTCGCCCGGCACCACGCACACGAACGACGCCGAAGCGACGGCAGCCGACTCGACGCTGCTCGCGGATCTGCCCGCGGGGCAGCAGGCCCAGGTTCAGACCGCGTCCCTGACGCAGCAGGCCGACGTCCAGGCCGTCCAGGCGGACGCGAGCGCCAGGAAGGACGCCGAGCAGGCGGCCCGCAAGGCTGCCGCAGCGACCGCGGTCGCGAAGAAGGAAGCCGCGGAGAAGGCGGCAAAGGAGCGGACCGAAGCCAAGGCGGCCACCGAGCACAGCAGCGCCGTCGTCCCGACCAAGAGCTCGTACACCGTCGCCGAGATCCAGGCGATAGCCCGGCAGATCGTGCCCAGCGGCCAGTTCCAGTGCTTCAGCAACATCGTGGACCGCGAGTCCGGCTGGAACATGCAGGCCCTCAACGCCTCCTCCGGCGCCTACGGCCTCATGCAGGCACTGCCCGGCTACAAGTACTCTTCCGTCGGCTCCGACTGGCACACCAACCCGGCCACCCAGATCAAGTGGGGCCTGAACTACATGAACAGCACGTACGGCAGCCCCTGCCAGGCCTGGGCCTTCTGGCAGACCCACCACGCGTACTGAAGTCGCTCGACGGTGCAGCGGGGCCACTTGGTGGCCCCGCCGGTTCAGCTCCCGCCAAGCCTTCCCGCCCCGTAGACAGGTAGTTGGGCTGGTTGCTCTCCCGCACCGATCGCGCCTACGGCGAACCGGCGCACAGCCGGGAGCGGCGCTCTGGGGGTACCTCGTCGCCAACTCCGCTACCAGCTCGGGCACTTGAAGGTTCGAAGGCCTGTCGTGCCCCGTATGCGCACTGGATACTGGACACGGTACGGACCAGGGAACCGGGGGAGGCAGCATGGCTGGACGTTCGCGGGCGCAATGGGGGCTGGTACGGGAGAAGGCGTTGCTGATCAGCGCGCTCCTGCTCATTTCCGGAAGCTGGCTGTGGTTGGCGACGCTCCACCACTCCGGGCCCGACGGCTCGACTGCGAACCAGTACCTGAACCTGCTTGGCAACACCCTGGTCCAGGCCGGTGCGGTGGCTCTGATCCTCGATCTGATCAACCTCAAGCGGTACGCGACCCAGGAGCTGGTCGCCGCCCTGCTCTCCAGCGACGGATATCTGAGTCAGCTCAGCAGTCTGGAGCAGGAACGTCACCTCAAGCGCGCCGTCCGGGCCCGCTTCCCCAACGACGGTGGTGTGTCGCAGGCCGTGGACTGGCTGGTGGCGACACTCGCCGCACCTCCGCGCAGCAGCTACCGGGCCGAGATCGAACTGTCGGACCAGCCGGCGCAGGAACGGTTCGCCGACTCCGCGCCGCCGCTGCCGGACAGCGTGCTGCGGATCAAGGCGTCCTTCACCTACCGTACCGACGCCAACACCTCCCGCCGCCCGGTACGGATCAACGGCGACGGCGTCATCCACTCCCAGCTGATCCCCATCCCGGCGAACACCGAACTCACCCGGCGCTTCCGAGCCGGGCGGCTGTCCACGGAGGAGTGCCTGGTCTGGGTACGGCACGTGCTGCAGCCCAGCATCAAAGTGGTGCTGCCCAGCCACGCCGTGCCCCTGCGGATCGAACCCGACCTCGGCGGCATATCGCTCACCGACAGCTCGAACGGCACGCTCTGGCTGGAGTTCGACGTGACCTGCCAGCAGATGCTGATGCAGCCCGGCGAACAGGCCTGGGTCACCTACACACACCGGCAGCTGTGCAACCGGCACGACAACTACGTATGGCGCTCGTCCGCCCGCACGTACGACTTCTCGTTCCGGGCGATCGGCTTCCAGGACTACCAGCTCATGCCGATCGCCAACCTGGCCTCACAGTCGACGGTCAGCCAGCTCAACCTGCTCAACGACGAGATCCGCTGCTCCGGGATGATCCTGCCCGAGTCGATGTTCGCCTTCGCATGGAGTCCCTGGTCCGAAGGCCTCAACGGCCTGCGGCAGTCGGTCGACGGGCAAACCGGTGAACCGCCCCGGCCCGAACCCGATCCCGATCCCGTCTGACGCGGTGAATCAGCCCTCCGAGGCGTACAGGTCGCGCCAGTCCTCGCGCGGGCGTACGACTCGCGGGCTGCCGCCCTCCACGATGATCTCCGGGGGACGCCGGTTGGTGTTGTAGTTGGAGGCCATCACCATCCCGTACGCCCCCGCGTCCAGGAAGGCGACCAGGTCACCGGGGACGAGGTCGGGCAGTTGCGCGTCCTGGGCGAACGTGTCGGTCGACTCACACACCGGACCGACCACCTCGGTCGGCCCCACCGAGGGCGCTTCCCGCACGGGCACGATGCGATGGGCCGACGTACGGTACAGGGCCGGGCGAATGAAGTGGTGCATCCCCGTGTCCAGGACCAGCATCCGGCGACCGGGCCGATGCTTGCGGTACAGCACCTTGGCCACCAGCACACCGGCCGGGCCGGCGACCGACCGGCCGGGCTCCAGGAACAGATCGAGGTCCTCGCGCCCGGACAGCAGCGGAGCCAGCGCGGCCGCGAACTCCTCCGGCCCCGGCACGCTCTCCCCGCCGTGGTCGATGGGGAAACCGCCCCCGATGTCCAGCCGCCGGAAGCCGACCAGGCCCACCTGCTGCGCGTACTCCAGCACATCCAGCAGCACTTCGGTGGCCCGCACCATCCCCGCCGGTTCCGGCACCTGCGAGCCCACATGCATGTGCACGCCCAGCGGTTCCAGATCCGGGTACCGCCCGGCCGCGAAGCCGTCGAGCAACTCCCGTGCCTCGTCGGCCGGAACCCCGAACTTCGCCCGCGCGCTCCCGGTCTGCATGGGCGCCAGCGTCGCCACCGTCACCGCGGGATTGATCCGCAGCCCCACCCGTACCCTGCGCCCCGCGCCCCGCGCGATCCTCTGCAGTGCGTCCAGCTCATCGGCCGACTCCACATTGACAAGCACCCCGTGACGGACGGCCAGCAGCAGTTCCTCATCCGTCTTCCCCACGCCCGCGAAGGTGGTCTGCGCAGGGTCCCCGCCCGCGTCCAGCACACGGCTCAGCTCGCCACCGCTCACCACATCGAACCCCGACCCCAGCGCCGCGAACCTGGTCAGGACCGCCTGATTGGAGTTGGCTTTCACGGAGTACGAGACACTCCCGCCCAGCGACGCGAACGCCTCCCGGACCCGGACCAGGTTCGCCACCATGGCGTCCAGCGAGTAGACATACGCGGGAGTACCGACCCCGGCCACGACCCGGTCGAGCGGCAGCCCGTCCAGGCACAGGACGCCGTCGATGTATCGCACCGGCGTGGGCGTGGTGCAGTCCCGTGAAAGGGTGGGTGATACGTCCATTGGAGACCCTTCTCCCCTGGCAGTGCGGGCTGAGCAGCAACTCACCGATCTGTTTGTGACACTACGCCACATCGTATGGAGCGACGCACAGTTGCCCCTCTACCCCGCCCGACCATGTCCGCAGATTCACCAGCTGCTCGTCGGCGGGGTTCGTCTCGATCTTCGGTGAGTGACGGCGCAGTCGGTTGCGCGCCCGCTCGGCGAGCGCCGCCGGGTCGACGGGTACCCACACCGGGAGCCGTCAGGGAAGGCGAGGCCTCCCGACTGATTCAACCTCGAAGCCGGAGACGGCCCACACAGAAGAAGGGCCCTCGCAGGCTCCTGCCTGCGAAGACCCTTCGCACCGTCGGGACGACAGGATTTGAACCTGCGACCCCTTGACCCCCAGTCAAGTGCGCTACCAAGCTGCGCCACGTCCCGGTGCCCGTCTGACCTGGGGTTTCCCCTGACCGGACGTGCATGGAAACCATACCGCACTCGGGTCGATGGTCGCGCATGGCTTTTGTCTGGGGCCGCCGGGGAGCAGTCCGCGGCGGCACTTGACCTGAAGTTTGGTTGAGGTTGCACGATCGTCCGCATGACGATCACCGAGGAACAGCGGCGTACGTACACGTACGAGGACCTGCCCAGGCTGATGGAGCTGATGACGGGCGACGAGAAGCACGGCCCGGCGGCGACGTCCACGCTGGACGTGCTGTGGGTGCTGTACGACCGGGTGCTGCGGGTTGGGCCGGAGCGGATGGCCGACCCGGCGCGGGACCGGTTTCTGCTGTCGAAGGGGCATGGCCCGATGGCGTACTACGCGGTGCTCGCCGCCAAGGGCTTTGTGCCCGTGGACTGGCTGCCCGGGTTCGGGACGTACGCCTCTCCGCTCGGGCACCATCCGGACCGTGTGCTCGTGCCGGGGGCCGAGATCGGCAGTGGGTCGTTGGGGCACGGGCTGCCGATCGCTGTGGGTACGGCGCTGGGGCTGCGTGCGCAGGGCTTGCACGAGCCGCGGGTCTGGGTGCTGATCGGGGACGCCGAGCTGGACGAGGGCAGCAATCACGAGGCGATCGCCTTCGCGGGGCCCGCCGGGCTCGGGCAACTGCACACCGTCGTCGTCGACAACTCCTCCGCCAGCCATGCCCGGCCCGGCGGCATCGCCGCCCGTTTCGAGGCCGCGGGCTGGTCCGCGGTCACGGTCGACGGTCGCGATCACGAAGCGCTCCATGCCGCTTTCACCGCTCCGCATCCGGGCCGCCCGCATGTCGTCGTGGCACAGGTGGAGCCGAAGAGCGCCTGAGACCCGCTTCCTCCTCCTGAGACCCGCTTCCTCCTGCGGTATTTGCTCCACCACCAGAAAGGCCAGACCATCCATGGACACCATGCGTGACCGTTTCGCCCCCGTCGTCTCACGGCTGCTCGACGAGGATCCGCGGGTCGCGGTCGTCCTCGCCGAGATCGGCAGGGACGCTTTCGCCGAGGCACAGCGGCGACATCCGGACCGGGTGCTCAATGTCGGCATCCGCGAGCAGCTGCTGATCGGGGCCGGTGCGGGGCTGGCACTGACCGGGCTGCGGCCCGTCGTGCACACCTTCGCCAGCTTCCTCGTCGAGCGCCCCTTCGAGCAGGTCAAGTTGGATCTGGGGCATCAGAACGTGGGTGCGGTGCTGGTCAGTGCCGCCGGGTCCTTCGACTGGCCGGCGGGTGGATACACGCACATGGCTCCCGGCGACGTGGCCCTCCTCGACACCCTGGACGGCTGGATCGTGCACGTGCCCGGGCATCCCGACGAGGCCGAGACGCTGCTGCGGCATGCGGTCGCCGCGGGCGACGACAAGGTGTACGTGAGGTTGTCCGTGCAGTCGAACACGGAGGGGCTTCCGGTCGACGGCGAGCGTTTCCTCACCGTCCGCGAAGGTCGCTCCGGCATTGTCGTCGCCGTCGGACCGATGCTGGACGCCGTGCTCGCCGCCACGGCGGGGCTCGACGTGACCGTGCTGTACGCGACGACCGTGCGCCCCTTCGACTCGGCCGCACTGCGCCGGGCGACGGAGACGGCCGGGACGGATGTCGTCCTCGTCGAGCCGTACCTGGCGGGCACGTCGACGGCCGCCGCGAACGACGCGCTGTCCGACGTCCCCCACCGTGTGCTGGGGCTCGGCGTGGGCCGCAGTGAGCTTCGCCGGTACGGCCGCATCGAGGAGCACGTGGCCGCGCGCGGCCTGGACGCCCGATCACTGCGGGAGCGGATCGGCAGCTTTGTATCAGGCGGGCGGGTGGGTGCCCGGGTCGGGTGAGGCGGGGCGCCGGCGGGTGGCCGGGGGCATCACCGGGTAGCCCGGGGCGTCACCGCGTGGCCCGGGATGCCGCCGCGTGGCCCGGGATGGCCGCCGCGTGGCCCGGAGCGTCACCGCGTGGCCCGGGATGCCGCCGGGTGAGCCGGCACCGAGCACTGGTGAACCAAGGCGGCGGCTGCGAGTCAGGGCGTTGGCGCGTGGCAGCTGGGCATGTCGGTGTGGGAGAGAGCGAGGCGAGCAGGCGGATGCGCGCCGTCAGCCTGTCGTCTGCGAACGCAGCCGCCGGCCTGCCGCCCCCGTACCCCGATCCGCCGCGGGAGCATCGACGCGTGCCCGGCGAAGGGAGCCAACCAAGCAAGCCAAACCAGTCGACGCCCGCCGCCAGCCCGTCACCTCCGAACACGGCCGCCGGCCCGCCGCCCCTGTACCCCGATCCGACACGGAAGCATCGACCCGTACCGGGCGAAAGCGAGCCAACCAAGCAAGCCAAACCAGTCGACGCCCGCCGCCAGCCCGTCACCTCCGAACACGGCCACCGGCCCGCCACCCCCGTACCCCGATCCGCCATCGGTTCGTCGGGGCGAGCAGGCGGATGTCCCCCGTCAGGCCGCTGCCTCCGAGCACCGCTGCCGGTCGGCCACCCCCGCTCCCGAGCCCCCCGTCGATGCATCAGCGCGTATCAGGTTGCGTATCGCCGGTACCGAGAGCAGGGAGATCGGGATGGCGAAGCTCATCGCTGCGGCGGCGAGGAGGACGTGGTCGGCGCCGACGGCCGTGGCGGCGGGGCCGGCGAGGGCTTGGCCGACCGGCATCATCGCGAGGGAGCCGGCGACGTCGTACGCGTGGATGCGGTTGAGGACGTCGGGCGGGACCTGGGTCTGGACGCTCGTCGCCCACATCACGCCCCAGAAGGACATCCCGGCCCCGGCGACGGCCGCTCCGGCCGCCATGGCCGGTACGCCGAGTCCGGCACCGACGGTGGCCGGGAAGCCCGCGAAGGCGAACAGGGAGAGGGCACCGGCGCGCAGCATGCGGCGGGGGCGCAGGCGCAGGGCGAGGAGGCCGCCGATGACGGTGCCGGCGCCGAGGGCGGAGTTGACCACGCCGTAGGCGCGCGGGCCGTGCTGCTGGACGACCTCCGTCGCCACCAGCGGGACGGAGGGGCCCCAGACGGCGATCATGTACACGCACCAGACGGCGATCACGCCCCACAGCCATGTGCGCGCCCTGAACTCCCGCCATCCTTCGATCAGATCGGCCCGGAAGGCACTGCCACCGCCGTGCCCCGCCGGACCGCTGCCCGGGGCGAGCGGGGGCAGGCGGAGCAGCAGGAGGCACAGGGCGCTGACCGCGTATGTCGCCGCATGGGCCGCGAAGACGCCGCCTGGCGAGGCGAAGCCCACCAGGACGCCTGCGAGCGCGGGACCGGCGAGCTGGGCCGCGGACTCGGCGATGCGTATGGCGCCGTTCGCGCCCTGGATGTCGGAGGCGAGCCGGGGCACCGTACTGGCGACGCCGGGCTGGAACACGGCGCCCGCGGCACCGTTGACGAAGCCGATGACGCAGATGTCCCAGAGCACGACGTGGCCGGAGTAGAACAGCCCCGCGGCCAGGGACTGGGTGCCGAGGCGTACGAGGTCGGCGCCGATCATCAGCTTCTGCGTGCTGAAGCGGTCGGCGATCACCCCGCCGAAGACCACAAGCCCGGCGAAGGCGACGGAGGTCGCGGCCATCGCGAGGCCGACCGCGCCCGCTCCGTACCCGTGTTGCAGCAGGCCCGCGGCGAGAGCGACGGGCAGCATGGTGTCGCCGAGCCGGGCGACCGCACGCGCGACGAAGAACAGCGCGAAGTCCCGTGACCACACCGGCCCCACGTCTCCCTTTGGCGCCTGGGCTTCGGCAACGATGTCACGCGGTCCGCCGACCGCTCCTTCCGAGCCGTCGTGATGTTTTCCTTGCCCCACCCCGGCTCCTGGGTCCGACGGCTGTGATGACGTCCCGGTCACCCCGTCCCCCTCCCCTCCCCGCTGCTCGATCCCCCACGATCCCCGCACCCCGACGTCTCCGTGATAGCCGAAGCCCCCTCCGCTCCGGCTCCCACACCCGACTTCGGATCATGTCACGCGCCACTGACAACGCTCGAAGCGTTTTCAGTCCGCGTCCGGAAGCCCCAACTCCGGGTAGGCGTCCAACAGTCGGGGCGGGGCCGCCTGGCGCCAGGAGTCCGCGAGGATGTCGCGCAGCTCGCCCTCGTCCTCGATCGCGGCGAGGCGGGCCCTCACCCAGGCGAACTGCGCCTCGTGGTCGGCGATCCAGAACTTGCCCGGCTCGGCCAGCACCAGTTCGTCGCGCTCCTCCTTGGGGCAGCGCACGGCGATGGAGGTCTCGTCCTCGGGCAACGTGGCGAACATCTTCCCCGCCACCCGGAACGTGGGCATGCTCCAGGCGATCTTCTCCGTCGTGTCCGGCAGAGCGAGGCAGATACGGCGTACGTCTTCGGCATCCGGCATGCTCCGCACCGTAGCCGTTGCCACTGACAATCACCTGGTGAGGGCGTCGGGCGACTACCTCACGCTGCCGGTGGACCCAGCTTCTTGAAGTAGATCGACGTCGGTCGCAGCACGCCGTCCGGGGCGGCCGCGTAGTCCGGTATCGCGCCGATCCGGGTCCAGCCGGCCGCACGGTAGAGGTGCTCGGCGAGGCTGTCGGTCTCGGTGTCCAGGTGCAGCAGGGTGATGCCCGCCTCGGCGGCGGCCTCCTCTGCGGTGGTCAGGAGTGTCCGGCCGAGGCCCTGTCCCCGGGCGTCCCGGTGCACCATCAGCTTGACCAGTTCGGCACGGTGACGGCTGTTGGGCTTGTCCGGGAAGGCCAGGCTGACGGTGCCCACCACCCGCTCACCGTCGAGCGCCGCCCACACGGCGAGCTGCCCGGCGGCGACGGCCGCGGCGCGCTCCCTCCACCAGACGAGGGCCTCCGCACGGTCGAACGGTGCGAGAAAGCCGATGGAGGCGCCGCCGTCCACGGTGTCGACGAGGAGGTCCGCCAACGCGTCCACGCGCGCGTGCAGTTCATCGCAGTCCAACCGGCTCACGATCACGGCAGCACCACCGCCAGGACGTAGCGCACGTCGTCCGGTCCCGTGCACCGGAACCGGGTCGGCCCCCACACCCGCAGCCGCAGACAGTCCCCGGTGCCGAGGTGGTGCTCCACCTCCTGTGCCGTCACCTCGAGTGCTCCTTCCAGAACCCAGATGTGCTGTTCGAGACCGGGCACGGGCGGCCGGTCGTAGGCGATGTCCGCGCCCGCGGTCAGCCGTCCCTCGACGAGTTCGCCGCGCAGCCCGGCGTGCGGCGGCGACACGGACCGTCGTACGAAACCGGAGGCCCGGTCCTCCCAGACCTGCTGCTCGGCGGCGGCCACCAGCAGCGCCGGCTCCGCCTCCACCTCGCTGAGCAGCTGGGACATGGTGCGCCCGTACACACCGCACAGGCGGTTCAGGAGCGAGGCGGTGGGGCTGGTCTCGGCCCGTTCGGCGCGGGAGAGCGTCGAGCGGCTGACCCCGCTGCGCTCCGCCAACTCCCCCAGCGACCAACCCCGTTCGGCCCGCAGCTCGGCCAGCCGGGCACCGAGCCGGGCGTCGACGGGGTCGGGCCCTGTCTCACCATCGTCCTGTTTCATATTCGGGATACTATCCCAGATGCGAGACGACAGTCTCTATGGCTTCCGCCAGTCCCTCCCGCCGAATGTCATCGGGGTGCCGGGGTGACCGGGGCGTCCGCGCCGGCGATGACGCGCTCAGCGTCGGGGAGGAACACCTTGAGGTCGGCCCGGTCCCGCCCTTCGATCCCGATGGCGAAGAGATGGTTCTTGCCGCCGTATCTCACGTCGGCCAGATACAGGCGGAGTACCGCGGGCTCCGCCATGCCATAGACGTTGTCTCCGGCGTGCGGCCAGGTCAGGAAGTCCACACAGGTCCGTACCGGGCAGTCGGAGGCCTCGTTCACTGCTTTGCCGGAGACAGCGATGTCGATCACCTTCGCCGGGAGAGCGCCGGTGCCGATCATGCCGCTCCGGGGTGTGGAGACCTGTAGGTTCGGGCGGGCTGCGAGCCAGGCCGCCAGCCCTGTGGCAGTACTGGCCACTCCGGCGGCGCGTTTGCGGTCCCTGTCCACCGGGATGAGGTCGGACCAGAACAGGACCCGGTGCAGATCCCAACTGCCCTCCGGTGCCACGGAGAACTCGACGGGCTGGTCCTCATGGCTCTCCCACCGCTGCGTGAAGGTCACCGTCAGATGCCCGTCGAAGAAGTGAGACGTCCGATGAGGGCCCGAAGGCAGGCTTCCGGGGTCGGAAAACCCGGAGAGGCATTCCGGAGCGCAGCCCGGGATCCCCGCCGATGCGGTGGTCGTCGGCTTCCTGGATGAATCACCCGAATTGCGCGAGCCACTGGAGCTGCCGCACCCGGCGAGAAGGACCACGGTCAGCGGGAGAGCGAGGAGCCTGAGAGCCGATTTCATGACAGACCCCGCAATGCGATGGGATGCCCAAGTCGCCCAATAATTCCAGACCCTGATGCATCGGCATAGGCACAGGCGGGCGCACCGACGCAGCTGACTCGTCATGCACGGCCGATGGTCGGTCCCCTACCCCCGTGCCGCCTCGTCGAGCGCTTCCAGCACCGGCCGGATCAGCGGGTGTTCCTCGGCTCCCCGCCGTACCGCCGCGAAGACCCGGCGGGTGGGCGCGATCCCGTCCACCGGACGTACGACCACGCCCGTGAGGTCCATTCCCCGCAGCGCCGAGCGCGGTACGAGGGCCACGCCCGCGTCCGCCGAGGCGAGGGCGACGACGGCGCGGAAGTCGTCCGAGGAGTGTTCCAGGCGGGGCTGGAATCCGGCGCCCTCGCAGGCCAGGACGACCACTTCGTGGCAGGGGTTGCCGGGGTACGGGCCGATCCACGGGTCCTTGGCCAGGTCGGCCAGCGGGATCTCGGGGGCCTCGGCCAGCCGGTGGCTCACCGGGACGACCGCGTCGAAGGGCTCGGCGTACAGCGGTACGTGGGTCAGGCGTGGGTCGTCGGCGGGTGGCGCCCCGCGGTACTCGACCGCGACCGCGACGTCGACCTGGCGGTCCAGGACCATCGGCAGGCTGGCGTCGCCCTCGGCGTCCTGGACGCGGATGCGGATGCCGGGCGCGGAGGAGGCGAGGCGCGCCACGGCCGGCGCCACGACCAGGGCGATGCCGGTCGCGAAGGACGCGACGGTGACCGTGCCGGCGGCGCCCGAGCTGTACGCGGCGAGCTCGGCCTCCGCGCGCTCCAGCTGGGCGAGGACCGCGTTGGTGTGACCGAGCAGGATCTCACCGGCCGGGGTGAGCCGTACGCCCTTGGCGCTGCGTTCGACCAGGCGGTGGCCCGTCTCCTGTTCCAACGCCGTCAGCTGCTGGGAGACGGCGGAGGGCGTGAGATACAGCGCGGCGGCAGCCGCCGTCACCGTGCGGTGGTCGGCCACCGCACGGAGGATGTGGAGCCGCCGCGCCTCGATCATGGGATCGATTATCTCAATATGTCCGGGACGGCCGGATCAGGCCTCCAGTTCCGCCCGTGCCGCCACGAAGGCGTCGACGGCCCGGTTGACGTCGTCCGTCGAGTGCGCGGCGGACAGCTGGACGCGGATGCGGGCCTGCCCCTGCGGCACGACCGGGTAGGAGAAGCCGATCACGTACACGCCCCGCTCAAGGAGCAGCTCCGCGAGGCGGCCCGCCTTGGTCGCGTCACCGATCATCACGGGCGCGATGGCGTGGTCGCCGGGGAGGATCTCGAACCCCTCTTCGGTCATCCGGCTGCGGAACAGGGCGGTGTTCTCGGCGAGGCGGATGCGCAGGTCGTCCGCCGACTCGAGGAGGTCGAGGACCTTCAGCGAGGCCGCGGCGATCACCGGGGCGAGCGTGTTGGAGAAGAGGTACGGTCGCGAGCGCTGGCGCAGGAGCGCGACGATCTCGGCGCGGGCGGCGACGTAGCCGCCGGACGCACCGCCGAGCGCCTTGCCCAGGGTGCCCGTGAGGATGTCGACGCGGTCCATGACGCCGTGCAGCTCGGGGGTGCCGCGGCCACCGGGGCCGACGAAGCCGACGGCATGGGAGTCGTCGACCATGACCATGGCGTCGTAGCGGTCGGCGAGGTCGCAGATCTCGCGCAGGGGCGCCACATAGCCGTCCATGGAGAAGACGCCGTCGGTGACGATCAGCCGGCGGCGGGCGTCGGAGGCGTCCTTCAACTGCCGTTCCAGATCGGCCAGATCACGGTTGGCGTAACGGAAACGGCGGGCCTTGGACAGGCGGATGCCGTCGATGATCGACGCGTGGTTCAGGGCGTCGGAGATGACGGCGTCCTCGGGGCCGAGCAGCGTCTCGAAGACACCGCCGTTGGCATCGAAGCAGGAGGAGTAGAGGATCGTTTCCTCCTGGCCGAGGAAGGCGGACAGCCTCGCTTCCAGCTCCTTGTGCACCTCCTGGGTGCCGCAGATGAAGCGGACCGACGCCATGCCGTAGCCCCAGCGGTCCAGGGCCTGGTGCGCGGCGGCGACGACCTCGGGGTGGTCGGCGAGGCCGAGGTAGTTGTTGGCGCAGAAGTTGAGGACCTCGCCGGGGCGGCCGCCCGCGGTGACGTTCACGGTCGCGGACTGCGGGGTGCCGATCACACGCTCGGGCTTGTGCAGGCCGGCGGTCCGGATCTCGTCGAGGGTGGCGCGCAGGTCGTCGCGCACGGAGTCGAACATGGGGAAGCTCCTGAAAGTGCTGACGGGTGAAGGGAGTTACGCGGTCCAGTCGAGGATGACCTTGCCGCCGCGGCCGCTCGCCGCGTCGGCGAACGCCGCCTCGAAGTCGCCGTAGCCGTACCGGCCGGTGATCACGGGTGACAGGTCGAGGCCCGCTTCCAGCAGCACGGACATCGCGTACCAGGTCTCGAACATCTCCCGGCCGTAGATGCCCTTGATGGTGATCATGGAGGTGACGATGCGGGCCCAGTCGACCGGGAACTCCTGGGCGGGCAGGCCGAGCATGGCGATACGGCCGCCGTGCGTCATGTTGGCGATCATGTCGCGCATGGCCTCGGGGCGGCCGGACATCTCCAGGCCGATGTCGAAGCCCTCACGCAGCCCCAACTCCCGCTGCCCGTCGGCGATTTCGGACTCCGCCACGTTCAGCGCGAGACTCACGCCGATCTTGCGGGCCAGCTCCAGCCGCTCCTCGCTGACGTCGGTGATCACGACGTTGCGGGCGCCCGCGTGCCGTGCCACCGCGGCGGCCATCAGGCCGATCGGGCCGGCCCCCGTGATGAGCACGTCCTCGCCGACCAGCGGAAAGGAGAGGGCCGTGTGCACGGCGTTGCCGAACGGGTCGAAGATCGCGGCGACGTCGAGGTCCACAGGTGCCCGGTGCACCCACACATTGGCGGCGGGCAGGGCGACGTACTCCGCGAAGGCCCCGTCGCGTCCGACGCCGAGCCCGACCGTGGCCCGGCACAGGTGCCGCCGCCCGGCCAGGCAGTTGCGGCACTTCCCGCAGACCAGGTGCCCCTCGCCGCTCACCCGGTCGCCGACGGCGATGTCCGCGACGTCACGCCCGGTCTCCACGACCTCGCCGACGAACTCGTGCCCGGCCACCAGCGGCGTACGGATGGCCTGCTGCGCCCAGCCGTCCCAGGCCCGGATGTGCAGATCGGTGCCGCAGATGCCGGTGCGCAGCACCTTGATCAGTACGTCGCCGGGCCCGACGGCCGGCTCCGGCACGTCCGCGAGCCACAGCCCGGGCTCAGCCTTCTCCTTGACCAGCGCCTTCACGCTACGGCTCCTGTGGGTGCGGCCCCGGTCCCGGGCATGCCGAAGGCGCCCGTATCCGGGGAGAGGGGTGGAATCGCGTAGCAATCTGCCGTACGACGCCACCCCTGGTCCATCGAGGTTTTCTTAACCCGTGCCGCAGCTGTGCTTCACACCCGGCCCGCGGGCCCCAAGGAGGAGGCCCGGCCCCCTAGGCGAGACGGGAGACCTGGTAGTGACTGATGTACCAATCGCCTCCCACCCGGGTCACCAGCACCGAGAGCTTGACCTGCAGCGCGGGCCGGTCCGTGAATGTGAACTCGACGTCCAAGTAGCCGAGAACGAGACCGTCGGCCGGGCGTCTGGTCTCGAGGATGCGGTAGGCCGCCTTCATGCCGAGGGGCTGCGAGTCGTAGTACTCGGCGACGCCCTCCCGTCCGACGCTGTACGGGTGCAGCCCCTGGAAGACGGCGTCCTCGGTGAAGCGGGCGGCGACGCGCTCGGGTTGGTGTGCGTCGACGGCGGTCTTCCATGCGTCGAGGACCGCGCTCAGGATCGCCTTGTCGTCCGTGTTGGTGGTCATGTCCGTTCCCTGGCGAGTGATCTGACGGGGCATCAATGTCCGGCGCTCATACCGCCGTCCACGTGCAATATCTCGCCGGTGACGAACGGGGCCGTCTCCAGGAAGAGCACCGCGTCGACGATGTCGCTCACTTCTCCCATCCGGCCCACCGGGTGCAGGGCGGAGAGGAACTCGTGGGTCTCCTCGGGGTGCATGGGGGTCCTGATGGTGCCGGGCGAGACGGCGTTGACGCGGAGGCCTCGGGTCGCGTACTCGATGGCGAGGGACTTGGTGGCGGACTGCAGGCCGCCCTTGGTCAGCGAGGCCAGGACGGAGGGGACTCGGGAGTCCGCGGCATCCACCAGGCTGGTGGTGATGTTGACGATGTGGCCGCCGCCCTGGGCGAGCAGATGCGGTACGGCCTGCTGGGTGAGGTGGAAGAAGCCGGCGACGTTGATGCCGGTCACGGCGGCGTAGTCCTCGGCCGTGTAGTCCGTGAACGGCTTGGCGACGAAGACGCCCGCGTTGTTGACCAGCGTGTCGATACGACCGAAACGCTCGACGGCGGCCGCGACCACCCGCTCCGCTGTCGCCGGGTCGGCGATGTCGCCCTGGACGGTGAGGACGTCGGCGTCGTCGGCGGGGGCAATGGTGCGCGAGGTGGCGACGACCGCGTGGCCGACCTTGCGGTAGCCCTCGACGAGGGCGGCGCCGATGCCCTGGGAGGCGCCGGTGACGATCGCGACCTTCTGGTTCTGCGTGCTCATGGTGACCTTCTTCCGAGAGCTGACCGGCTACTAGCCGACCGGTCGACTATTTGGACCGTAGGTCGGGCGGCGCAGCGGCGGAAGGATCGCCTTTCTCCTGGCTGGGAGGCGCAGGCTCCCAGATCAGGTCAGCCCGGGAGCGCGTACGGATCGTCGGCGGGCAGCCAGGCGTCCGGGGCGTGGATTCCGAGGTCGCCGACGCCCGCGCACAGGGCGTCGACGGCGCCGAGGACTCCGGCGCGGTCCTCGCTCTTTCGCCAGACCAGGGACCAGGTCCAGTAGACCTTCGGGGCGACGATCTCCCGGCGGACCAGGTCGGGCGGGAGCGGAGTGGTCTGCCCCTTGGGCGAGTTGAGGACCGGGCGGCGGCAGCGGCGGACGTGGTCGAAGAAGGCCGGGCCGGTGATCGCCCCGTCCGAGATGCGTACGACACGGGCGCCGGTGGCCTGTGCCAGCTCCTCGGCGTACGCGTTCCAGGATGCCCACGCGGTGATGTCGTCGTCGATGAGGACGTCGGTGTCATGGGCCGCCACATCCGGTACGTCATGGGAGTCGCCGCCCTTGGCGACGGCGTACAGCCGGTCGGTGCCGAGCAGCCGGGCCCGCAGCCCGAGCCGCTCGAGGTCCTCGGTGCGCAGCCAGCACACGGCGAGGTCCAGGCTGCCGTCGGCCACCCGGGCCGCCTGGGTGTGCGAGGGGGCGACCCACGCGTCGACGTGCACTCGGGCCACCGCTGCCGTACGCGAAGTCAGGTCCGGGGGAAGCCAGTTGACGTAACCGAGCCGTACCGACTGCGAACCCGACAGTCGGCCGGCCCGGCGCTTGAGGTCGTCGGCCCGTGCCAGCAGGGCGCGGGTGTGCGGGAGCAGGTCGGCTCCGGCGGGGGTGAGGGAGACCGAGCGGCGGTCCCGGTCGAACAGCCGCACGCCCAGGTCCCGTTCGAGGGCCTTGATCTGCTGAGAGAGCGAGGGGCCCGCGATGAGCAGCCGCTCGGCGGCCCGGCCGAAGTTCAGTTCCTCGGCGACCGCGACGAAGTAGCGCAGCTGGCGCAGTTCCACGCGCGCCATGGTACGCGCGCTGGGAGGCTGCGCCTATCAGCAGCGAGGCAGCCGGTCGTGGCATCGGTGCTGGTCACGGGCACACCATGGGCCCACCAACGACGATCGGAGCACATCATGCGCGAGTTCCTGGTCGAGATCACCACCACCGTCCCCGAGGGCACCGGCCAGGACGAGGTCGACCGGCGGCGGGCCGCCGAGGCCGTCCGTGCGCGGGAGCTGGCCGCCACCGGCCATCTGGCCCGACTGTGGCGCCCCGTGGGCGAGATGCGCAGCATCGGCGTGTGGCGGGCCGCCGACGAGGCGGAGCTGCACGAGAAGGTGCTCGGCACGCTGCCGCTGCGCCCGTGGATGACGCTCGCCGTCACTCCGCTCGAGTCCCACCCCAACGACCCGGGCCGGGTCGAAGGCACCCGATGAGCGCCCCTTCCTCCCCCTGGACGCATGTCGCGCAGGCCGCGGCGGCGCTCGCGGCCGGCATGGGCGTCGGCCGCTTCGTCTACACACCGATCCTGCCCCTGATGCACACCCAGGCGGGCCTGACCGCCGGCGGCGGAGCCGACCTGGCGACCGCCAACTACATCGGCTATCTCGTCGGCGCGCTCGCGGGCATCCTGCTTCCCGCGCTGGTGCGATCGCGTGCCGTACTGCGCTGCTCCCTGCTCGCGCTGACCGCGACACTCGCCGCGATGCCCCTCACCCACAGCCCCGCGATGTGGAGCGTGCTGCGGCTGCTGTCCGGAGTGGTGAGCGCCCTGGTGTTCGTCGTCGCGGCCAGTTCCCTCCTGCATCATCTGCGCGGGCACCCTGCGCACCTGCCCGGCTGGGCCATCGGCGGCGTCGGCGGCGGCATCGCGCTGTCCGGTCTGCTGCTCCTGGCACTGCGGTCCGTCGCTGACTGGCGGGCCGCCTGGTGGGCCTCGGCCGCGCTCACCGCGCTGCTCGCCGTCGGCGCATGGAACCTGCGGCCGGAGGCGGCTTTGCGCGCGAGCAGCGAGAAACCGGGGAGTACGGCACCCCGCACACACCGCTGGTTCGGTGCGCTGTTCGTGAGCTACTCCCTGGAGGGCATCGGCTACATCGTCGCCGGAACCTTCCTGGTCGCGGCGATCGGCCAGGGCTCCCCCGGCTGGGTCGGGAACGGCTCCTGGGTTCTGGTGGGGATGGCCGCCGCGGTGTCCCCGGCGCTGTGGGCGCGGCTGGGACGCCGCTGGTCCCGGCCCGCCCTGCTGCTCGCCGCGCTGGTGGTGCAGGCGGTCGGCATCGCCCTGCCCGCCCTGATCGGCGGAACGGCTGCGGCGCTCGTCTCGGCGGTGCTGTTCGGCGGCACGTTCCTGGGCATCAGCATGCTCACCCTGGCCATCGGGGCCCACCTGCGCTTCCCCCGCTCGGTCGCGCTGCTGACCGCCGGCTATTCCGTCGGCCAGATCCTGGGCCCGCTCGCCGTCGCCCCGCTGCTGCACCACGGCTACCACCGCGCGCTGCTGTCGGCCGCCCTCGTGGTCCTCGCCGCGGCCGCGGCCGCCGCCGTGCTGCGGATCGGCTTCCCGCACCACATGGTCGTAGTACGACACACAGCAACGCCGCGGCAGCGAGAATCGACCGGGGGCGACCGGCCGGCCGACACCGGTCCCGACACTCTCGCCCCGCAGCAGGCCAACTGACGTGGAGCCGCCGATGAACACCGCACGGGATCTCGCGATCGTCGCCCTGGACGCGGCGCCCAGCCGCCAGGTCCAGCAGGGCGAACTGTCACTCGCACTCGCGGGAGCCGAGGTGCTCGACCTCATCGAGGCCCTGGCGCTCGCCCTGGACGGTGACCGTATCCTCCCCAGCGCCCCGTCACCCACGGGCGACCGCCTGTTGGACGAGGCCGTCTCCTCCCTCGTACGGCAGGAGCCGTACGAGACGGTCGAGGACTGGCTGTGGCGCCGGGGCCGTGGGCTGTCCTCGGCCTATGTCGACGACCTGGAGCGAGTGGGACTGACCGCCCGGCCGCGTGGCCGCCGGATTTCGCTGCGGACCGGGCGGGCCGAGCTGGTCGACTCGGCGGCCCGGCAGCAGGCCGAGGACCGCTGGGCATCCGGCGAGCCGGTCCTCGCCGCCCTCGCTGCCGCCGCCGGCATCCACGAAGAAGTCACCGAGGGGCACGAGGGCCTCTCCGGTGAGGCCGTCACGACCGTACTTGCCGCTGTCGGCGACGCGGTGATGGAGCTGGAGGCCGTACGCCAGCGCAAGGCGATCGAGGACGCCGCGTTCGACAATGTGTGGCGCGGCTACTGAGCGCTCCGCGGATGGAGCCGCGATGGGCCGTCGGTCACCTGCGAGCCCGTCGTGGCTGGTCGCGCGCGGCGGAGCCGCATATTGACTCAGTCCCGCTCCCCTTTAGGGGGCTGCCGAACCCGTGGCGCCCAACAAAGCCCGGCAGTTGTTCCACAGGGGGCTGAGCCGACTGGTGTTGTTGTACAGCTTGGCGAACATGACCTGGCCCTCGATCTGAGCCACCACCGCCTGCGCCGCCTCCCGGGTGTCGGTCACGGTGACCTCGCCGCGCTCGCGGGCCTCGGTGATCACCGCCTCGACCATGTCGACCTGCGCGTCGAAGATCTCCTGCAGCCGGCCGCGGACGGCCTCGGCCCGGTTGCTCAGTTCCAGGGTCAGGTTGCCGAACAGGCAGCCCGCCACGGTGCCGCAGCTCTGCTGGGCGGCGCGCCGGCCGGCCTCCGTCTCCTCGCAGAGCTGCCGCAGCCGCTGCAGTGGTTCCCCGTCGCCGTCCAACGCGCGTGCCCAGTCGCGCTGTTGGGCCGCCCAGTGCTCGTCGACGACGGTGAGCGCGAGGGCCTCCTTCGACTCGAAGAAGTAGTAGAAACTGCCCTTCGGCACCCCGGCCGCCCTGCAGATCTCGGCCACGCCCAGCGCCGTGTAACCGCGTCCCTCGATGAGCGAGCGTGCGGCACCGAGGATCTTCTGCCTGGCGTCACTGGTGCGTCCCACGACGCAAGAGTACGTAAGTACTAGACCGGTCGGCTAGTGAGGGGCCGACCGCCGTCACAGCAGCGGGAGCCCGTCCGCCTCCCGCCGCTCCAGCCGTGCGACCAGGTCCGCCGCCGTCGACTTGATGGTCTCCAGGCCGGGCCTGCCCCAGGGCCGTGGCTCCACGTCGACGACGCACACGGTGCCGAGCACCATCCCCGTACTGTCGATCAGCGGTGCGCCCAGATAGGAGCGGATGCCGAACTCGTCGACCACCGGATTGCCCGCGAACCGCGGGTAGTCGCAGACGTCCTCCAGGACCAGCGCCTTGCGCCGGACCACCACATGAGGGCAGAAGCCGTGGTCGCGGGCGAGTTCGCGGCCCAGGACGGGGGTGGTGCCGTCCGCCTTCACCACCGGCCGGGCGACGTCCGAGAGATGCAGGCCCGCGAAGAACTGCCGGTTCTCGTCGATGAAGTTGACCATGGCGTACGGCGCCCCGGTGAGCTCGGCGAGGTGGTCCGCGTAGGCGTCGAGGGCGGGGTCCGGGTGTTCTGCGAGGCCCAGTTGGCCGAGGCGCCGGGCCCGGGCGGGGGCCTCCTTGTCCTCGGGGGTGAGCAGCAGCCGACCGGCCGGGCGCGCCGGGTCGTACCTCATGAGCGGGCTCCGTCACTGTGGACGCAGGGCATATACGGGCTCCGTGGCAGTGTGCGGGGATCACATGTGGGCGCCGTGGCTCGGCGCATGCGTCGGGGCGTGGGCGATGAGGTGTCGTACGAGGGTGAGCAGGGTCTGCACTCCGGAACTGGAGATCCGGGCGTCGCAGCGCACGACGGGGATCGCCGGGTCGAGGTCGATGGCGGCGCGGACCTCCTCGGGGTCGTAGCGGTACGAGCCGTCGAACTCGTTGATCGCGACGATGAAGCCGAGTCCGCGCTGCTCGAAGAAGTCGACCGCCGCGAAGCACTCCTCCAGGCGGCGGGTGTCGGCGAGGATGACCGCGCCGAGCGCGCCCTCGGAGAGCTCGTCCCACATGAACCAGAACCGCTCCTGCCCGGGCGTGCCGAACAGGTACAGCACGTGTTCCGGGTCGAGGGTGATGCGGCCGAAGTCCATGGCCACCGTCGTCTCGACCTTGTTCTCGATCCCGTCGAGAGAGTCGGTCGCGGCGCTGACCGTGGTGAGCAGCTCCTCCGTGCTGAGCGGCGCGATCTCGCTGACCGCGCCCACGAAGGTCGTCTTGCCTACTCCGAACCCGCCCGCCACCAGGATCTTCAGTGCGGTGGGGAAGGGATCAGAGCTGTCGTCGTAGTCCATCGAGCACTGCCTCCAGAAGGGCCCGGTCAGTCGGGTTGTGGTGGAACTCGGGTGGCTTGGTGGTGAGCGCCCCGCAGTCGACGAGGTCCGACAGCAGCACCTTGGTGACCACGGCCGGCAGCTTCAGCTGGGCGGCCACCTCGGCGACCGAGACGGGCGCGCGGCACAGGTCGAGCGCCTGCGCGTGTTCGGGGCCGAGGTAGCCGAGGGGGGTGGCTCCGGTGGCCATCACGTGCGACAGGAGGTCGAGCGCGATGGTGGGCCGGGTGCGTCCGTTGCTGACCGTGAAGGGGCGCACGAGCCGACCGGCCGCGTCGTCGAGCCAGGGCCCGTCGCCGACCGCCGCCACGCTCAAGGCCTCATCGCCGTGGGTTCGACGGCGTGCTGCCGGGGCGCGGTGACCAGGTAGGGGCGGACGCTCTTGACGAGCATCGCCATCTCATAGCCGAGCACCGCCGCATCGGCCTCGCGGCCGGCCAGTACGGCGAGACAGGTGCCGGAGCCGGCCGTGGTCACGAACAGGAGCGTCGAGTCGAGTTCGACGACGACCTGGCGGACCTCGCCACCGTCACCGAAGCGGACCCCGGCGCTGCGGCCGAGGGAGTACAGGCCGGAGGCCAGCGCGGCCATGTGGTCGGCGCTGTCGGCATCGAGGCCGTGGACCGACTTCACAAGCCCGTCGCAGGAGAGAAGTACCGCACTGGTCGTGTGGGGTACGCGCTGCACGAGGCCGCTCATCAGCCAGTCGAGATCGGATACATGGCCGGTCGGCGCATCGCTCGCCATGGTGGATCGACTCCTTGGGGTACGAAGGTCTGCGGGAGCGGTGGGGGTGGTGGTGGCGGGGGTGGGAACAGAGGTGGTCATCCGGCTGGTGCGCTCCCGTCGTGCCGGGTGGGGTGGTCGGTGCCGCGCGCGGACGCGGGGCGCGCCTCGGCTATGTGGGCCGGGTCCATGTGCGATACGTCAATGGAGGGCGGCGGGGCTGTGGCGGTGACGTCCGTGTGGAGCACGTCCAGGGGGGAGCTCGGGAGGATGGGCGCGGCCTCGGTGTGAGCCGGGCCGGTGAGGGGGCGCGACTCGATGTGCGGCGACCGGTCCATGGGCTCGGAGGTCATGTGTGCCGACTCCGTATGGAGCGGCTCCATGTGGGCCGACGCGATGTGGGACGGCTCTGTGTGGGCCGAAGCCATGTGGTCCGGTTCCCAGTGCGTCGACGATGCCGTGTGCACGGCTCCCGTGTACTCCGAGTGCTCCGCGTACTCCGAGCGCTCCGACTCGAGGTTCTGCTGGGCCTCCGCCAGGCCGATGCCGCGCTGGAAGGCGGCCATCAGGCCGGGGTCGTGGCCGGCGAGGTACTCGGACTCCTGGCGTGGCGCCGGGCCGTCGCGCAGTTGGGGTGCGATGTGCTCCTGGGCGCGGCGGCGCGGCAGTTGGGGCTTGCCCATGGTGCCGCGGACGGTGCCGGCGCGGGGCGTGGGCGGCGTGGACGCGTTCTCTTCGACGAGCCGCCGGTCGTCCGGCCGGATACCGGGCAGGGCCTCCGCGGGATTGGCCCGCTCCTCGTGGGCGCCGCGCACCGGGAGCGGCGCCGATCCGCTGCCGCTCGCGGTGCTGCTGTTGAGCGGGCTGCCGTTCGGGGCGGCGGCCGTGGGCGGCGGGGGCGCGACGCGACGCCCGGCGGTCTCGGGTCGGGGGCCGGGCGGAGCCTGCGGCTGGGACCGCGGCGGCACGGACGGCTCCGGCATCCCCATCACGCCCGTGACAGCGTGCGGCTGCGCCGCGCCTCCGGGAACGCCCGGCGTGGAGCCCAGCAGCCCCTGCGGTACGACGAGCACGGCCTGCACTCCGCCGTAGATGTTGGTCTGCAGGCGGACGTTGATGCCGTGCCGCCGCGCGAGCTGTGAGACCACGAACAGCCCGATGCGGCCGTCCGCGAGCAGGCTCGCCACGTTGACCTGGTCGGGGTCGGCGAGCAGGGCGTTCATCTTCTTCTGCTCGGCCACCGGCATGCCGAGGCCTCGGTCCTCGACCTCGACGGCGAGCCCCGAGGTGACGAGGTTGGCGCGCAGCAGCACCTGGGTGTGCGGTGCGGAGAACACCGTGGCGTTCTCGACGAGTTCGGCCAGCAGGTGGATGACGTCCGCGACGGCGTGGCCGCGCAGGGTGCCGTCGATCGGCGGCACCAGCTTGACCCGGGAGTACTGCTCGACCTCGGCGATGGCGGAGCGCAGCACCTCGGTCATGGACACGGGGTTGCTCCACTGGCGGCGGGAGACGGCGCCGCCGAGGACGGCGAGGTTCTCGGCGTGGCGGCGGATCCGGGTGGCGAGGTGGTCGACGTGGAAGAGGCCCTTGAGCAGGTCCGGGTCCTCGATCTCGTTCTCCAGCTCGTCGAGGATGGAGATCTCCCGGTGCACCAGCGACTGCAGGCGCCGGGCGAGGTTGACGAAGACCTCGAGCTTCTGTTCGCTGCCTGCCTGACTGGACAGCTGGGCGGCCTGGACGACGGCGGTGAGGGCACCGTCGTGCGCGCGGGTCAGGTCGGCGGCGAGCAGCTCGAAGTCGTCGGCATCGTCCGCGGGAGCGCTGCGCGGCTTGCGCGGGGGCGGGGTGTCGCCGCGGCGCAGTGACTCGACGAGGGCGCGCAGGTCGGCCTCGCCGCGTCCGCTGATGCGACGCAGGGCGCCGAGGCGGTCGCTGACCGATCTGGCGGTGCGGTCGGCGGCGACGGAGGCGATCAGGATCCCTGCGAGCGCCACCGCGGCGGCGCCGGCGAGCACGCCCCACAGGATGAGGCCGGGCCGTGCTCCGGTGGTGCGGACGGTGAACAGGACCGCCGCGCTCGCGCTCAGGGCCACCGCCACCGGCGGCAGCACGGCGAGCCGCAGCAGCTGGGGCCGTATGTGCGTCTCGGGCAGCGAGGGCACGGGACGGGCAACCGGCCGTCCGTGCCGCCCGCCCTCGCGGCGGTCTGCGCGGGCGGCCGGTGCGCGAAGGTGAGACATCGGTGTCCTCGTCGTACTGATCCGTCGGTGCCTGGGGCGCGTGCTGCGCGGTTCGGGCATGCGTTGCCCGATGGACACTCACAGTAGTCGGCAACACATCATGTGCGGTGGGCAGTTGACAAAGTCCCACGCACAGCGTCCCGCTCTGGTATGAGCACTCGTACGACAGACCGATAAACCCAGTGGCTGCATGATCCCGCTTGACGATGGATCGATCAGAGCTGGTCAGAAGCGGTCACCAGGAAAGAGTGAGGACCGGGGAGCGACTGCTCCCCGGTCCTCACCGCATGCTCTTTTCTGTCCGCCCGACAGCCCGCCGGGACCGTTTCGGGACGCTCACGCGCCTCCAGAAGTCATCCCCCGAACATCACTCAGCGTAGCGAACTAGGCCTTCGGCTGGGTGAACCGGATGCTGTTGCCGAAGGGGTCACGCAGTCCGCAGTCGATCCCGTACGGCCGCTCGGTGGGCTCCTCGGTGAACTCGACGCCCTTGGCCTTGAGGGTCTCGTACGTCTTTCGGCAGTCCTCGGTCCGGAAGATGAGGAAGCCGCCCGTCGCGCCCTTGGTCAGCAGCTCGCGGACCTGCTCCGCGGTCTCCTCGGACAGCCGCGGCGGGCCGGGGCGCTCCAGGAGAACCTCGCGGTCGGGCTGGCCGGGGACGTTGACGGTGAGCCAGCGCATGAAGCCGAGGTCGGCGTCGGTGTTGACCTCCAGGCCGAGCTTGCCGACGTAGAAGTCGAGGGCCTCGTCCTGGTCGAGGACGTAGATCTGCGAGTGCGTGATTGCTGTGAACATGTGCATCACGCTACGAGCCCGGCCCCGCGAAAACTTATCCAAAACTGCTCTGTCCACCGAAGAGCGAGCAGAAGAACGAGCAGGAGGACGAGACGATCAGACGCACGAGGGGCCTGTCAGGCGCTCGGCCGCATCCACGCCATGGTGAAACAGGTGGGGACGTCCAGGGCGACGGCCTGCTTGCGGTACTCCCTGGGCGAGCGGCCGACGACGTCGCGGAAGGTGCGGCTGAACGTTCCCGGGCTGCCGAAGCCGACCTCGAAGCAGATGTCCGTGATGCTGCGGTCGGTCTCCCGGAGCAGGAACATGGCGCGCTCGACACGTCGGCGCTGCAGATAGCGGTGCGGTGTCTCGCCGAACGTGGCGCGGAAGGTGCGGGCGAAATGCGCCGGGGAGACATGGGCGATCCGGGCCAGGGCGGGCACGTCCAGCGGCTGCGCGTAGGCGCGGTCCATCGCGTCCCGGGCCCGCAGCATGCGGCGGTTCGTTTCTTCGGCGGCGCGGCTCACGGCGCCATCACACCATGGTTCGCCGGATCGTTCCGCTCTGGGTCGCAGGGCCCCTGGCTAGCCTGGTGAGGAGAGGGGCCGCCGTTCGACGGCCCGAGCGGAAGGAGCCTTCATGGAGCTTCCACGCGACGAGGTCGCCGTCGCCCGTCCCGGCGACCGACGCCCCGGGCCCGCAACGGCGGGGATGGACCGGCAGGAGGCGTTCGCCACCGACGGCATGTGGTCGGGATTCGTCCGCACCGAACCCGGGATGGTCTCCGGCTGGCACCACCACGGCGAACACGAGTCGGTGATCTACGTCCTCACGGGGGCCCTGAGGATGGAGTTCGGCCCGAACGGCTCGCGCACCGTCGACGCCGGTCCCGGCGACTTCATCTACGTGCCGAAGGGCGCCGTTCACCGGGAGAGCAACCCTTCGGCCCGCCGACATCATCGTCACCAGGGCGGGGACGGGGCAGTCCACGTTCAACGTGGAGGGACCCGCGCAGAGCTGAGACGCCTTCCCCTCCATACGGCGGTGTCGTCAGCGAAGGGCGGCCAGCTCCCCGCCCGGCAGGTGGATCCAGCCCTCCCGCCGGGCAGCGGCACGCTCATCCGGGGTGCGCGGCCACCGGGTGTCCCCGACCAGAACGGCCCTCGCGACCAGGGCGCAGAGCAGGGCGTCGAGATGGTCGTGGCTGTCGGTGCACGTAGCGCGCACGGGCTCGGGCAGGACCAGTCCCAGGCCCTCCTCGACCGCGAGAACGATGTGCTCACGGACCTCGCGCGCTGCGGGAGTGGCGCTCTTGTAGCTGCGGGCCTGGCGGATGCCCCACAGCCGCAGCGCGGCGGCCGGATACACCTCGGCGATCCGGCCCGAACCGTCCCGCGGCACCGGTGTGCCGGTGGCCGCCAGTGCGTCCAGGAGGCGGGCCGCACGCAGGGCCACGACGCCCAGCAGATCGGTGGACACCGACAGCGGAGGGCGCATCGAGGTCGCCTTCCACGTGAGGTCGTCGGTCAGCCGGAACCGCAGTGCGTCAAGACCGGGCCGGCCGTCCGTGCGCTCCTCGAACCGGGTCGGCGGCGGCAGTCGCAGGCCCTGGTGATGGGCGAGGACCGTGGCCACGAAGCTCGACGGCCAGCCGAGCGGGCAGTCGAGGCCGGTCTTGTCGGCGGCCCGGATCAGCCCCAGCAGATCCTCGTCCGCTTCCGGCACGACGAACCCCACCGTCAGGGCGCCGTCGACTGCCCACGCGACACGGCACACGGCGGTACGCCGCGCACTGGCAGCCAGGTCGACCCCCACCGTCACCGTCTGCTGACGGCTCATGCCGGGATCCGCTCCCGGCGGGCCCGGTCGGCTCACGGCCTCACCCGCCGAGGTCAGCCCGCCGATACCGTCTCGGGCTCTCCTGTGCCCTCCGCGGACCTGCCGTCGGCCTCGGCCTGGGCCTCGGCACCCGAGTCGGCGGTCGTCTTGATCGCCGCCTCGGTCAGCACGTCCGCCGTCGGCCAGCCGCCGGCCGGGGCCTGGGCGACGGCACGCCACCACGGCTCGGACGGGACGGTCTCCGCGGTGGGCTCGAAGGGCTCTCCGGGGCGGGGCAGGGCGATGCGGGAACCCGTGGCGCGGGCGGCCGCGACCGTGCCCTCGCCGGGCTCCGCCCAGGGGTGCGTCGCCAGGTTGAAGGTGGCCCAGTGGATCGGCATCATCACGCCGTGCGGCTCGCCGCCCTGCAGATCGAGGTGGGCGCGCATGCCCTCTTCGGGCGTCATGTGGATGTCGGGCCAGAAGTCGGAGTAGGCGCCGATCTGGATCATCGTGGCGTCGAACGGTCCGTGCTCGGCGCCGATGTCCTTGAAGCCCTCGAAGTAGCCGGTGTCCCCGCTGTGGAAGATCCGGTGCTCGTCCCCGGCGACGGACCAGGAGGCCCACAGGGTGTGCTGGGTGTTGCGCAGGCCGCGGCCGCAGAAGTGGCGGGCCGGGGTGGCGGTCAGGGTGAGGCCGCCGACCTCGGTCGCCTCGTGCCAGTCCAGCTCGCGCAGCCGGTCGGCGGACACGCCCCAGTGTTCGAGGTGGGCGCCGACGCCGAGGGGGACGGCGAACAGCGTGTCCGTGTCGGCCAGCGCCTTGATGGTCGGGAGGTCCAGGTGATCGTAGTGGTCGTGCGAGATGACGACGACGTCCACCGGGCCGAGCGC
Source organism: Streptomyces sp. NPDC001157 (assembly GCF_053598255.1). Lineage (NCBI taxonomy): Bacteria > Bacillati > Actinomycetota > Actinomycetes > Kitasatosporales > Streptomycetaceae > Streptomyces > Streptomyces sp. NPDC001157. The sequence goes on from NZ_JBSFJW010000001.1 coordinate 277,322, forward strand.
GGCGATCGGCAGCGGCACCGGGTGCAGCCGCTTGGGGCCGACGAAGGAGAACGGGGAGCAGCGCTCGCCCCACACCGGGTCGAAGAGCACCCGCTGCCCGTCGATCTCGGCGAGCACGCTGGAGTGCCCCATCCAGGTCAGTCGCAGTCCGGTGGCCGGCGGCTTCGCGATGTCGGCGAGCGTCGTGGGGTGCACCGGCACCGTGCCCTTGGGGGCGCGCCGGGGCCGCTCGTCCTTGTCGAAGAAGACCTTCGCGAAGTCCAGCGTGGAGCCGGAGGGCCGGGTCCGGGCGATGCCTCCGGGATTCTGGAAGACGCCGTCCTTGAAGTGCGGTGATCTGCGGATGCGCGCGAGGCGCTCACCGCTCGGGTCCGCGCCGAAGCCCGCGGGCTGCAGCGCACGGAGCCCGGAGCTCAGGGAACGGAAACCGGACACGGTACCTCCAGGTGGCGTCGATGAGGCATTCCATTATGGTCGGCTCCTGCGACAACACCTGGGTCGTCCGGGTCGCTGCGGGCTCATTCCAAGGAAAGCCCAAAGATTGCCTACCGCTTGGTGAACCGCGGACGGTCGGCCTCCATTCCCGTCGCCCTGCCGGCACCGAGGTGATCGATCCGCCCGTTGACAGGGTGTGCCCCCGCTTCCGATACTGACTGACGATTCAGTAAATGGGGACCTTCGACACCCCGCCACCCCCCTGATCCCCATTCGCGAGGAGATCGCATGACCGCCCCCCTGATGTCGGTCACCTGGACCGACCACCTCACCGGCCGCCAGGGTTTCCTGGTCGTCGACCGGCTGGTGCGCGGCGTCTCCAGCGGCGGACTGCGCATGCGCGCGGGCTGCACCTTGGACGAGGTCGCGGGCCTCGCGCGCGGGATGACTATGAAGGAGGCGCTGCACTACAACCCCGAGGGCCGCTACGTCCCCCTGGGCGGCGCCAAGGGCGGCATCGACTGCGATCCCCAGGACCCGGGGGCGTATGCGCTCCTGGTGCGCTACCTGCGGGCCATGAAGCCGTACGTCGAAGACTTCTGGACCACCGGTGAGGACCTCGGTCTCAGCCAGGACGTGGTCGACCGGGCGGTGGCCGAGGCGGGGCTCGTGTCGTCCGTCCAGGCCGTGTACCCGCTGCTCGACGACGAGGCGGCGGCGCGGCGGCGGCTCGCGGACGCGTTCGCGATCGAGGTGGACGGCATCGGGCTGGACGAGCTGGTCGGCGGGTGCGGGGTCGCCGAGTCGGCGTTGGCCGCCCTGGACCGCTCGGGCGTGCCGTACACGGGGACGCGGGTCGCCGTGCAGGGGCTGGGCACGATGGGCGGGGCGACGGCGCGTTTCCTCGCCCGCGCGGGACTCACCGTGGTCGCCGTCGCCGACATCAAGGGCACGATCGCCAACCCGGCCGGCCTCGACGTCGAGGCGCTGCTCACCGCGCGGGACGCGTACGGCACCGTGGACCGTGCGGCCCTGCGCCCCGGCGACCATGAACTGCCCGGCGACTCCTGGCTCGCGGTCGAGGCGGAGGTGCTCGTGCCCGCGGCGGTCTCGTACGCGATCGACGCCGCCGACCAGGACCGCATCACCGCCCGCTGGATCGTCGAGGCGGCCAACATGCCCGTACTGCCTGAGGCGGAGGAGCTGTTGGCCGCGCGCGGGGTGACCGTGCTGCCGGATGTGGTCGTCAACTCTGGTACGAACGCATGGTGGTGGTGGACGCTGTTCGGCGACATCGGCCCGGACGCTCAGGAGGCGTTCGCCCACACCCGCCGCTCGATGCGCGCCCTGACCGAGCAGATGCTGGCCCGCGCGGAGGCCGACGGGACGACCCCGCGGGCGGCGGCGCACGCCATCGTCGCGGACCGGCTGCCGGTGATCGCGGAACGTTTCGGCTGGTACCGGTGAGGGCGGTCCGGCGTTCTGTGCGGGTCATCTCGCACGCCGACTGCGGGTATGTCGAAAGTGCTGCTGGAAGCCTGCGCCATCTGCCCCAGGATCGGGCGTAATTCGGTGGCATTCGGCGTGCGGATCAGAAAGGCTCGCGGCCATGGTCTCGGTACTGCAGAACGTGGCGATCGACTGTGCGGATGCCTACGAGCTGGCCCGGTTCTGGAGCAGTGTGACGGGCCGTCCGCTGCATCCGGAGGTCGGACCGGGTGACCCGGAGACTCAGGTGCTGCTGGCGGAGGGCCCGGTGTTGCACTTCAACCAGGTGCCCGAGGCCAAGACGATCAAGAACCGGATCCATCTGTGTCTGCGCCCCGAGACCTTCCGCGATCAGGAGGTGGACCGGCTGCTGGGCCTCGGTGCCACCTTCGTCGCCGATCACCGGAACCCCGATGGTTCGGGCTGGGCCGTCCTCGCTGATCCCGAAGGCAACGAATTCTGCGTTCTGCGCAGCGAGTCCGACCGGGCGGCCATGCATTCCTGACGCTCACGCGCCCGCCTTGGTCGGTTTCACACCGCGCCCCGTGTCGAACCCGCCGAGTGCCGACCTCGCCCGGCGCCGTCAGCGGTGACGGAATAGGGTGACCGCGTGGCGAGAGTGCGGTTGAGCGTGGCCGAGCGGCGCGAGGAGTTGCTGCGGGCCGCCATCGGGCAGATCGAGGCGCGGGGTGTGGCAGCGGTCAGGATCGCCGACGTGGCCTCGGCACTCGGCGTGAGCAACGCGCTGGTGCTGTACCACTTCTCCACGAAGGAGAAGCTGGTGGCCGCCGCGTTCACCTTCGCGGCCGAGGACGACCTCGCGCAGCTGCGCAAACTTCTCGGCCGCCGTACGACGGCGCTGCGGCGCTTGCGGTCGGCGGTGCGCTGGTACGCGCCGACGGGCCAGGCCAAGGGCTGGCGGCTGTGGATCGAGGGCTGGGCGGCGGCGCTGCGCGAGCCCGCGCTGCAGGAGGTCACGCGTGACCTCGACAAGCAGTGGAAGGCCGCGATCGCCGAGGTCATCGCGGAGGGCGTGGCTGCGGGCGAGTTCCGCTGCCCGGACCCGCACGGCGCGGCCCTGCGCCTGACCGCCCTGCTGGACGGGCTCGCCGTGCAGCTGACCTCGTACGCCGGTGCGGTGTCGCGGGCGCGGGCGCAGGAGTGGGTGGACGAGGCGCTGGCCCGGGAACTGGGGCTGGAGCGGGCGGCGTTGACGACTGCGGAGCGCTGAGAGCCTGTGTCTGTCCCGGCCGGGGTTCAGACACAGGCTCTCAGCCCCGCACTTGGCGGGGGCTCGTTTCCGACGGCTCTCAGGCCACCGAAGCGATCCGCATCTTGATGTCGTCCGGCGACAGCGCGCCCTTCGCCGTGACATGGTCCCCGGACGACTCGCCCCGCAGCCGGCGGCCGATCCACGGCACCAGGTACTCGCGCGCCCAGTGCACGTCGTCCCGTCGCACCTCGAGGGTGCCGCGCGGCGGGAGCGGCGGCCAGGGCTGGTCGGGGTCGGCCGGCACATCGAGGCCGAGGACCTGCCCGGCGCGGAGCGCCACACGCGTGTGCCCCTCGGGCGAGAGGTGGAGGCGGTCGCCGTCCCACGCCCTGCGGTCCTGGACGGTCTTCAGGGACCACAGGTCGAGCACGGGACAGCCGTACCGGTCGGCGATGGCCCGGACATGACCGTTGTAGGTGGCGATCTTGCCGCGCAGGTGCTTGAGCACGGGGACGCCTCGGGTGTCGAAGCCGGTGGTCACCATGACCGTGCCGGCGACTTCGGTGAGCCGGATGACCGCCCGCTCGAAACGCTCGGCGACCTCGTCGGGGTCGGTGCCGGGACGGATGATGTCGTTGCCGCCCGCACAGAAGGAGACCAGGTCCGGCGCCAGTTCGACGGCCTGCGGTACCTGGTCCTCCACGATCTGGTCGAGTAGTTTGCCGCGCACGGCGAGGTTGGTGTACCTGAAGTCGCCCTCGGGTCGCCGGTCCGCGAGAAGCACCGCGAACCGGTCGGCCCAGCCGACGAACGCCCCGTCGGGGCCGGGGTCGCCGACGCCCTCGGTGAAGCTGTCCCCCACCGCAACGTACGACCCGATCACTGATCTGCTGTCACTCTTCGAATCGTCTGCCACATCGACCATGATTCACCTTCGAATGTGACCTACGCGACCGTAGGAAAGGGTTGACGCGCGGTGAGATAAGCCACTTCTAAAGTGTTCACCAAGCTCGGAATAACCCTTCGACCAGGGATGTTGACGCGTCAGCAATGTTGCGGGGGAGCCGCGCGTTGTTCCACCAGCGGACCGTCGAGCCGTCGGAGACGATACGGACGCCCCGTGCAGCCCCGCCACAAGAACGCAATACGGCAAACACGAGCGCAGCCGGACACACCGAAGGCCGGACCCGGGGATCGAGGTCCGGCCTTCGGCAGCGTGTCAGGCAGGTGGTTCTCGGGGGACGTCAGCCGACGCCGACGCCCTTCGAGCGGAGGTAGGCGACCGGGTCCACGTCGGAGCCGTAGTCGGGCGTGGTGCGGATCTCGAAGTGCAGGTGCGGGCCCGTCACATTGCCGGTCGCGCCGGAGAGGCCGAGCTGCTGACCCGCGGTCACGGTCTGGCCGACCGAGACGGAGATCTGGGACATGTGGCCGTACTGGGCGTAGTGGCCGTCGGCGAGCCTGACGACGACCTGGTTGCCGTAGGCGCCGCCCCAGCCCGCGGAGACGACCGTGCCCGCGCCCACGGACTTGATGGAGGTGCCGGTCGGGACGACGAAGTCGACGCCGGTGTGGTAGCCGCTCGACCACATGCTGCCGGGCACGTGGTAGCCGGTGCCGACGGTGGCACCGAGCACCGGGAGGGTAAAGCCGGTAGGGGCGGAGTCCGAGGCCTTGGTGGCAGTCGTCCTGTCGGCGGACGAGGTCGCCTTCGGGGCGGACGAGGACGACTTGCTGGTGTCCGTCGCGGCCTTCCGGCCGATCGTCAGCTTCAGGCCCGGGTGGATCAGCGACGGGTCGTCACCGACGGCCCGGCGGTTGTCCGAGTAGAGCCTGTGCCAGCCACCGTGGACGTGCTGCTCGTCAGCGATCTTCGAGAGGTAGTCCCCGGCCCGCACCGAATAAGTCCGCACGCCCGCATTGCCGGCGGCACTCTTCTGAGCCGCCTTCTTCTCGGCGACCGGAAGGGACTGGACGGCCTTTTCCGAAACCGACTCGGAAACGGATTTGGTTGTGGCGGCATGGGCGCCGGTGGCCCCCATGAGCGGGAGAGCGAGTGCGGCGCCACCGGTTCCGGCGACGGCGATGGAGCGAGTGAAGCGCTGGGGCTTCGGGCGACGGTGCTTACCCTTCGCGGGCATGACGAATTCCTCTCCGGCGCCTGCGAGGTGAGCTGTCGGGTTCGGGCTGGAGATGCCCGGCCGCGCATGCGACGCGGCTTTACCCCTAGCCGTTCCGGAGACCGGAACAGGCGGTTGTACCTGTGGGTCCCCCGCTCCTGCCGTTCACGGGTGAGTTGTGCGGGCACCGGGCGGCGGCAGGATTGGGCGTCCGTCCGGATTGGTGGCGAACGTAAGCGACCAAGACGCAAAGGAACAAGTGACGGTTCCCCGTGAATGCGTTTCTATTGATCCCTTGAGAGAAAACCAGGTGACCCTGCGTGAATTCCGAGGTGATCGTCTCGGTCAAACGCCCTTGTAAAGCACGTGAATTACGTGGACATGACGCGCCACGCACTGTCACGGATATGACGCTCCTCACGCGCCTCCACTCCAGGATCCTCTATTCGGGGGCGAGTTGGAATGAAGAGGTAGAAGGAGCGCCAATCCGGACAGAAGACTCAGATGCGCCGCAGACGGAAAACTGCCGCATCGAGGTCGCCACGCAATCCGGTACGCAGTCCGTGATGCTGCAATACGGCACCGCTGTGGATTTCGCCCGTTTCGGGGCATTCATACGAGGCTGTCGGGTCGAGGCCCCGCAGTCGCAGCGCCGGTACGGGCTCGCCGTAGCTCTGCGCCTGGAGCCACGCGAGGACGACCGCCTCGTCCCCTCGCACGTACTGCACCGCACTCAGCCCGCCCCGCGGAGGCCGCAGCCGGTGGAGGTCCCCGTGCTGCACCAGCGGCCGGATCTCCTTGTAGAGCGCCACCCACTCGCCGGCCTCGGCGAGCTCCTCGTCGCTCCACCGAGTGAGGTCCCCACCGACCCCGAGTACGCCGGCCATGGAGCTCACGAACCGGAAGCGCAGCGAGCTGACCCGGCCATTGAGCTGGGTGTTCGGACTGTCGGTGACCCAGGCGGCCATCACTCGTGCAGGGTGGATCTGGCTGAAGCCGTGCTGGATGGCGAGCCGGTCGAGCGGATCGGTGTTGTCGGAGGTCCACACCTGGTCCGTACGGCTCATGATCCCGAGGTCGATCCGTCCGCCGCCGCCCGAGCAGGACTCGAAGACGACACCGGGGTGGGCCGCCCGCAGCCGGTCCAACAGGGCGTACAGTCCCCGGACATGATCGACCCAGAGGCGCTGCGGATAGGGCTCGCCGGGCCAGCCCGCGTCGGTGAAGCAGCGGTTGAAGTCCCACTTCACATAGTCGATGGGGGCACTGGAGAGGAGCGCGTCGAGCTGCTCCCAGAGGTATTCCTGGACGTCTTCCCGGGCCAGGTTCAGTACGAGCTGGTTGCGGAATTCCGTCCGCTTGCGTCCCGGCTGGAACTGCACCCAGTCGGGGTGGGCGCGGTAGAGCTCACTGTCCGGGTTGACCATCTCGGGCTCGACCCAGATGCCGAACTGCATGCCCAGGGCGTGCACATAGTCCGCGAGAGGCTTGAGGCCGTTCGGGAAGCGGTCCCGGTTGACCGTCCAGTCGCCGAGTCCCGCGCGGTCGCTGGTGCGCTTGCCGAACCAGCCGTCGTCGACCACGAACAGCTCGACGCCGATCGCCGCGGCCCGCCGTGCCAGGGTTCCCTGCTGCTCCTCGGAGATGTCGAACTCCGTGGCCTCCCAGGAGTTGAACAGCACCGGCCGGTCCTGGTCGGCGTCGGGGATGACGTAGGCGCGCTGGTAGGCGTGCCAGGCGCGGCTCGCACCGCCGAAGCCGCCGTCGCTCCACAGACCGGCGAAGACGGGGGTGGTGTACGACTCCCCCGCCTCCAGGCGCAGCAGCCCGGAGTCGTCGTAACCGGCGCCGCCGGTGATCTGCACGCGCGCGTCCGGGAGTTGCGCCACCGCGATCCGCCAGGAACCCGACCAGCCCAGAGCGCAGCCGTAGACCTCACCGCGTTCCTCCGTGGCGTCGGTGTCGAGGGCGACCCAGGGCAGGTGCTGGTGTCCGGTGTGGCCGCGGCGGCTGCCGATGATCTTCTCACCGTAGGTGAGAAGCGAGGCGGTCAGCCGGGACTCGGCGGCCCAGCGGCCGTGCAGCTGGGACAGCCGCCACTCCTCGCGCTCGGGCAGTGTCCAGGTCGCGGAGTCGGCCCGCAGCAGCTCCAGAGCGGGCCCCTCGTTGTCGAGGGTCACCCAGCGCTCCACGACGTCGTGCCGCATCCGGTAGTGCAGCGTGATCGCAAGCCCACCGTCCCGGAAGCCCAGCCGGAGGTGGTCGCCCTCCGACTCGTACCTCTCGAAGCGCCACTCGGTGCCGCGCCGCTCGTCGGTGCGCACGGACAGGGCGGGCCGCACGAAGCGGGGGCCGCCCTCCACCGGGTACTCCTCGTGTCCGTCGAGCGGGGACTCGAAGGGCCTGTAGTCCGGCAGCGGGCGGACGGCGAGTGCCTCGGCGTCGGCGAGCGCGATCCGGGGGCCCCAGTGCAGGTGCAGCAGCTCGTCGTCCTCGGTGAGATGGACGGCGTAACTGCTGGCCGGCCCCGAGAGGAGCCAGGTACGGCCGTTGTCTGCGATCTCCAGCATCAAGCCCTCACACATTCGAACAGGCGCGACCAATCACCAACATCATCAAGCCACGTGTGCCCTGGTCGCAACGCCTGTGGACAACTCATTGCCTCAGGAATCCATGTCGTATCGTCGGGAGGGTGCCCGTCGACGAGCCGCGCCGGACGGGCGGACTGGGAGGAGCCCCCGTGACGCAGCAGATCCCGTCGACCGAGCCCGAGCTTGCCGGAGTCCGCAACTTCCGTGATGTGGGCGGACTTCCGACCGTGGACGGACGGCGGGTGCGGTACGGGGTGCTGTTCCGCAGCGGCCACCTCGCGCACGCGACCGAGGAGGACGCCGAGTTCCTGGCCTCCTTGGGACTGCACACGATCTTCGACTTCCGCAACGCGGCGGACCAGAAGCTGGAAGGCCCGGACGTCGAGCTGCCGGGTGTGCGCAATGTGAACCTGCCGCTGACCGACCCGGCGGACGGCTCCGGGTTCTGGAAGATGGTCCGGGACGGCGAGATCGAGCAGCTGCGCGAGCTCCTCGGCGACGGCAAGGCGGCCAACCGAATGATCGTCTCCTACCGCACGATCATCAAGGAGCGCACCGCCGAGCACGCGCGCGTGCTGCGCTCGCTCGCCGACGACAGTGTGCCCGCCCTGATGCACTGCGCGGCGGGCAAGGACCGTGCGGGACTCTCCATAGCCGTGACCCTGCTCGCGCTGGGCGTCGAGCGCGAGGCGATCGTCGCGGACTACCTGGAGTCGAACGCCAAGCACCGCCGCTACAAGGTGCACCGCAGCAGCAGCTCCGCCTCGGCCTACTCCCCCGAGGTGATGGAGCTGCTCAGCCCTCTGTTCGAGGCGCGCGCCGAGTATCTGACGGCGGCTTTCGAGACGATCGAGGAGACGTGGGGCGACGTCGACACGTATCTGGAGCAGGGTCTGGCACTCACCCCGCAGCTCCGCGAGCTGCTGCGCGAGCGACTGCTCGACTGACCGCGCGCCCTACTTCGCGCCCACCGAGAACAGCAAGTAGATGAAGGCCGCGAAGAGGTGCCCCACCGCGATGTAGATGATCAGGCGCACCCACAGGGCGCGGGGGAACTTCTCCTCCATGTTGCTGTTGCTCATGGCATCTCTCCGGTGATCGGGCCCAGGCACAGCGTGGCCGTCGGGCTCTGCAGCAGGGTGTGAACGAACAGGAGCTCGACGCCGTCGGGATCCTGGGCGGCGATCCGGTGCGGGGTCAGCGAGTCGAAGTGGGCGCTGTCGCCGGGGGCGAGCCGGTGGGTGGTGTCCCCCAGGCGCAGCCGCAGCCGTCCCTTGAGGACGTACAGCCACTCCTCGCCGGGGTGCACCCGCACGATGTCGCCCTGTGAGCCGTGCGGCACATGGACGCGCAGGGCCTGCATGCCGCGGCCGGGCGCGCCGGCCTGCCAGTAGGTCCAGCCGCCGGCGGCGGTCGGTTCCATGTCGGCGGCGCGCACGACGGCGTCCCGGTCGGCGACCGTCTCGCCGAGCAGCTCCGAGACGGTCGTACTGTAGATACGGGCAAGGGCCAGCAGCATCGGCAGCGACGGCTGACGCTGCCCGGTCTCCAGCCGGGAGAGGTGTGCCGCCGACAGCCCGGCGGCACCTGCCGCGGCCTCCAGCGTGAGGGAGGCACGGCGGCGCAGCGCGCGGAGCTGGGGTGCGACGGCGGGCAGCTCCGCTTCGGCTTCCGAAGAGCTCATACCTCCATTCAGCCGGAGCTTTGCCTGTCGGGCAAATTCGTTGCCTCAGAGGCAAAACCCGGGCTGCTCAGCGGTTGGCGACCGCCTGCTTCACCAGCGTCTTGCCGAAGTCCCACATGAGGCCGCCGCCGCTGTGGGCGTCATCCATCACAGCACTAAAGGCGTCGACGAACCGGTCCACGTCCTGCTCGCCGATGGTCAGCGGCGGGATCAGCTTGATCACCTCCAGGTGGTCGCCGGAGACCTGGGTGAGGATCCGGTGCCGCTGCAGCAGCGGTACGACGACCATCTGCGCGAACAGGCCCTTCCGCGCGGCCTGCAGCATCGTCCAGCGGCTGCGCAGCTTCAGCGACTTGGGCCTGCCGAACTCGATGCCGATCATCAGGCCCCGGCCGCGGACGTCCGCGAGCAGCTCGTACTTGTCGATCAGCCCCGCGAGCCGGGATTTCAGCTGCTCTCCGGTCGCGCGCGCATGGGCGACGACCTGCTCGTTGTCCATGACGGACAGCACGGCGAGACCGGCCGCCATCGCCTGGGCGTTGGACCCGAAGCTCGCCGAGTGGACCAGCACCCGGTCCATCGACGAGTAGACCTTCTTGAAGATCCAGTCCTTGCCGAGGGTGGCGCCGACGGGCACATAACCGCCCGAGAGCGCCTTGGCCACGCACACCAGGTCCGGCTCGACGCCCTCCTCGTGCTGGTAGGCGTAGAAGTCTCCGGTCCTGCCGAGGCCCGTCTGCACCTCGTCGGCGATGAGCAGCGCCTTGTGCTTGTGCAGCAGCTCCTGGGCGGCGCGGAGGTAACCGGGCGGGGCCTCGTGCACGCCCTTGCCCTGGATCGGCTCGACGATCAGGGCAGCGACGTCGCCCTTCTTCAACTCCCGTGTCAGGGCGTCGAGATCGCCGAGCGGTACGGCGGTGTCGGGCAGCAGCGGGGCGAAGCCGTCGCGGAAGCCGTCCTCGCCGTTCACCGACAGCGACCCGGTGGTCAGGCCGTGGAAGGCGTGGTCGCAGTACAGGATCCGCGGCCGCCCGGTGGCGTACCGGGCGAACTTCAGCGCGGTCTCCACCGCCTCCGTACCGCTGTTGCCGAAGAACACGCGGTCCAGGTGCGGGCTGTACGTGAGCAGCTTCTCGGCCAGCAGTCCGGGCAGCGGCTGGCAGTCGAAGCGGGTGAGGTCGGCGAGGGAGGCGTCGAGGACGTCGTGCAGCGCCTTGCGGACGACGGGGTGGTGGCGGCCCAGACCCATCACCCCGAACCCGGCGAGCATGTCCAGGTAGTCGTTGCCGTCCGCGTCCCAGAAGTGGGCGCCCTCGGCGCGCTCGTAGACCTTGTCGAAGCCGATGGTGTGCAGCATGCGCGGGAGCTGGGGGTTCAGGTACTTCCCGTGCAGCTCGTAGCGCTCGGCTCCCCGCTCGGCCAGGAGTGCGCCGAGGTCGAACTCCTTGGTCATTCAGCCCTCTCCTTGACTGTGCCGTCCAGCTGTTCCTTGACGGCCAGGGTGTCCTCGGCCTCCTTGACAGCGAGGCTCGCGCTGATCCGTCCGGCCACCTCCACCGGTGTGAGGCCGATGTCGGCGAGCACCTCCCCGCGCTTGGCGTGCGCGAGGAACTGCTCCGGGATGCCGAACCGCCGTACGGGGACATCGACTTCGGCGTCCCCGAGCGCCAGCGCCACCGCCGCGCCGACCCCGCTCGCACGGCTGTTGTCCTCGACGACGGCCACCAGGCGGTGCTCGGCGGCGAGGCCCGGGAGCGCCGGGTCGACGGGCTTGACCCAGCGCGGGTCGACGACGGTGCACGAGATACCGCGCGCCTCCAGCAGCTCGGCGGCCTGCAGACACACGGGCGCCATCACACCGACGGCGACCAGCAGCACATCGGAGGTGTCCGGGCCGCGGTGCAGGACGTCGAGGCCGCCCACCCGGTCGATCGCCGGGATCTCGGGCCCCACCGACTCCTTCGGGAAGCGGACCAGCGTCGGCGCGTCGTCGACGGCGACGGCCTCCCGCAGCTGCGCCCGCAGCTGGTCGGCATCGCGTGGCGCGGCGATCCTGAGCCCCGGCACGACCTGGAGGATCGACATGTCCCACATGCCGTTGTGGGACGGCCCGTCGACGCCGGTGACGCCTGCCCGGTCCAGCACGAACGTCACCCCGCAGCGGTGCAGCGCCACATCCATCAGAAGCTGGTCGAAGGCACGGTTGAGGAAGGTGGCGTAGACGGCGACGACCGGGTGCAGCCCACCGGTCGCAAGGCCGGCCGCGGAGACGGCCGCATGCTGCTCGGCGATGCCGACGTCCCACACCCGGTCCGGGAAGCGGGCGGCGAACTTGCCGAGCCCCACCGGGTGCAGCATGGCCGCCGTGATCGCCACGATGTCCTCCCGCTCCTCGCCGATCGCGACGATCTCGTCGCCGAACACCGAGGTCCAGGAAGGGCCGCCTGCGGGGGCGAGGGGCTCGCAGGTGAGCGGGTCCATCACGCCGACGGTGTGGAAGTGGTCCTCCTCGTGGGCGACGGCGGGCTCGTAACCGCGGCCCTTCTCCGTCAGGCAGTGGACGAGGACCGGTCCGTGGAAGCGCTTCGCGCGCCGCAGCGCCGACTCGACGGCCCCGATGTCGTGCCCGTCGATCGGGCCGACGTACTTCAGGCCCAGGTCCTCGAACATGCCCTGCGGGGCGAAGGCGTCCTTGAAGCCCTTCTTGGCGCCGTGCAGCGACTCGTAGATGGTGTTGCCGACGACCGGTGTGCGCAGCAGCACGTCCTTGCCCCAGGCGAGCACCTTCTCGTAGCCGTCGGTGGTGCGCAGGGTGGCCAGGTGGTTGGCGAGGCCGCCTATGGTCGGCGCGTAGGAGCGCTCGTTGTCGTTGACCACGATGATCAGCGGCCGGTCCTTGGCGGCCGCGATGTTGTTCAGCGCCTCCCAGGCCATGCCGCCGGTCAGGGCGCCGTCGCCGATGACCGCGACGACATGGCCCTTCTCGCCCTGCACCTGGCGGGCCTTGGCGAGGCCGTCGGCCCAGCCGAGCGCCGTGGAGGCGTGGCTGTTCTCGACGATGTCGTGCTCGGACTCCTCGCGCGAGGGATAGCCGGACAGGCCTCCCTTTCCGCGCAGCTTGGAGAAGTCCTTACGGCCCGTCAGGATCTTGTGTACGTAGCTCTGATGACCGGTGTCCCAGACGATGCGGTCGACGGGCGACTCGAAGACCCGGTGGAGCGCGATGGAGAGTTCCACCACCCCCAGGTTGGGCCCGAGGTGCCCGCCGGTCCTGGCCACCGCGTGCACCAGGAACTCTCTGATCTCTTCGGACAGTTCGCGAAGCTCCGTCTCGGACAGCGCCTTCAGGTCGCGTGGTCCCCGGATGTTCTCCAGAATGGTCACGCTCGGGCCCCCTTCGGTCCGTGCTGTTCAACTCACGGTGACGGCCGGCTCCCCCGACGCGCCGTCCTGTTCCATCTGTTCGGCGATCTTCATCGCTTCCTCGATGAGGGTCTCCACGATCTTCGACTCGGGTACGGTCTTGATGACCTCGCCCTTGACGAAGATCTGCCCCTTGCCGTTGCCGGAGGCGACCCCCAGGTCCGCCTCCCGCGCCTCACCCGGGCCGTTGACCACACAACCCATCACGGCTACCCGCAACGGGACTTCCATGCCCGTAAGGCCCGCCGTGACCTCGTCGGCCAGCTTGTAGACATCGACCTGGGCGCGGCCGCAGGAGGGACAGGAGACGATCTCCAGCCGCCGCTGCTTGAGGTTCAGGGACTCCAGGATCTGCAGTCCGACCTTGACCTCCTCGGCGGGCGGGGCGCTGAGCGAGACCCTGATGGTGTCGCCGATGCCCTGCGAGAGCAGCGCGCCGAAGGCGACCGCCGACTTGATCGTGCCCTGGAAGGCGGGCCCGGCCTCGGTGACTCCGAGGTGCAGCGGGTAGTCGCACTGCGCGGCGAGCTGCTTGTACGCCTCGATCATCACGACCGGGTCGTTGTGCTTGACCGAGATCTTGATGTCGCGGAAGCCGTGCTCCTCGAAGAGGGACGCCTCCCACAGCGCGCTCTCGACGAGCGCCTCCGGAGTCGCCCTGCCGTACTTCTGCAGCAGCCGCTTGTCCAGCGACCCGGCGTTGACCCCGATCCTGATCGGTGTGCCGTGGTCCTTCGCGGCCCGTGCGATCTCCTTCACCTGGTCGTCGAACTTCTTGATGTTGCCGGGGTTCACCCGCACCGCCGCACAGCCCGCCTCGATCGCCGCGAACACGTACTTCGGCTGGAAGTGGATGTCCGCGATCACCGGGATCTGCGACTTGCGGGCGATGGTCGCGAGGGCGTCCGCGTCGTCCTGCGTGGGGCAGGCGACGCGGACGATCTGGCAGCCGGACGCCGTGAGTTCGGCGATCTGCTGCAGGGTGGCACCGATGTCCGAGGTACGGGTCGTCGTCATCGACTGCACCGACACCGGGGCCCCGCCCCCGACCGCCACCGGCCCGACGTGGATCTGCCGCGACACGCGCCGCTCGGCGATCGGACGGGCCGGTACCTCGGGGACGCCCAAGGAGATGGCGGTCATCGTGTCACTCCCGGTTCCCGGAGACCGTCTCGCGCATCGCACGCAGGGACTCCTTCAGGGAGCCCATGGTGGCGAGGACGGCGGTGGGCTCGTAGCCGCAGTGCGCCATGCAGTTGGCGCAGCGCGGGTCCTTGCCGCGGCCGTACTTGTCCCAGTCGGTCTCCTCGATGAGTTCGCGGTACGTCGGCACGTACCCGTCGCTCATCAGGTAGCAGGGGCGCTGCCAGCCGAAGAGCGAGTAGTTCGGGATGGCCCAGGCGGTGCACGGGAAGTCGACCTTGCCCTCGAGGAAGTCGAGGAACAGCGGCGAGTGGTTCAGCCGCCACTTCCTGCGGTTGCCGCCCGCGAAGGCCTTCTTGAACAGCTCACGGGTCTGCTCCACGCCCAGGAAGTGCTCCTGGTCGGGCGCCTTCTCGTAGGCGTAGGCGGGCGAGATCATCATCTCGTCGACCTTGAGGTCGTCGTTGAGGAAGTTGAGCACCTCGATGATGGTCTGCGGGGTGTCCGTGTTGAAGAAGGTCGAGTTGGTGGTGACCCGGAAGCCGCGCCGCTTGGCCTCCTTGATCGCCTCCACGGCCTCGTCGAACACGCCCTCCTTGGCCACCGACTCGTCGTGCCGCTCGCGCAGCCCGTCGATGTGCACGGCGAAGGCGAAATAGGGAGAGGGCTTGAACTTGTCCATCTTCTTGCGCAGCAGCATCGCGTTGGTGCAGAGGAAGACGTACTTCTTCCTCGCCACCAACTGCCGCACGATCTCATCGATCTGAGGGTGCATCAGAGGCTCGCCGCCCGCGATGGACACCATGGGGGCACCGGATTCGAGCACCGCCCCGACGGCCTGCGCGACCGGCATGCGCTGCTTGAGCACACCCGCCGGATGCTGGATCTTGCCGCAGCCCTCGCACTTCAGATTGCATGCGAAGAGCGGTTCCAGCTCCACGATCAGCGGAAACTTGTCCCGCTTGCGGAGCTTCTGTTCAGCCAAGTACGTAGCGACCTTGATGGACTGACGCAGCGGCATGGCCATCTGGCTCACCTCCTGGGGAGCAGCAAAGAACGGTGCCATTCGACGAAAGCTGGAAGTACGGCACGAAGGACACGGAAAGCTGATATTCCACCGCGGACCGTGCCGATTCGAACAAGTTCATGTTCAGGAGCGTCCACGACCACCCGCACAGCCGCAACCGGGCGCGCGCCGGTGCGCACGGCGCTCAGAAGCGTGGCTGCGGACTCCATGTCGACCGCGATTGCGCCGGTCGCGAGCAGATCCGACCGCTCGTGACCGCGTACGACATGATCGGAGCCGGTGACGGGACCGGTGTGGACGGTGCGCCCGGGCACCGCGCGCCCGAGCTCCTTGACGAGCAGGTCGGTCCCCACGCACGGAACGGTTCCGTCCGGATCCCGGGTCTCCTCGGCGACGACCAGGTCGCCCGGGTGCATACCGGGGGCGAGCCCCGCACAGAAGCCGGTGGCCAGCACGGCCGCCCCGCTCCAGGCCGGGTCCGCGAGCATCCGGGTGACGGAGCGCTCGGCCGCCCTGGGCCCCATGCCCGTACGGAGCAGGGTGACGGGCCCGCCGGCCCCGCCGCGGTCGCCGGCGCGCAGGGCGAGGTGCTCGATGCCGAGCGCGCAAGCGATCAGCAGCGGGGCCGGGGCGGGCTGGGTGCTCATCAGCCCCCCTCGGCCTCGGCGAGAGGCTTCTTGGAGAAGGGCTCGCCGTTGACGTAGCGGCCGAGTGCGGTCAGTGGGAAGACCTGCCGGTAGAGGTGGTAGTTGATCGAGAAGTCCCAGGGGAAGCCGGTTCCGGTGAAGTAGGGCTCGTCCCAGGAACCGTCCTCCCGCTGGGTGGCCGCGAGCCATTCGACGCCGCGCTCGACGGCCTTGGAGTCCCTCTCCCCCGCGGCCAGCAGGGCCATCAGCGCCCACGCCGTCTGCGAGGCGGTGGAGGCACCCCTGCCGCTCCATTCCTCCACGTACTTGTAGGAGCGCAGGTCCTCGCCCCAGCCGCCGTCGTCGTTCTGCACCGACTCCAGCCAGGCCACGGCCCGCCGGATCGCGGGGTGCGAGCCGGGGAAGCCCGCCGCGACCAGGGCGGGTACGACGGATCCGGTGCCGTAGACGTAGTTGACGCCCCAGCGTCCGAACCACGAGCCGTTCGGTTCCTGCTCGGCGAGCAGCCACTCGATGCCGCGCCGGGTGCGCGGGTCGTGCGAGAGGCCCTCGACGGCCAGCATCTCCACCACATGGGCGGTCACGTCCGCGGACGGCGGGTCGATGACCTCGCCGAAGTCGCAGAACGGCAGCCGGTTGGGGAAGGGGCTGGTGTTGTCGACGTCGAAGGCGCCCCACGCCCCGTTCTTCGACTGCATCCCGAGGTTCCAGCGCACCCCGCGCCCGATCGCCTTCTCCACCCGCTCCGGGTCGTGGTGCCGCACGCGGCGCAGCGCGAGGACGACCTCGGCGGTGTCGTCGATGTCGGGGTAGTTGTCGTTGTGGAACTCGAACGCCCAGCCGCCGGGCGGCAGCCCGGGCCGCTTGACCGCCCAGTCGCCGGGCCGGACGATCTCCTCGCCGAGCATCCAGTCCGCCGCCTTGACCAGCTGCGGATGGTCGGCGGGCACGCCCGCGTCGACGAGCGCGATGGTCGCCAGGCAGGTGTCCCACACGGGCGACTGGCAGGCCTCGATCATCCGGGCGCCGTCCTCGCGCCACACGGCGAAACGGTCCAGCGACGCCAGCCCCTCGCGCAGCACGGGATGTTCCAGGTCGTAGCCCAGCAGATACAGGGCGATCACCGAGTACACGGCCGGCGGCTGGATGCCGCCCCAGCAGCCGTCGTTCTCCTGCCGCTCGATGATCCAGCGGGCGGCGGAGTTCATGGCCGCCTTGCGCAGTCTGCGCGGCACGACCTTGCGCAGCTGGTGCAGGCCCTTGTCGAGCCGCTGGAAGGCTCCGTCCCAACTCGCCACCGGGGCAAGGGGTTTGGGTGGGTTCGGGTTGGCGGGGTCGGTGTGCAGCTCGTCGAGCGGGAAGGGCGCGGGCCGCACCGGCCGCTTCGCGGACACGACCGTGAGCGGGACGATGGTCTGCCGGGCCCAGCACCCGAAGTCGTAGATGTTGAGCGGTACCCACTTGGGGAAGTAGATGAGCTCCGGCGGGAGTTCGGGCAGGTCCTCCCACTTCCACCAGCCGAACAGGGCCAGCCAGATCCGGGTGAAGACCCGGGCCGCGGCGATCCCGCCCTGCTCGCGGATCCAGGCGGAGGCCTGCGCCATGTGCGGGGCGTCCGGCGTGTCGCCCGCCAGACGCAGGGCGACGTATGCCTCGATGGTGGTGGAGAGTTCGCCCGGTCCGCCGTAGAAGGTGGCCCAGGTGCCGTCCTCGCGCTGCTCGCCTCGGATGAACAGGGCGGCGGCGTGCGCGGTGTCCTCGTCCAGGATGCCGAGGAACTGCCTGAGGAGCAGGTCCTCGGCGTCCATGGTCACGTTGGTCTCGAGGTCGCCCTTCCACCAGCCCTGGGCGTCCTGCCGGGACAGCAGGAAGTCGGTGGAGCGCTGTACGGCGCGTACGGCGGCATCGCGCGCCCCCGCCGCCACGGGGCTCGTGCTGTCGGTTTCGCTGGCCGAGGCTGCCCGGGGCGGCAGGGCCCCGGTGCTTCCGTCGGTCGTCGCTGTCATGGCTTCCCCTTCGTGCAGTCGTGCAAATCGTGCTGCTGTGGGTCCGCCGTCGGCCGGTGCTCGTGTTCCCGCGACACCGGCCGGCGACTACGCGAGGGCTATTCGACCGATAGTGATCATCTCTTTCGTACGACGACGAAGTCGGCGAGCGCCGTGAACTGAGCCCGCACCCGGTCGGGCATGTCGATGGCGTGCAGGGCCTCAATGGCGGTGTTGTGCTGGCGGCGCGCCTCTTCGGCGGTCCACTCACGGCCGCCCGCCTCCTCGATGAGGGCGGCGCGGGAGGCGAACTCCTCCTCGGAGAAGTTCTCGAAGTCGCTGCTCTTGGCGTCGGCGGCGAGGATCTCGCCGAGCCGCTCGGAGGCGGATCCACCCGCCGCGAGCGCGGCCACGACCGGCAGGGACTTCTTGCGCTGGCGCAGGTCGCTCCAGGTCTGCTTGCCGGTGGAGACCGGGTCGCCCCAGATGCCCAGCAGGTCGTCGACGGCCTGGAAGGCGAGGCCCAGGTGGTAGCCGTACTTCTCCAGGGTGTCGGCGGTGCGGTCGTCCGCGCCGCCGAGCACCGCGCCGATGGAGGAGGCGCAGGCGAGCAGGGCGCCGGTCTTGTTGCCCTCCATCTCCAGGCACTCCTCGACGCTGACGCGGTCGCGGTGCTCGTAGGAGATGTCCTGCGCCTGACCGTCGATCAGGGCGCGGGTGGCGGTGGTCAGACGGCGGGTGGCGCGGCCGGCCTCGACGGTGCCGAGCTCCAGCAGGATCTCGTTGGCGAGGGCGAACAGGGCGTCGCCGACGAGGATCGCCTGGGCGGGGCCGTGCACCTTCCAGACGGTGTCGCGGTGGCGGCGCTGTTCGTCGCCGTCCATCAGGTCGTCGTGCAGGAGCGAGAAGTTGTGGACGAGTTCGACGGCCACGGCGCCGGGGATGCCGACCTCGGGTGCGGCGCCGGTGACCTCTGCGGAGAGCACCGCGAGGGCGGGGCGCACGGCCTTGCCGCCATCGCCCTCGGCGGGGTTGCCGTCGGCGTCGATCCAGCCGAAGTGGTAGGCGGAAACGGTGTCCATGGGAGGGGCCAGGCGGTCGACGGCCGCCCGCAGTACCGGTGTGGCAAGGGTCCGGCCGCGCTCCAGGAGCGCGGTCACGTCCACTGCGGTCGCTCGATCGGCCGTCTCGGCCGGGGGCACAGTGGGCACAGTCTCTCCTCTTGTTGCGGTACCGGGGGTGCGGGGGCCTGCCGCGTGCTGATCGAGCATCACGCCGCCTCCTCGACGTCGAAGAGGTGACTCGGGCGGGGCCGGCCCAGGGTGGCGAGGGCGGCGTCCGCCGCACTCACTCCACTGCGGACCGCACTCTCCATGGTCGCGGGCCACCCGGTGGCGGTCCACGCTCCGGCCAGGTAGAGGCCGGGGGCTTTGGTGCGGGCGCCGGGCCGCAGCCGCCCGACGCCGGGGGTGGGGGCGAACGTCGCCGTGCGCTCCCTGGTCACGAAGAAGTCCTTCACCTCTGCCCCGCGAGTGCCGGGCAGCAGGCGTTCCAGCTCGGGCAGATAGCGCTCGCGCAGCACGGCGACCGGCTCGTCGATCTCGTCCTGCGCGGCCGACTGGGACAGCGCGAGGTACTGGCCCTCGCGCAGCCCGGAGGCCGCGGTGCGGTCGAAGACCCACTGCACGGGGGTGCCCAGGGCCGCGAAGAACGGCTTGTGCAGCACCTTGCGGTCGTAGACGACATGGACGTTGAGGATCGGCGCGGTGCCGATCTCCAGAAGATTTTCGGGGGCGTCGAGCGCGCCCTGAGGCAGCAGGTCGTGGGCCTCACGCTGGGGTACGGCGAGCACTACGGCGTCCGCGGCGAGGCTGTCGCCGGGAACCTGAACGCTCCAACGCCCGTTTTCGTCAGTGAGGATGGAGGTGACGCGTGTACGGACCTCGGTACGGACGCCCGCGGAGTCGAGCGCCTTGCGGGCGAGCCGGTCGTGCAGTTCGCCCAGCGGGACGTGGGCCCATCCGATGTCGGCCGCGCCCGGGTCGGACAGCAGACCGGTCTTGAACACCATCGCGGCGAGCCCCAGCGAGGCGTCGCCCGCGACCGCGTTGAGGGTGGCGACCCCGACCAGGTCCCACAGGGCCTCGACGGCACGTGCCGACTGACCGTGCGCGGTCAGCCAGCTGCCGAAGTCCTGCGTGTCCAGGTCCGGATCGGCGAGGTCGAGCCCCTTGAGCGCGAGCGCGGCCCGGCCCACCTTGGCCCGCTCGGCGAGCGAGAGATGCGGATACGTGGCGAGGCTGCGCCCCAGGTGCAGAGGCACCGGCAGGGCATCCCGACGCAGCCTGCCCAGCCGCCGCCCCTCGGGCTTGTCGACGTCGAGTACGGGCACGTCGAGACGATCCTGCAGCGGTGCCAGCGCCGTCCCCTCGATGCGGTCGAGGAACCAGCGGTACGCGGTGCAGCAGCGCAGATAGACGTGCTGTCCGTTGTCGACGGTCAGTTCACCGCGCTGGAAGGAGAAGGCCAGGCCGCCCAGTCTCGGCCTGCCCTCGATCAGGGTGACGCGGACTCCCGCGTCGGCGAGTGCGAGTGCGGCGGTGATGCCGGCCAGCCCGCCGCCGACCACGACGGCGTCCCTCGCGGAACGCCCCGCCGGATCCGCGAGCGGCTCGTCGGACCGCGTGCCGTCGTCGCTCATCGTGCGCCCTCCCCTGCGCGACCGCCGTGGTCGAACCGTGCACGGTCGGCCGTCGCAGTCAGGGACGCCGTCCCCGCCCGGAGGGTTGCGTGCCGCTTTTCTCCGGTGGCA
This sequence comes from Streptomyces sp. NPDC001157, assembly GCF_053598255.1. NCBI lineage: Bacteria > Bacillati > Actinomycetota > Actinomycetes > Kitasatosporales > Streptomycetaceae > Streptomyces > Streptomyces sp. NPDC001157. The sequence continues at coordinate 297,890 of NZ_JBSFJW010000001.1, forward strand.
TCACCTTGGCCCTGTTTGTCCATCAGGTGCGCCTCCTGACGGTCCTGCGCGTCACATGCCGGGCATCCAGGCCGGACAGGCCGCGTACGGCGACGTAGGCCTTCTCCCGGCCGGGCAGCGAGACCCGGCCGCGCAGCACGGCCTCCGGGTCGCGCTCGATGCGGTCGAGCAGCCGGCGGTAGATGCCGGCCATGGCGGCGACGCAGGCGCCACTGCGCCGGTCGAGCATGGGGAGCAGCCGGTAGCCCTCGGCGAAAAGGGCGCGGGCCCGTCGCACTTCGAAGTGCACGAGGCCCGCGAAGTCGGAGCCCTCCGGCGGTGTCGGCCCGTTGAATCCGGCCGAGCACCCGAATTTCGCGAGGTCGTCGGAGGGCAGATAGATGCGGCCGCCCTCGGCGTCCTCGCGGACGTCTCTGAGGATGTTGGTGAGCTGCAGCGCGAGGCCCAGGGTGTCGGCGTACTCCGGGGCACGGTCGGCGCCGCGCGCCCCGGGTTCCGTGCCGAACACGCCGAGCGAGAGCCGTCCGATGGCGCCCGCGACGCAGCGGCAGTAGACCTTCAGGTCGTCCCAGGTCTCGTAGGTCTCGCCGCGTACGTCCATCAGCACGCCGTCGATCAGCTCGTCCAGGCCGTCGAGCGGGATCGGGAAGGTCTCGGCGGCATGGGCGAGGGCGACGGCGACCGGGTCGATGTCGTCCTCGGCGACCGCCCCCTCACGCACCCGGGTCAGCAGCGCCCGGGTGTCCTCGAGTCTTGCCGCCTTGACCTCGCCGGCCAGCGCGCCGTCGCCGATGTCGTCGACACGCCGGGAAAACGCGTAGAGCGCCGACATCGCGCGGCGCTTGGGCGTCGGCAGCAGCCTGATGCCGTAGGCGAAGTTACGGGCCTGCTGTCCGGTGACGGCCTCGCAGTAGCTGTAGGCGGCGAGTACCGGTGCGGACACGTGTTGTTCCGACTCCACGGTCCGGATCACCCCTCTCCTCGCAGAGTCACGCCCACCTCGCGCAGCAGCTGGACCTTGCCGGGCTTGGGCGGGCCGGGAAGTACGTCGTATTCCGCGGCGGCGATCGCCTTGACCGCCGCCCTTCCCCCCGCCACGAATCCCGCAAGCAGCAGCTTCAACCTGCCGTGGACGCTACCCACGAGGGGGGCGCCTTCATTCAGGAGATCGCGGGCGCGTTGCGCTTCGTACGCAACCAGTGCGCGCAACGATGCGCCCGCGGTGGATGTGGCGAGATCCGCCTCTTGAACATGGAAGTGCTTCATGTCCTCGGCGGGCAGATAGATGCGGTCGCGGCCGAGGTCCTCGGCGACGTCCTGCAGGTGTTCGACGATCTGGAGGGCCGTGCAGATCGCGTCCGAGAGGCGGATGCGTTCGGGCGTCGAGGTGCCGGTGACGGACAGGACCAGGCGGCCGACGGGATTGGCCGACAGTTCGCAGTACGCGAGCAGATCGTCGTAGGTCTCGTAGCGGCTGACGAGCTGGTCCTGGCGGTTGGCGGCGATCAGGCCGAGGAAGGGCTCGGGGGTGAGCGAACAGCGGCGGACCGTGCGCTGGAGGCGGCGCAGCAGGGGGTGGCGCGGGGTCGAGCCGAAGACCCGGTTCAGGTCGGCTTCGAAGGCGTCCAGGAGCAGCAGCCGGTCCTCGGCGTCCTCGGGCGACACGCCGAGCAGACGGGCGTCGGCGCCGCCGGGGGCCAGGTCGCCGTCGCCGATGTCGTCGACCAGGCGGGCGAATCCGTACACGGCCATGAGATCGGCGCGCCAGGCCCTGGGCAGGAAGAAAGGTGCCACGGGGAAGTTCTCGCCCGCGGCCTTGTCGAGCGTGTCGCGCTCCGGATCAACGGCGTGCGACGTGCCGGTTCCCGTCACCGTCGGCTGCCCGGGGCGGGGACGGCACATGCTGCGTTCAGCTGGGGAGTTTCCGTAGCCATTGCCGTCACATCTCCCGTTCTACACTGCCGACCCAATGCATACTATTTCGGACACGCCGCCCGGCTGTCCGCGCGGCCGTCCCGTCCGAGGGTGTCGCGCATTATCGCCCCACTTGCTGCGTTTCGGGACCGGTACAGCTTACGTTGTACAACGCAGCGTGGTTCGCTGGGGTGTCCTGCACATCACAACAACACACCGATTGGTGTCAAGATTCCTAAGGCCAGACCGAGTTGACGTTTCCTTTGCAGACGCGGGGCCCCGCCGCAGAGGTTGCGGCGGGGCCCCGCGATCCGTTCTGGCCGGTGCGTCCAGGCCGGGGTGGTCTACTTGCCGGTGAACTTCTCGTACTCCTTGAGGACCTCTTCGGTCGGCCCGTCCATGCGCAGCTCGCCGCGTTCCAGCCACAGGACCCGGTCGCAGGTGTCGCGGATCGACTTGTTGTTGTGGCTGACGAGAAACACCGTGCCGGCCTCCTTGCGCAGCTCACGGATGCGTTCCTCGGAGCGCTTCTGGAACTTGCGGTCGCCGGTGGCCAGCGCCTCGTCGATCATCAGGACGTCGTGGTCCTTGGCGGCGGCGATGGAGAAGCGCAGTCGGGCCGCCATACCGGAGGAGTAGGTACGCATCGGCAGGGTGATGAAGTCGCCCTTCTCGTTGATGCCCGAGAAGTCGACGATCTCCTGGTAGCGCTCCCGGATCTGCTCGCGGGTCATCCCCATGGCGAGCCCGCCCAATATGACGTTGCGTTCACCGGTCAGGTCGTTCATCAGGGCCGCGTTCACGCCCAGCAGCGAGGGCTGGCCGTTGGTGTAGACACGGCCGCTCTCCGCCGGGAGCAGACCGGCGATGGCGCGCAGCAGCGTCGACTTGCCGGAGCCGTTGGAGCCGATGAGGCCGACGGCCTCGCCGCGGTAGGCGACGAAGGAGACGCCCTTGACGGCGTGCACCTTGCGCACCCCGCGCTCCTCGCCGCGCTTGACGATGCGGCTGAGGGCGGCGGTGGCGCTGCCCTTGCCGGTCTTCGCGCCGTGCACGCGGTAGACGATGTGGAGCTCGTCGGCGATGACGGTGGGGATCCGCTCGCCGGTCTGCCGGTCGGTCTGCTCAGCCACGGCCGTACCTTTCCTCCGCCTTCCAGAAGTACACGAAGCCCCCGAGGGCGAACAGGGCGGCCCAGCCGCCCGCGACCACCCAGACGTGCTCGGGCAGGTTCTCCGAGCCGTAGCCGTCGATGAGCGCGAAGCGCATCAGGTCCATGTAGATGGCGGCCGGGTTCCACTGCAGGACGTTCGCCAGCCACTGCGGCTTGTCGGCCAGCATGATCGGGATGGAGAACATCACGCCGGACGCGTACATCCACGTCCGCATCACGAACGGCATCAGCTGCGCGAGGTCCGGGGTCTTGGCGCCCGCGCGGGCCATGATCAGCGCGAGGCCGGTGTTGAACAGGAACTGCAGGGCCAGCACCGGGACGATCAGCAGCCAGGACAGGTCCGGGAGACTGCCGAAGCCGATCGCCACGGCGAACAGCACGATCATCGAGAACAGCAGCTGCTGGAGCTGCTGCAGCGCGAAGGAGATCGGCAGCGAGGCGCGCGGGAAGTGCAGGGCGCGGACCAGTCCGAGGTTGCCGGAGATCGCGCGCACGCCCGCCATCACCGAGCTCTGCGTGAAGGTGAACACGAACACGCCCGTGACCAGGAACGGGATGTAGATGTCACGCGGCAGGCCGCGGTTGGCCTTGAGGAGCATGCCGAAGATGAAGAAGTACACGGCCGCGTTCAGCAGCGGCGTCGCCACCTGCCACAGCTGGCCGAGCTTGGCCTGGCTGTACTGGGCGGTCAGCTTCGCCCGGGAGAAGGCGAGGATGAAGTGACGCCGGTCCCAGAGCTGGCGGACGTACTCGACAAGGGAGGGCCGGGCGCCGCTCACGGTCAGCCCGTACTTGGCGGCCAGCCGGCTCGCCGGGAGGCCCTCGTCGGGCGACACGGCCGCGCCCAGGGCGACCGTGCCGTCGTGCGTTGTCTCACTCACTGGTGGAAACTTTCGTCTTCGGGATGCGCAGCCTGTGCGGGCATGGGCAAGAGCCGGGGCCCGGGTGGGGCCGATTGCTCACAGGAATGAGCTTGTCAGATCACCGGAGGTCGGCCCAGCCGGGTCAGCCGCCACACCGTACGCCACTTCATCGGCCTGCGTGGCCCGCACGGAGTGGTCCAGCCTTCCCGGAACCCGCCGAACCATGCCTTCAGGGCGGGCCGCGAGGGGCGGCGGACGAGGGTGAGCAGCAGCCAGACGCCGAGGTAGACCGGGACCAGCGGGGCGGGGAGGTTGCGGCGGGCCAGCCAGACCCGGTTGCGGGCGACCATGCGGTGGTAGACCGCGTGCCGCGAAGGCGCGGTCGTCGGGTGGTACAGCACCATGTCGGACCGGTAGTCGATCATCCAGCCCGCGTCGAGGGCCCGCCATGCCAGGTCGGTTTCCTCGTGGGCGTAGAAGAATTCGTCCGGGAGTCCGCCCACTTCGGCGAAGACCTTCGTACGGACGGCGTTGGCGCCGCCGAGGAAGGTGGTGACCCGGGAGGAGCGCATCGGGTCGGCGGCGCGCAGGCGCGGCACATGGCGGCGCTGGGTGACCCCGGTGTCGGGGTCGGCGATGCGGAAGCTGATGATGCCGAGCTTCGGGTCGGCCTCGAAGGCCTGACGGCACAGCTCGGCGGTGTCGTGCTGGGCGAGGAGTCCGTCGTCGTCGAGGAACATCAATATGTCGACGTCGCGGCCACTGGGGCCGAAGGCCTCTATGCCGACGTTGCGGCCGCCGGGGATGCCGAGGTTCTCGGGCAGCTCGATGGTGCGGACGCCCTCGGGGACGTCCGGGACGGGCGAGCCGTTGCCGACCACGACCACCTCGACACGGTCGCCGTCCTGCTTGGCGACCGAGTCGAGCAGGGCGCGGAGCTCGTCGGGGCGGTTGCCCATGGTGATGATCACCGCGCCGACCCTCATGCCGGTCACTTCAGCCTGCTGGAGGCGAGGATGGACACGAGGTGCAGCAGGGTCTGCAGCAGTGCGATGCCGGCCATCACCGCGACGCCGAGCCGGGAGAAGAAGAGGTCCCCGCGCGCCTGGTCGACGACGGCCAGGACCAGGATCACCAACGAGGCCTCGATGCCGAGGATCAGCCGGTGGAACTTGAAGGCGGCGGCGGCCTTGCGGGCCAGTGCCATGCCGGAGGAGCGCATCTCGGCGGCGGCCTCCTGGACCGGCGGCTTGCCCGCCTGGTGCCGGGCGACGCCGACCAGGTCGGTCTCGGCCTTGATCAGGATGGCGCCGAGTGCGGCCAGCGTGCCGAGGAAGGCCCACAGCCAGTCGATACGGCCGCTGCCCCACAGGTCGGCGGCGCGCAGCCCGAAGCCGACGAGGACGGCGGCATCGGTGAGGTAGGCGCCGACCCGGTCCAGGTAGACACCGCTGAGCGAGTACTGCTTCTTCCAGCGCGCGATCTCGCCGTCGACGCAGTCCAGCAGCAGATACATCTGGACGCAGACCACGCCGAGCACGGCGCCCGTGATCCCCGGCACCAGCAGGGCCGGGGCCGCGAGCACGCCGAAGACGGTCATCAGATACGTGAGCTGGTTGGGCGTGACCCTGGTGTTCACCAGGTAGCGGTCGACCCGCAGGGACACCTCACGCATGTAGAGGCGCCCCATCCAGTGCTCACCGCTGCGCCGGTCCTTGACCCCTGCGGGGTGGACGACCGGGCGGAGTTCAGCTACCGATGGCCTTGACATAGTCGGCGTAGATGTCCTTGATCTGGTCGGTTGTGAGGTCGAGGTGTTCGAGGATCGTGTAGCGGCCGGGCCGGGTCTCCGGGGCGAACTCCACGACGCGGACGAACTCGTCCACCGTGAAGCCGATCTCCTCCGGGAGCACCGGAAGCCCGTGCCGGCGCAGTACCTCGGCCGTGTGCGCCGACTCCTCGTGGGCGCCGCGCAGGTACATCGCGAAGGCGGCGCCGAGGCCGCACTGCTCGCCGTGGCTGGCGGCCCGCTTGGGGTAGAGCAGGTCGAAGGCGTGGTTGATCTCGTGGCAGGAGCCGGAGGCGGGGCGCGAGTCGCCGGAGATCGACATCGCGATGCCGGTGAGGACCAGCGCCTCGGCGAGCACCTGGAGGAAGTCGTTGTCCCCGATGCCACCGGGGTGGCGGAGCACCGCCTCGCCCGCCTGGCGGGCCATGGCGGCGGCGAGGCCGTCGATCTTCTCTCCGTTGACGCGGTTGGACAGCTCCCAGTCCGCGATCGAGTTGATGTTGGAGATCGCGTCGCCGATGCCCGCGCGCACGAAGCGTGCCGGGGCCTGGCGGATGACGTCGAGGTCGATGACGGCCGCGATCGGGTTGGGCACGCCGTACGAGCCACGGCCCGCGTCGTTGTCCAGGGTGGCGACCGGTGAGCACAGGCCGTCGTGCGCAAGGTTCGTCGGCACCGCGACCAGGGGCAGCCCGACGCGTGCCGCGGCGAACTTGGCGCAGTCGATGATCTTGCCGCCGCCGAGGCCGACGACAGCGTCGTAGTGGCCGGCCTTTATGTCGGCGGCCAGCCGCACCGCGTCGTCGAGGGTGCCGCCGCCGACCTCGTACCAGGTGGCTCCGGGCAGGGTCGGTGCGATCCGCTCGCGCAGCTTGGCGCCGGAGCCGCCGCTGACGGCGACGGCGAGCCTGCCCGAGGTCGAGATGCGCTCGTCGGCGAGCACGCACGCCAGATCGTCGAGGGCACCCGGGCGGATGTCCACGACGAGCGGTGAGGGAATGAGCCGGGTCAGTACTGGCACGCGATCTCCCGTCCGCGGGCGAGATCGTCGTGGTTGTCGATCTCGACCCACTTGACGTCGCCGATCGGCGCCACATCGATCCGGAAGCCGCGGTTCACCAGTTCCTGGTACCCGTGCTCGTAGAACTGCTGCGGGTCGGTCTCCCAGACGGCCTTCAGGGCGTCGGCCAGCTCGGGGGCGGCGTCGCCCTCGATGAGCGTGACGCCGATGTACTCGCCGGTCGCCTCGGCCGGGTCCATCAGCTTGGTGATCTTCGTCATGCCCTGCTCGGGGTCGACGACGACCTTCATCTCCTCGTCGGCCAGGCTCTTCACCGTGTCCAGGGCGAGGATGATCTTCTTGCCGTCGCCGCGCGCGGCGAGCAGCGTCTGCTCGACGGAGACCGGGTGGACGGTGTCGCCGTTGGCGAGGATCACACCGTCCTTGAGGGCGTCACGACCGCACCAGAGGGAGTAGGCGTTGTTCCACTCCTCGGCCTTGTCGTTGTCGATGAGGGTGAGCTTGAGGCCGTACTTCGCCTCCAGGGCGGCCTTGCGCTCGTACACGGCCTCCTTGCGGTAGCCGACGATGATCGCGACCTCGGTCAGACCGATCTCGGCGAAGTTGCCGAGGGTCAGGTCCAGGACCGTCGGTTCGCCCTCTATGCCCGCGGGCCCCACCGGCACCAGCGCCTTGGGAAGGCTGTCGGTGTAGGGGCGCAGACGGCGTCCGGCGCCGGCCGCCAGCACGAGGCCGATCATGCGGGTTCTCCTTCATCGTGTACGGCGGGGGCCCCGGAGGACACCCAGAAGCGGATGCTCTCGACGAGCACCACCAGGGCGACGGCCACGGCAACCACCGCGAGCGCGACCTTGAACTGCGAGGCGGTGAGCACCGCGGCCAGGACGGTGACGAGCAGCGTCCGCCCCTCGTGCCCCCCGATGGCGCGCACCAGCCAGGCCGGGGGCGCTCCGGCGTTGCCGCGGATGCGGTACACCGTGTCGTAGTGATGGTAGGCGACGGCCGCCACCAGCCCGAAAGCCGCAGGAAGTGCTCCGTTCACGTCCGCTTGGGCCGCCAGTACCAGGACGGTGCCGTATTCGGCGGCGCGGAAGAGGGGCGGGACCAGCCAGTCGAGGGCGCCCTTCAGCGGACGGCGCAGAGCCTGAGCTGCGGTGTTCGCGTACACGAGGGCGCCGACGACGGGGGCCCAGGTCACACCGGAGAACAGGGAAACGGCCAGAACGACCGTGCCCGCGAGGGCGAGCAGGAAGGGACCCCCGAGCTGGCGGGGGGTCACCCGGCCCAGGAAGGAGGCGAGCGGCCCGTTGTCCGCCAGGTCCGCCAGCGCCTGCGCCGCCCGGTCCGTCCGCCGGGCCTTGCGGGTCAGCGAGCGCAGCACCCGGCCCGCCGTGGTGTACGTCGCCGCGAAGGCGCAGCCGATGAGCAGGACGTAGAAGGTGATCCGGGGCGTCGTGACCGCCGTCAGGACCGCGATCATCGCCCAGCGCTCGCCGATCGGCAGCACGATCATGCGGCGCACCCACACCGTCCAGCCGACGCTGTCCAGCTTGTCGGAGAGGGCCGCCGTGGGGCTGGTGTTGGCGGTCGCGTCGTGGTTGGCCTCGTTGAAGGAGAAGTCGACGACGTGCCGGCAGGTCTGCAGGATCATCGCGCCGAGGGCGAGGGCCCATACGTCGTCACCGCCGCGGGCCGCTCCCAGCGCGAGGCCGGCGTAGTAGGCGTACTCCTTGGCCCGGTCGAAGGTGGCGTCGAGCCAGGCGCCGAGCGTGGAGTACTGCAGGGAGTAGCGGGCCAGCTGGCCGTCGGTGCAGTCCAGTACGAAGGACGCGATCAGCAGGACGCCCGCCGCGACGAAGCCGATGCGGGTACCGGTGGCCGCGCAGCCCGCGGCGATCAGCGCGGTGAGCAGAGAGGCGGTGGTGACCTGGTTGGGGGTCAGGCCACGGCGGGCGCACCAGCGGGCGATGTAGCGGGAGTAGGGGCTGATGAAGAACGTGGTGAAGAAGCCGTCGCGGGACTTCACGGCCGACTTCAGGCGTACGGCCTCGTCGTCGACGTTCGCGACGGCTTGCCGTGCCTCGTTGCGGGACTGCGGGTCGGCGGGGACGGCGGCGACCAGGCTGCCGAGTTCCGGGCGGTGCACCTCGGCGCCCTCGCTGTCGAGGGCGGTGACGATGCGGTCGGCGAGGCTGTCGACGGCGAGTGCCGTGCCGCCGCCGGCCGAGTTCTCGCGGGCCATCGCGCGGGTCAGGGCCTGGCGGCCGGCCGACTGGGCCGTGACGGCGCCCGGGATCGCGGCGAGCGGGAAGCGGGGGTCGGTGAGGCCGAGGCGCAGGGCGTGCAGGTGCCCCACGAAGCGGGCGTCGACCACGGCGACCCGCTGGTCACCGGGCGCCTGGGCCAGCAGCGTCTCGGCGTCGGCGGTGTCGGCGGCGATCCGTACGTCGAAGCCGAGGGACCGCAGATCGCCCTCGATCGACGATCCGGGGACCGGCTGACCGGTGAGGATGGCGGTCGACAACCGAACTCACTCCCTGGGTGCCGGCGCGCCGGCGCCGGTCATGTGCACGATGGGGCGCCCCTTGGCTGCACCAGGCGGGCGGCATGTCGGCAGAGGCTATCGGATGCCCGGAGCGCGGAGTTCACCGCCCGTTCACGGGCCGATCAACGCCGTCTCCACTGGCCTTTGCCGCGATCATCATCGGTGATCCGGGGTCTCGCGGACAAACCGCGGTGCCCAGATCAGGCATCCGGGACATTGGGGGTCGCCGGGTGGTGTCGGCATAGGGTGGGCGACCATGACATGGCTGATCACAGGCGGAGCGGGATACATAGGGGCCCATGTGGTGCGGGCCATGGCCGACGCCGGGGAGCGGGTCGTCGCGCTGGACGACCTCTCGGCCGGCTTCCCCGCCCGGCTGCCGGCGGAGGTGCCGCTCGTCGAGGGCTCGACGGTCGACGGCTCCCTGCTGAAGAGGGTGTTCGCCGAGTACGGGGTGACCGGCGTCGTCCACCTCGCCGCTCGCAAGCAGGTCGCCGAGTCCGTGGCGCAGCCCACCCGCTACTACCGGGAGAACGTCGGAGGTCTCGCGACGCTCCTGGAGGCGGCCGCCGGGGCCGGGGTCGGGAAGTTCCTGTTCTCCTCGTCCGCTGCCGTCTACGGCAACCCCGATGTGGAACTCATCACCGAGGACACCCCGTGCGCGCCGGTGAACCCGTACGGCGAGACGAAACTCACCGGCGAGTGGCTGGTCCGGGCGGCGGGCCGGGCGCACGACATCTCCACGGTCTGTCTGCGGTATTTCAACGTGGCGGGCGCGGCAGCCCCCGAACTGGCCGACACGGGCGTCTTCAACATCGTTCCCATGGTCTTCGACCGGCTCACCCGTGACGAGGCGCCGCGGATCTTCGGCGACGACTATCCGACGCCGGACGGCACCTGCATCCGCGACTACATCCATGTCGCCGACCTGGCCGAGGCGCATCTGGCCGCGGCACGGCGGCTGGCCGACCGCAGCGGTGACCTCACGGTGAACATCGGCCGCGGCGAGGGCGTCTCCGTACGCGAGTTGATCACGGTCATCGGCGAGGTGACCGGCGACCGCCGCCCGGCCCTCGTCGAGGGCCGCCGCCCCGGGGACGCGCCCCGCGCGGTCGCCTCCGCCGCCCGGGCCGCCGAGGAGCTGGGCTGGACCGCACGGCGCGGGGTGCGCGAGATGGTCGAGTCGGCCTGGCGCGGCTGGCTGCTGCACCATGCCCCCCGCCCGTAGTTCACTTTCATCCTGGGCGCAGCACGGGAAGGCGGCTGCCTGGGGGCTGGGCACGATCACGGACACGGGCACGCGCATGCCCCGCCCACCGGGTACGGCCGCGGCGGCGTACCGCGGGCGGCTGCGCGTCGCGCTGTCGATCACGCTCACCGTCATGGTGGTCGAGATAGTCGGCGGTGTACTCGCGGACTCGCTCGCGCTGCTCTCGGACGCCGCCCACATCTGACCGACGCGCTGGGCCTGGGCATGGCGCTGTTCGCGATCCGCCTCGCGGGCCGCCCGCCGAGCGGCAACCGCACCTTCGGATACGCCCGCGCCGAGATCCTCGCGGCGCTCACCAACTGTCTGCTGCTGCTCGGCGTCGGCGGCTACGTCCTGTACGAGGCGATCCAGCGGTTCGTCACACCGGCCGACACCACGGGCGGGCTGACCGTCGTGTTCGGTCCGATCGGCCTGGTCGCGAACATGATCTCGCTGACGCTGCTGGTGCGCGGCCGGCAGGAGAGCCTGAACGTACGGAGCGCGTGCCTGGAGGTCGCGGCGGACGCGCTCGGCTCCCTCGCTGTGATCGTCTCCGCGCTGGTGATCCTGGCCACCGGCCGGCAGGCCGCCGACCCGATCGCCTCGCCGGTGATCGGCCTGATGATCGTGCCGCGCACCTGGAAGCTGCTGCGCGAGACCCTGGACGTCCTGCTGGAGGCGGCTCCCAGGGACATCGACATGGCGGACGTACGGGCCCACATCCTGGACCTGGACGGGGTCGAGGACGTCCACGACCTGCACGCCTGGACGATCACGTCCGGGATGCCGGTGCTGTCCGCGCACGTGGTCGTGCGTTCCGACGTCCTCAGCGCCATCGGCCACGAGAAGATGCTCCACGAGCACGAGGCGAGCGTGTCCCATTGAGGCAGGTGGGCCGCAGTTTGGCCGGAATGCAGCCGTCCGGCGCGCGTCGGCGTCGTTAAGCCTCACAGGTTGTCCTGGACGGTTCCCCGCCGACCGCTACGGGCACGATCAACTACCGGGCCCCTCTTCCGGTCTTCAACCGGTGACGGCCGTGCCCGCGCCTCGCGCGGGACATGCGGGCGCGCCGCGAAGTGCCGGGAGTGCCGGATTCGTACGGCAGACTTGGGGCGCGAAGACCGATGTGAAGGATGGGTATGCCGATCACACCTGCCACCGCGACGCACACTTCGTCGAACGGCGCCGCAGACGCGATTTTGCTGGAACTGGTCGACGAGAACGGCGTCACGATCGGCACCGCGGAGAAGCTCGCCGCCCATCAGCCGCCGGGGCAGCTGCACCGCGCCTTCTCCGTCTTCCTCTTCGACGAGCGCGGCCGGCTGCTGCTCCAGCAGCGGGCGCTGGGCAAGTACCACTCCCCCGGCGTGTGGTCGAACACCTGCTGCGGCCACCCCTACCCCGGAGAGGCGCCCTTCGCGGCGGCGGCCCGGCGGACGTTCGAGGAGCTGGGCGTGTCGCCCTCGCTGCTCGCCGAGGCGGGCACGGTCCGCTACAACCACCCCGACCCGGACTCGGGCCTGGTCGAGCAGGAGTACAACCACCTGTTCGTCGGGATGGTGCAGTCGCCGCTGCGGCCGGACCCGGAGGAGGTCGGCGCGACGGCCTTCGTGACGCCCGCGGAGCTCGCGGAGCGGCACGCCAAGGACACCTTCTCGTCCTGGTTCATGACCGTCCTGGACGCGGCCCGCCCGGCCGTCAGGGAGCTGACCGGCCCGTCGGCCGGTTGGTGACCTCCGTCAGAGCACCCTCAGGGGTTTGAGCGGCAGGGCGGCCCAGATCACCTTGCCGCCGCTCGACGTGTGCTCGACGTCGCACACGCCTCCCGCCTCCCGGGCGACCTCGCTGACCAGGAGCAGCCCCCGGCCGCCCTCGCCGCTGTGGTCTGTCTCCAGAGCGGTCGGGCGGTAGGGGTGGTTGTCCTCCACGGACACCCGCACCCACTCGGCGCCGACGGCGACCTCCACGGCGAGCATCGGCGACAGCAGCGCCGCGTGCCGGACGGCGTTCGTGACCAGCTCCGAGACGATCAGCAGCAGGCCGTACACGAGATCGTCGGAGACGGGCACCCCCTGGCGGTGGAGCAGGTCCCGTACGGCGTGCCGGGCCTGCGGGACCGAGGGCTCGATGGCGGGCGCGGTGAACCGCCAGACGCCTTCGTACGGCAGCGGGTCCGCGGGCCCCGGGTCGCGGGGCGCGTCGGCGCCGCCTTCTGGGCGTGGGCCGGACCCGCGCCCATGGTTGTCCATCGTCCGGTCGCCACCCTTGCGCTCGATTGTCACCACACGTCGAGTGTTGGTAACGACCCGCGGCACTCCGGATGACTGAACACAAGTCAGCAGGTATCGAGCACTTATGACCGTTGGCGTATGACACGGTCAGTTGTGGGACTGGTCCTGTCACGCTTCAGCCGACTTCGCGAACTCTTCGGGTTGTACGGGTTAGGGCGCCCCCATCTTGATCACGTGCCCGGCGCGGCGGCTAGCATCCGGCCATGGAGCCCCAGCTGCTGCACAGCGTCACCGACTCGGTCGCCACCGTCGTCATCCACCACCCGGCGAAGCGCAACGCCATGACGGCCGCGATGTGGGCCGCCCTGCCGCCGCTGCTCGACACCCTCGCGGCCGACCCGGGCGTACGGGCGCTGGTGCTGACCGGGGAGGGCTCGACGTTCTGCGCGGGTGCCGACATCTCCACGCTGCAGGGGTCGCCGGAGGAGGCCCAGGGGCTCGCGGTGCGGGCCGAGGAGGCCCTGGCCGCCTTCCCGAAGCCGACACTGGCCGCGATCCGCGGGCACTGCGTGGGCGGCGGCTCGCAGCTGGCGGCGGCCTGCGATCTGCGGTTCGCCATGGAGGGGGCGCTGTTCGGGGTGACGCCCGCGAAACTCGGGATCGTGTATCCGGCCTCCTCCACGCGTCGGCTGGTGTCGCTGGTGGGTCCGGCCGCCGCCAAGTACCTGCTGTTCTCGGGCGAGTTGATCGACGCGGAGCGGGCCCTGCGCACGGGCCTGGTGGACGAGGTGCTGCCCCAGGGTGAACTCGCCAAGCGGGTCGCGGAGTTCACCCGGATCCTGGCGGCGCGTTCGCAGCTCACCCAGGCCGCGGCGAAGGAGTTCGCGAACGGGCGCACCGACCGGGACGCGTACTGGACGCAGCAGGCGCGCGGCAGCGGCGACACCGTGGAGGGCGTCGCCGCGTTCCTGGAGCGCAGGCAGCCGCGCTTCACCTGGACCACGTCAGGATGAAGCGGTTCTTGGAGCGGAACTCCTCGACGAGGCGCGCGGGCGCCTTCTCGGGCGAGCCCGCGTCGTAGGGCGGCCGCGGGTCGTACTCGGTCAACAGCTGGACGGCCTGGGCGTGTTCCTCGCCCGCGAACCGGCCGACCAGGGGCAGCCCCATGTCGAGGCCGGAGGAGACACCGGCCGCGGTGAGGTACTTGCCGTCGGTCACGACGTGCTCGCCGGTCGGGGCGGCTGCGCAGGAAGGTGGTCGTGTCGACCGCACGGAGCCAGTCCAGGAGAACCCTGTTCTCGGCCTGGGTGAAGGTCCCGGGGCCGTGCCGAGGGCCTTCACGAAGGCGCGGCGCATTCCCTCGGGGCGCCGTGGCCGCCGACGCGGGAGATCTCCTCGATGCCGTCGGCCGTGTCCTCCAGGAGGCGGCGGGCATGTTCGAGGCGGACGCGGTCGACGTAGCGGCCGGGTGTCATTCCCGTCTCCGTTTCTTGGGAGGCGGGCGGATGGCTGCAGTGACGAGTTCCCCACCTTTCCTGCCATCGGGTGCGCGCCACTGGAGCCCGTACCAACCAGTCGGTAACCTGCCCGTCATGACTACTGCCGCCCTCGATGCGCACGCCGGCCGCCGCTGCCACAACGCGCTCAACTCCCTGCACGCGACGTACTACTTCTCACCCGACCTGGGCAGGGAACTGGGCGCTCTCGGCATCACACACCCCAGGGCCGTCAACCTCGCAGCGCGGGCGGCCGCGCTGGGGCCGGTCGGGCCGGGCACGGTGACGGCGACGTTCTACAACTACAGGTACGAGCTCGTGGCCCGCTATGTGCCCGCCGTATGGGAGAGCGCCACGCCCGCGCAGGTCCTGGCCGCACGCGCGCGTGCCGTCGATGCCACCCTGCGCCGCCTGCTGGGGGAGGACACCGTGGCGTCCGAGGAGATGGCTCAGGCGGCGCGGCTGGCGCTGCGGGCCGCCGAGGCCTGTTCGCGCGCCGCCCGGCCCCTGTACGCCGCCTACGCCGACCTGCCGGTGCCCGACGAGCCGCATCTGGCGTACTTCCACGCCACCACGCTGCTGCGCGAGCACCGGGGCGACGGGCATCTCGCCGTGCTGATGTCCGCCGAGCTGGACGGTCTGGAGGCGGTGGTGACCCACACCGCGACCGGCAAGGGCATGACGCCGAAGTGGGTCTTCGGCAGCCGCGGCTGGAAGCAGGAGGACTGGGACGCGGCCTGCGGGCGGCTGCGGCAGCGCGGGCTGCTGGACGAGGCGGGCGAGCTGACGGAGCGGGGCCTCGCGCTGCGGGCGGACATCGAGGCGGAGACGGACCGGCTGGACCGGGCGCCGTACGAGCACCTGGGGGCGGAGGGCGTCGCGCGGCTGACGGAGCTGGGGACGGGGTTCGCGCGGGCCGCACTCGCCGCCGGGGCCTACCCGGCGGATCTGATCGGCAAGCACTGACGAAAGCCGGGTACCCGGACCTCGCCCGGCCGCCGCGGCCGGGCGGGAACGGGTGACGGAAAGGGGAATTTCGTGTTCCGAGCCATTGCAGACGTACTGCGGCAGATCGCCGGCGCGATCGCCACCGTCGTCACTCTGCCCTTCCGGGCACTGGCCCGGCTCTTCGGCGGAGCCTCTGGTTCCGCGCGGGGCCACAGGGCTTGATTCCGCCGTCCCGCCTCGCCGGTGGCCGCCCTGATCCCCGAGTGTCGGTGCCGCCTGCCACAATTGCCGCGCAACCTCAGTGAGAAGGCGGTACCGGATCGTGACGACACCCGGATCCAGCGGGTCCACCAACGTAGGGTCCATCGAAGGCAGGATCGCCGAGGAGCTCGGCGTACGGGAGCGGCAGGTCAAGGCTGCCGTGGAACTGCTCGACGGCGGTTCGACGGTGCCCTTCATCGCCCGCTACCGCAAGGAAGCGACCGAGATGCTCGACGATGCGCAGCTGCGCACGATCGAGGAGCGGCTGCGCTATCTGCGGGAGCTGGAGGAGCGGCGGACCGCGATCCTGGAGTCGGTGCGCGAGCAGGGCAAGCTGACCGCCGAGCTGGAGGCGCAGATCCGCGGCGCCGAGACCAAGGCGCGGCTCGAGGACATCTACCTGCCGTACAAGCCCAAGCGCCGTACGAAGGCCCAGATCGCGCGCGAGGCCGGGCTGGAGCCGCTCGCCGAGGGCCTGCTCGGCGACCCGACGGTCGAGCCGCTCGCCGCGGCCGCCGCGTTCGTCGACGCGGACAAGGGCGTCGCCGATCCGCAGGCCGCCCTGGACGGCGCCCGCGCGATCCTCACCGAGCGGTTCTCCGAGGACGCCGACCTGATCGGCGAGCTGCGCGAGCGCATGTGGGTACGCGGACGGCTGGCCGCCAAGGTGCGGGAGGGCAAGGAGGAGGCGGGCGCCAAGTTCGCCGACTACTTCGACTTCGCCGAGCCGTTCACCGAGCTGCCCTCGCACCGCATTCTCGCCATGCTGCGCGGCGAGAAGGAGGAGGTCCTCGACCTCGTCCTGGAGCCGGAGGAGCCCACGGACGGCCCCTCGTCGTACGAGGCCATCGTCGCCTCGAAGTTCCAGATCGCCGACCGCGGCCGTCCCGGCGACAAGTGGCTGACGGACACGGTCCGTTGGGCCTGGCGCACCCGCATCCTGGTGCACCTCGGCATCGACCTGCGCCTCCGGCTGCGCACGGCCGCCGAGGACGAGGCCGTGCAGGTGTTCGCGGCGAACCTGCGCGACCTGCTGCTCGCCGCCCCGGCCGGCACGCGCGCGACGCTGGGCCTGGACCCCGGGTTCCGTACGGGCGTGAAGGTCGCCGTCATCGACGCCACCGGCAAGGTGGTGGCCACGGACGTCATCTACCCGCACGTCCCGGCGAACAAGTGGGACGAGGCGATCGCCAAGCTGGCCCGCCTCGCGAAGGAACACGCGGTCGAGCTGGTCGCGATCGGCAACGGCACGGCGTCCCGCGAGACCGACAAGCTCGCCGGTGAACTCATCACCAAGCACCCCGAGTTGGGCCTCACCAAGGTGATGGTGTCCGAGGCGGGCGCGTCCGTGTACTCGGCGTCCGCGTTCGCCTCGCAGGAACTGCCCGACATGGATGTGTCGCTGCGCGGCGCCGTCTCCATCGCGCGCCGCCTCCAGGACCCGCTCGCCGAGCTGGTGAAGATCGACCCCAAGTCGATCGGCGTCGGCCAGTACCAGCACGACCTGTCCGAGGTGAAGCTGTCGCGCTCGCTGGACGCGGTGGTCGAGGACTGTGTGAACGGTGTCGGCGTGGACGTCAACACGGCCTCCGCCCCGCTGCTCGCCCGGGTCTCCGGCATCACCTCCGGGCTGGCCGAGAACATCGTGGCGCACCGGGACGCCAACGGCCCGTTCAAGTCCCGTACCCAGCTGAAGAGCGTGGCGCGGCTGGGTCCGAAGGCGTACGAGCAGTGCGCGGGCTTCCTGCGGATCCGCGGCGGCGACGACCCCCTGGACGCCTCCAGCGTGCACCCGGAGGCGTACCCGGTCGTCCGGCGCATGGTGAAGACGTCCGGGCAGGAAGTGGCGTCGCTCATCGGCAACACGGGCGTGCTGCGTTCGCTGAAGCCGAGTGAGTTCGTGGACGAGACGTTCGGTCTGCCGACCGTCACCGACATCCTCAAGGAGCTGGAGAAGCCCGGGCGCGACCCGCGACCCGCGTTCAAGACGGCCACCTTCAAGGAGGGCGTCGAGAAGATCTCCGACCTGTCGTCCGGGATGGTCCTGGAGGGCGTGGTCACGAATGTGGCGGCCTTCGGGGCGTTCATCGACGTCGGTGTCCACCAGGACGGTCTGGCGCATGTCTCCGCGCTGTCCAAGACGTTCGTCAAGGACCCGCGGGATGTGGTGAAGCCCGGCGACATCGTCAAGGTGAAGGTGCTGGACGTCGACATTCCGCGCAAGCGGATCTCGCTGACGCTGCGGCTGGACGACGAGGCCGCGCCGCAGGGTGACGGCGGCGACCGTCGCCAGCGAGGGGCACGTCCGCCTCAGCAGCGGCAGCAGCAGCAGCAGCAGCGTCAGGGCAGCGGCCGGGGTGGGCAGGGCGGCGGTCGTGGCGGGCAGGGCGGCGGTTCGCG
This sequence comes from Streptomyces sp. NPDC001157, assembly GCF_053598255.1. NCBI lineage: Bacteria > Bacillati > Actinomycetota > Actinomycetes > Kitasatosporales > Streptomycetaceae > Streptomyces > Streptomyces sp. NPDC001157. The sequence goes on from NZ_JBSFJW010000001.1 coordinate 315,781, forward strand.
CCAGGCGGCGGCGCCTGCCAACAGTGCGATGGCCGATGCCCTGCGCCGGGCCGGATTGCTTGATCCGAAGGGTAAGCGGTGAGCTGAGGGGGCTGGTCGTGGGGAATCTGCGGACCCGTCGTGGCTGGTCGCGCCCCACGGCGGAGCCGCTGATGTGACAGCCCCGCGCCCCTGGAAAGCGGCGCTGCGCGCCCTTTCGGACCTGCAGTGACCGGCAGTGACCGGCAGTGACCGGCAGTGTTGCCGCACACGCCGTCACCTGGGAAGTGCTCGGGAGCCGCGGGTACGAGACCGCCTGGGTCGAGTTCGCCGACGGCTCCCTGACGGCCCGTGGCCGAGCCCTCGGGATCGTTCCGGAGCCGTACTGGATCTCGTACACGCTCGAGACCGGCGAAGGGTTCATGACCCGGTGGCTGGCGGTCACCGCGGAGACCGAGACCGGTAGCCGCACTCTCGGTCTGCGGCGCGACGACACCGGGCGGTGGACCGCGGACGGCGAACCGGTGCCCGGCGTCGAGGGCGCGCTCGACTGCGATCTGGGCCCGTGCCCGCTCACCAACACCATGCCGGTGCTGCGCCACGGCCTTCATCGGGCGCCCGGCGAGCGGGAGTTCCTGATGGCGTGGGTGTCGGTGCCGGGCCTGGTGGTACGGCCGTCGCAGCAGACCGACACCCATCTCGGGCGCACTGACGGCGGCGGCCGTGTCCGGTTCGCGTCCGGTTCGCGTCCGGCGAGTTCCGCGGTGACCTGGAGTTCGACGCGGACGGCTGCGTCGTCGACTGTCCCGGACTGGCGAGGCGCCTGCCTGAAGCCGCGCTGTCAGCCGTTCCAGCGGGGGTTGCGCCCACTGATGCCGAGCGCACGCTCGAAGGCGGGGGCGTCGGAGGGCACCGGCACGGGCGGGCCGTAGCTGCCGTTGATGCGTGCCTGGTCGGCGAGCTGCTCGACCACGCCGAGTGCCGCCCGCGCGGTGTCCTGGCTGAGCTCGAAGGGGCTGCCGGTGGCCCGCGCCAAGTCCCAGCCGTGCAGGGCGAGTTCGTGCAGGGTGATGGAGGCGGCGAGAGAGGCGGGCATCTCCCCCGGGCCGAACTCGGTGGTGCCGTCGTAGGCAGCCGGGTCGGACCAGGCCTCGGTGGCCTGGGCCGCTGAGTCGGCCAGCGACTGCGGTGTCATGGCCGGGGCGGGGGCGCCCTCGCCGGGCTGCGCCTCCTTGCCGGCGGCGCGCGCGGCGGACAGGAGGGTTCCGCCCAGGTGGTCGACGAGCTCGGAGACGGTGAACTTCTCGCAGGGCGTGGGGTCCTGGAGCTGTTCCTCGCGGATGCCGGAGGCCGTCGAGGCGACGGCTTCGGCGCACTCGCGGATGGCGGGGTGCAGTGTGCTGTGCTGGGTGGCGTTCACGGGTTCTCTCCCTGCAGGTGTTTTCTGGCGGGCCGGCTGGGGTGCGGTTGCGGTCAGCAGGTGCAGAAGGGCACGGACTCGCCGGTCTCGGCGTACTGCTTGAGCTGCACGAACTTTGTCGCCCAGCCGTAGGTGAAGTCGCGGTGGGCGTCGTCGACGGCGGGGAGGCCGCTGTCGGTGAAGCGCAGGGTGACACCGCCCTCCCGGCGCGCGAGGATCTCGTAGACCTGTTCGGTTCCGGTCCAGGGGCCGTTCCCGCCCGTCAGGACCAGACGCTTGCCGGGCTCCGCCTCCGTGACGCGCAGCCGCCACGGCTCGGGTACACCCGGGAACTCCAGCTCGTGCAGGCCACCCACGCCCTTGTCCGCAGAGGCCGTGGTGGTGAACCAGCCGTGGATCCCGTCGGCAGTGGAGATCGCGGTGTACACGGTCTCCGGGTCGGCCTCGATGGTCGGTTGCATCGCGATGTCGGGCATGACGTGTGTTCCTTCTCCAGGGGTGCTCGCGGGTCGGCGCCCTCACTTTCGTTTTAGTGATGACTAAAATGTAGGCACGAGGCTCCGGCAAATTCAAGTGGCGACTAAAATGAACTCCATGGACGCGGTACAGGTGGTCGCTGAACCCCGGCGACGCGAGATCCTCCGCCTGGTGTGGGACGAGGAGCGGTCGGCGGGTGAGATCGCCGACCGGTTCGACGTCACGTTCGGTGCGGTCTCCCAGCACCTCAAGGTGCTCAGGGACGCCGGTCTGGTCACGCTGCGCCAGGACGGCAAGAAGCGCTTCTACCGCGCCGACCGCGAAGCCCTTGGTCCGCTGGCCTCGTATCTGCAGTCCATGTGGGCGGACAGGCTGGACACGCTCGCCCAGCTGTCGGAGGCGGCGGAACGAGCGGAGCGCGGCGAAGGGACGGACACGTGAGCGTCAATGCGGTCACCGTGGAGCGGCTCATCGCCGCGCGACCGGAGACGGTGTTCTCCTTCTTCACCGACCGGGACAAGTGGCTGTCCTGGATGGGCGCGGACGGCACGTTCAGCTTCGAGCCCGGCGGCGAGTACCGGACGCGGGTCAACGGCGACAACGTCGCGGAGGGCCGTTTCATCGAGATCGACCCGCCGAAGCGGGTGGTGTTCACCTGGGGCTGGGCCGACGACGGGATGTCGGTGCCGCCCGGCTCCACGACGGTCGAGATCACCCTGGAACCGGTCGCCGAGGGCACTCTCCTCCGCCTGGTCCACCGCGACCTGCCGTCCCCCGAGGCGTCTGCCGCGCACCAGGAGGGCTGGACGCACTACACCGACCGTCTCGCGACGGTGGCTGCGGGCGGCGCCCCAGGGCCCGACGACTGGATGTGAGCCGGCCCGCTCAGCTCTGCTGCGGAGGCGGCGGGGTGCCGTTCATCCGGGCACGGTTCTCCGCGAGCAGTTCCTGCACGCGCTGCTCGACCTCCGCTGGGTCCACACCGAGGGACCGGCCGATGTGCACGGCCCACACCTCCGAGCGCACATTGGTCTCGAAGTCCAGGTCGGCGCGGACGTTCTCGCGGGCGGCCTGCCGGTTCTGGCTCACCATCACGAAGGTGGACAGGAAGATCGCCTCCAAGCTGACGATCATGGTGAGCAGTCCGAAGGGGTACGGGTCCCAGACCGCCCCCTTGCCGAAAGCTCCCTCGTTGCACACGATCCACACCGCGAACCACAGGGCGTGCAGATAGACGAAGGTCATGGTCCCGGCGAAGGCGGTGATCGCGTCCGCGATCCGGTCCTGGGTCCCGCGCATCCGTGCAAGGACGTCCTGCTCGTGCACGATCCGCACGGCCGGCCGCTTCGCCTCAGAACCCATGGCCCCTCCTTGTGACGCGATGTGCCTCGATCACCTGCGGCGCCCTCATGGCCGGTCGCGCCCGAGCCGCGGCGGACGCCACCCGCCTGTTCAGCGCTCCGTGACTTTTCCGTCCGCCACCTCGAGCCGCCGGTTCACGTGGACCGCGTCGAGCATCCGGCGGTCGTGGGTGACGAGAAGGAGGGTGCCCTCGTAGGCGTCGAGGGCCGACTCCAGCTGTTCGATGGCCGGCAGGTCGAGGTGGTTGGTCGGCTCGTCGAGGACGAGCAGGTTGACGCCCCTGCCCTGCAGCAACGCCAGGGCGGCGCGTGTGCGTTCGCCCGGGGAGAGGGTCGCCGCCGGGCGCAGGACGTGTTCGGACTTCAGGCCGAACTTGGCCAGCAGCGTGCGCACTTCGACCGGCTCGGTGTCCGGTACGGCGGCGCAGAACGCGTCGAGCAGGACCTCCGTGCCGTGGAACAGCTTGCGGGCCTGGTCGACCTCGCCGACCAGGACGCCGGAGCCCAGGCTCGCGTCGCCCGCGTCCAGGGGGATCCGGCCGAGCAGGGCGCCCAGCAGGGTCGACTTGCCGGCGCCGTTCGCCCCGGTCACCGCCACCCGGTCCGCCCAGTCGATCTGCAGGGAGACCGGGCCGAAGGTGAAGTCGCCGCGCCGCACCTCGGCGTCCCGCAGGGTGGCCACGACGGCGCCCGAGCGCGGGGCCGACGCGATCTCCATGCGCAGCTCCCACTCCTTGCGGGGTTCCTCGACCACGTCGAGCCGCTCGATCATGCGCTGGGTCTGCCTGGCCTTCGCAGCCTGCTTCTCGCTGGCCTCGCTGCGGAACTTGCGGCCGATCTTGTCGTTGTCGTTGCTCGCCTTGCGGCGGGCGTTCTTGACTCCCTTGTCCATCCAGGAGCGCTGCATCTGGGCCCGGTCCTGGAGGGCGGCGCGCTTGTCCGCGTACTCCTCGTAGTCCTCGCGGGCGTGCCGGCGGGCGACGTCCCGCTCCTCCAGGTAGGCCTCGTAGCCGCCGCCGTAGAGGGTGATCTGCTGCTGGGCGAGGTCGAGTTCGAGGACCTTGGTGACCGTGCGGGTGAGGAACTCGCGGTCGTGGCTGACGACGACGGTGCCGGCGCGCAGGCTCTTCACGAACCGCTCCAGACGCTCCAGGCCGTCCAGGTCGAGGTCGTTGGTCGGCTCGTCGAGCAGGAAGACGTCGTAGCGGGAGAGGAGCAGGGAGGCGAGTCCGGCGCGGGCCGCCTGGCCGCCGGACAGGGACGTCATCGGCTGGTCCAGGTCCACGGCCAGGCCCAGGGAGTCGGCGACCTCCTCGGACCGCTCCTCCAGGTCGGCGCCGCCAAGGTCGAGCCAGCGCTCCAGGCTGGTCGCGTACGCGTCGTCGGCGCCGGGTGCGCCGTCGACCAGGGCCTGCGTGGCCTCGTCCATCACGCGCTGGGCCTCCGCGACACCGGTACGGCGGGCGAGGAACTCCCGGACGGTCTCGCCGGGGCGCCGCTCCGGCTCCTGCGGGAGGTGGCCCACGGTCGCGGTCGGCGGGGAGAGCCTGAGCTCCCCCTGCTCCGGGGTGAGCAGCCCCGCGAGCATCCTGAGCAGGGTGGACTTGCCCGCGCCGTTGGCACCGACCAGCCCGATCACGTCTCCGGGCGCGACCACGAGGTCGAGCCCGGAGAAGAGGGAGCGGTCGCCGTGGCCGGCGGCTAGGTTCTTGGCGACGAGAGTGGCGGTCACAGAGGGCGATCCTAATGGGCGGGTCGCGTCGGACGCGCCCCCGAAGGGCGCGGGCTGTGTCGATCTGCGGCTCCGCCCGATGGGGGTCCCCCCGATCGAGCGGAGCCGAAAGTGGGGGCCGCGACCAGCCACAACGGGCCCGCAGACGGCTGACGCCAGCTCGCGGCACCCCCCTCTCCGGTCGCCGCTCCCGAAGCGGAGCGCTACCGCGCCATCGCCTCCACCAGCACGCTCCCCGCCGTCCGTGCCACCACGAACGACTCCCCCTTCACCGCCTTGGCGTCCAGGGCGATGCGGTGGCGGCCCGGTTCGAGGACGCCGTCGAAGACCTCGTGGGTGTGGGTGCGGTAGAGGCGGTCGAGGCGGTACGCGGTGAGGCGGACCCGACAGGGCGAGGTGACCTCGACGCCCGCCTCGCCGTCGGCCGCCACCAGACGGGTCAGGCGGCGCTGCTCCGCCGGACTGCGGTCCAGGGCGTGTTCGATCTGGGCGACGAGGAGCGGGACTATCGGGGCGAGCCCCTCGACGTACACCACGTCGACGCCCGCCTGCTCGAAGGAGCGGCGTACGGCGGCGCGTTGCTCCTGGGCGATGGCGCGGCCGAAGGCGACGGCGCCGTAGGCGCGCAGTTCGTCGGCGGGGACTCCGTCGGCGTCGTGGGCGATGTCGGCGCCGATGCCGATGGTGCGCAGGGCGGCGGCGAGCTTGGCGAGGAGGGCGACTCGGGCGCCGATCAGCAGGACCCGGCGGCGGGCGCCCTGCGACTCGCCGTCGAGGAGGGCGGCCAGCGCCTCGCGGTACTCGGCGCCGTGGAAGCGGAAGGGGCCGATGCCGTGGTAGCCGTTGAGTTCGAGGTCGGCGTGTTCGTCGGTCTGCCAGGCGAAGTCCCGCCAGATGTAGTCGTCCCCTTCCGGGCCGCCCCGCTCGATGATCGCGGTGACGGCGCCGCAGGCCAGGTCGGCGCACTCGGGGCAGCCGTAGATGACGTAACGGCCGTCCGGAAGCGGTGGGTCCGCCTCCAGGAGGAGGCTGCGGACCTGTTCGGTGAAGATCGCGGGTGGGATGTCGGAGGCGAGCGGGGAGACGGCGTCGAGGTCGGAGAGCTGGAACAGCAGCGGGCGTCCGTCGACGATGAAGTCCACGAAGTCCCGGTGCACTTGGTAGTCACCGTTGGCGAGGACTCCACCGGCACGCATCGCCGGTGCCAGGCCGAAGGTCGCGTATTCGGCAGACATGCTGTGAGTATCCCCAGAGTGGGAGCTGTCTGAGCACGGCATGACATATTCCGCTAACGTCCCCGCGTGGAGAGCGTGCGGAACAACGATGTCATCGTGGTGGGCGCCGGGGTCATCGGGCTGACCACGGCCGTCGTCCTCGCCGAGCGCGGCGTACGGGTGCGGGTGTGGACGCGGGATCCCGTGGAGGCGACCACCTCGGCGGTTGCGGGCGCGCTGTGGTGGCCGTACCGGATCGAGCCGGTCGCGCGGGCGCGCGTATGGGCACTCCAATCGCTCGATGTGTACGAGGAGTTGGCGACGCGGCCCGAGTCGACCGGCGTACGCATGGTCGAAGGGGTACTGGGCGAGGCGGATCTCGACCGGGCCGAGGCCTGGGCGGCTGCCCGGGTGCCCGGGCTTCGGGTGTCGACGGCCGAGGAGTACGCGGGGAGGGGGCTGTGGGCGCGGCTGCCGCTCATCGACATGTCGGCTCATCTGCCGTGGCTGCGCGAGCGGTTGGTGAAGGCGGGTGGGGTGGTCGAGGAGCGTACGGTCGCCGGCTTCGCCGAGGTGGACGCGCCGGTGGTCGTCAACTGCACTGGGCTGGGGGCGCGTTCGCTGGTGCCGGATGCGTCCGTGCGGCCGGTGCGCGGGCAGTTGGTCGTCGTGGAGAATCCCGGCATCCGCGCGTGGCTCACTTCCACGGGCGCGGACGGGGAGATGGCGTATTTCTTTCCTCAGCCCGGGCGGCTGGTGCTGGGCGGTACGGCCGAGGAGGATGCCTGGTCGCTGGAGCCGGATCCGGCGGTGGCCGAGGCGATCGTGCGGCGGTGTGCGGCGCTGCGGCCGGAGATCGCGGGGGCGCGGGTTCTGGAGCACCGGGTCGGGCTGCGGCCCGCGCGGTTCGCTGCGCGGCTGGAGCGGGAAGTCCTGCCCGGGGGGCGGGTGTTGGTGCATAACTATGGTCACGGTGGGGCTGGTGTGACCGTGGCGTGGGGATGTGCGGGGGAGGCGGCCGGGTTGGCTTGCCCGGCCGCCTAGCGCTCCGCGGGGTGCGTTGTTCGTCGTCTGCGGCTGTGTCGTGGCTGGTCGCGCAGTTCCCCGCGCCCCTAAGAGCCGCTGCTAAGCCGTAGGGGACTTTGCGCAGCCCGCTTAGCCGATGGGGACGCGGTGTGCGGCGCTCGGGTCGCGTACGCCCTTCAGCATCGTTGCCGCGGGTGCGGACGGTGACTTGCCGGAGGTGGCGCGGGCGAAGGCTGCCGCGCCGCCGACCAGCGGGACGTTGGCCGAGGTGTGGGTCAGGTCCAGGGTGAGGGTCGGTTTGTCGGCCGGTGGGTCGATGAGGTCCTTGTCGGTGCCCGCGACGATCAGGGCGAGGCGGTGGCCGGTCGGGACGACATGGTCGGTGGGCGCGAGGTCCAGGGTGATGGTGTACGCCTTGCCCGGGGTGAGCGGGACGCCCCTGGTGTCGGAGGCGTAGTTGCCGAGGTCGGCCCACCCGCGGCTGAGCACCGTGTAGTCGACGGCGGTCTTCTTGGCCTCGGTGGCCTTGAAGCAGGCGCTGTCGCCCGCTGTGCTCGCGCCCCAGCAGGTGCGCTCGGTGAGGGTGGTGATGCCCTCCGCGGAGTCGGCGTAGTCACGGATGGTGTCGGGGCCGAGGTCGACGAGGACGGCGGAGAGGTGGGCCGTCTTCGTGGTGGGGGTTGCGGTGACGGTGACCTTGGAGGAGCCGGACAGCCGCAGGTCGTGGGTGAGGGGCTTGGTGACGAAGCCTGCCTTGTCGGGGGTCGAGGTGTCGATCTTCGCGGCCCAGTCGGTCTCGCTCAGCTGCGGGTTGTCGGTGAAGGTCTCGGTGCCGTCGCCCTTGGTCAGGCCGAGGGTGCCGACGCCCGCCTGGGCGCCCTGGTCCGGGCGGAGGGTCGTGGGGCGGGTGCCGCTCGGGGGCCAGGACCGCGAGGTCACCCACTGGTCGGGGTGGCGCTCGATGTCGGCCATGGGCTCGCGGTCGATGCCGTTGTCGTAGCCGAGGAGTTCGTGGTCGAACCAGCGGTGCAGGGTGTCGACCCAGGCGGCACGGCGGAAGTCGAAGGGGTCGACATGGCCGGTCTGGGAGAGCCAGATCTTGCGCTCGACGCCGTTCTTGGCGAGGGCGTCCCACCACTGGCCGAGGTTCTTGGTGCGGACGTTGAGGTCCTGCATGCCGTGTACGAGGAAGACGCTGGCCCGCACCTTGCTCGCGCTCCTGACGTAGTCGCGCTCGGTCCAGAACGGCGTCCGGTCGCCGGTGCGCGGGGCCCCGTCGACGATCTTCTGCTGGACGGCCGCGCACTTGGCCCGGGCGTCGGGGCTGTCGACGTAGTTCGAGAGCCAGTCGGGGCCGGAGTCGTAGAGCGGGGCACCCTTGGCGAAGTAGTAGTCGTACCAGGAGGAGATGGCGCTGATCGGGACGACGGTCTTGAGGCCCTTGACGCCGGTCGCGGCGACGCCGTTGGCGATCGTACCGTCCCAGCTCTTGCCGATCATGCCGGTCTTCCCGTTGGTCCAGGTCGCCCGGGCGGTCGTGGTGCCGGTGCGGGTCGTGTACGCCTTGGCCCTGCCGTTCAGCCAGTCGACGACGGCCTTCGCGGACTGGATGTCGCCGCGGCCGCCGACGTCGACGCAGCCGTCGGAGCGGTTGGTGCCGGCGAGGTCGACGCCGACGAAGGCGTAACCGCGGGGCACGAAGTAGTTGTCGTAGAAGAGCGGCATCTGGACGACGTCGCCGTTCGCGTCGTACGTCTTCTTCTGGCTCTCGTTGCCGCGGCCGCAGCAGGAGTAGTAGGGACTGGCATCCATGATGACGGGGACCTTGCGGCCCTGCTGGGCAAGTTCGCGGGGGCGGACGATGTCGACGGCGACGCGGTCGGCCTTGCCGTCGCCGTCCCCGTCGAGTCCGGTGTCCACCCATACGGCCTCGCGGATGGCGTTGTCGTAGGAGTAGACGGGCCGGCTCTCCCGCGGGGCACTGTGAGCCGCCGCGGGGGTGAGGAACGCTGCCATGAGGGCGGCGACGGCCGCCGCTGCGAGCGGTCTCCAGGTCGTGAAGCGCATGCGTATGGGCATGCGCGGACGGTACAACGGTCAACTCCCGTGCAGAAGAGTGCAATCGGACGCCTGCGAGGCCCATGGGGAAGCGGAGGCGGCTGCTCATGTCGGCCGAATGGCGATCGTGTGACACATGGGGCCATGGACATGCCCGGGGACACAGGGACTGAATAGGCTCCGAACAGACCTCGTACTCCTACGACTTGGAGCTTTCGTGCACCGCAGAATCATCACGCCGGGCGCACTCGCTGCCGCGTCCCTGATGCTGGCGATCCCGGCGTCGGCCGCGAGCTACTCCCCCGGCGCACCGGGCATCGGCGACCCCTACTACCCGGCCTACGGCAACGGCGGATACGACGTCTCCCACTACGACCTGCGGCTCCAATACCAGCCCACGACGGACGAGGTGGGCGGTACGGCGACGATCTCGGCCAGGACGACGCAGGATCTGTCGAGCTTCGACCTGGACTTCCTGCTGGACGTCAGCGAGGTGCGGGTCAACGGCGTCAAGGCGTCCTTCGCGACCTCGGGCCAGCACGAGCTGGTCGTGACGCCGAAGACTCCGCTGGCCAAGGGCACGCCGATCACCGTGGTGGTCCGCTACAGCGGAGTGCCGTCCACCAAGACCGCGTACGGCTTCAACGCCTGGCATCGCACGCCGGACGGGGCGGTCGCGGCGGACGAGCCCGAGGCGGCCTGGTGGTGGTTCCCGAGCAACGACCACCCGCTCGACAAGGCGACCTACGACGTGTCGGTGGCGGTGCCGGACGGCACCCAGGCGATCTCCAACGGCACGCTGCAGTCGACGAGTTCGAAGCTCGGCTGGACCCGCTACAACTGGCGGGAGAACAAGCCGCAGGCGACGTATCTGGCCACACTGGCGGTCGGCAAGTTCGACATCACGACCAGCACCTCCGAGGGCGGTGTGCCGGTCGTCAACGCCTACAGCAAGGACCTCGGCGACAACGACGGGGCCGCGCGGGCGAGCGTGGAGCGCACCGGGGAGCTCGTGGACTGGCTGAGCGGCTACTTCGGGCCGTATCCCTTCAGCTCGGCCGGCGGGTACGTGCCCAACACGACCACGGGGTACGCGCTGGAGACGCAGACCCGCGTGTACTACAGCCCGAAGCAGTTCGCGAACGGCTCCAACACCTCGGTGGTCGTGCATGAGCTGGCGCACCAGTGGTACGGCGACAGCGTGTCCTTGAAGGGCTGGAAGGACATCTGGATCAACGAGGGCTTCGCGCGGTACGCGCAGTGGCTGTGGTCGGAGCACGAGGGCGAGGGCACGACGCAGCAGCTCGCCGACTACGTGTACGCCTCGCACCCCGCGGACGACGCGTTCTGGAAGGTCAAGCCGGGTGACCCCGGTCCTGACAACCAGTTCGACATCGCTGTCTACGACCGGGGGGCGCTGGCGCTGCAGGCGCTGCGGAACGCGGTCGGCGATGACGCGTTCTTCGCCATTCTGAAGGGGTGGCCGCAGACGCACGCGTACGGCAACGCTTCTGTCGCCGACTTCCAGGCCTATGCCGAGCAGGTGTCGGGGAAGTCGCTGGCCTCGTTGTTCGACACGTGGCTGTTCCAGCCGACCAAGCCGAGCGCTCCCGCGGCGAAGGGGGCGGCGATGGCCAAGTCGGCGGCCGGCACCGCGCAACCGAAGTCGTGGAAGAAGATCGAGGCTACGAACGACGTGCACTGAGCGTTTGCCGGGTTCGGTGGTGTGGGGACTGCGGGCCGGATGTGGCTGGTAGCGCCCCGCGGCGGAGCCGCTGATGTGACGGCCCCCGCGCCCCTAAAGGGGCGCTCCCCTTGCCAGGAGTTCCTCGCGGCCTATCGCCTCCGCCTCCGTGGACGGCACCGTGCAGGCGTGGGCTCCCGCGATCGTGCCGTACACGGCGCTGCGTGTGGGGGTTTCGCGGTTCAGCCAGCCGTAGAGGAAGGCCGCCGCGAAGGCGTCGCCCGCGCCGTTGGAGTCGACCACCGGTGCGGGTGGCGTGGCGGGCGGTATGTGGGTGAGCTCGTCGTCGGCCAGCAGGTACGCGCCCTTCGCGCCTGCCGTGGCGACGACCACCTGCGCCCGGCCCCGGTCGGCGATCCGGCGCATCGTGCGCTCGGGGTCGGACAGGGCGGCGGCGGACAGGAAGACGACGTCCGCCGCCTGCGCGAACGGCTCGTGGTACGGGTTCTTGCCGTCCCAGTCGTGCAGATCGGTGGAGACGGTCGCGCCCGACTCACGCAGCAGCGGCAAGGCATCGGCGCAGGGTTGGGTGATGGCGACGTGGACATGGCGGCTCGCACCGGCCAGCGCACGCACCATGTCCTCCGGGAAGCGGTGGTCGCCCTGTGTGCGGCTCACGTCGTACAGCGACAGGCGTCTGCCGTCGGGGCCGACGAGGTTGACCGCGCGCTTGGTGCCGGCGGGGTGGAAGACGGCGGTGAGCGCGATGCCGTTGTCCCGGTGCAGGGCACGGACGAGGTCGGCCTCGGGGTCGTCGCCGAGCATGTCGAGGTGATGGACGCGCAGGCCGAGGGCGTTGAGCCCGAGGGCCACGAAGTCGCCGGTCTGTCCGGCGCGGGTGCGGATCCCGGACTCGATCATGTAGCTGTCGGCGTACGGCAACGGAAGCTCCGGCACATACACGATGGTGTCCACGCCCGCCCCGCCCAGCACGAGGACGTCGGTTTCACGGCTCAACTCTGGCCCTCCCCATGGTCGTAGACGGAGACCTTGATGCCCCGCTTCACGAGACGCTCGGTGATCAGCGGTTCGATGCGGGACATGTGCCTCCAGCAGCCCGCCAAGGCGCTCTGTCGGGTTGGCAGGTTATATCGCCGTGGGCCCACCGGACGTTGGGTGGCTGCAGGTTGGTGGGTGGCTGGTCGCGCAGTTCCCCGCGCCCCTTCAGGGCGCGTCCCTGACCGTACGCCCCCTCCGGCTCCGGGCAGTGGCGCCATGCGGACGCAACGGTGGCGTCACCCCGGACATAGATGATCTCCGACATGACGCCACCGTAGGCGATGCCACTGACAGTGGCCCTGGCCTGCTACTTCGTCAGTTCGGTCAGTTCCCGGTCGCCGGCCCGTGCGACCCTGCGTCGGACCGCGAACCAGCCGGCGACCAGCATTGCGGCGATCACGGGGATGAGGAGGAGGGTCTTGCGGCCGACCTCGGCGTCGTTCCACATCAGGGCGAGTACGGCGAGCAGGAAGGCGATCGTGGTGATCTCCGTGACCGGGCTGCCGGGCAGGCGGAAGGACGGGCGGGTGACCAGGCCCGCCTTGGCGCGGCGGACGAAGACCAGGTGGCAGATCATGATGATCACCCAGGTCGAGACGATGCCGAGAGAGGCGACGTTCAGCACGATCTCGAAGGCCTGGCTCGGCATGAGGTAGTTGAGGCCGACGCCGAGCACGCACACCGCGCAGGTGAGCAGGATGCCGCCGTAGGGGACCTGGCTGCGGTTCATGCGGGCCGTGAACCTGGGCGCCGAGCCCGCCGTCGCCATCGAGCGCAGGATGCGGCCCGTCGAGTACAGGCCCGAGTTCAGCGAGGACATCGCGGCCGTCAGGACGACCAGGTTCATCACGTCGCCCGCCGCCGGGATGCCGATCTTCGACAGGACCGTGACGAAGGGGCTCTGGTCCGCCGAGTACACCGAACCCGGGAGCAGCAGGGCCAGCAGGACGACCGAGCCGACGTAGAAGAGGCCCACCCGCCACATGATGGAGTTCACGGCGCGCGGGACGACCTTCTCCGGCTCGGCGGTCTCGCCCGCGGCGACGCCGACCAGTTCCAGGGCGGCGTACGCGAAGATCACGCCCTGCATGACGAGGACGACCGGCATCAGGCCGTGCGGGAGGACCCCGCCGTGGTCGTTGATCACGCTCAGGCCGGGGGTGTGGCCGCCGACCTCGTGCCGGGTGGCCAGCAGGAAGATGCCGATCAGCATGAAGCCGACGAGCGTGGCGACCTTGATGATCGCGAACCAGAACTCCATCTCGCCGAAGATCTTCACCGAGATCAGGTTCACGGCGAGCACGACGGCCAGCGCGATCAGGGCGAGCGCCCACTGCGGGATGCTCGTGAACATGCTCCAGTAGTGCGTGTACAGCGCGATCGCCGTGATGTCGGCGATTCCCGTCGTCGACCAGTTCAGGAAGTACATCCAGCCGGCGACATACGCGCCCTTCTCGCCGAGGAACTCGCGCGCGTACGACACGAAGGAACCGGAGGAGGGGCGGTAGAGGACCAGTTCGCCCAGCGCCCGGACGACGAAGAAGGCGAAGATCCCGCACACCAGGTAGGCGAGCGCGAGGGCCGGGCCCGCGTTGTGCAGGCGGCCGCCGGCGCCCAGGAAGAGGCCGGTGCCGATGGCGCCGCCGATGGCGATCATGTTGACGTGGCGGGCCTTGAGGTCCTTGCTGTAGCCGGCGTCACCCGCGTCCGCGGGCGCCTGGGCCGCATCGGTCCGGGTGGCGGCCTGTGCCGTGTCCACGGCGTCCTTGCTCACAGGTGGTTCCACTCTCTGGTGCGCCCGAGCGGGTCGCGCTCGGGTGTCCGGACGTACTCGGTCGGCGCGTTCGGTGGGGCGCAGACCAACGCGGCACCTTCCCCCGGGTGGCAGGACGCATGCGATGGCATAGATCACAGAGCGGTACTTCTCACAAGCCTCACGCGCCCCTCGTACCGGGTTTCGCAGTACTGGTGTGACAGCGATACTGCTGCGCATGACGACCGACACCGACAGCGGCAGCGACACCGCGGAGCCGACGCTCACCATCGACGAACTGGCCGCGCGGGCCGGCGTCACGGTCCGCACGGTCCGGTTCTACGGCACCAAGGGGCTGCTGCCGCGCCCGGTGATCGGTCCGCGCCGGGTGGGCCGCTACGGGCAGCAGCACGTGGCCCGGCTGGCGCTGATCGAGGAGCTGCAGCACCAGGGCATGACGCTGGCGGCGATCGAGCGTTACATGGCGCAGCTGCCGCCCGGTCTCAGCAACCACGACCTGGCGATCCACCGGGCCGTGGTGGCGTCCTGGGCGCCGGACACCGTGGAGACGGTGAGCGCGGCGGAGCTGCGGCGCCGGGCGGGGCGGCCGCTGGCCGAGGACGAGGTGGAGCGGCTGTGCGCCATGAACGTGATCCGGCGCGACGGGGAGTCGTACCGCGTCGACTCCGGCCTGCTCCGGCTCGCCGTGCAGCTCCTCGACGTACCGCTGTCCGAGGAAGCGATCCTGGCGGCGCGCCGGGTACTGATCGAGCACTCGCGGGCCGCCGCGCACGAGCTGTCGCAGCTGTTCCGTGACGAGGTCTCCCAGCGGGCGGAGCAGGACGTGAAGTCGCTGTCCGCGCACATGCAGCCCATCGTGGTGCAGGCGCTGCTGACGACCTTCCAGCGGTCGCTCAAGGAGGAGGTGCACCAGTGGCTCGACGCCTCACTCGACCTCTCGGAGGAAGGCGTCTCGGAGGAAGGCGTCTCGGAGGAAGGCGTCTCGGAGGAAGGCGTCTCGGAGGAAGGCGTCTCGGAGGAAGGCCGACCCTCCTGAGGCGTTGAGTCCGAACGAGAGCATGCCTGTCGGGGCTTGTGCTGCAGCGCACACCCGCGCGCCCACATGGTCCACGTCGAGGCGGCGGGTTCCGCCCGTCACGGAGAGGGCGGCGCGGGGCGGGGGCCGTGGTCGCGGACGTGGATCGAGGTGGCCGGTTACCTTCTCCAGGAACAGGGTGTCGGCGCCGTCGGGGACGGCCAGGTGCACGTTCTCGTCCCGCAGCTCGCGCACGGTCGGCGCCGACTGGCCGAGCACGAACAGCCCGGGCCCGATGCGGTAACCGCCCTCCTCGGTGCGCTCGACCGGGCCGAGCCGGACCAGCTCACCGATCAGCCGGTGCGCGGTCGGCTTGGGCGGTCCGGTGCACAGGGCCGGCTCGGCGAGGGCGAGGGCAAGGAAGCGGGTCACCGCAGGGGTACGTCGACCAGCAGCGGCCCCGTCAGCTCGCCCGCCCCGGCGACCCGTTCACGCAAGTGGTCCGCGCTGTCCGCGCGTACGGCGTCGACCCCGAAGAAGCGCGCCGCCTGGGTGAAGTCCAGTGGCCCCAGCTCCGTGCCGGGGCAGACACCCTGGCTGCCCATCGCCCCGTAGGTGTCCTGGACGGTCTGGTGGACGCCGTTGCTCATCACCACGAACAGGACAGGGACGTACTGGCGGGCGGCGCTCCACAGGCCCTGGAGGCCGAACAGGGTGCAGCCGTCGCCCAGACGGCGACCACCGGGCGGCCGGGCTCTGCGAGGGCGCGGCCGACGGCGGCGCGGTCCACGCCCTCGTCGCGCAGGATCTCCAGCAGGGCGAGGGCGGGACGGTACCCCATGGGGGCTCCTCGGGGGGCGGCCGTGTGAGCCTTTCGCGGGTCAGCGTGCGGTGTCCCTGGCCGTGATTGATCTTTTCAGCCCGCCCGGCGTTTGAGGACGAGGCCGTTCAGGCCGAAAGCGGGGGTCTGGGGGCGGCAGCCCCCAGGGGACGGGAACCCTCCGCCGAAGGGGTCACGCGTCCGCGAACCGCTCCCCCTTCTCCGCCTTCCGCACCAGCAGCGCAGGCGGCGCAAACCGCTCCCCGTAGCGGTCCGCCAGCTCACGCGCGCGTGCCACGAAGCCCGGCAGGCCGCCCTCGTAGCCGTTGATGTACTGCAGCACGCCCCCCGTCCAGCCGGGGAAGCCGATACCGAAGATGGAGCCGATGTTGGCGTCGGCGACCGACGTCAGGACGCCCTCCTCCAGAAGCCTCACGGTGTCGAGCGCCTCGGAGAAAAGCATCCGCTCCTGCATGTCCCGGAACGGGATCTCATGCCCCGGCTTGGTGAAGTGCTCGCGCAGCCCGGGCCACAGCCCCACCCGCTTGCCCGCCTCGTCGTAGTCGTAGAAACCCGCTCCCCCACTGCGGCCCGTACGCCCGAACTCGTCGACCATGCAGTCGATGACCGCCTCGGCCGGGTGCGTCGGCCAGGTGCCGCCCGCCTCCTCCACGGCCCGCTTCGACTCATTGCGGATCTTGCGCGGGAGCGTGAGCGTCAGCTCGTCCATCAGGGAGAGGACCTTGGCCGGGTAGCCCGCCTGCGCCGCCGCCTGCTCGACGGATGCGGGCTCGATGCCCTCGCCGACCATCGCGACGCCCTCGTTGATGAAGTGGCCGATCACACGGGAGGTGAAGAAGCCGCGGGAGTCGTTCACGACGATCGGTGTCTTCTTGATCTGGCGGACCAGGTCGAAGGCGCGGGCGAGGGCCTCCTCGCCCGTCTGCTCGCCCTTGATGATCTCGACGAGCGGCATCTTGTCGACCGGAGAGAAGAAGTGCAGACCGATGAAGTCGGCCTGGCGCTCCACTCCCTCCGCCAGCGCGGTGATCGGCAGCGTCGACGTGTTGGAGCACAGCAGGGCGTCCGGTTCGACGATGTGCTGGATCTCCTGGAAGACCTTGTGCTTGAGCTCCGGGTTCTCGAACACGGCCTCGATGACCGCGTCGCAGCCGGCCACGTCCTGCGGGTCGGCCGTCGGCGTGATGCGGGCGAGCAGCGCGTCCGCCTTCTCCTGCGTCGTACGGCCCCGGGAGACGGCCTTCGCGCACAGCTGCTCGGAGTAGCCCTTGCCCTTGACGGCCGCCTCGAGCGACACGTCCTTCAGGACCACCTCGATGCCCGCACGGGCGCACGAGTACGCGATGCCCGCGCCCATCATCCCGGCGCCCAGGACGGCGACCCTGCGGACCGGACGCGACTCGATGCCCTTGGGACGGTTGGCACCGGAGTTGACGGCCTGGAGGTCGAAGAAGAAGGCCTGGATCATGTTCTTGGACGTCTGGCCGGCGGCCAGCTCCACGAAGTACCGCGCCTCGATGACCTGCGCCGTCTCGAAGTCGACCTGGGAGCCCTCGACGGCCGCGGCGAGGATGTTGCGCGGCGCCGGGTAGGGGGCGCCGTTCGTCTGCTTGCGCAGGGTGGCGGGGAAGGCGGGCAGGTTGGCGGCGAACTTGGGGTTCGCGGGGGTGCCGCCGGGGATGCGGTAGCCGGGCTTGTCCCAGGGCTGCTGCGACTCGGGGTTGGCGTCGATGAAGGCGCGGGCCTTGGCGAGCAACTCGTCCTGGGTGGCGGCCACTTCGTGGATCAGGCCGTTCTGCAGGGCGCGCTGGGCGTTGTACTGGGTGCCCTGCAGCAGCACCTTCAGCAGCGCGTCGGCGATGCCCAGCAGGCGTACGGTGCGCACGACGCCACCGCCGCCGGGGAGCAGGCCGAGGGTGACCTCCGGGCAGCCGATCTTCGTGCCGGAGGTGTCGAGCGCGACCCGGTGGTGGCAGGCCAGCGCGATCTCGTAACCGCCGCCGAGGGCCGCGCCGTTGATCGCGGCGACGACCGGCTTGCCCAGGGTCTCGATGCGGCGCAGGTTGCGCTTGATGGCCATGCCGCCGTCGAAGAGGTCCTGTGCGGTCTCGGGGGTGACCCGGATGAGGTCGCGCAGGTCGCCGCCGGCGAAGAAGGTCTTCTTGGCGGAGGTGAGGATGATGCCGCGGATGGAGTCCTTCTCGGCCTCCAGGCGGTCGGTGATCACGGCGAGGGAGTCGCGGAACGCCTGGTTCATGGTGTTCGCGGACTGGTTCGGGTCGTCGAGTACGAGGGTGACGACGCCGGTGCGGTCCTGTTCCCAGCGGATGGTGGTGCTCTGCGTCATGACGGGGGTCTCCGTAGAAGTCTCTGAAGTCTCTTGGTTCCGCCGGGTGTTCAGATGCGCTCGACGATCGTGGCGATGCCCATGCCGCCGCCGACGCAGAGGGTCGCGAGGCCGTAGCGCTTGTCCTGGCGCTCCAGTTCATCGACGAGGCTGCCGAGGATCATGGCGCCGGTCGCGCCGAGCGGATGGCCGAGGGCGATCGCGCCCCCGTTGACGTTGACCTTGTCCAGGGACAGGCCCATGTCCTTGACGAAGCGCAGGACGACTGCGGCGAAGGCCTCGTTGATCTCGACCAGGTCGATGTCGTCGATGGTCAGTCCGGCCTTGGCGAGGGCCTTGCGGGTGGCGGGCGCGGGACCGGTGAGCATGATCGTCGGCTCTGAGCCGGAGACGGCGGCGGAGACGATCCGCGCGCGCGGCCGCAACCCGTACCGCTCCCCCACCTCCTTCGAACCGATCGCGACCAGCGAGGCGCCGTCGACGATGCCGGAGGAGTTGCCCGCATGGTGGACGTGGTCGATCTTCTCGACCCAGTGGTACTTCTGCAGGGCCACGGCGTCGAAGCCGCCGAGCTCGCCGATGTCCGCGAAGGACGGCTTCAGCTTGGCGAGGGAGTCGGCGGTGGTGCCCGGGCGCAGGTGCTCGTCGTGGTCGAGGACCGTCAGACCGCTGCGGTCCTTCACGGGGACGACGGAGCGGTCGAAGCGGCCCTCCTTCCACGCCGTGGCCGCCCGCTCCTGGGAGAGCGCCGCGTACTCGTCGACGTCACGGCGCGAGAAACCCTCGATGGTGGCGATCAGGTCGGCGCCGATGCCCTGCGGCACGAAGTTGACGGCGAGGTTGGTCATCGGGTCGTTGAACCAGGCGCCGCCGTCGGAGGCCATCGGCACCCGGGACATGGACTCGACGCCGCCCGCGAGGACCAGGTCCTCCCAGCCCGAACGGACCTTGGCGGCGGCCATGTTGACGGCCTCCAGACCGGACGCACAGAAGCGGTTCTCCTGTACGCCGGCGACCGTGTCCGGGAGGCCCGCGGCGACGGCGGCGATGCGGGCGATGTCGGAGCCCTGGTCGCCGACCGGGCCGACGACGCCCAGCACGATGTCGTCGATCGCCGCCGGGTCCAGGCCGGGGAAGCGGCCCTGGATCTCGTGGATGAGTCCGACGACCAGGTCGATGGGCTTGGTGCCGTGCAAGGAGCCGTTCGCCTTGCCGCGGCCGCGCGGGGTGCGGATCGCGTCGTACACGTACGCTTCGGTGCTCACTGGAAAGCCTTTCGGGGTGAGGGGCAGCCGGGCAACGAGCTTCAGTCCAGCAGGGAACGGCCGATGATCTCCTTCATGATCTCGGTCGTCCCGCCGTAGATGGTCTGGATACGGCCGTCGGTGAAGGCCCGGGCGACCGGGTACTCGGTCATGTAGCCGTAGCCGCCGTGCAGTTGGAGGCAGCGGTCGGCGACCCGCTTCTGCAGTTCGGTCGCCCACCACTTGGCCATGGAGGCGTCCACCGCGTCGAGCCGGCCGTTCGAGTGCTCCTCCACGCAGCGGTCGAGGAACGCGCGCGTGACGGCGCACTCGGTGGCCATCTCGGCCATCTCGAAGCGGATGTGCTGCTTGGTGGCGAGCGGCCGGCCGAAGGCCTCGCGCTCCTTGACGTACTCGGTGGTGATCTCCAGCAGGTGCTCGGCGGCCGCGATCGCGGAGACGGCGATGCTGAGGCGCTCCTGCGCGAGGTTGGTCATCAGGTGGCCGAAGGCGCCGCCCAGGGTGCCGAGCAGGTTCTCCTTGGGCACGCGCACGTCGGTGAAGAACAGCTCGGCCGTGTCCTGCGCCTTCTGGCCGATCTTGTCGAGGTTGCGGCCGCGCTCGAAGCCGTCCGTGCCGCGTTCGACGACAAGGAGGGACAGGCCGTGCGCGCCGCCCTCCGGGGTGGTCTTCGCGACGACGATCACCAGGTCGGCGAGGATCCCGTTGGAGATGAACGTCTTGGCGCCGTTCAGCAGCCAGTGATCGCCCCGGTCCTCGGCGTGCGTACGGATGCCCTGGAGGTCGGAGCCCGCGCCCGGCTCGGTCATGGCGATCGCGGTGATGATCGACCCGTCGCAGAAGCCGGGCAGCCAGCGCCGCTTCTGCTCGTCGGTGGCGAGGCCGGTGAGATACGGGCCGATGACGTCGTTGTGCAGGCCGAGAGCGAGCCCGGGAGTGCCCGCGCGGGTGAACTCCTCGGCCAGGACGGTGGCGTAGCGGAAGTCGGAGGTGCCGCCGCCCCCGTACTCCTCGGGCACGGCGAGTCCGAGCAGGCCCTGCTTGCCGGCGGCCCGCCAGGCGTCGCGGGAGACGATGCCGTCCTTCTCCCACTGCTCGTAGTACGGCAGCACCTCCCTGGCCAGGAAGGCACGCACGGTCGCGCGGAACGCGTCGTGCTCGGGGGCGAAGATCTGCCGCTTCATTCGGAGCCCTTCATGAGTTCCTGGTCCTTCAGGAGGTCGGGTACGTCCCAGTCGCGCGCCACAGCGGCGGTGTCGGCGCCGGGCTGCGCGGGGCCGGTCCGTACCGCCGTGGGAGTGGCGGAGAAGCGGGGGGCGGGTGCGGGCTGGGTGATGCCGCCGTGACCGGTGAAGGTGCCGCGGGCGGCGAGGTGCGGGTGGTGCGGGGCCTCGCGCAGGGACAGCACGGGCGCCACGCACGCGTCGGAGCCCTCGAAGACGGCCGTCCACTCGTCCCGGGTGCGGGATTTGAAGCGGGCCGCTACCGCCTCGCGCAGTTCGCCCCAGCGGGTCCAGTCCTTGCGGGCGTCGGCGTGCTCCGGGATGCCGAGAACGCGCACGAACTCGTCGTAGAACTGCGGTTCCAGGGCGCCGACGGCCATGTGCTTGCCGTCGGCCGTCTCGTAGGTGCCGTAGTAGGGGCAGCCGCCGTCCAGGAGGTTGGCGCCGCGGCGGTCCTGCCAGCCGCCGGCGGCGAGCATGCCGTGGATCATCGCGGCGAGGTGGGAGGTGCCGTCGACGATGGCGGCGTCGACGACCTGGCCGGTGCCGCCCGCGCGCGCGTGGTGGAGCGCGGCGAGGACGCCGACGACCAGGTAGAGGGAGCCGCCCGCGTAGTCGCCGAGGAGGTTGGCGGGGACGGCCGGGGGCTCGTCCGGGCTGCCGATCATCCCGAGGGTGCCGGTGAGGGCGATGTACGCGATGTCGTGGCCGGCGCGGTGCGCGAGGGGGCCTTCCTGGCCCCACCCCGTCATCCTGCCGTAGACGAGCGCCGGGTTGCGGGCGTGGCAGGCCTCGGGGCCGACGCCGAGGCGTTCGGCCACTTTGGGGCGGTAGCCCTCGATGAGGATGTCGGCGCGTGCGGCGAGGTCGAGGACGCGTGCGGGGCCGTCCGCGGACTTCAGGTCGACGATCACCGAGCGCTTGTTGCGGTTGGTGATGTCGTACTCCGTGTTGATCGCGAGCCCGACGCCGCCGGGGCGGTCCACGCGCACGACGTCGGCGCCCAGGTCGGCGAGGAGCATGGCGGCGAACGGGCCGGGCCCGATACCGGCCAGCTCCACCACGCGCACGCCGGAGAGCGGGCCGTGTCCAGGCGTCTTTGCCTCTGCCATGCAGTCCCCAGGGGTTGTGACACAACTGCTGTAACACTAGTGATGTTAGGAACACGTTCCAGCGGACACAAGACCCGGGAGAGCAAGCGCTTAGCCAAGTTGCGCCGCGGCCATGCCCCTCACCGCGAGTCCAGCTCGGCTATCAGCCGCTTCGGTGCGATCACGCGGTAGCTCTCCTCCACCCAGTCGCACAGCAGCTCCGCCGCCGGTGCGCCCTCCTCCGCCAGCGGGATGCGGACCCAGCCGGCCTTGCCCAGCCCGTATCCGGCGGGTTCCGCGCCCGGGGAGGTGAGGGCGTGCGCGTGGGCCGCGTCCTCCCTGAGCTTCACCGTGATGCCCAGCGGGTAGCTGCCGTCGTCCATGCCGAGGAACACGAACACCTTCTTGTTGACCTTGGCCACGGTCTCACCCCACGGAAACTCCTCGGCGGCACCCGGCAGCCCGAGAGCGAACTCGCGCACTTTCTCCCACTTCCTCAGGGCGCGTTCGGGCACGGTCACCGCTTACCTCCGGGCTCGTCGTCGGGCTCCGCACATCTCACGCTAGCCTCGGCCACCGACAACGGCGCGTGCTGCGGACCGAGGGGTGTCATGAGCAGGCTGAACAGGACGGACCGTCCGTACGACATCGTGCTCTTCGGAGCCACGGGCTTCGTCGGGGCGCTCACCGCGGAGTACCTCGCCGCGCATGCGCCCGACGACCTGCGCTGGGCGATCGCGGGCCGCAGCGAACAGAAGCTGGAGCGGCTGCGCGAGCGGCTGCCCGGCAGCGGGAAGGTCGGGCTGCTGAGGGCGGACGTGGCCGACCCGGCGTCGCTGCGCGAACTCGCGGAGCACGCGCGCGTGGTGGCCACGACCGTGGGACCGTATGTGACGTACGGCGAGGAGCTGGTGGCCGCCTGCGCGGACAGTGGTGCGGACTATCTCGACCTCTCCGGTGAGCCCGAGTTCGTGGACCTCATGTACGTCCGGCACGATGCACGCGCGCGTGAGACCGGTGCGCGGCTGGTGCATGCCTGCGGGTTCGACTCGATCCCCCATGACCTGGGCGCGTACTTCACCGTGCGGCAGCTGCCGGAGGGGGTGCCGCTGACGGTGGACGGGTTCGTGACGGCCGACGCCACCTTCTCCGGCGGGACGTTCGCGTCGGCGCTGAACCAGTTCTCGCGGGTGCGGCCGATGCTGGCCGCCGAGCGTGACCGAAAGCGGCACGAGCCGCGCCTGGTGGGGCGGCGGGCGGGCGCGCCGACGGGTGTGCCGCGGTTCGCGAAGGAGGTCGGCGCCTGGGCGCTGCCGCTGCCGACCATCGACGCGCAGATCGTGGGCCGCTCCGCGAAGGCCCTGGAGCGCTACGGCCCCGACTTCCGCTACCGCCACTACGCGGCCGTGCGGCACCTGCCCGTAGCCGTGGGCGGGATCGCGGCCGTCGGCGGTCTCTTCGCGGCCGCCCAACTGCCGCCCGCGCGGCGCTGGTTGTCGGACCGGCTCAAGCCCGGCGAGGGGCCGAGCGCCGAGAAGCGGGCGAAGAGCTGGTTCAGGGTCCGCTTCGTGGGCGAGGGCGGCGGCCGGCAGGTGCTCACGGAGGTCGCGGGCGGCGACCCCGGCTACGACGAGACGGCGAAGATGTTCGCCGAGTCGGCGCTGTCGCTGGCCTTCGACGACCTGCCGCCGACGGCCGGCCAGGTCACCACGGCGGTCGCGATGGGCGACGCGCTCACGGAACGGCTGCGGCGGGCGGGGATCACCTTCCGGGTGGCGTCGAGCGGGTGAATCGGCACTCCTGAGGCGCAGGCGCGAGCAGGACCGACGCGCGACCGCGCTCGGCATCCTGTCCCCTTCCCGGCTCTGGCCGGGCGCCTGGGCGCCTGGGCGCCTGGGCGCAGGAACGGTGCACGTTCGTCGTCTGCGCCGGGCCGCGGCACTGGCGCGAGGGACCTGCGAACAGCGAGCGGACTCGGCGGCGGGCCCCGCACCGGGTCCGCCACCGAGGCGGTGTGCGCCCAGTGCCCCCGTCAGGGTGGCGAGGTCGGACTTCCGAGGCGGCGCCGCAGGAACGGCTCCTGGGACAGTACGGCGCCCACACTGAGCCCTACAGCGACGGCCACGGACACGACGATCAGCCAGGACAGCATGACGAAGACCGAACCCGCGGAACCGTAGTCGGACAGTGCCCGGTTGAGCGCCCGCGGCATGTAGAAGTGTGCGGCCACGGACAGACAGCTCACTGCGATCGCCGTGAGGACAGCCCCCGGCAGCAGGGGCGCCCAGCGGACGGCTCCGCCCAGCAGTAGATGCTGGGTCCACCACCACATGGCCGTCTGCACGGCCAGAACGATCGGAATGCCCAGCCACGCCCCCAGGCCGAACCCGTCGCGCAGCAACCCTTGCGCGACCAGCGCGCCGAGCCACAGCGCGATCCATGCGAGCCATCTCCACGGAGCGACTTTCGTTCCTCCGGGGGGCAACAGCCAGACCCGTTTGCACAGCCGCTGCACCGCACGGCTGACCGCGGTGGCCGACAGCAGCACCATCAGCCCGCCCACCACGCCGATCGCCTGGCGCACGTTGTCGGTCGGTGGCTGGAACACCTGCTGCACCTCGGACTTCGACTGCCCGCTCAGACCGAAGACGGCGCTGACTGACTTGACGACCTGGTTCTGCACCGCCTCGGGCGCGTACGCGGACAGCACGAACAGCAACGGGACCGCGGTCAGGAAACACTGCGCCGCGATGCGGGTGGCGGAGTCGAAGATGTTCACCGCCACCATGCGGTCCAGAAGTGCTGTGATGACGGGAAAGCGGATCTCCAGGCGCGCGTGGACGGCCTTCAGCCAGGCCGTCAGTTGCCCGAGACGGCCACGCCACCGTGACGCGCGCGAGTCCGTGACCGCATCCCGGCGCCGCATCAGCCGCGAGTCTCCATCGTCGCCCCTTCCCTTTCCAGAGTGCGCGACGAAGCGGCCCTCGGCACCCTGCCGCAGGCACGGGCCAAGACCGGCTCAACCGTCACATGAGATGCGGTAGGTCACAGCCGTGCATAGGCTCGACCCGTACGGTGCCTGATGGGATCGCCCATGGTCTTCGACCTCCTGCTCATCGCCCTCGCCATCACGCTGGACCCGCTCCCTCTCATGGCGTTCGTCCTGGTGGTGGCATCCGTCAAGGGCGTTCGGACAGGGCTCGCCTTCATCGCGGGATGGATGACGTGTTTCGTCGCGGTGATCGCTCTGGTCCTGACGGTGACCGGCGGGCAGCCCCCGGAGCCGAGGTCGCCTCCGTCCACGGCACAACTCGCGGTCAAGGTCGCCATCGGAGTGTCACTGGTCGTCTACGGCGTCCACAGGCGCCGAAGGGCCGGTCGCCACGATCCGTCCGTCGCCGTCGCCTCGCCGCGGAAGGGCAGGTCGTCCTCCTTCCTCACCTCCCGGATAGACCGCGGCGCGCTCTGGCCGGCGGCGGGGCTTGCGATCCTTCTGCAACCGTGGGGGCTTGTCGCCGCCGGCGCCGTGACGGTGATGGAGGCCGACGGCTCCGACCCCACGACCTGGCCGATACTGGCCGGGTACTGCATCGTGGCGACCGCCACTCTGCTCGCCGCGGAGCTGTATGTCGTCTTCAAGCCGGCGTCTGCCCAACACCGACTACGGGAACTGCGCTCCTGGATGCAGGGCCACGCGGAACCGGCGATCGTGTACGGCAGTGTCGTGGTCGGCCTGTTGCTTGCGGGAAAGAGTGCCTACGCGCTGGCCCAATGAGGTCATGTCCGGCGTGGCTCGGCTTGCCCGCCGAGCGCGTGGTCCAGGTCGCGAGCCGGCACTGTCGCCACCCGCGGAACGGGAGCTAGGACCATCCCGCCACCGTGTAGAGCATCCCGGCGATCCAGCCGAGCCCCGCCAGCACGGCAAGGACCAGCGCGGCCGTCACGGCACGCTCGACGGGACGGTTGGGATCGGCGAGGGGCTTCGGGGCGCGGTGCGTCGTCATGGGGCACAGCCTGCCGACGGGCGCACCGCACCCACATCCGTACGAGTACTCAGTCCGGCTACTCAGATCACCCGTCGAGCGGCTCGGGCGGCCGGCCGCCCAGCGCGTCCGCGATCCGGTCCCGCACGGCGGGATCGGCCGCGGCGGCGAGCCGCCAGGCGAGGGGACCGATCTGCCACCCCGCGTGGTGGTCGAAGAACGGAGGAGGCCCGGCCTCGTTGTGGGCGACCTTGCCGACCAGCTCCGCGAGGCGGAACACGATCCGCTGCTCCTGCGTGAACTGCTCCTCGTCCGCCCATCCGCGGCGGACCAGCTCGAACACCTCGCGTCCACGGCTCCACCGGTCGCGGTCCCCCGCGAACTCCAGGGCCGCCTCGATCTCCGGCGTCCGCCCCTGC
The DNA here is from genome assembly GCF_053598255.1 of Streptomyces sp. NPDC001157. Taxonomy (NCBI): domain Bacteria; kingdom Bacillati; phylum Actinomycetota; class Actinomycetes; order Kitasatosporales; family Streptomycetaceae; genus Streptomyces; species Streptomyces sp. NPDC001157. Next base: position 341,749 of record NZ_JBSFJW010000001.1, read on the forward strand.
CCTGTGGCCGCCGCCCGGAGCACATGGCCCGCCCAGGTCACCGGGTCGGACTGACGCTCGAACAGGGTGCGTCCCCACGACCGGGTGGGGTCCGCCGCCGCACGGTCGGCCAGTGGTTTCCTCGGGGCGGCAGCCTCCCGCAATGCCTTGCGGCACAACGCGTCCGCCCTGCGGGTGGTCTCCGGGAGGCGGTAGGCGGGGGTGAGCGCCAGCGTGTGGGCGCAGGCGTTGTCGAGGCTCACGCGATGGCCGACCGAGACGAAGACCGGCTTGACGGAGTCCCGGGTGCGCAGCGCGCGGCCGACCTCCTCGGTGTCCGCGAGGAGGGGTGCGCTGCTGCCGCGCGGGGCGGCCGGGTCGTCATGGGCGAAGGCGAAGGGGTTCTTCGCGACGCCGATGGAGGGCAGGCCCGTCAGGACGCCGAGGTGGCTGGCGAGGCCGAAGCGGCGCGGGTGGGCCAGGCCGTAGCCGTCGCAGACGACCAGGCCGGGCGGGCACGGCAGGGCGTCGAGGGCCGCGAGGACCGCGGGGATCTCGCGGAAGGCGAGCAGTCCGGGGACGTACGGGAAGGAGATGCGGCCGACGGCCGTCGCCTCCGCGACGACCTCCAGCGTCGCCGCATCGAGGACGACCGCCGCGGCCGCGACGACGTCCCGCTCGTCGTCGTACGCCACGTCGACGCCGGTGATCTGGCCGGTGCCCGGCGGCGGTCCCGGCTCGTCGAGCACCACCTGTGTCCGCAGTTCGTCCTGTACGGCGCGGGCCTGTTCCTCGGTCGCGGGCCAGCCGGCGGGGATGGGTACGGTCGTCATGATGGGGACGAGCGTACGGCCCTGAGCCCCCGCGACGGCGGGAGGATCCTCGCCGTCGCCGGGGACGGGGTACTCAGCCCTTCTTCGCGTTCAGCGCGCGCTGCAGCTGCCCCTTGTTCATGTTCGAACGGCCCTCGATACCGCGCTGCTTGGCCTCGTTGTACAGCTGGTCGCGGGTGGGGCCCTGGGAGCCCTGGCCGGACCGCTGGCCACCGCGCTTGCCGGATGACATGTCCTTCGTGGAGCTGCGGCTGGCGGACTTGGACTCGCCGGACCGGGCACGCTCCTTGTTCACCGTCCGCGCCGCGATCTCCTTGGCACGTCCGGTGCTCTCACCCCGGTCCTGCGCGCTCTTCTTGATGTGCTCGTACTGGCGCTCACGCTTGGAGCTGGAACCTGCGGGCATGCTCGCTCACTCCCTTCGCACTCCGCGACCGGGTACCCGCTTCACCCCGTGCGTCACCGCTCCAGACGAGCCACCCTCCCTTGCTCCCCCGCCGCCCAGCAGCCCAGGTCCGCCGTGCAGTCCACGGTGTCGTACGAGCCCGTGTCGACGGTCCGCCAGGTGCGGCCGCCGTCGGTGGTCAGGTCGGTGCCGGTGGGGCCGACCGCGAGGGCCGCGGTGCGGCTGTGCGGGAGCCAGGCGGCGCCGGACCGGTAGGCGGGCGGCGGGGTGGCCGCGGGCTGCCAGGTGCGGCCGCCGTCGGAGGTGCGGGCCGCGGCCTGCGGGGAGGTCTGGTCGGGGCGGTAGTCGCCACCGACCGCGAGGCCGTGGGTGCGGTCGCGGAAGGCGAGCGCGAAGACGCCCTTCGCCGGGTCGCCCGCCGGGACCGGTGTGTCCGCGGCCGTCCAGGTGAGTCCGCGGTCGGCGGAGTGCAGCACGCGCGCGCGTGCACCGCCACCGGTGGCCAGCCAGACGTCCGAGGGGCCGGAGGCGACCAGGCACTGCCCACTCGCCGCGAAGCCCGCCTCGCCGTCCAGCGCGGCCGGCATGCCCTCGCTCGGGAGCACCTTCCAGGAGCGGCCCCCGTCGCCGGTCGACAAAATGCGGAACCTGCCGTCCACCGGGTCGCTCACGGCGAGGCCGTGGCGGCGGTCGAAGAAGGTGAGGCAGTCGTAGAAGGCCTTGGTGTCGGTGTTGCGGAAGGACTCCGTCCAGGTCTCGCCGCCGTCGTCGGTGCGGTACACCCGGGAGGCCTCGCCCTCGCCGATGGCGAGCACGACGGCGCGCCGCGCGTCGAACGCCTCGATGTCCCGGAACTGCAGGTCGGCGGCGCCCGGCGGCGAGACGTTCCGCCAGCTCGCCCCGCCGTCGGTGGTGCGCAGCACGGTGCCACCGGTTCCGGCCACCCAGGCGGTGTCCCGGCTGACGGCCGACAACCCCCGGAAGCGCACGCCACTCGCGCCGGTGTCCTTGAGCTCCCAGTGCGGCGCCCGGTGCCCGGGCTCCTGGGCCTGTGCCGGTACGGCGGTCAGGGCGGCCAGCGCCGCCGAGCACACCACCCCTGCGGCCACCGTCCGAAATGTACGTCTCATTCGTCGCGTGTTCCCCATGCGCCTCATGGCGGGCGAAGCTAGCCGACGCCCCGGACGCAGTCCAGACGGCGGCCCTCGTCACAACTGCCCGTCGGTGCACGGGAAATGGACTGCGTCACTCCTGTGCATGAATGCGGTGACGCAGGTCACTCGAAAACGGTGTGCACGGATTGGCTGATTCCAGCGTCTCTAGCAGTGCCCGACCCGATCCACCCGGAAGCCCGTCCAGACGTCACAAGGGAGCAAGGCGTTGTCCACCGTCATCGAACAACCCGTGGAGGCTCGCCTCGTCGCCGCCGCGCCGCGCATGCCGAGCATCCCGGCGAAGCTGCACTACGACCGCAGCGACCCGTTCGCGGTCCGTATGACCTTCCCGGCCCCGGCCACGCTGGAGGGCGTGGAGGTCTGCTGGACGTTCGCCCGCGAACTCCTCGCGGCCGGTCTGCACCAGCCGGAGGGCCACGGCGACGTGCGCGTACGGCCGTACGGCTACGAGCGCACCGTCCTGGAGTTCCACGCCCCCGAGGGCACCGCCGTCGTGCACGTCCGGTCGCACGAGATACGCCGGTTCCTCGACGCCACGAGCGCCCTGGTGCCCGTGGGTCTGGAGCATCTGCAGCTGGATCTGGACCATGACCTGGCGGAGCTGATCCGGGACGCGTGCTGAGCGCTCCGCTGGGTGGGACGGGACAGGCAGCTGTTTGTCTGCGGGTCCGTTGTGGCTGGTCGCGCCCCGCGGCGGAGCCGCAAACACCGCGCCCCTTGGGCCCGTTCAGCGCACCGGCAGCGGTTCGTTGAGCTCGGTGTAGGCGAGGGCAACCGCCAGCGACTCGTGTGCGGCCAGTTCGGGATCGGCGGGGCGCCGGGGCCCGCTCCGAAATGACGTCCACTCCGCCCGCGTCCCTGAGGAAGGTGTCGATCCGGGCGTTGACGAACAGCGGCACACACTCTGCGCGTCGGAGGCCTTGCGGGCGGCCGCGATCCGGCCTCGTACGGCGCGTCCTCGATGTCCATCCCGACCGCGCCCGCGGCGAGCACCGTACGCATCATGTCGGCGAGGGCCGGGTCGCGGACCGGTCGCCGTCCGCCGATCCGAGGGCCGAGGAGAGGCCCGCGCTGGTGGTGGCGACCGCGGTGGCGCGGAGAGGGTTCTCGGTCGTCATTCGGGCACACTCAACCAGCCGCTGCCGGGCGGCGACCGGCAGGAATCCGACATCTGCGTGAGGTGCCGGGTGCGGCTCAGTCGCCCGTCGCCGTGGCGACCGCCGTCAGCGCCGCGGTGAGCGCGGTGTGCACCTCGGTGACGACCTTCCGCAGCGCGGGCGCCGCCGCCCCGCTGCGCTCGGTCAGTTCCGCCACGCGCGCGTGGTGGCGTCTGCTGTCCCTGCCCGGCACCAGCGTGGGCAGTTCCGCGGCTGCGGCGAGGGCGACGACGGCCGCGTCCCGGTCGGAGACCTCCGCAACGGGCACCGGGCCCTCCAGAACCTGCCGCGCCTCCTCACGCAGCGCGTCCACGACGTCCGGCCGCGCCAGCACGTGCTCCACGCTCGGGAAGACCCCGAGGACCCGCTTCCGCTCCGCCCGCAGACACCCCTGCGCCGTCAGTTGCTCCCGTACGGCGTCGAGGGTCACGCGCGCGTGCAGTGTCACCCAGGTCTGCCAGCGGTGCGGCCGGGACTCGCGGACCAGTTCGAGGAGTCCGTCGAGGACGGCGTCCCCGGTGAGGGAGTCCATGTCGGCGGGGGTTGCGATGCCGTCCTCGTCGACCAGCAGCCCGCGCCGGGCCAGTTCGGTGAGGGCGCCGGCCCGCACGAGGTGGTGGAGGCGGGCGGCGGCGGTGACCTCGGCGGTGTCGGTGTCCCAGGCCAGCAGATAGAGCCGGGCGGGCAGGGAGAGCGGGCCGTTGGACACGGGGACTCCTTCGTGCGGTGAGGGCGGGATCACGTTAATCCGTTGACAGCCCGCCCACCGCCTCCTACGGTGTACAGCGGTTCTGTTGCCGTCGATTGGAGAAGGACGTTGCTCGACTGAGGTCTTGAGACACCGTGTCACACACGTGAGGTGTGTGCGCTGCGTGCGACCTCGGCGTTCGAGCCGTCCTGGCGGAACAGGGCTTTTTTCATGCCCGTGGGCTCTCCTCTCCCGCTGCAGGTCTCCGGTGTCTCTCTACGCGTTTGCCCCTGACCGCACCAAGCAACCGCGAGGCCCGCATGTCTACTTCCATCACTTGTACGTCCCTGTCCTTCACCTGGCCCGACGGCACCCCCGTCTTCGAGGGCCTCGATGTCGCCTTCGGTCCCGGCAGGACGGGGCTCGTCGGCGTCAACGGGTCCGGGAAATCGACCCTGTTGAGGCTGATCGCCGGTGAGCTCACCCCGGCCGACGGCGCCGTGCGCGTCGCGGGCGAGGTCGGTTACCTCCCGCAGAACGTCACGCTCGACACGCACCTGCGCGTCGACGAGGCGCTCGGCATCGCCGTGCAGCGTGCCGCGCTGCACGCCATCGAGGCGGGCGACGTGGCCGAAAAGCACTTCGAGACCGTCGGCGACGACTGGGACGTGGATGAACGCGCCCTCGCCACGCTCGGCGAACTCGGGCTCGGTCACATCGAGTTGGACCGCACGATCGGCGAGGTGTCGGGCGGCGAGTCGGTGCTGCTGAGGCTCGCCGCGCTGCTGCTGCGCCGCCCGGACGTCCTGCTCCTGGACGAGCCGACCAACAACCTCGACCTGTACGCGCGCAAACGGCTGTATGCGGCCGTCGAGTCCTGGCCGGGAGTGATGGTCGTGGTCAGCCACGACCGCGAACTCCTGGAACTGGTCGACCAGATCGCCGATCTGCGTTCCGGGGAGGTCACCTGGTTCGGTGGCAACTTCTCCGCCTACGAGGAGGCTCTCGCCACCGAGCAGGAGGCGGCCGAGCGCATGGTGCGGGTCGCGGAGGCCGACTTCCGCAAGCAGAAGCGCGAACTGGCCGACGCACAGGTCAAGTTGGCCCGGCGCAAACGGTACGGGCAGAAGATGTGGGACCAGAAGCGCGAGCCGAAGATCGTCATGGGGGCGCGCAAGCGCGCGGCACAGGAGTCCGCGGGCAAGCACCGCATCATGCACGAGGAGCGGCTCACCGAGGCGAAGGAACGGCTCGACGAGGCGGTGGACGCCGTACGGGACGACGACGAGATCCGCGTCGACCTGCCTTACACGGCCGTACCACCGGGCCGCACGGTCCTGACCCTCATGGACCTGGAGCTCGCGTACGGCGCGCGCGTGGCCGGTGGGCTCGATCTGCACGGCCCCGAGCGGGTCGCGCTGATCGGGCGCAACGGCGCGGGCAAGACGACGCTGCTGCGGACGATCGCCGGGGAGCTGGCACCGGTGTCCGGCGAGGCGCACGCGCACGTGCCGCTCCGCTTCCTGCCCCAGCGGCTCGACGTGCTCGACGACGAGTTGTCGGTCGCCGAGAACGTGGCCCGGTTCGCGCCGACCGCCACCAACAACCGGGTCCGGGCGCGCCTGGCCCGCTTCCTGTTCCGGGGCGCCCGCGCCGACCAGAAGGCGGCCACCCTGTCCGGCGGCGAACGCTTCCGGGCGGCCCTGGCCGCCTTGATGCTGGCCGAACCCGCACCGCAGCTGCTGATGCTCGACGAGCCGACGAACAACCTCGACATGGCGAGCGTGCGGCAGCTGACGTCGGCCCTGGAGTCGTACGAGGGGGCGCTGATCGTGGCCAGCCACGACCTGCCGTTCCTGGAGTCGATCGGCATCACCCGGTGGCTGCTGCTGGACGGCGAACTGCGGGAGACCACGCCGGAGGCGATCGGATAGCTCCCGACCCCGCATCTCAGGAGGGGCACAGCCTGGCAACGAGGGTTTTGCCGTCATGGATCGGGGTTGCATGATGGCGGACCGGGTGTCGCGTCTTGGGCGCCCGGTCTGCCGTCCCGCCGATTCGGAGTCCCGTCGTGCCCAGCAAGAAGGCCCTCGTCCGCCGTCCGAGCCCCCGCCTCGCCGAAGGGCTGGTGACGCACATCGAGCGGGAGAAGGTCGACTTCGATCTCGCGGTCGAGCAGTGGGAGGCGTACGTCGAGGCCCTGCGCGAGCACGGCTGGGAGACGATCGAGGTGGACCCGGAGGACGACTGCCCGGACTCGGTGTTCGTCGAGGACACGGTCGTCATGTACAAGAACGTCGCGCTGATCACCCGCCCCGGCGCCGAGTCCCGGCGGGACGAGACGGCCGGCGTCGAGGAGGCCGTCGCCCGCCTGGGCTGCTCGGTGAACTGGATCTGGGAGCCGGGCACCCTGGACGGCGGCGACGTCCTGAAGATCGGCGACACGATCTACGTCGGCCGGGGCGGCCGCACCAACGCGGCCGGTGTCCAGCAGCTGCGGGCCGCCTTCGAGCCGCTGGGGGCGCGGGTCGTCGCCGTACCCGTGAGCAAGGTGCTGCATCTGAAGTCGGCGGTCACGGCGCTGCCCGACGGGACGGTCATCGGGAACATCCCCAAGGTGGACCGGCCGTCGCTGTTCCCGCGCTTCCTGTCGGTGCCCGAGGAGTCGGGCTCGCACGTGGTGCTGCTCGGCGGCAGCAAGCTGCTGATGGCGGCGAGCGCGCCGAAGTCGGCGGAGCTGCTCGCCGACCTCGGTCACGATCCGGTCGTGGTGGACATCAGCGAGTACGAGAAGCTCGAGGGCTGTGTGACATGTCTCTCGGTGCGGCTGCGGGAGCTGTACGCCTGACGGGCATACCGGTCACCCTTCCAGCCCTGGGACCTGCGGTCCTGGGGCTTTCCGGCATTCCTTGGAAGTCCTACGAAACACGGCCTGATCAGGGATCTTTACACCGCACTTAACCTACGGCTTCGTAACCTACGGTTTCGTAGCCTACGATCCCGTAGGTTCCGGCACCGCTCGCCGGTCCATCCCCCTTTGCTGCTCGTCCCCATGGAGTTCCCGTGACGATCACTTCGCCGCACCTCGGCAGCCCTGCCGTCTGGACCGACGCCAAGCTGCTGTACGCACTGGAGGAAGTGGTCGAGACGGAACTGAACCGGCATCTGAAGGTCGCCAAGGACTGGATGCCGCACGAGTACGTGCCCTGGTCGGACGGCCGTAACTTCCCCGGTCTGTTCGAGGACGGCGAGGCCTGGGACAAGGAGCAGTCCAAGGTCACCGAGATCGGCCGTATCGCGCTGGTGGTGAACCTGCTCACCGAGGACAACCTGCCCAGCTACCACCACGAGATCGCCTCGCTGTTCGGCCGTGACGGCGCCTGGGGCACCTGGGTGCACCGCTGGACGGCGGAAGAGGGCCGGCACGGCATCGTGATGCGCGACTACCTGCTCGCCTCGCGCGCGGTGGACCCGGACAAGCTGGAAGCCTTCCGCATGCAGCACATGTCGGAGGGCTTCGAGTCCGACAACCGCCACTCGATGCTGCACTCGGTCGCCTACGTCGCCTTCCAGGAGCTCGCCACCCGCGTCTCGCACCGCAACACCGGCCACCAGTCGGGCGACCCGGTCTGCGACCGCATGCTGGCCCGCATCGCGACCGACGAGAACCTGCACATGGTCTTCTACCGCAACCTGCTCAAGGCGGCCTTCGAGCTCGCGCCCGACCTCACCATGCAGGCCGTGCGCGACGTGATCGTCAACTTCCGGATGCCCGGCCACGGCATGCCCGGCTTCGAGCGGGCCGCCGCGCAGATGGCGATCGGCGAGGTCTACAACCTGCGCATCCACCACGACGACGTGCTCCAGCCGGTCCTCCGCTTCCTGAAGATCATGGAGATCGACGGCCTCGGCCCCGAGGGGCAGCAGGCCCAGGACGAGCTCGGCCTATTCCTGGGCGGGCTGGACGCGGAGGCCCTGAAGTTCGACGAGAAGCTGGCGGCACGCAAGGCGCGCATGGCGGCACGCGCCGCGGGCTGACACCCCGCCTGACAGCACGCGCGGGCTCGCCGGTACGCATTCGTCCCGGCGAGCCCGCGCCGTCACGTGACCTTCAGTCCCCCGACTGCCGGGCCCGCACCGCAGCCTCCTGGTCCCGGTAGTACGGGCGCCAGATCAACCGGTACACGCGCGTCCAGCGCGGGATGGACCGCACCCCGGGGATGAAGGGCACCATCAGCAGGCCCAGGCTGAGCACGGCCATCAGGCCCCAGATCAGGGCGTCGGCGTTACCCGACGACTTGAAGGGGTCGATCTGGTACCAGAACGTGTAGAGCCAGAGCCACGCCTGGCCCGGGTAGTTCCCGGTCTCGTTCATCATTCCCCACTGGTCGCCGCCCAGGTGCTGGGCGCGGGCCAGGGACTCCAGGTAGGAACCGTCGGAGAGGAAGAGCAGGGGGCGGGTGTAGTCGGTCTGGTAGAACTTGCCCCCGGCCTCCAGCTGCCCGTCCAGGGCACCGGACCTGGCCAGGCCCAGCAGGCGCGCGGTGAGGACGGGGACGGGCCCGTAGTCGCCGCCCGCGACCTTGGCGGGGTCACCGCCGGGCGCCTTGGCCAGGGCGTCGGAGTAGGCCTTGGTCCACGCCTGCTGCCGGGAGGCCGGGGCCGCGGACCAGACGGCGAGGGCCGCGCGCACGCCGGGCGGCTCGGGGGCCTCGGTCAGCGGACGGAGCACGAAGTCGTCGGCCGTGTCGATCGGGATGCGCACCCCGGCGGCGCTCTGCAGCCCGAGCGGACCGAGCTTCTGGGCCGCGTCGGGCGTGTGGTTGTACGGCGGTCCGTACTCGGCCGTTCCGCTGGTGCCGCCGAGTTCGGCGACTGCCGTGGCCGTGAAGTCCACGCCGGCCGCACGCGACCAGGAGGCCAGGGTCACCGGCCTGTCGTCGGGCGAAGAGAAGACAGCGGCCAGACCGGCGGTGAGGAGCGCGACCACCACCAGGGCGATCGTGAACTCCTTGACCAGGTCGTACGGCCGGGTGGGGAAGTCGGCCGGGTCCGGCAGTGCGGACTTCTCGGATCGTCGGCGCATCACGACACCTCCGCCGGTGCGGGTGCGGCCTCGGCGCCTGCCGCGGGATCGGTCGCCCCGATCGGCGGCACGATTCCGCGCCGCCGGACCAGCAGGACGTGCCAGGCGGTCAGCAGCCCGAGGACGAAGGGAAGCAGCACGATGTGCCACATCAGCATCTGCCCGAAGTCCAGCACGTTGAAGAACGCACCGATACCGACCGAGTTCAGCCCGTCCTTGGCCTGCCCGGCGATCCACTGCGAGTCGAAGTTCTGCTGGACGAGGTAGCCGGTGAAGGCGGTACCGATCGAGGCGAGGAAGCACACCACGCCCGTGACCCAGGTCAGGGCCCGTCGGCCGCGCCAGGCTGCCATGAAGAACTTGCCCCACAGATGGATGACCATGAAGAACATGAACAGCTCGACACTCCACAGGTGCAGGCCGTTCACGTACTTGCCCGTCGACGAGACATGCCACCACGCGGGCCCTCTCAGCGCGAGCACCCCGCCGGTGACGAGCACCACGATCAGCGAGGCCAAAGTGAGCACGCCGAAGACGTAGATCCACGAGGCCATGTACGCAGGCTGGGTGTCCGGCAGCAGCTTGTCCGGGGGCAGTGCCGAGACCGCCCGACGCCGCACCGCTCCGGTCCAGCCGCCCTCAGCGGACTCGTTTCCCCGCGGCCCGGTGGCCGCGCCGTGCTCGCCCGGGTCACTCATCGGCGGCCTCCGGGAAAGGGCAGCAGCAGGGCGACGACGAAGACGACCAGCATCACTCCGATGACCACGAGGTTCGCGACGGACAACTGGATCACGCCCCAGTGCACATAGCGCCCGGTTCCGTTGAGATCGATGGGTGCTGCGAACGCACGGCCGTGCGACAGCAGGAGTCCTGTGATTGCCATGGTCTGTGTCCCCATCCGCTCTGCATCGCTATGTCGAGCGAAGCGCTTCGTAGAGCGGTGGGCATCCGGGATCGCCCGGACCATGGGCTACAAGGCCCAACAAGATCATGCTTCGGAGTCGGCGTTCCGTCGGCTTTCGCCGCACCCCGGGGATCGTCGGCCATGCGGGTCGCGGAATGCGGCCCCCGGCGTGGGGTTCGTCGGGATCCGCCCCACGACGTCCCCGGTTCGTCTCGAACAGGTCATCCAGCTCGAAACCGTCCCGCCCAACCCCCGACCCGCAATCCCTCGAAGGTGGTGCTCCGCCGGGACGCGGCGTGTCAGTGTGCCGTCCGCCTGAGCTCCAGGCGCTCCTTCTCCGACAGGCCGCCCCAGACGCCGAAGCGTTCGTCGTTCTGCAGGGCGTACTCAAGGCAGGCCCGGCGCATCTCGCACATGCCGCAGATGCGCTTCGCCTCACGCACCGAGCTGCCCGGCTCGGGAAAGAAGAAGTCCGCCCCCGTCTGCGCGCACAGCGCCTGGGCCTGGGCCTGCCAGGCGAAGTCGGCCGGGGTGATGGTGTCGATCTGCATGGACGAGATCGTGCCGCGAGCCGAAAAACGTTCGATCAACGAGTCATCAACGCCGCCCTGCGGGCCCCGGCCACCTTGATGGTGGCTCCCCGACACATCACCGCGCACGGCGGCGCGCGGAAACGCGGCGGAAAGACGGCTCCGGCAGCGATTGTCAGTGGGCGGTGCAAGACTCGGCAGTGCAGAGAACGGGACCCTTCCGAGGAGGGCGAAGATGCTCACCACCCGTTTCGTCAACGGCGCTCCCAACTGGATCGACGTCGGCACCTCCGACATCGACGGCGCCATCTCCTTCTACGGCGGCCTCTTCGGCTGGCGGTTCCAGTCGGCGGGGCCGGACGCCGGCGGATACGGCTTCTTCCAGCTGGACGGGAGGACCGCGGCGGGCGGTATGCAGACCACGCCCGAGCAGGGCCCGCCGTCCTGGACCGTGTACTTCCAGAGCGGGAACGCCGAGGCCACCGCCAAGGCGGCCGAGCAGGCGCACGGCAGTGTGCTGATGCAGCCCATGGACGTGATGGGCGAGGGACTCATGGCGATCCTCGCCGACAAGGCGGGCGTGCCGTTCGGCATCTGGCAGCCCGGCCGGACCAAGGGCGTCGACGTGGCGAACGAGACGGGCGCCCTGGCCTGGGTCGAGCTGTACACCCCGGACATCGCCGCGGCCGCCTGGTTCTACCACGAGACGCTCGGCCTGGAGACGGCGGCGGTGGACTTCCCGGGCGGCACATACACCACCCTCAACCCGGCCGGGGGCGGCGAGGACTCCATGTTCGGCGGCATCGTCCCGCTCGCCGACGACCCGTCGGAGGACCGCGCGTACTGGCTGCCGTACTTCGAGGTCGCCGACACGGACGCCACGGTCGCGAGGGCAAGGGAGCTGGGCGGCGAGATCCGCGTCCCCGCCACGGACATCGAGGGCGTGGGGCGCTTCGCCAAACTCGCCGACCCCTACGGCGCCCGCTTCGCGGTGATCAAGAGCGCACCGCCGCAGACGTGAGGATGTGACGCGGCCGAACGGTCATACCGGCGGGACGGCCGCGCGCGCCTGGTCGACCGCGGCAGCCAGCTGCTGCTGCACATTCTCGGGCAGCGGCCTGCCCTGAACGGTGCCGACCAGGTCCTGGGCCAGGAGATGCAGCTTGGTGTTGGTGTTCTGGGAGGCCGTGACGAGCACGGTCCACGCCACCTCGGGGCTCAGGCTGAAGGAGGCCATCAGGATGCCGCGGGCCAGATCTATGGAGGGCCGGGTCTGCATCGCCCGTCGCAGCTCGGCGACCTCCTTGCGCAGCTCCTGATCGACCGCCTCCGGCGCGCCCGGAGTGTCACCTGCGGCATCCGCCTCGTTGCCCTCCGCACCGCAGCCGGGGTGCACGAACAACTCCCGGGCGCCGGTCAGCTCCAGCAGCCGGTCGACCGAAGGGCCGCTGGCGGAGATGGTGACCGTCTTGCCCTCGTCGAGCGCCTTCCGTCGCAGACCGAGCAGAAGGTTGAGACCGGAGCAGTCGCAGAAACCGATGGCGCTCAGGTCCAGGTCGATACCGCTCGCCGAGCTGTCCAGGGCCTCGGCCAGGCCGCGTTCGAGCTGCCGGCCGCCGTGGTCGAGTTCACCGCACACCCGCACGTTCATGCGATCGCCGTCCGGCATCACGTCGATCGTCACCAGGCATGGCTGCGCGGCCTGCGCAGACTCCGGCATGGCCTCTCTCCCTCGAGTGCTCGTCCGTCTCCGTTCCCAAGGTTCCCCTCTTCCCTCATACACGTCAAGAAATACATGAAATCCAGTACGTCCTTTTGAATTCGTGAATCGCGTCTCGCTACAGTTGGGACATGGATGGAGTGCCCGAGCCACACACCGGATGGACGTTCGTCACCAATCACGCGCGCGTGCTGGCGGCCATCGCCGACAACCCCAGTGCCCGGATCCGTGACATCGCCGCGCACTGCCGCCTCACCGAACGCGCCGTCCAAAAGATCATTTCCGACCTCGAACAGGCCGGATATCTCTCCCACACCAGGGAGGGACGCACCAACACCTATCGGATCGATCCCAGCCAGGTCCTGCGCCATCCCGCCGAGGCCGGACTGACCGTGGCGTCGCTGCTCTCGCTGCTCGTGCAGAACGAGGCGGACCGCTCCACCAGCTCCCCCAGCGACACCCGGTCCCACGCGACGACCTGACCGCACCACGGGCGTTCACGGCGCCCCGTGTCGACATGCGGCTCAGGCCGAGGCCCGTCGCACCAGTGTCGTCGGCAGCACGACGCCGGCCGGTTCATCTGCGACGCCCTGGTCGGTGCCGCGGGCACCGAGGCGGCTCAGCAGCAGCCGGGCCATCAGCCGGCCCATCTCCTCGATGTCCTGACGGACCGTCGTCAGCGGCGGATCGGCCTGCTCGGCGACGGGCAGCATGTCGTCGAAGCCGATCACGGCGACGTCCTCGGGCACCCGCCGCCCGCACTCACGCAGCACGCGCAGCGCACCCGCCGCGGTGAGGTCGTTGGCGGCGAACACGGCGTCCAGGTCGGGGCACCGCTGGAGGAGTTCCCGCATCGCCCGCTCACCACCGGCCGGGGTGAAGTCGCTCTCGACGATGAGCCCCGGGTCGGCGTCGACCATGACATCCCGGAAGCCGTCGAGCCGGTCCGCCGCGGACGTCTGGTCGAGGGGGCCGGTGATGTGCGCGATCCGGGTGCGGCCGAGACCTACGAGATGACGTACGGCCTCACGGGCGCCGCCGCGGTTGTCGCTGTCGACGTACACCACCCCGCTTCGGCCGTCGCTCCAGCCGGGCCGCCCGCCGAACACGGTCGGCACACCCGCGTGCTGGATCAGCCCGGGCAGCGGGTCGTCGAGGTGCAGGGAGAAGACGAGCGCGCCGTCGACATGGCCCCCGGCCAGGTAGCGGCCGACGCGGGCGTGGTCGTCGCGACCCTCGGTGAGCAGCAGTACGAGCTGGTTGTCGTGGGCCGTCAACTCCTTGCTGATGCCCCTCAGTTGCAGCGCGAAGAAGGGGTCGGCGAAGACACGGGTCTCCGGCTCCGCGATGACCACGGCCACGGCGTCGTGCCGTCTGGTCACGAGGGAGCGGGCGGCCTGGTTGGGCACGTATCCGAGTTCCTCGACCGCACGCCGGACCCGCGCGACCAGAGGCTCCCGCACTCCGTCGCCGCCGTTCACCACGCGTGAGACGGTCGCCCGTGACACGCCCGCCCGGGCGGCCACGGCCTCCAGTGTGGGGCGCGGTGCGGTGTCGGTCACTTCGAGCTCCTCGTCGGCGGGTGCCGATCAGGATAGCTCCGGGTGGACGAGGGTGAAGAGAGCGCTCTCAGTGCTGGTGCGGCTCGTGACACCAGCCAGAAGGCCGGCCCGGCAGTCCGGGATCGGCAGGCCCGGTCGGACCGAGGGCCATCGGAAGATCTTCGACGGGACGGCAGCCTCCCTGGCCAGGTGGGAGCGGGTCGGCGGTGGCTCGTTCGCCCTGAACCCGGACGGTTCGATCACCAGCGGCACCGCCAAGGACGGTCGGGGCATGCTCTGGTTCCCGCAGCGCGAGTACGGCGACGGCGACATGTACAAGACGGGCTCGATCTACGCCTTCGACCGGGTCGGGCCGGCCGGCGCCAGGCGTGGCGTCACCCAGAAGGGCACCGCGCTCGGACGACCCCGGCACGGACGGTCGGGGGTTCGCCTCCGGTCGCATCGGGCTGCAGTGGCACAGCACGACGGATGCGATCTCCTGCCAGGACATCCGGATCAAGGAGTTGTGGCGTCCGGAGGAGGCGCTTCGGCCTTCGCCTCAGGCGCCTCCTTCTTCGCCCTGCTCGGCTGCACCCGCTTCGGCTCGCCCGGCATCTTCGGGTACTCCGGCGGGTACGGCAGATCGCCCAGCCCGTGGTCGTGCTCGTCGCGGCGGGCGAGTTCGAGCAGCGTCTCCAGCGAGAAGCGGCGGTCGTCCATGTCCGCGTGCACATCGCCGAGTTCGGCGAAGCGCGCGGGCATGGTCGCGATGTCGAAGTCCCGGGGGTGGGCGACCCCGACCTCCTCCCAGGTCAGGGGCGCCGAGACCGGGGCATGCGGGCGCGGTCGTACGGAATAGGCGGACGCGATGGTGCGGTCTCGGGCCGTCTGGTTGTAGTCGACGAAGATGCGTTCGCCCCGCTCCTCCTTCCACCACTTGATGGTCACGTGGTCCGGCATCCGGCGCTCCAACTCCCTGCCCACCGCGATGGCGGCGCGCCGGACCTGGGTGAAGGTCCAGCGCGGCTCGATCGGCACGAAGACATGCAGGCCGCGGCCGCCGGAGGTCTTGGGGAAGCCGCGCAGGCCGCCGAACTCGTCGAGGACGGCGCGCAGTTCGTGGGCGGCGCGGACGGCGTCGTCGAAGTCGGTGCCGGGCTGCGGGTCGAGGTCGATGCGGAGTTCGTCGGGGCGGTCGACGTCGTCGCGGCGCACCGGCCAGGGGTGGAAGGTGAGCGTGCCGTACTGGGCGGCCCACAGGACGGCGGCCTCCTCGGTGGGACACATCTCGTCGGCGCTGCGGCCGCTGGGGAAGGTGATGTGGGCGGTCGGGATCCAGTCGGGCATGTTCTTGGGCGCCCGCTTCTGGAAGAAGTTCTCTCCGGTCACCCCGTCCGGATAGCGCTCCAGGGTGGTGGGGCGGTTGCGCAGGGCACGCAGGATGCCGGGGCCGACGGCGATGTAGTACCGGGCGAGGTCCAGCTTGGTGAAACCGCGCTCCGGGAAGAAGATCTTGTCCGGGCTGGACAGGCGGACGGTGCGGCCGCCCGCTTCCAGTTCCACCGCTTCGCCCATGCGGCCACGGTAGGCGCAGCTAGTGAACCTCGCATACCGGGCGACAAACGACGTATGCGAGCAGAATCGGAGCCATGGATCTGCCGGTGATGCCGCCCGTGAAGCCGATGCTCGCCAAGTCGGTGGCGAGGATTCCGCCGGACATGCACTACGAGGCGAAGTGGGACGGCTTTCGGGCGATCGTGTTCCGCGACGGGACCGAGGTCGAGCTCGGCAGCCGTACGGGCAAGCCGCTGACCAGGTACTTTCCCGAGCTGGTGGCTGCGGTGAAGGAACGGGTGCCCCAGCGGTGCGTGCTGGACGGGGAGATCGTCATCGCACGGGAGGGGCACCTCGACTTCGACGCGCTCACCGAGCGGATCCACCCGGCGGACTCCCGGGTGCGGATGCTGGCCGAGAAGACCCCGGCGTCCTTCGTGGCCTTCGACCTGCTGGCCCTGGCGGACGAGTCGCTGCTGGACGTGCAGCTGACCGACCGGCGGGCGCTGCTGGAGCGAGCACTGGCCGAGGTCACCGCGCCGGTCCACCTCGCACCGGCCACGACCGACATCGACGTGGCGCGGAGCTGGTTCGAGCAGTACGAGGGGGCGGGCCTGGACGGCGTCATCGCCAAGCCGCTCACCGGGCGCTACCTCCAGGACGAGCGCGCCATGTTCAAGATCAAGCACGAGCGCACGGCGGACGTCGTCGTCGCCGGCTACCGCCTCCACAAGAGCGGCCCGATCGTGGGCTCACTGCTGCTCGGCCTCTACGACGACCGGGGCGCCCTGCAGCACGTGGGCGTGTCGGCGGCGTTCCCGATGAAGCGGCGCGCGGAGCTGATCGAGGAGCTGGAGCCCCTGCGCATGCCGGACGCGGCGGGCCACCCCTGGGCGGCCTGGTCCGAGGAGGCGGCTCACGAGACGGCCCGGCTGCCCGGCGCACCGAGCCGCTGGTCGGGCAAGAAGGACCTGTCCTGGGTGCCGCTGAGACCGGAACGGGTGGCCGAGGTGGCGTACGACCACATGGAGAACGGGGCGCGTTTCCGGCACACGGCCCGCTTCCGCCGCTGGCGCCCGGACCGCACCCCGGAGAGCTGCACCTACGCGCAGTTGGAGGAGCCGGTGCGGTACGACCTGGCGGAGGTCTTCGGGGGCAGGGCTTGACCGGCGGTGCCGCGCCGCCCGGGGGCTCCGCCCCCAGACCCCCGTATCGGCCTGAACGGCCTCGTCCTCAAACGCCGGACGGGCTGAGTGCACGCACCCTACGGTGTCATCAGCACCTTCACCGCGCCGTCCTGCTTGCGCTGGAACATCTCGTACGCGTGCGGCGCGTCGGTGAGCGGCAGCCGGTGGGTGGCGAAGTCGTCGACGCCGAGGGGGTCCTCGTCCGTCAGATACGGGAGGATCTCGTCGCTCCAGTGGCGCACGTTGGCCTGGCCCATGCGGATCTGGATCTGCTTGTCGAACATGGTGAGCAGGGGCATCGGATCGGCCGTGCCGCCGTAGACGCCGACGAGGGAGAGCGTGCCGCCGCGGCGGACCAGTTCGATGGCGGTGTGCAGGGCGGCGAGGCGGTCGATGCTGAAGCGTTCGGCGAGCGGCCCGGCGAGCTTGCGGGGCAGCAGGGCCGAGGCCTGCTGGGCCAGCCGTGCGGCCGCGCTGCCGTGGGCCTCGGTGCCGACCGCGTCGATCACTGCGTCGGGACCGCGGCCGTCGGTCTCGTCCCGGATCGCCTGGACGAGCTCCTTCTCACTGTCGAAGCTCCGCAGGTCGTATGTGTCCACGCCCCGCGCCTTCACCCGGCGCAGCCGCTCGCTCACCAGGTCCACCCCGAACACCCGCCCGGCGCCGCGCACTTGGGCGATACGGCAGGCCATGTCACCGATCGGCCCGAGACCGAGCACGGCGATGCTGCCGCCCTCCGGGATCCCCGCGTACTCGACCGCCTGCCAGGCGGTGGGCAGGACGTCGGAGAGATAGACGAAACGGTCGTCGGGCGGACCCTCCGGGACCTTGATCGGCCCGTACTGCGCCTGCGGCACACGCAGGTACTCGGCCTGGGCGCCCGGCACCGCGCCGTACAGGCGGGTGTAGCCGAAGAGGGCGGCGCCCATCCCCTCGCCGGTCACCTGCGTGGTCTCGCACTGCGTCGGCAGCCCCGTCAGGCACATCCAGCAGTTGCCGCAGGCGATCTGGAACGGCACCACGACCCGGTCGCCCACCGCCAGGTCCGGCACCCCCGCCCCGACCTCCTCGACGATGCCCATAGGTTCGTGTCCGAGGATGTCGCCCGGTGTCATGAACGGCGTGAGCACCTCGTACAGATGCAGATCGGAGCCGCACAGCCCCGTCGAGGTGATGCGGATGACGGCGTCGGTCGGCTCCTGGACCCTCGGATCGGGCATCTCCTCCACCCGTACGTCCCGCTTCCCCTGCCAGGTCACAGCCTTCATCGCGTGGCGCTCCCTCCGTCGCATCGGTGTGTCTGTTCCTGCGGTGCGGCCCGGGTACCCGCCCCGCCGCTTCCCGAAGCGGGATCGGGACAATGGGCGCATCGAACGCGCACAATCAGAATCAAGCGGGTATGGCCATCAATGAACGTATAAGCGCACAATCGTTGACACAGGATGTGGTGGCCACGGTGAGCACGGGACGGTTGGCGCGTCCGCGACGCGCCTCGATGACAGTGGCGCTGCTGGCCGCCACGGTGACGGCCGTGCTGGCGGCAGGCTGCACGGATCAGCACGGCACGGCGCAGGACGGGCGCGGCCGGACGCAGACCCCCAGGCAGCCGACGGAGATCGCCGGCGGCGCCCCCGTACTCGCCGTGAAGATCGACAACGCGCCCGAGGCCCGGCCCCAGACGGGGCTCGACTCGGCGGACGTCGTGTACGCGGAACAGGTCGAGGGCGGGCTGAGCCGCCTGATGGCGGTGTACGCGAGCACGCTGCCGAAGGTCGTCGGGCCGGTGCGCAGCGCCCGCGAGTCGGATCTGGAGCTGCTGCGCCAGTTCCACCGTCCGACGCTCGCCTTCTCCGGGGCACAGCACAAGCTCCTGCCGCTGATCAACAACGCGCCCCTGCGGGCGGAGCCGCCCGAGAAGGCGTCCGGCGCCTACTTCCGCGACCCCGGCAGACCCGCACCGCACAACCTCTTCCTGCGCCCGGCCCGCCTGATGTCTGCGCCGCCGGGTGCGAAGGCACTGACCACCGGTTTCCACTACGGCGCCGCACCCGCCGGTGGCAGAGCGGAGAACACACGCACCATCCGCTACCCGGCCGCCGGCTTCACCTTCACCTGGTCCGCGGGCATGCACCGCTATCTGGTCGCGATGGACGGGAGACCCACCACGACGGCCGACGGAAAGCGGGTGGCGCCGGCGACGGTCGTCGTGCAGTACGTGAAGGTGCGCCAGTCCGCCTTCCACGACCGCCTCGGCAACAACACGCCGTACACCGAGACGGTGGGCTCCGGGAAGGCGCAGGTCCTGCGCGACGGACGGGTCTACGACGTCAACTGGCAGCGCAGGAAGGCCACCGACGGCACGCAGTTCACGACGAAGGACGGCAGGCCGGTCGACTTCGCGAAGGGGCAGGTATGGGTGGTCCTGACGAAGGCACCGCGGTAGGTCCGGCGCGCTCAGCCGTGCGCCACGAGGGGTTCCGCCGGGTTGCGGAGCCCCTCGGCCGCATCGGCGACCCGCCGGATGAGATCGAAGAACACCGACTGCTCCTCGGCGGACAGCGGGGCCAGGAAGACCTGGTTCATCCGGGCCGTGCGCACGGTCAGCTTGCGGTGGGTGCGCACACCGTCGTCGGTGAGACGCAGCAGGAAACGGCGGCCGTCCTGTGGATCACGCACCTTGTCGAGCAGCCCGCGACGCCCGAGCCGGCTGATCACCTCGGCGATCGTCGACCGGTCGAGGCCCACCCGCTCCCCCACCGTGCGCTGGTCCAGGCCGGGCTCGGCGACGAGCGCGTTGAGGACCGCGAACTGCGGCGAGGTGATCTCCTCCGAGACCATCGTGTTCCACAGCAGGTAGTGGGCCTGCTGCAGCCGCCGGGCCAGGTGCCCGGGGTGGGTGGTGAGGTCCACCGCGGCCATGTGCGCTCCCGAGGTCGAATTCGTTGGTGCACTGAACGATACCCGTCGTCCAGTCGAGTGTCTGTAGAGCTGCATACCACTACTGACCTTACTGTTCTTGGGGGTCTTGACGTCCAGCCGCTCCGGTGGCAGCGTGAAGGAAACTTCACCGAAATACTCAGTGCCCTGATTAATTCGTGACCGGGCGCTCGGACGGGATGGGGCTTCACGGATGGACAAGGTGGTCGCCACCGCCGCTGAGGCGGTGGCGGATGTGCCGGAGGGTGCATCGCTGGCGGTGGGCGGGTTCGGGCTGAGCGGTGTGCCGAATGTGCTGATCGGGGCGTTGTACCAGCGGGGTGTGTCCGGGCTGAGCGTGGTCTCCAACAACTGCGGGGCGATGGAGACGGGACTTGCCGTGTTGCTGGCGGCGGGGCGGATCGCGCGGGTGACCGGCTCCTACATCGGGGCGAACAAGGAGTTCGCGCGGCAGTATCTGGCCGGGGAGCTGGAGGTGGAGCTGATCCCGCAGGGCACGCTGGCGGAGCGGCTGCGGGCGGGCGGGGCCGGGATCCCGGCCTTCTACACGCCGGCCGGGGTGGGCACACAGGTCGCCGACGGCGGGCTGCCCTGGCGCTACGACGGCGAGGGCGGGGTCGCGCTGGCGTCGCCGCCGAAGGAGGTGCGGGAGTTCGACGGCACGGAGTATGTGCTGGAGCGGGGCATCCGCACCGACTTCGCGCTGGTGCGGGCGGCCAAGGGTGACCGGCACGGGAACCTGGTGTTCAACAAGTCGACCCGCAACTTCAATCCACTCGCCGCGATGGCCGGTCGGGTGACGATCGCCGAGGTGGAGGAACTGGTGGAGCCCGGGGAGATCGATCCGGATGCGGTCCATCTCCCGGGGATCTTCGTGCAGCGGGTGGTCGCCCTGACACCGGAGCAGGCGAGCGACAAGAAGATCGAGCAGCGGACGGTGAGCAGCTGATGGCCTGGACACGCGAGCAGATGGCCGCGCGGGCCGCGCGCGAACTGGAGGACGGGCAGTACGTCAACCTCGGCATCGGGCTGCCGACGCTCATCCCGAACCACCTGCCGGCGGGGGTGGAGGTGGTGCTGGAGTCGGAGAACGGGATCCTGGGCACCGGCCCCTATCCCACCGAGGACGCGGTCGACCCGGACCTGATCAACGCCGGCAAGGAGACCGTCACCGTCCTGCCGGGGGCGTCCTTCTTCGATTCGGCACTGTCGTTCTCGATGATCCGGGGCGGGCACATCGATGTCGCGGTGCTGGGCGCGATGCAGGTCTCCGCTCGTGGTGACCTGGCGAACTGGGCCATTCCGGGCAAGCTGATCACCGGCATCGGTGGGGCGATGGACCTGGTCCACGGTGCTCGTACGGTCATCGTCGTCATGACGCACACGGCCAAGGACGGCTCGGCGAAGATCCTCGAGGAGTGCGCGCTGCCGCTCACAGGCAAGGCGTGTGTGAACCGAGTCATCACGGACCTGGGCGTGATCGACGTGACACAGGACGGGCTGGTGTTGACCGAGGTCGCCCCCGGTGTGGCCGTTGACGAGATCGTCGCCAAGACCGGCGCCAAGCTGACCGTTGCGGAGGACCTGCTGTGAACACGGTTTACATCGTCGATGCGGTGCGCACCCCGATCGGCCGCTACAACGGCGGCCTCGCCTCCGTCCGCCCGGACGACCTGGCCGCCCACGCTGTCCGCGAACTCCTCGCCCGGACACCGCAGTTGGAGCCCTCCCGGATCGAGGACGTGTACTTCGGCAACGCGAACGGGGCGGGCGAGGAGAACCGAAACGTCGCCCGCATGGCCGCCCTGCTCGCCGGGCTGCCGACCTCCGTGCCCGGGGTGACCGTCAACCGGCTGTGCGCCTCCGGCCTGGAGGCGGTCATCCAGGCGGCCCGCGCCATCGCGGTCGGCGACGCCCACATCGCCGTGGCCGGCGGCGTCGAGTCGATGACCCGCGCCCCGTACGTGCTGCCCAAGAACGACAAGCCGTTCCCGGCCGCCCACACAGAGCTGTACTCCACCACGCTGGGCTGGCGCATGGTCAACCCGCGGATGGACCCGCAGTGGACCATCCCGCTCGGCGAGTCGGCCGAACTGATCGCCGACAAGCACAAGATCAGCCGGGAGCAGCAGGACGAGTTCGCCCTCGCCTCCCACAGCAAGGCCGCGGCCGCACAGCAACAGGGCCTGTTCGACGCCGAGTTGTCGCCCTTCCCGGTCCCGCAGCGCAAGGGCGACCCGGTCGTCTTCGCCGCCGACGAGTGCGTCCGGCCGGACGCCTCCCTCGCCGCGATGGCCAAGCTGAAGCCGTCCTTCCGGAAGGACAACGGCACGGTCACCGCAGGGAACGCCTCGCCCCTGAACGACGGTGCCGCCGCCCTGCTGCTGGTCGACGAGGAGGGCCTGAAGGCCGTCGGCCGCGAGCCGCTGGCCCGTGTCTCGGCGACCGGCGTCAACGCCGTCGATCCGCACTACTTCGGCCTCGCCCCGGTCGAGGCGGTCAACCGGGCTCTGGCCAAGGCGGGCAGGACCTTCGCCGACCTGTCCGTGCTGGAGCTGAACGAGGCCTTCGCCGCCCAGGTGCTGGGCTGCGTCGCAGAATGGCCCGAGTTCGACCCCGCGATCCTCAACCCGCAGGGCGGCGCCATCGCCCTGGGCCACCCGCTCGGCGCCTCCGGGGCCCGGCTCGCCGGCACCGTCGCGCACCAGCTCGCCCGCCGCGGCTCCGGCACCGGCGTCGCCACCCTCTGCATCGGCGTCGGCCAGGGCCTCGCCCTCGTCCTCGAACGTTAAGAACGCCCAGGCGTCAAGAACACCCAGGAAGCCCCAGGGACCCCCATGACTCTCACCCAGCAGGACATCGACCAGGAGATCGCGGCCGAGCACGCCGCGTACGAGAAGCGGATCGCCGACGGGGCGCCCGTCGAGCACCAGCCGCGCCGCGACTACGCGCCGTACCGCTCGTCCGTCCTGCGTCATCCCAAGCAGCCGCCGATCACCATCGACGTGACGAAGGACCCGGAGCTGGTGGAGCTCTCCTCCCCCGCCTTCGGCGAGCGCGACATCACCGAGATCGACAACGACCTCACCCGGCAGCACACCGGCGAGCCCATCGGTGAGCGGATCACCGTCTCCGGACGGCTGCTCGACCGCGACGGCCGTCCGATCCGCGGTCAGCTCATCGAGATCTGGCAGGCCAACTCGGCCGGCCGCTACGCCCACCAGCGTGAGCAGCACGACGCCCCGCTGGACCCGAACTTCACCGGCGTCGGCCGCACGCTGACCGACGGCGACGGGCACTACCACTTCACCACCGTGCAGCCGGGCCCGTACCCGTGGCGTCAGCACCTCAACGCCTGGCGGCCCGCGCACATCCACTTCTCGCTCTTCGGCACGGCGTTCACACAGCGGCTCGTGACGCAGATGTACTTCCCGAGCGACCCGCTGTTCCCCTACGACCCGATCATCCAGTCGGTGACGGACGACGCGGCCCGGCAGCGGCTGGTCGCCACCTACGACCACAACCTGTCGGTGCCGGAGTTCTCGATGGGCTACCACTGGGACATCGTGCTCGACGGGCCGCAGGCCACCTGGATCGAAGAAGGGCGCTGACCTGCCATGACGAAGATCGACACAAGCCGTCCTGAGACCGTGCTGCCGACCCCGTCGCACACGGTCGGCCCCTTCTACGGCCACGCCCTGCCCTTCCCCGGCGGCGGCGACATCGCCCCGGTCGGCCACCCGGACACCATCACCGTCCAGGGATACATCTACGACGGAGAGGGCAACCCGCTGCCGGACGCCTTCGTGGAGCTGTGGGGCGCCGACCCCGAAGGCAACATCCCGCAGGTGGACGGTTCGATCCGGCGCGACCCGGCGAGCGGCGGCTACCTGGGCCGCAACGGGGTGGAGTTCACCGGCTGGGGACGTATCCAGACGGATGCCAACGGCCACTGGTACGCGCGGACGCTGCGGCCCGGCGCGCGCGGGCGGAGTGCGCCGTACCTCAGCGTGTGCGTGTTCGCGCGCGGGCTGCTGGTGCACCTGTTCACGCGGATCTACCTGCCCGGTGACGAGGCGGCGCTCTCCGCCGACCCGGTGCTGTCCCAGGTGCCGGAGGGGCGACGCGGCACGCTGATCGCGACGGACGACGGCAAGGGCACATACCGTTTCGACATCCGCCTTCAGGGCGAAGGCGAGACGGTCTTCCTGGAGTTCCAGTGACTTCTGTCGGCTTCGACGACACCGGGCTGCTCGCCCCCGGGTGGGCAGGCTCCCCCGCCGCCTCCGCGACCGGCGACACGGCCTTCGTTCAGGCCCTGCTCGACGCGGAGGCGGCACTCACCCGGGCCCAGTCCGCTCTGGGCCTCGCACCGGCCGAGGCGGCGACCTCGGTGACCGAGGCGGCCGACGCCACCCGTTTCGACGTACGCTCACTCGCCGAGCGCGCCCGCGCGGGCGGCAACCCGGTCATCCCCCTGGTCGCCGACCTGACGAAGGCGGTCGGTGAGGAGTACGGGCCCTACGTCCACCGCGGCGCGACCAGCCAGGACATCATGGACACGGCGACGATGCTGGTCGCCGCGCGCACCCTGGACCTGGTCCTCGCCGACCTCGGCCGCACCGAACGGGCGCTGGCCCGGCTGGCCGCGGACCACCGTGACACCGCGATGCCGGGACGGACGCTCACCCAGCATGCCGTGCCGACGACGTTCGGGTTGAAGGCGGCCGGCTGGCGTTCGCTCGTCCTCGACGCACGGGACCGCAGCAAGGCCGTACGGGACTCGCTGCCCGCTCAACTCGGCGGTGCGGCAGGGACGTTGGCTGCCTTCGCCGTCTACGGCGCCGAGGACACGCAGGCCCTGACGGCGGCCTACGCCCACGAACTCGGGCTCCGCGAACCGCCCCTGCCCTGGCACACGCTGCGCACACCGATCGCCGACCTCGCCGGATGCCTGGCCTTCGCGGCCGGGGCGCTGGGCAAGACGGCCACGGACGTACTGACTCTCGGCCGCACCGAGGTCGCCGAGGTCGCGGAGGGCAGCGGCGGCGGCTCGTCGGCCATGCCGCACAAGGCGAACCCCGTACGGTCCACGCTGATCGCGGCCGCGGCCCGGCGGGCTCCGCAGCTCGCGGCCACGCTGTACGGCTCGATGACCGCCGAGGACGAGCGGCCTGCCGGAGCCTGGCACGCCGAATGGGAGCCGCTGCGGGATCTGCTGCGGCTGGTCGGCGGTGCGGCCCGGGACGCCGCCGAACTTGCGGAAGGGCTGCGGGTCGACGCGGACGTGATGCGTGAACACCTGGGTCTCACCCATGGGTTGATCGTCTCGGAGCGGCTGTCCGCGGAGCTGGCCCCCGTACTCGGCCGTGCCCGCGCCAAGACCCTGCTCACCGCCCTCGCCAAGCGCACCTACGCCGAGGGCCGTTCGCTGGCCGAACTGCTTGCGGAAGAGCCGGAGTTGAAGCACCTCGACCTCGACGGGCTCACCGATCCCACTCACTACACCGGCTCCTCCGGAGTCCTCACCGACCGTGCCCTGGAGCGACGTTGACCGGCAAACTCCTCAACCACCGTGCCGAGGGGGCCACTTCCGCTGCACCGCTGCTGCTCGGGCCCTCGCTGGGCACGTCCTACGCGCTGTGGGACAAGGTGGCACCCGAGCTGTCCATCACCCACCGGGTCGTCCGCTGGGACCTGCCGGGGCACGGCGGGTCGGCGCCCGACCTGATCGGCCCCGGCGCGACCGTCGGAGACCTCGCCGACCTGGTGCTCGCGCTCGCCGACTCACTCGGAATCGAGCGGTTCGGGTACGCCGGGGTGTCGCTCGGCGGTGCCGTCGGACTGCATCTTGCCCTCCACCACCCGGAGCGGGTGTCCTCCCTGGCCGTGATCTGTTCTTCCGCCCACTTCAACGGCGCGAAGCCCTGGCAGGAGCGGGCCGAGCTGGTGCGGCGCGAGGGGCTGGGCTCGCTCGTGGCGAGCGCGGACGCCCGATGGTTCACGCCCGGCTTCACCGTGCCGGAACTGGTGCGGGACCAGGCCGAGGCCGACCCCGAGGCGTACGCCGCCTGCTGTGATGCGCTGGCCGCCTTCGACCTGAGCCAGAGGCTCCCGGAAATCTCCGTGCGCACACTGCTGATCGCCGGGCGCGAGGACAAGGCGACTCCGCCGCCGCATCTGCGGGAGATCGCGGACGCCGTACCCGGCTCCACGCTGGTCGAGCTTCCGCACGCCGCGCATCTGGCGCCCGCCCAGTGCCCGGAGGCCGTGCTGACAGCCCTCCGTGCGCACCTCGGCGGGGGCGCCAAGCGTGGGATGGAGGTACGGCGTGAGGTGCTGGGCGATGCGCATGTGGACCGGGCGCAGGACCGGCAGACGCCCTTCACCGCCCGCTTCCAGGACTTCATCTCGCGCTACGCCTGGGGTGAGATCTGGACCGACCCGACACTCAGCCGCCGCGAACGCAGCATGATCACACTGACGGCGCTGGTCGCACACGGGCACTACGACGAGCTGGCCATGCACGTGCGGGCGGCCCGGCGCAACGGGCTCACCCCCGAGGAGATCGGCGCCGTACTCCTGCAGACGGCCGTGTACTGCGGGGTTCCGGCGGCGAACTCGGCGTTCGCGACGGCCCAGCGGGTGCTGGCGGAGGAGGACGACCTCTAGAGGGTCGCGAGGGTGACCCTGTTGGTCGTAGCTTCAGCAGCACCTCGCACATGCCTCCGCCGCGTGCCTACGGTGGAGGCATGTCCACCATCCTGATCACCGGCGCCACCTCCGGCCTCGGCCGCCACGTCGCCTTCGAGCTGGTCCGCTCCGGACACGTCGTCCTCGCTCACGGCCGCGATCCGGGCCGTACGGAGCAGCTGGTCGAGGAGCTGCGCACCGAGGGCGACGCGGAGGGCTTCGTCGCCGACCTCGCCTCGCTGACGCAGGTGCGCGAGCTGGGTGCGCACGTCGCCGACGCCCGTCCCGACCTCGATGTCCTGATCAACAACGCGGGCGTGGGAGCCGGCGCGCCCGGCGCCGGGCACGAGCTGAGCGCCGACGGCCACGAACTGCGCCTCGCCGTGAACTACTTGGCACCCGTCGTACTGACCCGCGCCCTGCTCCCAGTGCTGCGCGGGAACGCACCCGCCCGGATCGTCAACGTCGGCTCGGTCGGCCAGGACCCCCTCGACTTCGACGACATCGAATTCAGGCGCCATTACGACGGCTTCGCCGCCTACCGCCGCGCCAAGTTCGCCCTCGCGGCCCACACCTTCGCACTGGCCGAGGAACTGGCGGGCACGGGTGTCTCGGTCAACGTCCTGCACCCGGCGACCTTCATGGACACGGCCATGGTCCGCGAGGGCGGAGTCACCCCGTGGAACACGGTGGCGGACGGGGCCCCGGGCGTGCTTGCCCTGGCGACCCAGGACCTGGGCACGGGCGGCTATTTCGACGGCACGAGCCGGGCAAGGGCACACGAGGCAACGTACGACCGCGAGGTGCAGAAGCGCCTCTCGACGGTCACGGACCAACTACTGGCGCTCTAGCCCACGCTTCAGCGCACCCCTGGCCCACTCTCCAACGCCTCCCGAGCCTGCGCCACCAACCCGTCCGCCCCGCACGAACGAGCCAGCGCCAACCCCCGATTCAGCTCGGTGACGGACCTCGCGGCGATCCCGTACTCGATACGGGCCGCCGCATGCTCGTACTGGCAGGGCGAGGCCTCCAGATACGCCACAGCCTGCGCCAACAGCCGAACGGCCCGCTGCCCCGTCTCCAGCGCGGCAGCGCACCGCAGGGCCTCCCCGATGGCGGTGTCCGTGCCGAACCGCTCGGCCTGCCGGCGGGTGTCGGCGGCGAGCCGGGCCGCTCGGGCCGGGTCCTCGGATGCGAGGGCCCGGGCGAGATCGAGGGCCCAGGGGACGAGCAGCGAGTTGTGGTGGCCGCGCGCGGCCACGGCCTTCTCGGCCTCCTCCAGTTCGTTGATGCCGTCCTTGGTGCGGCCGACGGCGAGCAGCAGCCGACCGCGCACGGACCGTGGATCGGGCATCACCATGCCGGAGGTGTAGGGCGGTGCGAAGCCGTACTGTTCGGCGATCGCCCAGGCCTCGTCGACATGACCGCGGGCGAGCAGGACCTCGACGAGGTTGCAGGTGACGCACCAGTACAGCGGCAGCCCGCGGCCGACGGGCTCGGCGAGGCGCAGCGACTCGCGCAGGGACGCCTCGGCCTCCCGCAGCCGGCCGCGCCTGCGGTGTCCGATGCCGACGTGGGCGTGGGCCAGGGCGAGGTGGCCGCCGCTCCAGCCGGCCGACTCGTAGGTGCGCAGGGCCTCGTTGTAGAGGCTCTCCGCGCGGTCGAGGCGGTCGGTGTAGGTGTAGGAGTAGCCGAGCATCAGCAGCAGTTCGATGCCCCACTCGGTGTCGGTCCAGCCGAGTCCGGGTGCGAGGCGGCCGTTGACGAGGGCACGGTCGCACAGTTCGACGACCTCCTCGGCGCTCTCGCCGCGGATCAGGGCGTCGAAGCCGCGCAGCATGAGCAGGGCGCGCTCGGAGTTGTCGCGGCCGCTGCAGGTGGAGGCGAGGTCGGCCAGGCGCTGGGAGCGGTCCTGCGAGGTCGCCTCACCCGCGTAGAGGCTCTCCCACATGTACTGCACGGCCTGCAGCCGCATCTTCGCGGGGCCCTCCTCGTGCCGGGCGGCCTCCGCCTCGACCGTGCGCACGGCCTCCTCCATCTGGTCGTTGTGGACGAGCGCCTGGGAGAGGCGGAAGACGGCGTCCACGCGCTCGTCACCGTCGAGGCCGGGCATGCCGAGCGCGGACTGCAGATGGTCGATGGTGGTGGCGGGGGCGGTGAGGAGGGTGGCGCAGCCGAGTTCGTAGAGCACGCGCGCGTGGACCTCGGGACGGGGTGGTTCCAGCAGGGCGCGCTCCAGGCAGCGGCGGGCCGCGTCGGGGGCGCCGACGGCGAGGTGTTCCCGGGCTGCCTCACGCAGCTGCTCGACGAGTTCCTCGTCGTCGTCCGGGTGCACCTGGAGGAGGTGCCGGGAGGCCATGGCGGCGCCGCGTCCGGATTCGGTGACGACCTGGGCGGCGATGCCGTGCATGGCGGTGCGCAGGGCGTCCGGGATGGAGTTGTAGACGGCGGTGGCGATCAGCGGGTGCACGAACTGCAGGTCGCCGTCGTCGGCCTGGGCACTCGCCGGGTCGGGTTCGGTGAGGATGCGGGCGTCCTGCAGCAGTTCGGCGCAGCGCACTGCCTCGTCGTGGTCCATGGTGGCGAGCTCGGCCACCAGGCCGACGGAGATGCCGGTGCCGAGGATGGCGGCCGCCCAGGCGAAACGGGTGGCGTCGATGCCGAGTTCCTCCAGGCGGGCGACGAGGCCGCCGCCGCGGGCCGAGCGGTTGAGGGCGCGCAGTTCGGCGGCGGAGCCCTCGGTCGGCTCCAGCTCGCTGTCCTGCACCTTGGCGAGGAGTTCCACGGTCTCGTACGGGTTGCCGCCGGTGACGGCCCAGACCTCCCGGCAGAACGGGGCGTCGGCGTGCGCGCCGAGGGTGGCGCGGGTGAGGCCCGCGGTGGCGTCCGGGGTGAGGGCGTTCAGGTTGGCGTCGGGGTGGCCCGAGGCGGCGGCGATCGCTTCGAGGTGGCGGGCGCTCTCGCCGCTGACCTCACCGGGCCGGCGGGCCACGACGACCAGGACGGACAGGTCGTCGAGGCGCTCCGCGAACGCGGCGAGCCAGCGCAGCGTCTCCTGGTCGGCCCAGTGCGCGTCGTCGATCAGCAGGACCAGCGGCCAGTCGCGGCGGGCCAGCCGGCGCACCCCGGCGACCAGGCCGTCGCACACACCCTGGGGGTCGGCCTGGCGTTCGCCCGGTTCCGTGATGCCGAGGGCGGGGCCCGCGATGTCGTACCAGTCGCCGAGGTATTCGCGGGCCTCCTCCGGCATCAGGGACACCAACGCGGGCTGCAGCAACTGCCGTACCACGTTGAAGGGAACGGACCTGAGGGTCTCGCCGCCGCGGGTCGACCACACCGTGCAGTTGCGCTGCTCCGCGATGCGGCGGATCTCGGCCAGCAGGGCGGTCTTGCCGAGTCCCGCCTCGCCCCGGACCACGAGCACGCTGCCGGAGGACGCGCGGTCGGCGCACAGCGTGTCGATCGCCCGCTTGACGGCGGCGATCTCCTCCTCGCGCTCCCACAGGGAGGCCGAGGCGGCCTCCATGGGCCGGACCTCCGTCATCCCGCTACCTCCCCAAGTCGCCCGAACGACGTACAGACATCGAGCGTAGCCGTCCGATTGCAGAAGTGGAGGGGGGTCCGGGTAGCTGTTGCCGTGATGGGTGACAGCGGGTGCGGGCAGGCGACGCATGAAGCCTGTGATCTGCCTGTCTGAAGGTAACCGACAGTCAAAAGGCGCTGAAATGAAGCTGTTTTTCGGACAACGCCGGGCCGTGCGGGACTCATCTGCGGTACGGGCCCTGGCGGCGGGTTCCGTGGGCAACTTCGTCGAGTGGTACGAGTTCGGTGTCTACGGCTGTTTCGCGACCGTGATCGCGGCGCGGTTCTTCACCCCGATGGGCGGCAGCGAGGTCGAGGCGCTGGTGAGGACGTACGCGTCGTTCGCGCTGGCGTTCTTCTTCCGGCCGGTGGGGGCCGCCCTGTTCGGGCGGCTGGGTGACCGGATCGGCAGGCGTCCGGTGCTGATCCTGGTGATCGTGCTGATGACGGTCGCGACGACGCTGATCGGTGCGCTGCCGACGTATGCGACCGTCGGGGCGCTCGCTCCGTGGCTGCTGACGATTCTGAGGGTGCTTCAGGGGCTGTCCGCGGGTGGTGAGTTCGGTGGCGCGGTGGCGGTGATGACCGAGTTCGCGCCGCCGGGGCGGCGTGGGCTGTACGGGTCGTGG
This sequence comes from Streptomyces sp. NPDC001157, assembly GCF_053598255.1. Classification (NCBI taxonomy): domain Bacteria; kingdom Bacillati; phylum Actinomycetota; class Actinomycetes; order Kitasatosporales; family Streptomycetaceae; genus Streptomyces; species Streptomyces sp. NPDC001157. The sequence continues at coordinate 372,350 of NZ_JBSFJW010000001.1, forward strand.
CAGTCGTTCACGGTGGCGCTGGGGCTGTTGGGCGGTGCGGGTGTGGCCGCCCTGCTGGCGACCCTGCTCACGGAGCGGCAACTGGCCGGCTGGGGCTGGCGAGTGCCGTTCCTGTTGACGCTGCCGCTCGGGCTGGCGGCGCTGTGGCTGAGGCTGCGGCTGGCGGAGACGCCCGCGTTCCGGCGGGAGAGCGATGCCGTGAGGCTTCCTCCGCGCGAGGTCGCCGGCGCCGTCGCGCTGGGCGCGGGAAGGATCATGGGCTGGGCCGCCGCGGGGTACACCTTCCTGGTCGTGCTGCCGTCGTATCTGCAGAGCACGCTGGGCGCGAGCTTCCAGCAGGCGCTGATCGCCACCGTCTCGGCCAACCTGGGCTTCGCGGTCACGCTCGTCCCGGCGGGCCTGCTCAGTGACCGGGTGGGACGGCGGGCGGTGATGCTGACGGGGGCGCTGCTCGTGGTGTTCCTGTCGCTGCCGCTGCTCAACCTCCTTCAGGACCCGGGGTCTTCGAACACGGTGAAGGGTGCCGCGGTGTTCGGGGCGGGTGCGGTGGTGGGGCTGATGGCAGGGCCGGGACCGGCGATGCTCTCGGAACTCTTCCCCACGAACGTGCGCTGCACGGGCCTGGGACTCGCCTACGCCCTCTCGAATGCCGTGTTCTCAGGGTGTGCCGGGCTCATCATTACGGAAACCGTCAAGCGGACGGGGAGCGTCGACATCCCCGGGTACTACGCGGCGGCGGCGTGCGCGGTGAGCGTCCTCGCCCTGGCCAAGACATCGAAACGGAAGGCGGGTTGAGCGCATGCGGGTGATCGGCCTGATGTCGGGCACGTCCTACGACGCCATCGACGCGGCGGCGGCCGAACTGAGGCTCGACGGCGACAGCCTCGTACTGGAACCGCTGGGGATGGTCAGCGACGCGTACGACGAGGAGCTGCGGGAGGCGCTCGCCGCCGCGCTGCCGCCGGCTGCCACGTCGCTCGCGGAGGTGTGCCGGCTCGACACGGGGATCGGGCAGGCCTTCGCGGCGGCGGCCGTGCGGGCGGACCGTGAACTGTGCGGCGGGCAGGCGGAGTTGGTGGCCTCGCACGGGCAGACCGTCTACCACTGGGCGGACGGCGGCAAGGTGCACGGCACCCTGCAGCTCGGGCAGCCCGCCTGGATCGCCGAGGCGACCGGGCTGCCGGTGGTGGCCGACTTCCGGCCTCGGGACATCGCCGCGGGCGGCCAGGGCGCACCCCTGGTCGGCCTGGTCGACCTGCTGTGGCTGCGCGGCCGCCCGGGCACCCCCGTCGCCCTCAACCTCGGCGGCATCGCCAACCTCACCGCCCCCGACGGCACGGCCTTCGACACCGGCCCCGCATGCGCGCTGATCGACGCGGCGGCCCGGGGGTTCAGCGGCGGGACCATGGCCTACGATGTGGACGGCGCGCTGGCCGCGCGCGGCACCGTCCACGAACCACTGCTGCGGCGGCTGCTGGAGGAGCCGTACTACGCGCTGCCCGCGCCCAAGACGACGGGCAAGGAACTGTTCCACCTCGGTTATCTGCGGGACGCCCTGGCCGGGTTCGGAACACTCCGGGCCGAGGACGTGGTCGCGACCCTGACCATGCTCACCGCGCGGACGGTCGCGGACGCCGTGCTCACCCTGGGTGCCACCGAGGTGATCGCCTCGGGCGGCGGGGTACGCAATCCGGTGCTCATGGGGATGCTGGGACAGCGGCTGCCGGGGACCCCGTTGCGCGCCTCCGACGAGCTGGGGCTGGCGTCGGACGCGAAGGAGGCGTACGCGTTCGCCGTGCTCGGGTTCCTGACCGCGCACGGTCTGGCGGGCACCGAGCCCGCGAGCACCGGGGCGCGGCATGCGAGCGTGCTCGGTTCGATCACACCCGGCCAGGACGGACTGCGGCTGCCGCCGCCGGGCGAGCGGACGCCGAAACGGCTGGTGGTGGTCTGAAGCCGGACTCCTCTCATGCCGCTTTCACCCAGGCCTCATACGGTGGGGGCATGACGCAGGTGACTCCTCCCGGGTGGTATCCCGACCCCGGGCAGACAAGTGAGGCTCCCGCCACCGAGCGCTGGTGGGACGGCAAGGCATGGACGGACCGGACCCGCCCCGCGGGGTCGGCCGCCGTATGGGGTCCCCCGGCGCAGACGCCGACGACCGGCCCGGATCCGGCGAGCACCGCCCCTCCGGCGGCCCCGGCCTATGCGGCATACCCCGACTATCCGACCTATCCGGCCTATCCCGCCCAGCCGTCGGCCGCTCCACGGCGCGGTCTGCGCACGGGCATCGCCGTCGGGGCGGCCGTTGTCGTCCTGGCCTGCATCGGTGTGGGTGTGTACGCGCTGATGGGCAACGACGGTTCGGGCGGCAACGTCAACTCGCAGCAGGGACAGGGCGGCAACGGCGGCCCGGGCGGCGGCAACGGCGGGTCCGGTGGCTCGGGCGGTTCGGGCGGGAACCAGTCTCCCGGCCCCGGCCAGTCCGAGGCTCCGCGGATCGAGAGCGGTTCGGTGTCCGATCCGGTCAGCGGGATCAGCCTGCCCATCCCGGACGACTGGTACGGCCAGCAGATCGCGGTGGGCGCGTCCGTCACGTCCAACGACTCGTACAAATGCCCCGGCGACACCTCGAAGACCTGCACGAAGGGCGGCGCGTACTCGGCGCCGGCCGCGGTCCTCAAGACCGCGGGGAGCACGGCGGAGGAGGTCGCGAAGGCCGACATCGAGGCCAACGCCGAGGACTCCTACGGCGGCAGGACCTACGGCTCGATCACCTCGCACAAGGTGCTCGACTCCAGGGCGGTCACCGTGGCCGGGCAGAAGGGCTATCTGGTCCGCTGGCAGGCGGTCACCAGCAAGGGCTCCGACGGCTACGTCGAGTCGCTCGCCTTCCCCTCCCCCGCGAACCCGTCGCAGATCGTCGTGGTCCGCTTCGGCGTGGACGTCGCCGAGAAGCAGTCGGTCATCGACGACATCACCAAGGGCATCAAGGTCTCGACCGGCGGCGGCAACGGCCAGACGGTGTGAACCGCCCCGGACAGTGATCGGCCGGGTGGGGCGCCCCTCCGCTCAAGAGGAGCCCCACCCGGCCGGGGGTACGCGCCGCCCCCGTCCCCACGGTGCGGCGCGAGCAGGTCGCCGTCCAGTCATCCCACGGACGGCGGCCTGATTCTCAGGTCAGGCCCAGTGCGGGCAGCACCGCGGCCTCCACGAAGCGGACCAGGTAGTCGGGGTCGGCGTACTCGCCGTCCACGACGGGGCGGGCGCGTACGACGCCGAACATCTGCGCAGGGATGTACTCCAGGGCCGGGTGGCCGGCGGTGATCTCGCCGCGCTCGACCCCGCGATTGAGCATCTCCTTCAGCGCGGCGATCTCCGGGTCGACGAGCGCCTCCCGCAGCGCCTTGGCGAGGTCGGCGTCCTGCGTGACGGCGTGCCCGAGGGCCTGCAGCAGCTTGGTGTCGTTCTGCGACCAGCGGCCCACGGCCCGCGCCGCCTCGCGCAGGTCGTCCGCGAGCGATCCGGTGTCGATGCCCTCGAAGCGGGCCTTGCGGCGGGAGCGCAGTGCGGCCACCACGAACTGGGGCTTGGTCTTCCACTGCCGGTACAGCGTGGACTTGCTGCAGCGCGTGCTGGCGGCGACCCCCTCCATGGTGACGGCTTCGTATCCGCATTCGCGGATCTGCTCGAGGACGGCGTCGAAGAACTCCTGCTCACGCTCGCGCGTGATCTTGGAGCGGCGCGAGGCGGCAACCGTCTGCGGTCCGTCCGCGGCCTGCGACGTCATCTGCTCTTCTCCCTCACTCCGAGCGCCGGCTTTATACGCGCTTTATTCCCGGCTTCCAGTGTGTCGTACCTCAATCGATACGCCAGTGTACCGGAACGGTCGCGTATCGGTACACTGCCGTATCGGAACGCTTTCGTTTCGGCACGCAGGCGTACCGATGAGTTCGGACTCCGGTCCGGGTCTCACCACGTACCAGCACACGCACCACCGTCAGCGAAGGGGCCGGGGGATGAATGCCCGCACCGAGCCTGCAGAAGGAGAGACCGACGCGATAGCGCGGCCTCCGGTCGTCCGTGAGTTCCTGCTCGTCGCAGGGCTCTTCCTCGTCTACAAGTTCGGTCGCCAGCTGGCGACCGGCCACACCGGCGAAGCCCTGCGCAACGCGCACCGCGTGTGGGACCTGGAACGGACGCTCCATCTGCCCGGCGAGGGTTCGGTGCAGTCGGTACTGCTGCACAGCGACACCCTGGTGCACCTCGCGAACACCTACTACGCGACCGTCCACTTCCCCGCCACCGCGGCCTTCTTGATCTGGCTCTACCTGCGGCGCCCCGCGCACTACGTGTGGGCCCGCCGGGTCCTCGCCACGGTCACCTCCGCGGCCCTGGTGCTGCCCTTCGTGTTCCCGCTGGCGCCGCCGCGGATGCTGGCCGCCACGGGCCTCGTCGACACGGCGCACGTGTACGGTCCGTCGGTCTACGGACCGCCGTCCTCGGACCACCTCTCCAACCAGTTCGCAGCGATGCCGTCGCTGCACTTCGGCTGGGCCCTGATGGTCGCGATCGGTCTGATCGCGGCGACCCGGTCCCGCCTGCGCTGGCTGTGGCTGCTGCACCCGCTGGTGACTCTCCTCGTCATCGTGGGCACGGCGAACCACTACTGGCTCGACGCGATCGTCGCGACCGTCATGCTCGGTGCCGCCCTCGCGCTGGTCCAGCGGCCGCACCGCACCGTCACCACGGCCGGTCGCGGCAGCGAGAAGCTCGCCGCCCCCGTCGCCGACGACCACGTCCTCGTAGGAGCGGGCCGATGACCGCCACACTCGTCGCCGTCGCCCTGTCGCTGGTCTCCGCCGTTGCCTACGCGGCCGCCGCCGTGGCCCAGGAGCGGCTCGCCTCCCGCAGCTCCGGCACCGGCATGCTGCGACTGCTGGGCACGGGCGCCTGGTGGGCCTCTGTCGGGCTCAACGCCGGTGCCGCACTGCTGCATGTCGTGGCCCTCAAGTACGGTCCGCTCACCGTCGTTCAGCCGCTCGGCGCGCTCACGTTGGTCGCCGCGGTGCCGATGGGGGCGCGGGCGGCCGGGCGGAAGGTCAGCGCGACCGAGTGGCGGGGCACCGCGCTGACGCTGGCCGGGCTGGCCGCGCTGCTGGTCACCGCGTCCGGGTCGGCGCCCGAGCAGGTGCTGAGCCTCACCGAGGCCCTGGCGGTCGCGGGGACCACGGTCGCGCTGATCGGGCTGCTGTCGCGGCCGGGAGCCCGGCCGGGTCTGCGGCACGCCACGGCGTCCGGGTTCGCCTCCGGCGTCGCGTCGGCGCTCACGCAGACCGTGACGGTGGCCGCGACCGACCGGTCCGGCTCCGCGCTGAGCCTCCAGGTCGTCCTGGTGGCGGTGCTGGTGGCCGCTTTCGCGGTCGGCGGTCTGCTGCTCTCCCAGACGGCGTACCGGGGCGGACTCGGCGCCCCGCTCGCCATGGTGACGCTATCCAACCCGGTGGCCGCCTCGGTGATCGGCCTCACCCTCCTCGGCCAGGGCCTGCGCGGCGGCCCGGAGGGCGTGCTGCTCGCCGCCGCGGGCGCGGCACTTGCGTCCTGGGGCGTCGTCCTGCTGACCCGGGTGACGCCTGCTCCGGTCGCTTCTGCCGCTCCGGTCGTCACGGTCGACGAGGAGCACCCGGTGGCCGCGGTCCTGGCACTACGGCCGGAAACGGCAACAGCCGAACCGGCGTTGGTGCCCCGGCAGCCTTCGGATCCGGGACACCTCACACCCCTGTGAGCACTGCCCGGGGCGTCATCCCAGCCCGCGCGAGTCCTGCTTGAGCGCCGTGTCCACAGTGAGTGCCGTCGCCACGACAAGACTCAGCAGCGGCTCGGGCAGCTGGTAGTGGATCTGCAGGACGTAGTTGTCCGCGGTCGTGAACATCGTCTTGGCAAGACCTTCCCAGGTCTTGGTGATCCGGGCGACCTCGTTGTCCGCGTGGTCGACGATCGCGAAGTTCCAGGCCCGCCAGTTCTCCGCCTTGATCGCGCCGACCTGCCGGCCGTTGGCGTCGTTCATCGCGAAGTTGATCTTCCCGATCATGTTCTGCTGGACGATCTCACCGACGGCCGAACCGTCCGGACGCGACACGAGCACACGGGACTTGAAGACCTTGGCGGGCCGCGTCAGCACCAGCTGCGGCTGGCCGTACGCGTCCCGGATCTCCAGCCGGTGGGTCATGAACTGGTCGAGGCTGGAGACGAAGCGCGCCACCTTCTTCAGCGTGCTCTGCCCGACCTCCATCACCGAACCGATCTGGTTGCCGTTCTGATCCATGACCTTGTACTCGTTGGTCAGCTCGATCAGCTTGGCCTTCTGGTTGACCACCAGGACCGGTTCGGTGAACAGGCTGCCGCCGCCGGGGCCGCCGGCGGCGACCCCGGCCTGCTGCTGCACCTGACGCTGCACACGCGGGTCCGGCCCGGCGGCCTGCTGCGGTACCTGCTGCTGCGGCACCTGCTGCTGAGATGCCTGCTGCTGGTCCGTGTTGGTGTGCTGGGTCCACTGGGCGCCGTCCCAGTAGCGGAGAGTCTGGGGCGCTCCGTGCGGATCCGGGTACCAGCCTGCAGGAGTGTTCGAATGCGTGGTCACCGGGGCACACTACCCCGGGCCCACCGGCTCCTGGCCAGTCCCCGCGATCCGCTGTTCACCAGCCTTTACCCGACAGTTCAGCCCGTGATGATCGCCGGGTCGCTCACCCCCGGCCGCCCGTTCTCGACATGTCCGGCGAACCGCCGCAGGAACGTGGCGTCGGCCTCGGAGGTGACGGTGAGGTCGTACCAGCGTCGGCCGGCGGCGAGGTCGACGGTGTGCCGCACCGTGGCTCCGGACCGCACCGTGAAGGTCCGCGGCTTGCAGCCGTATCCACCCGTCAGCTTCAGACGGACCGTGCCGGAGCCCTTGTTGGTGAAGGTCAGCTCGATGTCGTCGCCGCTGTGGCGGGCGGTGACCTCGGGCCCCGCGGTCTTGTTCGGCCCCTTGAAGACGCGCAGGAAACCGTTCGGGCCGTGCACGGCCAGGTCGTACGAGCCGTTCGAGTACGCCGAGTTCCAGGCGTCCGAGACCGTCTTGCCGGCCTCGGTGGTGTAGCTCCAGGGCCCGTCGGTGCGGTTGCCGGAGGTCACCAGGAAGGCGGCGCCCGCCTTCGCTCCCGAGGCGAAGGTCAGTGTGAACTTCCCGGAGGCCGTATCCGCCGAACCGTCCACATGGGGGGCGTACTTGAGGGGACGCGCCGGGCGCAGACCTGGCTCCTGCTTGGGCAGGACCGGGTGGGCGGGCGGGGTCGGCACGTAGTCGGGGTGGCGGTTGTGGTCCGGCGGCCGGTAGCCGTCGGTGCCGGGCAGGGCGACCGGCTTCGTGTCCGTACGGGAGAAGTCGAACGCGGAGGTCAGGTCACCGCAGATCGCCCGCCGCCAGGGCGAGACGTTCGGCTCGTGCACGCCGAAGCGACGCTCCATGAACCGGATGATCGACGTGTGGTCCATCGTCTCGGAGCAGACATAACCGCCCTTGCTCCAGGGCGAGACGACGATCATCGGCACCCGCTGGCCGAGCCCGTAGGGGCCGGCGGGGTGGCTGCTGCTGCCCTTGAACAGGTCCGGGCCGACGTCGACCGTCGACTTGCCCTGGGCCGCGGAGCCCGGTGCGAACGGCGGGACGAGGTGGTCGAAGAAGCCGTCGTTCTCGTCGTACGTGATGAACAGGGCCGTCTTCGCCCACACCTTCGGGTCGGAGGTGAGCGCGTCGAGGACCTGGGCGACGTACCAGGCGCCGTAGTTGGCGGGCCAGTTGGGGTGCTCGGTGAAGGCCTCGGGGGCGACGATCCAGGAGATCTGCGGCAGCTTGCCGCCCTTGACGTCGGCCTTGAGCTGGTCGAAGAAGCCCTCGCCCTTGCGGGCGTCGGTGCCGGTGCGGGCCTTGTCGTAGAGCGGGCTGCCGGGCTGGGCGTTCTGGTACTGCTTGAAGTAGAGCAGCGAGTTGTCGCCGTAGTTGCCGCGGTAGGCGTCCTGGATCCAGCCCCAGCCGCCGTTCGCATCGAGGCCGTCGCCGACGTCCTGGTAGATCTTCCAGGAGACGCCGGCCTTCTCCAGGCGCTCAGGGTAGGTGGTCCAGCTGTAGCCGGCCTCGTCGTTGCCGAGGACCGGGCCGCCGCCCTGGCCGTCGTTGCCCGTGTAACCGGTCCACATGTAGTAGCGGTTCGGGTCGGTCGAGCCGATGAACGAGCAGTGGTACGCGTCGCAGATGGTGAAGGAGTCGGCGAGCGCGTAGTGGAACGGGATGTCGTCGCGGGTCAGGTACGCCATCGTCGTGGAACCCTTGGAGGGGACCCATTTGTCGTACTTGCCCCCGTTGAAGGCGGCATGTCCGTCGTTCCAGCCGTGCGGGAGGTCCTGGATGAAGGCCAGGCCCAGGTCGTCGGCGTCCGGGTGGAAGGGCAGGATGTCCTTGCCGCTCGCGTCCGCCTGGTACCAGACCGGCTTCCCGTCCTGCCGGGTCACCACCGGACGCGGGTCGCCGAAGCCGCGGACGCCTCTGAGCGAGCCGAAGTAGTGGTCGAACGAACGGTTCTCCTGCATCAGGACGACGATGTGCTCGACGTCCTCGATGGATCCCGTGCGGTGGTTCGCGGGCAGCGCGGCGGCGCGCTGGATGCTGTTCGACAGGGCGGTGAAGGCTGTGGTCGCGCCCGCGAGTTGCAGGAATCGGCGCCGGTTGACTTCGGGCATGGGTTGATTGCCTCTCATCCTGGTGCGGATGGCCGGAACATGACGGATTGCGCGCGGTGCGAGTGTTCCAAGAGCACCAAACGTCAGGGAAGGGTCCGGTGGCGCCCATGTGAAAGTCGTCGGTACGCGAGGTGCGCCGCGACGGCCGCGCCGGCCGGGGCAGGACGAGGCAGGCACCCTCCCTACACTCACGGGATGAACAACTACACGTGCACCCATTGCGGCACCGTGGGTCTGGCACAGGGCTTCATCGAGGACAGCGGCGAGCACTCGCGGGGGTACGCGCGCTGGATCGAGGGCGCGTTGGAGCGGGGCATCTTCGGCGGCGCCAAGCGGATGGGACGGCCCCGCCGGCAGATAGAGGCATACCGCTGCCCCAAGTGCGGACACCTCGAACTGTTCGCCACGGGCGAGGTGTAGCGGGCATCGCTCGCACTGCTACGGACCCGCGTCCTCGCCCGGCCGTGAACGTCCGGTGCCGCGCCGGTCAACGACCTGGATATCGAGGTCCGGCCACATCGCTGCCAGACGCCTGAGCTCGCCCGCCGTCGGCGCTTCCAGTTGTCCCGGTGAGCCGTCCGGTCTGAAGTGGACACATGTGCCGGTGGTGCCGTCGGCCTCGACGGGCTCCAGGTCAGTGACCGGGATGCCGCGCTCGTAGCGTTGGGTCCAGGCACCGTTGAGGCGGCGGTTGGTATGGACGAGCCACTCACTCAGCGCCGCGACCACGGACATGCCCCGACGCGGATGGCCGTCCGGAAGCCGCTCCACGTCCGGGAAGTCGAAGAACCGGAGATCCTTCGAAGCCATGACAGGCTTCTTGACGATCTGACCGTGCTCGTCCGTCCGGGTGTCAGTGCCCCGCCCGTCGTCCGCCACGGAGATGGAGCCGTCCGGACAGAGGGTGACGAGACAGCGCCCACCGCCCCTGCTGGATGCTTCGTCAGCGGCGTAGGCGAGCACCTCAAGGAGAAGATGCCGCGGGCCGCCCGGCGCGAACTCCTCCGGGGCCTGTCGTATGGATGCCAGATGGTCCGGGTCGACGGCGCTGGACCAGTCATGCGTGGTGTTCACCCAGGAACCCCTGGAGTTCTCCATCGGTCAGGTATCCCGGGGGTCAGCTCTTGACGGCCTCTGCGATCTGCAGGGCGGCCTCGGCGGGCGTGATGTGGGTGGTGTCGACGACCTCTGCCTCCCTGTGCAGCCATGTGCGGGCCGCCTCGGCGTAGGGCTCGACGTATTTGAGACGGAACGGGGAGTTGGGTCCAAGAGGGTCGCCTGCGATGCGTCCACGGAGGGTGTCCTGGTCGGCGTGGAGGACGAAGTGCCGTACCGGGACGGCATGTCGGGCGAGGCCCGCGCTGATCTCGCGCCAGTACTGCTCGACCAGGACGGTCATGGGGATCACCAGGGTGCCGCCGGTGTAGTCGAGTACGCGGCGGGCGGTCTCGACGACGAGCGGCCGCCACGGCGGCCAGTGCTGGAAGTTGTCCGTCGCGGGCAGCCCCGGCGTGATGTCCATGAGTGTCTCGCCGACCTTCTCGGCGTCGAACACCCGTGAGTCCGGGAGCAGTTGCTGCACGAGCGGACTGGTCGTCGACTTGCCTGCGCCGTGGGTGCCGTTGATCCATACGATCATGGGACCCGATGCTAGCGCCGTGCGGGCCGCGGAGCGGGCAGGGCAGGTAGGGCAGAGCTCTGACCAGCCTTTTCACGGAACCCCTTCCGCCTGACAGAAGCCACCTTGTGCACCCACCGCGGCCGTCAGGACGCTGAGTCCAACCACGGCACGCGGGGCGACGAAGCCCCGCCGACAGGGACGGGAACCGCCATGCCGCACATGACCGCTTTCGCCAGGAACCAGTGGTACGTCGCCGCCTACAGCCACGAGGTCGGGCGCGAGGAACTGCTCGGCCGGACGATCCTCGGTGAACCGCTCGTGTTCTACCGGACGGAGGAGGACGGGACACCGGTCGCGCTCGCGGACCGCTGTGTGCACCGCCGCTTCCCGCTGCACGAGAAGCCCAGCCGGCTGGACGGCGACAAGCTCGTGTGCGGCTACCACGGGTTCACCTACGACACGACGGGCACCTGTGTGTACGTGCCCGGTCAGAAGCGCGTGCCGCGCACCGCCCGGGTCGCCTCCTACCCGGTGGTCGAGCTGGACTCGCTGGTGTGGGTGTGGATCGGCGACCCGGCCCTCGCCGATGCGCAGACCATCCCCCGGGCCCGGCACCTGGACGCGCCCGGCTGGGTCACCATGCGCGGCATGGAGCCCATCGACGCCGACTACGGGCTGCTGGTCGACAACCTCCTCGACCTCTCCCACGAGACGTATCTGCACGGCGGCTACATCGGCACCCCCGAGGTCGCCGAGACGCCGATCACCACCGAGGTCGACGAGGGCGCGGGCATCGTCCGGGTGAGCCGGCACATGGACGACGCCGAGTGCCCGCCGTTCTACGCCAACTCCACCGGCATCAAGGGCCGGATCACACGCTGGCAGGACATCGAGTACCACGCGCCCTGTCTGTATCTGCTGCACAGCCGGATCGCACCGGTGGGCGTGCTGCCGGAGGCCGACGGCAGCGACCCGAACGGCTTCCACACCGAGATCACCTACGCGATCACGCCGTCGACGGACGGCAAGGTGTACGACTTCTGGGCCGTCTCGCGCGACTGGGCGACGGAGGACTCCGAGGTCACCGAGTTCATGCGGAGCAACAACCACACCGTGGTCATGCAGGACGTGGTCGCGCTCAACCTGCTGCACAAGACGCTCGGCACGGAGCGGACCGGGTACCAGGAACTCAGCATCAACATCGACACCGGCGGCCTCGCCGCCCGCCGTATCCTCGCCCGGCTGGTCGAGGAGGGCGACAAGCCCGTGGAGAAGGTCCTGTGAGCAGCCCCACCGGCGAGATCTACCGCATCGACTGGCTGCCGGGCACCGACGTCCTGCACGGCACCTGTCACTGCGGCGCCGAGCACAGCGCCCAGGACCCGGTCGAGATGTGGGAGTGGATGCTCGCCCACCCCGAAGGACACGAGCCCGCCGCGCCGCGAGGAAACAGCTCATGACCGTGTACGAAGCCGAACTCGTCGTCGACAGCCGGGAGTTCGCGGCCGACGGCGTGCTCGCCCTGACCCTGCGCCACCCGCTCGGCGAGGACCTGCCGACCTGGGAGCCGGGCGCGCATGTCGATGTCGTGCTCGGGCCGGAACTGGAGCGGCAGTACTCGCTGTGCGGGGATCCCGCGGACCGTTCGGTGTGGCGGATCGCCGTGCTGCGGGAGCCGGACGGGCGCGGTGGATCCGCCCATCTGCACGAGCAGGTGGGGCAGGGCGACAAGGTACGGGTGCGCGGGCCGCGCAACCACTTCCGCCTGGAGAGTGCGCCGCGTTACCGCTTCGTCGCGGGCGGGATCGGCATCACCCCGATCCTCCCGATGCTGGCCGCCGCAGAGGCCTCGGGCGCCGAGTGGACGCTGCTGTACGGCGGCCGCACCCGCAACTCCATTGCTTTCACCGAGGAGTTGGGGCGGTACGGGGATCGGGTGACCGTCTGCCCGCAGGACGAGACCGGGCTCCTCGACCTCGGTTCGGTGCTGGACGACCTGCCCGAGGGCACGCTCGTGTACTGCTGCGGTCCGGGGCCGCTGCTGGACGCGGTCGAGGAGCGCTGCCCGGCCGAGCGGCTGCGGGTCGAGCGGTTCTCGCCGAAGGCCCAGGAGGCGGGCGAGAACGGCGAGTTCGAGGTCGAGCTGGCGCAGAGCGGCCGTACCGTCACGGTCACGCCGGACGTCTCCGTACTGGATGCCGTGCGCGCCGCCGGCGTGGAGGTGCTGTTCTCCTGCACCGAGGGCACGTGCGGCACCTGCGAGACAGACGTCCTCGACGGCACCCCGGACCACCGGGACTCGGTGCTCAGCGCCGAGGAACAGCAGAGCGGGGAGACGATGATGATCTGTGTGTCCCGCTGCCGGGGGAAGAAGCTCGTGCTGGACCTGTGATCCCGAGGTCGGCCCGCACCCGGTCGACGACGGCGCCCTCTGACGCAGCACCCGTCAGGGGGCGCAGTCGTGTGCGGGCCAGCGAGCCGACAAGAGTGTCAACAATGTTGTCGGCGAGCCCATTGACCGCATCCGTTGCGGCTTCTACCTTCCCGCTCAGTAACTCCGCGCACTACTGTGCGCGTTGCGCACAACCTGTCGGAACACCGCTGCACCACGCTCTGCACCGTTCTCTGCACAGGAGGATTCATGCGCCGTCTGTTCGCCGGTCTCAGCGCCGGCGCCTTCCTGCTCGTCTCGACGGCCTGTGGTTCGTCCGGCGGGGGTTCGTCGAAAGCGGGTGAGTCGTCCGGGGGCATCACCACCGTCAAGGTGGGTCTCATCCCGATCGTCGATGTCGCGCCCCTCTACCTCGGTGAGAAGAAGGGCTTCTACGAGAAGCAGGGCCTGAAGCTGTCGCCCACGCTCGCCGCGGGCGGCGCCGCCATCGTGCCGGGCGTGGCCTCCGGCCAGTACCAGTTCGGCTTCTCCAACGTGTTCTCGCTCATGGTCGCCCAGTCCAACAACGTGCCCGTGAAGGCGATCTCCAACGGTGTCGCCTCAACCGGCTTACAGGGCAAGGACTTCGGAGCGGCCCTGGTGAAGAAGGACAGCTCGATCAAGACCGCGAAGGATCTCGAGGGCAAGAAGGTCGCCGTCAACACCCTCAAGAACATCGTCGAGTTGTCCATGCGCACCTCGGTGAAGAAGGCGGGCGGCGACCCGGACAAGGTGAAGTTCGTCGAGATCCCCTTCGACCAGATGCCCGCCGCGCTCGACCAGGGCCAGGTCGACGCCGCCATGGCCGTCGAGCCCGCGCTCACCACCATCAAGGACCAGGGTGGCCGCGAGATCGCCTCGCCCCTGGTCGACGTGGCCCCTGACCTCACCGTCGCGATGTACTTCACGTCGACGCGGTACGCCCAGCAGAACCCCGACGTGGTGAAGAAGTTCCAGACGGCCACCGCCCAGTCCCTCTCCTACGCGAACGCCCATCCGGGCGAGGTCCGCCAGATCGTCACCACGTACACCAAGGTTCCCGCCTCGGTGCTGGCCAAGGTGACCCTGCCCAAGTGGCCGGCTGAGGCGAACCGTGCCTCGATCGAGGCGCAGGAGAAACTGGGCCAGGAGTTCGGCTTCTTCAAGAAGACCCCCGACCTGGACACACTGCTGCCATGAAGGGCGCGAACGCCGCCCTCGGTACGGCCGGACTCGCGGCCTTCCTCGCGCTCGGCGAAGCGGCACCGCGGCTCGGCCTCGTCAAGGAGGCCTACTTCCCGCCGACCAGCCGTATCGCCTCCGCCCTGTGGGACGAGGTCAACGACAGCGCGTTCTGGTCGGCGCTCGGCGACACCCTCACCGGCTGGGCGATCGGCCTCGCGATCGCGGTCGGCGCGGGGATCGTCGTGGGCGTGATCATCTCGATCGTGCCGTATCTGCGCGAGGCGACGGCCTCCACGATCGAGTTCCTGCGCCCGATCCCCTCGGTGGCCCTGATCCCCCTCGCCGTGCTGTTGTACGGCGCCGAACTCGAGTCGGTGCTGCTGCTCGTCGTGTACGCGTCCTTCTGGCAGGTACTGATCCAGACCCTGTACGGCGTCCAGGACGTCGACCCGGTCGCCGAGGAGACGGCACGCTCGTACGGCCTCGGCACCTGGGCGCGGGTCCGCCATCTGCTGTGGCCGAGCGCACTGCCGTACGTCATGACGGGTGTGCGGCTCGCCGCGGCCGTGGCGCTGATCCTCGCCATCACCGCCGAACTCGTCATCGGCGCACCGGGGTTGGGCCGACAGATCGCTGTCGCGCAGGCCTCCCAGGCCGTGCCCGAGCTGTACGCGCTGATCGTGGTCGCCGGGCTGCTCGGACTCCTGATCAACGTCGGTGCGCGCACGGTGGAGCGGCGGGCGCTGGCCTGGCACCAGTCGGTGCGCGGGGAGGTGGCGATGTGAGGCGCGTACTCCTCCGGCTGTTCCTCGTGCTCGCCCTGCCCGTGGGCCTGCTGGCCGTCTGGTGGGCGGCCTCGGACGGCAGCACCGACCCTTTCTGGCCTCCCCTGCGCACGGTCTTCCAGACCTTCCCGGACGTCTGGACCGCCGACCGCCTGCGCACGGACGTCCTGCCGAGCATCCTGCGGCTCACCGTCGGCTACGCCACGGCGGCCGTCGTCGGCATCGCCCTCGGCACGGTCATCGGCTCCTACCGGCGGGTCCGCGCGGTCTGCGAGCCGGTCCTGGAGTTCCTGCGCGCGGTGCCGCCCCCGGTCCTCATCCCGGTCATCATGCTGTTCGCGGGCATCGGCGACACGATGAAGATCGTGGTGATCGCCGGCGGCTGCGTCTGGCCGATCCTGCTCAACACGGTGGAGGGCGTGCGCGCCGTGGACCCGGTGATGCTGGAAACGGCCCGCTCCTACGGCATCACGGGCCTCGCCCGCCTGCGCGGCCTGGTCCTGCGCTCGGCGAGCCCGCAGATCTTCGCGGGCCTGCGCCAGGCGCTGCCCATCGGCATCATCCTGATGGTCATCAGCGAGATGTTCGCGGCCGGCAACGGCATCGGCTTCACCGTCGTCCAGTTCCAGCGCAGCTTCGCGATCCCCGACATGTGGACCGGGATCCTCGTCCTCGGCCTGCTCGGCTTCCTGCTCTCCGTGGTCTTCCAGGCCGTCGAGCGCCGGGTGCTCGCCTGGTACCACGGTCTGCGCGCATCCACCCGGCGGTCCTGAGTGAGCATCGTGAAAGGGCGATCCATGCTCGACGTACGCGGCCTGCGGAAGGTCTACGAGAGTGCCGGCCGCCGCGTCGAGGCGATCCGTGATCTCACCTTCACGGTCGAGGCGGGCGAACTCGTCTGTCTCGTCGGCCCGTCGGGCTGCGGCAAGACGACACTGCTGAAGTGCGTGGGCGGACTGCTCACTCCGACGTCCGGCCAGGTGCTGCTCGCCGACAAGCCGGTGAGTGGGCCGCCGCCGGGGATGGCGTTCGTCTTCCAGGAGTACGGGCGCAGCCTCTTCCCCTGGATGCGGGTCGGCGAGAACGTCGAACTCCCCCTGAAACAGAAGGGCTTGAGCAAGGAGCGGCGCAGGGAGCTGGTCGCGGACGCGCTGGAGTCGGTCGGGCTGACGGACGCCGCGGGGGCGTACCCGTGGCAGCTGTCCGGCGGTATGCAGCAGCGCGTCGCCATCGCTCGGGCGCTTGCCTATGAGCCCGGCGTACTGCTGATGGACGAGCCGTTCGCGGCGGTCGACGCGCAGACCCGCGCCGATCTGGAGGACCTGGTACGAGCGCTGTGGCGGGAGCGCGGGATGACGATCCTGTTCGTCACCCATGACATCGACGAGGCGGTCTACCTCGGCGAACGGGTGGTCGTCCTCTCCGCCTCCCCCACCGTCGTACAGGAGCAGTTGAAGGTCGATCTGCCCGACGAACGGGACCAGTTGCGCACCAGGGTGGCCCCGCGCTTCGCCGAGCTGCGGACCCATGTGTACGAGCGGATCCAGGCGGCGAAGCGCGGAACCCCGCAGGACGCGGTCACGAAGTCGAATACGCCTCCACCTCGCTGAACTGGCCTGCGGGCCACCCCGTGTTGGCGCTGACGGTCAGCCGCAGGTGGCGCAGGTTCGTGCTCGCGGGCAGGGAGACGGTGGCCGTGTTGCCGGTCGCCGGGTCGAAGCGGTAGCCGGTGGCGCCGACGACGGTCGAGTAGTTCGAGCCGTCGGTGCTGCCGAGCACCGTGATCGTCTGGGTGCGGGCGCCCCAGGCGGCGGACGGCGGCAGCTTCAGCACCAGGCGGCGCACGGTCTGCGTGGAGCCGAAGTCGACCGTCCAGGACTGCGGGAAGGCGTTGTTGGTCGACTCCCAGTAGCTGTTCGCGTCGCCGTCGACCGCCTTGCCCGGCGTGTAGACGTCCTGCGAGCCGGTTGCGGTGGCCGGGCGGCCCTTGGCGAGGTTGCGGTTCGGGTCGGGATCGGGGTTGCCCTGGCCGGGCTGCGGCCAGGTCGAGCAGTCGGCCCAGGTGCTGTTCCAGCCGGAGTTGCCGCCGCCGTCGGTGAGGGTGAAGGTGCCGGAGCCGGACGGGTAGGGGCAGTTGTAGATGCCCGCCGCGCCGACGCCGGTGGCCTGGACGTTGCTGAACTTCGCCGAGCCCTGCGTCTCCGCCTGGACGACGACCGTGCCGGTGTTCTTCACGGTCGCACCGCTGACGGTGATGTTGCCGGCCGGATACCCGTGCCCGCCACCGGAGACGAACTCGAAGGCGCTGTACGGGCTGTCGGTGACGGTCGTGTCGGTGATGTTCACGGTGGCGTTGATGGCGCTGTCGTACGAGTCGACGCGCAGCGCGCCCATGGGATGGTTCCAGTTGGGGTTCATCGCGCCGGTGCGCACGAGCGTGTTCCCGTCGACGGTGATGGTGCCGGCCAGCGGGGAGAACGGGTCGAGGAACTTCTGGTTGGAGATCGCGATACCGCTGCCGAGGGCGTTGGTGTCGGCGACCAGGTTGTTCTTGACGGAGATGTCGGTGCCGCCGTAGATCGCGATGCCGTTGGCGAGGTTCGGCTGCGAGATGGTGTTGTTCTCGAAGCTGGAGTCGGTGTCGGCGGAGTACAGCGACCACATGGCGAGCGAGTCGTCACCCTGGTTGCGCAGAAAGTTGCCCCGGACACGGACCCCGTGCGCGTTGCCGTTGAGGTTGAGGCCGTCGGCGGTGGTGTCGAGGATGCGGTTGTTCTCGACGACCAGGTTGTCGTTGTTGCCCATCAGCCAGAGGCCGACCTTCATGTGCTGGATCCACATGCCGGAGACCGAACTGTTCGGCCCCAGCGAGCCGTTGACGAAGTTGTCCGGGTTGGAGTCGACCCGCTCGGTGACCTCGCCGATCACCGCGAAGTCCTTGATGTGCACACCGCCCGAGGAACTCGACTGGTCGATGAAGCGCGAGGTGTGCACGACGGAGTACCAGCTGCCGGCGCCCTGCAGGGTGACGTTCTGGACGCCGCTGAGCGAGGACGTCAGCCTGTAGTCGCCGGGCGGGATCCACACCACTCCCCCTTGCGCGGCCGAGATCGCGTCCCGGAAGGCCTGGGTGGAGTCGCCGTTGCCGGTGGGGTCGGCGCCCTTGGAGGTGACCGAGACCGACCCGGCGGGCTGGCCGCCGGCAGCGGCGACCTGCTCGAAGTCGGCCACGTCGACGGTGACCTGGGTGCCGGTCGACTGGAAGGCGATCTTGTCACCGGCCTGGAGGTTCTGGCCCAGCAGCAGCCGGGCGTTGTCGAAGAAGTGGTGGGTCTTGGCGCCCGGGATCCAACCGGTGTCGATGTACGAGTACTTGGAGGTGACCGCGAGCGTCTTGGTGATCTTCTGGCCGTTGACGTACACGTCGAGCGTGCCGGACTGGCCGTCGGGGACGCTGTAGGAGACGTTCACGGCATCGGCGGCGCGCGGCACGGTGAACTCGACGCGCTGGCCCGAGGTGAGCCGAACGGCCTGGCGCCCGGAGGCCTCGGAGGCGAGGGTGCCCTGGGTGTAGTCGGGGCCGATCCTGGTGCCGGTGGTGGTTGCGGACTCGGCCTCGACGGAGGTGAAGGGCAGGGTGGCGCCGGAGGCGGCATGTGCGGCGGGGGCCGTGGCGGTGAGCAGACCGGCGGAGAGGGCGACGACCATAGCTGCTGGCATGCCCCTGACAGTCCTGTGCATGTGCTGATCCCTTCGAGGTGGGGGTGCGGGGATGGCGGGGAGGGCGCGGTGCGGCTCAGGCGCGCAGCCAGACCGCGGTGTCCTTCGGCAGTCGCCTTTCGGCGTCCAAGGGGCCGCTGGCGAGGAGGAGTTGGGGGTGGGCCGGCAGGTCGACGGCGATGTCGGCGAGGTTCACCAGGCACCGGGCGCCGGACCGGCTGAAGGCGAGGACGCCCTCGGGTGCGGGCTCCCAGGTGAGGGGTCCGTCGCCGAACACGGGGCGCAGCCCGATGGCCGCGCGGTAGAGAGCCAACATCGAGCCGGTGTCCGCGTCCTGCCGGTCGACGGCATACGACGTCCAGCCGTCCGGCTGCGGCAGCCAGGGCTCCGTACGGCTGCCGAATCCCGCATACGGCGCCCCGGCAGCCCATGGGAGTGGCACCCGGCAGCCGTCGCGTCCCGGGTCGGTGCCGTTCGACCGGAAGTGCATCGGGTCCTGGATGCGGCCGAGGGGGATGTCGGCCTCGGGCAGGCCCAGCTCCTCGCCCTGGTAGACATAGACCGCGCCGGGCAGGGCGAGTGACAGCAGGGCGGCCGCGCGGGCGCGCCGGGTGCCGAGGGCGAGGTCGGCCGGGGTGCCGAAGGCCTTGCAGGCGAAGTCGAAGCCGGTGTCCGTGCGGCCGTAGCGGGTGACCGTGCGGGTGACGTCGTGGTTGCACAGCACCCAGGTGGCGGGGGCGCCCACGGGTGCGTGCTCGGCGAGGGTCTCGTCGATCGACTTACGCAGCCTGCGCGCGTCCCAGGGGCAGGTCATGAAGGCGAAGTTGAAGGCCGTGTGGAGTTCGTCGGGGCGCAGATAGCGGGCGAAGCGTTCGGGGTCGGGGAGCCAGACCTCGCCGACGAAGATGCCGTCGTACTCGTCGGCGACGGCACGCCAGGAGCGGTAGATGTCGTGGAGTTCGTCCCGGTCGACGTACGGATGCGGGTCCTGGCCCTCGGTGAAGTCCGGCAGGGCGGGGTCCTTGGCCAGCAGGGCGGCCGAGTCGATGCGGACTCCGGCGACACCGCGCTCGAACCAGAACCGCAGGATGTCCTCGTGCTCCTGGCGGACCGCCGGGTGCGCCCAGTTGAGGTCGGGCTGTTCGGGGGCGAAGAGGTGCAGGTACCAGTCGCCGTCGGGCAGCCGGGTCCAGGCGGGGCCGCCGAACTGGGACGTCCAGTCGTTGGGCGGGAGTTCGCCGTGGGCGCCGCGGCCGGGACGGAAGTGGAACAGCTCGCGTTCGGGGCCGCCGAGGAGGGCGGCGCGGAACCAGGGGTGCCGGTCGGAGACATGGTTCGGGACGATGTCGACGATCGTGCGGATGCCGAGTTCGCGGGCCTCGGCGATCAGCTTCTCCGCCTCGGCGAGGGTGCCGAAGGCCGGGTCTATCGCGCGGTAGTCGGCGACGTCGTAGCCGCCGTCCTTCAGCGGTGACAGGTACCAGGGGCTGAACCACAGGGCGTCCACGCCGAGTTCGGCGAGGTAGGGCAGTCGGGCGCGGACGCCGGCGAGGTCACCGGTGCCGTCGCCGTCGCCGTCGGCGAAGCTGCGGACGTAGACCTGGTAGATGACGGCGGAGCGCCACCACTCCGTGGGGGCATGGCGGGGCTGTCCCACTGTGCTTGCCTTTCTGTCGGAGGGAGGGCGTCAGCCCTTGGTGCTGCCCGCGCTGATCCCGGCGATGATGTGCCGCTGGAAGAGCAGGAACAGGGCGACCATCGGGATGCTGGCGATCACCATCGCGGCGATGAGCACGGTCAGTTGGATGTTCTGCGACAGCTGGACGAGTGCCACGCTGATCGGCTGCTTGCCGGTGTCGGAGAAGACCATCAGCGGCCACAGGAAGTCCTGCCACACGGCGACCAGCGCGAAGATCGACACGACCCCGAGCACAGGTCGCGACATGGGCAGCACGATCGACCACAGCGTGCGCAGCTTCCCGGCGCCGTCGATCTCCGCGGCCTCCAGGACGTCTCGCGGGAGCTGGTCGAAGAACCGCTTGAGCAGGTAGAGGTTGAAGGCGTTGGCCACGGCAGGCAGCCAGATGGCCGGCGGGTCGTTGAGCAGGCTGGTGTGGATCAGGGGGAGGTCGGCGACGGTCAGGTACTTCGGTAGGACCAGGGCCTGGGCCGGGACCATCAGGGTGGCGAGGATCCCGCCGAGGATCACCTTGCCGAAGGCGGGCCTGAGCCTGGACAGGGCGTAGGCGGCGGCCGTGCAGAGGACCAGTTGGAACAGCCAGGCGCCGGCCGCCTGGACCACCGTGTTCCACAGGTGCTGCGGCAGCTGCATGAGGTCCCAGGCGTCGGTGTAACCGCCCAGGCGCCAGTGCGCGGGGACGATCGTGGGCGGGGTCTGCGCCACCTCGTCCGGCGACTTCATCGCGCCGGTCACCATCCAGTAGACGGGGAACAGGAAGGCGAGCGCGAACAGGACGAGGACGACGGTGAACACCGTCCAGTACGCGGTCCTCCCGCGCGGGCGGGCGAGCGTCGCCGGGGAGACGAGGGTGCGGGTGGCGCTCACGCGTCCTCCTCTCCGGAGCGGGTCAGACGCAGGTATACGGCGGAGAAGGCGCCGAGCAGCACGAGGAGCATGACGCTGAGCGCACAGGCCCCGCCGAAGTCGTTGTAGAGGAAGGCGTACTTGTAGATCAGGTAGAGGACGGTGACCGTGGCGTTCTCCGGACCGCCTCCCGTGATCACGAAGGGTTCGGTGAAGACCTGCATCGTCGCGATGATCTGCAGGAGCATCAGCATGAGGATGACGAAACGGGTCTGCGGGACCGTCACGTGCCGGATGCGCTGGAGCAGGTTCGCGCCGTCCAGTTCGGCGGCCTCGTACAGCTCGCCGGGGATGGACTGGAGGGCGGCCAGGTAGATCAGGACGGTGCCACCCATGTTGGCCCAAGTGGCCACGATGACAAGAGAGATGAGCGCGGTGTCGGTGCCGTTGGACCAGTTCGAGGTGGGCAGGTGCAGAAAGCGCAGTGTCTCGTTGGCGAGGCCGGCTCCGGGGTCGTAGAACCACTTCCACAGCAGCGCGCTGACCACCGGCGGGATCATCACCGGCAGATACACCACGATCCTGAAGAAGGCCTTCCAGTGGCGCAGTTCGTTGAGGACGAGCGCCAGCACGAAGGGGATCGCGAAGCCGAGCAGCAGGGCGAGCAGGGTGAAGGTGAGCGTGTTGCGCCAGGCGGCCGTGAACTCGGGGTCGTGCCAGACACGGGTGAAGTTGGCGGTGCCGACCCACTCGGGCGGCGAGCCCGGCGTGTACTTCTGGAAGGCGATCACGACGGCACGGATCGCCGGGTACCAGGAGAACAGGGCGAAGCAGACGAGGCCGCCGAGGAGAAAGGCGTAGGCGCGGACCTGGTCGGCGAGGCGGCGCCGTCCCCGGCCCCCTTCCGGGGACGGCGCCGTGACCGGGTGGACGGCGGCCGTCCGCACGGGTTGCCGCTCGGCCGTCTTCGTCATCTCGTCAGCCCCGCGCCAGGATGCCGTCGATCTTGCTGGAAGCGTCCTTCAGCAGCTGGTCGATGTCGGCGTCCTTCTTGGTGAGGACGGCGGAGACGACCGAGTCGAGGACGGAGTAGATCTGCTGGGCGTCCGGCGGCTCGATCTTCAGCCGGAGGGTGTGGTTGCCGTCGAGGAAGGCCCGGTAGTTCTCCACCGGGACATTGGCGTTGGCCTTCTTGACCTGCTGGTCCTTGGCGTCGGCGGCGCCGGTGAACAGGCGCGGCTCGGGCAGTCCGACCGGGGCGTTTGCCTTCTTGGCGCGGGCGTAGTCACCGAGGAAGCCCTTGCCGGGGGTGAGGAACATGTGGTCAAGCCACTTCAGGCCGGCGCGGATCTGGGCGGGCGTGTCGTGCTTGTTGAACATGTAGCCGTCGCCGCCGATGAGCGTGCCCTTGCCGCCGGGCATCGGGCCGAGGGCGAGATCCTTGTAGTTGCCGCCCTTCTCCTTCACCAGGATCGGGATGTTGTCCGGCGCGGAGAGATACATACCGAGCTTGCCCGAACCCATCATCTGCTGCACGTCGTTGATGACCAGGAGCTGCTTGCTGCCCATGGAGTCGTCGGCCCACCGCATGTCGTGCAGGTTCTGCAGGACGGCATGCCCTTCGGGGGTGTCGATGGTGGCCTTCTTGCCGTCGGCGCTGACGACGTCGCCGCCTTGGGAGTACAGCTCGGCTGTGAAGTGCCAACCGCCCTGGTTCTGGGCGCTGTAGTCGGCGTATCCGACGGTGCCGTTGCCGAGTGCGGCGATCTTCCTGGCGTCGGCGCGGACCTCGTCCCAGGTGGCCGGGGGCTTGTCGGGGTCGAGGCCCGCCTTCTGGAAGAGCCTCCGGTTGTAGATCAGGCCCATCGAGTAGCCGGTGCGCGGGATGCCGTAGATCTTCCCGTCGACGGTGTAGATGTCGCGCAGCTGTTTCTGGAGGGCGTCGTAGCTCTTCAACTCCTTGATGTACGGCGTGAGATCGGCCGCCTGCCTGATGTCGACGACGTGCCCGGCGTCGGTGAAGTACGTGTAGAAGACGTCCTCCATCTGCCCGCCGGCGAGCTTGGCGTCGAAGGTCTTCGGGTCCTGGCAGGGGAACGCGTCGTGCGCGACGACGTCGATGTCCGGGTGCTGTTTCTCGAAGGCGGCGATGTCCTGCTCGAAGAACCCGCGGTCGACCTTGGCGCTCCTGGGCGGCTCGCAGTTGACGGTGATACGGGTCTTTCCGCTCGCCGATCCGTCGTCGCCCGATCCACAGGCGGAGGCGGCGAGTGCGAGAGAACAGACGCTGAGCGCGACGAACGTACGGCGGAACCCGGTGCTTCTCATCGGTGGACCCCTCGTGGCCGGAGCGGTGGGCGCCGCACACTCAAGCACCGGCGACATCCGTCCGCAAGATGTCGCGCAGAGTTTGTAATTATTCGACAGACAGGTGGATCTCAGGGACGGGGTGCTTGCGCGGTGGACCCGCGGACCACCAACTCGGGCTCGAACAGCAGCTCTTCGGGGGCTACGGAAGTTCCGTTGATCTGCGCGTTCAGCAACTCCACGGCCGCCCGCCCCATGGCTTCGATGGGCTGACGCACGGTGGTCAGCGGGGGTTCCGTGCAGTTCATGAACGCGGAGTCGTCGTAGCCGACGACCGAGACCTGGGAGGGGACCGCGAGACCCTTGCGGCGGGCGGCCCTGATCGCGCCGAGCGCGAGGGGGTCACTGGCGCAGACGATGCCCGTGACACCCCGTTCGATGAGCCGGGAGGCAGCCGCGTGACCGCCCTCGATGGAGAACATGGCGCGGGCGACATGCTCGTCCGGGAGGTCACCGAGCGCCTGGGCGGCGGCCAGCTTCCGGGCCGAGGGCATGTGGTCGCCGGGGCCGAGCACCAGCCCGATCCGCTCGTGTCCGAGGGAGGCCAGATGCCGCCAGGCCTGCTCCACCGCCACCGCGTCGTCGCACGAGACACCCGGAAAGCCGAGGTCGTCGATGGACGCGTTGACCAGCACCACCGGGATGTTGCGCTCGGCGAGCCGGCGATAGTGGTCGTGCGGGGCGTCGGCCTGGGCGTACAGGCCGCCGGCGAAGACGACGCCGGAGACCTGCTGCTGCAGCAGCAGCTCCACGTAGTCGGCCTCGGAGACGCCGCCCTTGGTCTGCGTGCACAGCACCGGAGTCAGGCCGAGCTGGGCGAGGGCCCCGCCGATCACCTCGGCGAACGCCGGGAAGATGGGGTTCTGCAGCTCGGGCAGTACGAGGCCCACGAGCCGGGCGCGCTCGCCGCGCAGCTGAGTGGGCCGCTCGTACCCGAGGACGTCCAGGGCGCTGAGCACCGCCTGCCGGGTGGCCTCCGAGACTCCGGGCTTGCCGTTCAGCACCCGGCTGACCGTGGCCTCACTGACCCCGACCTTCTTCGCCACCTCAGCAAGTCGTCGCGTCATGCGCGCAAGAATAGCGCAAGAAATGCAAACCGCTTGCGTAATGGTGCGGGCAGACTCTCAGTGGGCAGCCCAGAGCCCTCGGACATGCCCGAGGTGACGTGTCATCACCTCGCGCACGGCCTCGGCGTCACGCGCGACCAGCGCATCGAGAAGTTCGAGGTGCTCCTCGGCGGAGGCCTGCAGCCGCTTCGACTCGACCAGAGCGGTCAGTCCGTACAGCCGTGAACGCTGCCGCAGATCCCGTACGACCTCCACGAGATGGTCGTTGCCGGCCAGGGCGAGCAGAGCGAGGTGGAAGTGCAGGTCGGCCTCGACGTAGTCGATGAGGTTGCCCTGCGAGGCCGAGGTGACGATCTCCATGGCGAGCGGGCGCAGCGCCTCCAGGTCGTCGAGGCCGGCGGTGGTCGCGAGGCCGACGCTCGTCGGGATCTCGATCAGGGACCGGATGTGGGTGTACTCGTCGAGCTGTTTCTCGGAGACCTCGGTGACCCGGAACCCCTTGTTCGGGACGATCTCGACCATGCCTTCCTTCACCAGCTCCAGCATCGCCTCGCGGACGGGGGTCGCGGAGACGCCCAGGCGGGGAGCGAGGGCCGGCGCCGAGTACACCTGGCCGGGGCGCAGTTCACCGGAGATCAGCGCGGCCCGCAGCACGTCCACGACCTTCTCCCGGAAGTTGGGCTTCCTGCCGCCGAGCGAGGGAAGGGCGGGGCGGTGCTGCTGGGCCATCGTGATCGTCCTCCTTGGGTTACCGGACATTATCGGGCCGCCTACAACACGAACCCCGCGGGGAACGGGTCCTCCGGGTCGAGCAGGTACTGGGCGGTTCCGGTGATCCAGGCGCGCCCGGTGAAGCTGGGCAGGACGGCGGGGCGGCCCGCGACCTCGGTGGTGCCGAGGAGGCGGCCGGTGAAGCGGGTGCCGATGAAGGACTCGTTCACGAACTCGGTGTGCAGGGGCAGTTCACCGCGCGCGTGCAGCTGCGCCATGCGTGCGCTGGTGCCGGTGCCGCAGGGTGAGCGGTCGAACCAGCCGGGGTGGATCGCCATGGCGTGGCGCGAGTGGCGGGCGGTGGAGCCGGGGGCCAGCAGGTGGACGTGGTGGCAGCCGCGGATGGACGGGTCTTCGGGGTGGACGGGCTCGTCCTCGGCGTTGATGGCGTCCATGAGGGACAGGCCCGCGGCGAGGATGTCGTCCTTGCGGGAGCGGTCGAAGGGGAGGCCGAACTGGTCCAGGGGGAGGATGGCGTAGAAGTTTCCGCCGTATGCCAGGTCGTAGGTCACTGTCCGCCCGTCGGCCAGCGTCGCCTTGCGGTCGAGCCCCGCCGCGAACGACGGCACGTTCCTCAGCGTCACCGACCTGGCCGCGCCGCCCTCCACCGCCACTTCGGCGACCACGACTCCGGCCGGGGTGTCGAGGCGGATGGTGGTGACCGGTTCGACGACCTCGACCATGCCGGTCTCGACGAGCACGGTCGCGACGCCGATCGTGCCGTGCCCGCACATCGGCAGATAGCCGGACACCTCGATGTAGACGACACCCCAGTCGCAGTCGTCCCGGGCCGGTGGCTGGAGGATCGCGCCGCTCATGGCGGAGTGCCCGCGCGGCTCGTTCATCAGCAACTGCTTGATGTCGTCGCGGTGTTCGCGGAAGTACAGCCGCCGCTCGTTCATCGTCGCGCCGGGGATGGTCCCGATCCCGCCGGTGATCACACGGGTGGGCATGCCCTCGGTGTGCGAGTCGACGGCGTGCAGGACGAGTCTGCTGCGCATGGCCTGCCTCCTTGTGGGTTAAGCGAGTCCGGCGGCGACGGCCTTCTCGGTGGCCGCCCGTACGACGGCCTCCTGTTCGGCCAGCAGCGGCATACGGGGCGGCCGCACCGGCCCGCCGTGCCGCCCGACGATGTCCATGGACAGCTTGATCGCCTGGACGAACTCCACCTGGGAGTCCCACCGCAGCAGCGGATGCAGCTGCCGGTAGAGGTGGTTCGCGGTGGCCAGATCGCCGTCGACGGCCGCGTGGTAGAGCTCCACGCTCGCGGCCGGCAGGGCGTTCGGATAGCCGGCCACCCACCCCTTCGCACCCGCGATCGCCAGCTCCAGCAGGACGTCGTCGGCGCCGATCAACAGGTCGAGTTCCGGGGCGAGTTCGGCGATCCGGTAGGCACGACGGACGTCCCCGGAGAACTCCTTGACGGCGTGGATGTACCCCTCGCCGTGCAGCCTCGCAAGGAGTTCCGGCACGAGGTCGACCTTGGTGTCGATCGGGTTGTTGTACGCCACCACGGGCACGCCCGCCTTCGCGACCTCGGCGTAGTGGGCGAGCACCGAACGCTCGTCGGCGCGGTAGGCGTTGGGCGGCAGCAGCATCACCGCGTGGCAGCCGGCGTCGCGGGCCTGCTCGGCCCAGCGGCGGGACTCCGCGGACCCGTACGCGGCGACGCCGGGCATGACGCGCTGCCCGCCGATCGCGGCGACGGCCGTCTCGACGACCTTGGCGCGTTCCTCGGGGGTGAGCACCTGGTACTCCCCCAGCGAGCCGTTGGGGACGACGCCGTCGCAGCCGTTCTCGACGAGCCAGGCACAGTGCTCGGCGTACTTGTCGTGGTTCACCGTGAGGTCGTCGTTCAGCGGCAGCGCGGTGGCGACGAGGACTCCGCGCCAGGGACGGTGGTCGGTCATGAGGATCCTCTCCCGGTGGGGTGCGTGTCCTCGCGGGCGAGGACACCGAGCGGTACGGGACGTGCGAACGGGCGCCTGGACGGGGCAAGTTGACATCCGGCGAGCCCGGCGACCGCGGGTGCGCAGATCCGGCCCTGGCACCAGCCCATGCCGGCCCTGGTCAGCAGCTTCACCGTGCGGACGTCACCGGCGCCGAGCTCCGCGACGGCCTCGCGGATCGCGGAGCCGGTGACCTCCTCGCAGCGGCACACGACGGTGTCGTCGGTGATCAGCTCGGTCCAGTGGGCGGGCGGTGCGTACACGGCGTCGAGCGCGGCGGCGAACTCCCGTAGTCGAGTACGGGTCTTGGCGGCCGCGGCCCACTCGCGCGGGTCCGGTGCACGGCCCGCGAGGCGGGCTGCGGCCGAGCGTCCGGCGATGTGGCCCTCGGCTAGTGCGAGGGCCGAGCCTCCGATGCCGGTGGTCTCGCCCGCGGCCCAGACGCGGGGGACGTCGGTGCGCTGCTCGCCGTCGACCTGCACGTTCATGCCGCCGAGCCGGCAGCCGAGGGTCTCGGCGAGGTCCGTGTGCGGGAGCATGCCGTGGCCGACGGCGAGGGTGTCGCAGGGGATGCGGCGCGCGGTGCCGGGCCGGACCCGGCCTTCGCCGTCGAGCGCGGCGACGGTCACCGCCTCCAGCCGCTCGGTGCCGTGTGCCTCGACGACGGTGTGCCGGGTGAGGGTACGCACGCGATGCCGCAGCAACCGGGCGGCGTATCCGGCCCCTTCGGTGAGCTTGCCCGGTTGGGCCGCGAGCGCCCGGGACCGTCGTACGAACGCCCTGGGATCGGCGGATTCGACCAGCGCGGCAATCCGCACTCCGGCCGCGGCGAGGCCGGTCGCGACCGGCAGCAGCAGCGGCCCGGTGCCGGCGACCACGGCGGTGCGTCCGGACACGGCGAGGGTTCCCTTGAGCATGGCCTGGGCGCCGCCGGCGGTGAGAACGCCGGGGAGAGTCCAGCCGGGGAAGGGCAGCACCTTCTCGTAGCCGCCGGTGGCCAGGAGTACGGCGTCGGCGTGCACGGCGACCGGGTCCTCCTGTTCGGGGCCGAGCAGGGCGTGCGCGGTGAACCGGTCTGTGTGCCGTTCGACGAACCAGACATGATGATCCGTCAAGTGCGTTACGTCGCCTGCCCTTACGTACGTGTCGAGCCCGTCCCGCAGTCGCTCCCAGGTCCGCCAGTCGTGGTGCAGCGCCTGAGGGCGGTGCGCGCGCAGTTCGGCGGCCGGCTGCCGGTAGAACTGACCACCCGGTCGTGCGGCCGCGTCGAGGAGCGTGACCCGCACGCCGTGCGCGGCGGCGGCCACGGTGGCGGCCAGGCCCGCCGGGCCCGCGCCGATGACGGCGAGATGGGGTCGGTCAGTCGTCATGGCCGGTCCCCTCCTGGGTGCGGATCGCGTCGCCCGGCTGGAGGGAAACGAGGCAAGCCCGTTGATTGGGGCGGTCGTTGACGGTCACCAGACAGTCGAAGCAGACGCCGATCCCGCAGAAGACACCGCGCGGGCGCCCCGCGCCCCGGGTGGTGCGCCAGGAGGTGACACCCGCCGCCCAGAGTGCGGCGGCGACCGTCTGGCCGGGCAGCGCCTCGATCTCACGGCCGTCCAGCGTGACCGTGAAGGCCGGGCACGGGTGTGCCTGAGCCAGGTCCAGCGGGGAGCTCACGGGGCCTCCTCGGGGAAGCGGTCGGGGCGGAACGGAGCGAGGTCCAGGTCGGGTGTCTTCGCGGTCAGGGTCTGGGCGATCAGATGCCCGGTGCCGGTCGCGAGCCCGATGCCCGCGCCCTCGTGCCCGCAGGCGTGGAAGAGGCCGGGGACGCGGGGGTCGGGGCCGATGGCGGGCAGATGGTCGGGCATGTAGGGGCGAAAGCCGGCGTACGAGCGGATGGCGCGGACGTCGGACAGGAAGGGGAACAGCCGCGTTGCGCCCGCCGCGAGGGCCCGCAGGGCCGGCAGCGAGAACGACCGGTCGAAGCCGACCCGTTCACGGCTCGCGCCGATCAGGATCGGTCCCGCGGCCGTGCCCTCCACCACCGGCGAGGTCTGCAGCGAGGCCGAGTCGCTGGCCACGTCGGCCACGTAGTCGGCGGCGTACACCTTGTGGTGGACCATACGCGGCAGCGGTTCGGTGACGAGGACGAAGCCGCGCCGCGGCAGGACGGGCAGTGAGGTGCCCGCGAGAGCGGCGAGCTCGCCGCCCCAGGTGCCGGCCGCGTTGACCACGGCCGGGGTGCGGATGTCGCCGTGGTCCGTGCGAACTCCACGCACCTGTCCGTCAGTTGTGCGAAGGACACCCGTCACCGTCCGGCCGGTGAACAGGTGCGCGCCGGAGGCCCGGACGAGGTGGGCGGCGGCCAGGGCGGGCATGACCTGGGCGTCCTGCGGGTAGTGGACGGCGCCGGGCAGACCGGGGGCCAGATGGGGTTCGAGTTCGTACAGTTCGGTGCCCGTGACCGTCGTGGCGGTCACTCCGGCGGCTCGCTGCCCGGCGGCGAAGTCCTCCAGCGCGGCGAGACCGCCGGGGGAGGTGGCCACCACCACGCCGCCCTTGGCCTCGTACTCGACGGCCTCCCCGAAGTCCTGCGCCAGCTCGGCCCACAGGCGCTGGGAGAGCAGCGCGAGGTCGAGCTCCGGGCCGGGCTCCTTGTCGGAGACGAGGAGGTTGCCCTCCCCCGCTCCGGTGGTGCCGCCGGCCACGGGGCCGCGGTCCACGACGACGACGTCCAGGCCGGCTCGGGAGGCGTAGAGGGCGCAGGCGGCGCCTGTCATACCGGCTCCGACGATCACGACATCGCAGGTCAGTGACTGACTCACGGCAGTACTATGTCACATACCACTGAATCTGAACATGGTGCGCGCACGGCCGGCCGCAATCGCGCCACGTGCTGGTCACTCGGCCGGTTCAGACCCGGCTTCCGGTCGCCGTGTCCGCCGACAA
Organism: Streptomyces sp. NPDC001157; assembly: GCF_053598255.1. Classification (NCBI taxonomy): domain Bacteria; kingdom Bacillati; phylum Actinomycetota; class Actinomycetes; order Kitasatosporales; family Streptomycetaceae; genus Streptomyces; species Streptomyces sp. NPDC001157. Next base: position 402,479 of record NZ_JBSFJW010000001.1, read on the forward strand.
CCGCTGAGCGACATAGATCGGAACGACGGAGAGCAGGACCAGCACGGCCGCCACCACGTTCACCACCGGTGCCTGCTGCGGGCGGGTCATGTTGTTGAAGATCCAGATGGGGAGTGTCTCGATGCCGGGCCCGGCGGTGAAGGTCGTCACCACGATCTCGTCGAAGGAGAGCGCGAAGGCGAGCAGCCCGCCCGCGAACAGCGCCGAGCGCACGAGCGGGAAGGTGACGTCGGCGAAGGCGCGGAAGGTGTTCGCGCCGAGGTCCATGGCCGCCTCCTCGTACGAGCCGGCGGTGCGGCGCAGCCTGGCCACGACGTTGTTGAAGACGACGACGATGCAGAAGGTGGCGTGTCCGATGACCACCGTGAACAGGCCGAGGCCGACGCCGAGCGGTGCCAGTACCGTGCCGAAGGCCGAGTTGAGGGCGATGCCCGTGACGATGCCGGGCAGGGCGATAGGCAGGACGACCACGAACGAGACGGCGTCGCGGCCGAAGAAGCGGTGGCGGGCCACGGCGAAGGCGATCAGGGTGCCGAGGACCAGGGCGATCGCGGTGGCGCCGAGGCCCGCCTTGACGGAGACCCAGAGGGCTTCCCGCGCACCGGAGTTCCGCCAGGCGACGGACCACCAGTGCAGGGTGAGGCCCGGCGGTGGCCAGCTCGCGCTGCGGTCGGGGTTGAGCGAGTTGACGAGGACGAGCAGCAGCGGGATGTAGACGACCGCGAAGCCGAGGCCGGCGGCGATGCGCAAGGCGATGCGCGCGGGGCGGGTCAGTGGCATGCGGCACAGCACCAGCTTCCAGTGGAACGTGACATGGCACAGGCCTTTCAGAGGCTGCTCAGCGCACCCGTGCGCCGCATCGCCAGCAGATACACCACGATGACGACGACCGGCACGGTGCCGAGCGCGGCGGCCATGGGCAGGTTGAGTTCGATGTTGGAGTAGACGACGTTGCCGATCAGCTGGGTCTTGCCGCCGACGATCTGCACCGTGATGTAGTCGCCGAGGCTCAGCGAGAAGGTGAAGATCGACCCGGCGGCGACGGACGGCAGCACCATCGGCAGCACCACCGACCGGAAGGTCCGCCAGCCCCTGGCGCCCAGGTCGGCGGACGCGTCGAGCAGGTTGGCGGGCAGCTGCTCCAGCGCCGTGTGGATCGGCAGGATCATGTACGGCAGCCACAGGTACGTCAGTGTCAGCACCGTGGCCGGCAGGCCGAAGCCAGGCCCGCCCAGCCCGAACGGTTTCAGCATCCAGTCGGCGAGCCCGCCCTCGGACAGGATCAGCCGCCAGGCGTACACCTTCACCAGATAGCTGGCCCACAGCGGCGTGAGGATGGCGACCACCAGCATCGGCCGCCACTTCGGACGGGCGACCCGGGCGGTGTAGAAGGCCACCGGGAAGGCGATCACCACGCACAGGGCGGTGACCGCGAGGGCCACCCCGATGCTGCGGAAGATGACCTGGCGGTAGACGGGCGTGGTGAACAGCTCGTGGAAGTTGTCGGTCGACCAGACCTTCACCACCTGGGAGGTGAAGGAGTTCGTCGTCCAGAACGCGGAGGCGAACAGCACACCGAGCGAGCCGAGATAGAGCACGGCCAGCCACAGCAGCGGCGCCGTCAGCAGCAGGGTCAGCCGGAGGCGGGGGCGGCGGTGCAGCGCCCCCGCGGTCCGGGTCAGTACGGCCATGTACTCAGCCCTTGATCTCGGTCCAGGCCTGGACCCACTTGGCGTACGGCACGCACTTGACGTCGGTCCGCCCGTCCAGGCACTGCTCGATGGGCGTGTTCCAGAAGGCGATGTTCTTCCAGTAGCTCTCGTCGGCGGCGTGGAACGTCGTGCAGAAGTTCTTGTCGCTGGTCAGGTCGCACGCCTTGGAGTTGGCGGGGGCCTCACCGAAGTACTCGGCGACCTGGGCGTTGACCTTCGGGGAGACGATCCAGTCCAGCCATTTGTAGGCGCAGTTGGGGTGCTTGGCCTTCGCCGAGACCATCCAGGTGTCGGACCAGCCGGTCGAACCCTCCTTGGGCACGAAGGCCTTGACCTTGGCGCCCTCGCCGGCGGCGAGGTTGGCGATGACCTGCCAGGTGGTACCGACGACGGAGTCGCCGCTCTTGAAGGCGGAGATCTCCTTCAGATAGTCGCTCCAGTACTCGCCGATGTTCGCGTTCTGCTTCTTCAGCAGGGCCACGGCGGCGTCGAACTGTTTCTGGTCGAGCGCGTACGGGTCCTTGATCTTCAACTCGGGCTTGGTGGCCTTGAGATACAGCGCGGCGTCGGCGATGTAGATCGGTGAGTCGTACGCGGTGACGTGGCCCTTGTACTTGGCGGCGTCGTCGAAGACGGCGGACCAGGAGGTCGGGGCGGGCGTGACCTTCTGTGTGTTGTACATCAGCAGGTTGGCGCCGCGGCCGTGCGGGATGCCGTACATCTGGCCCTTGACCGAGTTCCAGCCGCCGTTCTTCAGGCCGCTGAAGATGTCCTTGTAGTTCGGTACGAGCCTGGTGTTGACGGGGGCCGCGTCGCCGGACGCTATGAGCCGCAGGGAGGCGTCGCCGGAGGCGGAGACGGCGTCGTACTCGCCGGTCTTCATCAGTTTGACCATCTCGTCCGAGCTGGCCGCGACCTTGGAGTCGACCTGACAGCCCGTCTGTTTCTCGAAGGGGGTCACCCAGTCGACCTTGGGGTCGTTGGAGCCGTCCTCGACATAGCCGGCCCAGGCGATCAGGTTGACCTTGCCCTCGGTCCTGCCGAGCTTGGTGGGCGCCTTGAGGTCCGGGGGGTTGAGGCCGGTGGCCGAGGAGCTGCCGTTGCCGGAGGACGAGCAGGCGGTGGCGGCCAGGAGCAGTGCGGCTGCGCAGGCAGCGACCTGGAGCGTTCGGGTGGGGCGCACGACGTTCTCCCTACGGGACAGAGGGCTTCAGCGGGCGTCGGGGACCTGGACGGTGTGGCGGTGGCGCCATTGCAGGCGCACCCGGGTGCCGCGGTAGGCGGCGACGTCCTCGGCGGAGGTCTCCAGGTTCTGCTGGAGCGCGGTGAGGCGGCCGCCGGCGTCGAGGTCGACCAGGAAGCGGGTGGCGTCGCCGAGGTAGACGACCTCGACGACGGTGCCGGTGGCGGTGGCGTGGTCCGGCTGGTCGTCATCCGCGGACTCCTTGAGGACGCGGATCTTCTCGGGGCGGATGCTGTAGGTGCCGGGGCTGCCGACGACCCGCTGCGCGGACTCGCCCTCCAGCAGGTTGGAGGTGCCGACGAAGGAGGCGACGAAGGGGGTCGCGGGGCGTTCGTAGATCTCGGCGGGGGTGCCGACCTGCTGGATGCGGCCCTGGTCGAAGACGGCGATGCGGTCGCTCATCGTCAGGGCTTCCTGCTGGTCGTGGGTGACGAAGACGAAGGTGATGCCGACCTCGCGCTGGAGCTCCTTGAGCTCGACCTGCATCTGCTCGCGCAGCTTGAGGTCGAGGGCGCCGAGGGGTTCGTCGAGGAGCAGTACGCGGGGGCGGCCGACGAGGGCGCGGGCGAGGGCGACGCGCTGGCGCTGGCCGCCGGAGAGCTGGGCGGGGCGGCGCTTGCCGAAGCCTTCGAGGCGGACCTCGGCGAGTGCCTTGCGGGCGCGGACCAGGCGTTCGGCCTTGGGCACCTTGCGGATCCTGAGGGCGTAGGCGACGTTCTGCTCGACGGTCATGTGCGGGAACAGGGCGTAGTCCTGGAAGACGGTGTGGACGTCCCGCTCGAAGGGGGCGAGGCCGGTGACCTCCTGACCGGCCAGCTCGATCCGACCCGCGGTGGGGATCTCGAACCCGGCGATCATGCGCAGGACGGTGGTCTTGCCGGAGCCGGAGGGGCCGAGCATGGAGAAGAACTCGCCGTCCCGGATCTCCAGGTCGATCCCGGCCACGGCGGTCGTCTCCTCGAAGGACTTCCGCAGATCCTGCAGCCGGATCGCAATTCCCTCCATGGACGGGAACCTTTCTGGCGTTCTCGTACGTTGCTACGTTGCACGGAAAGATATGAAGTCATAGTTCAAAGCTCAAGGCCCCCTTAGGGTAAAGCTTGAGTCAATGCACGAGGTGGTGGCCGTGAAGCAGCAGCAGATGAACGGCGGCGCCCGCAGAGCCGTCTTCACCCCGGTCGACAGCCGGGCGCGCGTCGACGCGGTCGTCCGCCGGATCGGTGACGCCATCGAGCTCGGGCTGCTCGCCGACGGGGAGCAGCTGCCCGGCGAGAGCGAGCTGGCCGGGCAGCTCGGCGTGTCCACGGTGACCCTGCGGGAGGCGCTGATGGCCCTTCGCCAGCAGGGCCTGGTCACCACCCGCCGGGGCCGCGGCGGCGGCTCCTTCGTCTCCCTGCCCGAGGCCCCCGGCGAGGAGCGGCTCAAGGTGCGTCTGCGCGGCTGGAGCACCGAGGAGCTGCGCGACCTCGGCGACCACTGGGCGGCCCTGTCGGGCACGGCGGCCCGGCTCGCCGCCGAGCGCACGGATCCGGACGATCTCGTACAACTGAAGCGCACGGCCGAGGAGTTGACGCGGGCGGCGGACGCGGCGGCCCGCAGTCGGGTCTACGGCCGCTTCCATGTGGAGCTGGCCGCCGCGGCGCAGTCCGCCCGCCTCACCCGGGAACAGGTCTCGCTGCAGACCGAGATCGGCGCACTGCTGTGTCTTGTGCTCGGGGACGACGAATATCGTGAAGAGGTGGCGGACCGTCACCGCGCCGTGATCTCGGCCGTGCAGGATGGGGCCCACGAAACGGCCAGGGAACTGGCCGAGCGGTGCGTCCAGGACTCCACGGCGCGGCTCGTCGCCCTGCGTCTGACCCTGTAGGCGTCGCGACCGGTTCCCGTCCGCTGGAGGGCAGCCATGAGCCTCGCGACGGCAGCAGTCGGCACGGCACCGGAGGAGTCGGTCGTGGCCGGGGTGCGTTCTGCCCTGGAGAGCGTGTTCGAGGCCGTGGCCGCCACCCGTACCGACACCGATGAGCTGCTGGCCCGGGTGGCCGCCGAGGGCCGCCGCCCCGCGACCGTCGACCTCGCCGCACTGCGCCCCGGCCTCCATCTGCGCTTGTCCCAGGGCGAGTTGGTCTCCGGCGTCGGTTTCGTCGCCGCGCCGGGGCTGCTCACCGACGTACCGGCCTGGCTGGAGTGGTGGCAGAGCGGCTCCGAGGGCGATGTACGGCCGCTGCTGCTGGACCTCGATCCCGAGCAGTCGGCCTACGCGGACTACACGCACTGGGACTGGTTCGCCCTGCCCCGCGACACCGGGGAGCGTGCGGTGGCCGGGCCGTACGTCGACTACCTCTGCTCCGACGAGTACAGCCTCACACTGTCCGCGCCGGTGCGGATGGAGGGGCGGTTCGCCGGAGTGGCCGCGGCGGACGTGTATCTGCGGCACTTCGAGGCGGCCGTGATGCCGATGCTGCGCCGGCTGCCCGGGCCGGCCCATCTGGTGAACGCCCGCGGGCGGGTGACCGCCTCCGCAGACCCCGCCCATCTGGCGGGATCTCTCACCAAGGGGCCGGATTTCGCCGCCGTGCTGCAGCGGGCGCGGCCCGGACGGTTTCGCGGATTGCAGCTGGTCCCCTGTCGGGACATCCCCCTGGTGCTGGTGATCTCCCCGGGCTGATCCCGGCGGCGGTCAGGCCTCGGGGGCCGGCACCACCCTCAGATGCGCCGCCGCATGCCGGGGCTTGCGGGTCTTGGGACGGCTGGGGCGGGTCTCCCGCAGCACCAGCGTCATCCGTGTGTACCCCATGTCCTGCAGCGTCCTCGGGGTCTCGTCCACCACGCGGCAGTCGGTGGCGCCCCAGCGCGGATCGGGGTGCGTCAGGGGGCGTACGGCCCCGTCGTGCGCCACGGCCTGTTCGCCGACCGCGCGGATCCAGTGCGGCAGGCCCTGCCGGTAGGCGGCCTCCATGATCGGGTCCTGGGCGATGTCGCGGCGGATGGACTGCAGTCCGTGGTCGTGGCCATAGCGTTCGACCGCGGCCGCGAAGTGCGCGAGCATCGGCAGGCACCAGCTGCACTCGTGCTCGCCGAGGACCGTGCCCGCGTCCGGGTGGAACAGGACGAATCTGAGGAAGTTGTCGCCGGGCATCGCCGTCGGGTGCGGGCTCACCTCACGGAAAAGTGACGCGAAAGCACTGTTGGAGAGAACGACGTCCCAGCGGTGGTCGAGGACGACGGACGGAAAGGGAACGGCCTCCAGGAGGGCGGCGTAGTCCTGCAGATACGCCTGGGCCTCGAGACTCTCGGGGACGGGCCGCGGTGCCGGACGCTGCCCTCCTGCCTGATACGCCATCGGGAGGTCACCCCTCTTGCCTCTGCGGCCTTCACGCGGCGCCTTGATCCTGCGGCCCCGGATCGAGTCGTGTCAACTATCGTGGCATTTCATGCTTGTTGACGGCTGAAATTGGCCACAGTTGTGGCGACACCTGGATGTGAGTTCGAACTACCCGGTAATCTCCGTCGGGTTCACGGCAACCGCTTGTGAGAAGCCTGTGCGAAACGTAGGAGATCTGTCGGTGACGGATGGCTTCGAGGGTCCGGGCACCACGGCTACGACCGCTGCGCTGCCGGCCGTCGTCGCTCGCGTCACCACGCTCGCCGACCGGCTCGGCGTGGAGCACGCGGAGGTCTTCGACACCGGCCGCCTGTCCGCCGCCTCGGGCGTTCCCGAGCCCGTGGTGAGGGCGCTGCTGAGCGGCCGTCCGGCGGGCGAGCCCGATGTGCAGGAGCGTTTTCTGCAGCGGCTGGACCTGCTGCGCCGCACCCGGCTCAAGCCCAACGGGCGCAAGTACACCCAGCAGGAGATCGCCGACGGCGCGGGCATGTCGCGCCAGCAGGCGGGCGCGCTGATCAACGGCGACCGGCGGCCCACCATGGAGCACTGCGACGCCATCCAGCGCTTCTTCCGGGTGCACGCCGGATTCCTCACGGCCGAGGACCCCGAGGCCCTCACGAGCGCCCTGCAGAGCACCGAGCAGGAACTCCTGCACAAGCTCGCCGAGCGGGAGGCGGCCGCGGCCGCCGACGACCCGCTGGAGCGGCTGCTGCAGGACCACGGTGTCCGCGGAATCGCCTGGCGTGCCGCACAACTGCCCACCGACCAGCACCGCGACAAGGTCGCCGAGTGGCTGGACATGCTCCTGGAGAGCGTCAAGCGGCCCGAGTCGTGAGCCCGGGGAGAGCTGTGGGCATCCGAAGGGAAATGCGCCGCCTGTGCGGCGAACTGGTCTCGGAGCTCACCCTTGCCGCACCGGCACCTCCCGAGGACTTGTACGGCGCACTGTGCGGGGCGATGAGCAGACGGCGCGGCCGGCCCGTCCGCTTCCGCACGGCCGCCTTCCCGGTCGGCACGGCGAGCGGGCTGTGGCTCGACATGACCGACCAGGACCTCGTCGTCATCGAGGAACGGACCGCGCCGGACCACCAGTTGGTGATCCTCGGCCACGAGCTGTGGCACATGAAGGCCGGGCACTGCGGCCATCACGTCGAGGGCGCCCGGGTCGCGGCCCGCCTCCTCAGCGACGACGCGGACCTGCGGGACGCCGTCCGCAAGGTGGCCGCCCGCAGCCGTTTCGAACTCGCCGAGGAGCAGCAGGCCGAGTCCTTCGGCCTGCTGCTGGCCAGCAGGTGCCGTACGTGGCTGGCGGGTTCGGGGGTACGCGGGCCGGTGCGACGCAACCATCTGGCGGGGCGGATCGAGGCGTCGTTGGGGTATCTGGGACCGCAGGGCTGAGTACGCGTCGGTCGGCTCCGTCACGGGGTTCGCGGGCGGGGCCTCGCGCCCGCCGCGGTGAGGAGAGCGGCGGCTTCGGGATGAGGGCCGTTGTCCGCCCAGTCCAGCGGAGACCAGCCGGTGCCGTGGTCCTCCCGGAGATTCGGGTCGGCGCCGTGTGCCAACAGTGCACGCACCGCCTCCGTGTGGCCCCAGCAGGCGGCAGCGCACAACGGTGTGCCCTCCGCGCCGGTTCCACGGCTCTCGGTGTCCGGGGCGGCGCCGGACGTCAGGAGCAGATCGACGATGGCGGCTTCCCCGTTCACGGATGCCAGATAGAGAGGCGTGGTGCCCTCGCCGTCGGCCCTTTCCGGATCGGCCCCGGCCCGTAGGAGGGCCCTCGCGCGGGCGGAGTCGCCCCTCCAGATCGCCGCGAAGAGCTGACCCGCGAGCTTCTTCTGCCGCCGACGGTTCATGGACCCGAGGCTACCGACCGGTCACCTGAGCCGGCGAGGCAATATCCACTCGTCGGCGGTCACGGCCGGCCGGGATCTGTCACGTCGCACTGCGCTCGCTGGCCTCCCTCAGGTCGCGTTCCACTGCGCGGTTGCGGGCGCTGTCCGGGCGGCCGGCGCTGGTGGCGGGCCGGCCCTCGACCAGGAGTTCGCGCCAGTGCTCCCGGCTCCAGTCGGCCGGATGCGTGCTCGACGTGAACTCCTCGACCAGCGACACGAACCGCGCGGGGTCGCTGTGGAACGGGAAATGGCCTGCCTGTTCGAAGATCTCCAGGCGGCTGCCCGGCATCGCCTCGTGTGCCCCGTACGCGTGCCGCACCGGCACCACGCTGTCCCGGTCGCCCCACAGCAGCATGGTCGGCATGCCCTCGGTGAGATAGCACCGGTCGAGCATGGTGACGACCTGGCCGCGCCAGTCGACGACCGCGCGCAGGGTGCGGATGAACGCGTTGCGGGAGGTCTCGTCCGGCAGGGCGTCGACGAGGGTGAGCAGTTCGGGTGCGTCCTGGCCGAGATCGGTGTCCAGGAGCTTCATCAGCCGCACCGCCAGCCCCACTTGCAGCCGCATCCCCGGCAACCGCAGGGTGGACAGCATCAGGTGGGCGCCCGGCAGGGAGACCAGCCGCAGCACGGGATTGACCTCGCGTCCGACCCCGCCCGCGCTCACCAGGATGAGCCGCTCGGTGCGCTCGGGGAACTGGTAGGCGAACTGCATGGCCACGCCCCCGCCCAGCGAGTGCCCGACCAGCGTCGCCGACTCGATGCCGAGCGCGGTGAGCAGGTCCCGCACGCCGTTCGCGTACGCGGCCACCGAGTAGTCGGCGCGCGGTTTGTCCGAGGCGCCGTGGCCGAGCAGGTCGGGGGCGATCACGGTGTGGGTGCGGGCGAGGTCGGGGATCAACTCGGCCCAGGTCGCGGAGGAGTCGCCGATGCCGTGGATCAGCACCAGCGCCGGGCCCTCCCCTGCCATGCGGAAGGCGCGCCGGTATCCGTGCACCACGCGGTACTGCAACTCGAGTTCTCCGTCGGCCACCGAGCGCAGCCGTACGGCGCGCGCCGGGCGCCTTCGTGGGACGTCGACCACGCACTCGCCTCCCCGGTCCAAGGCCGCGCAGAGGCGACCGAAAGCCCTTGCCCTCCAGCGTAGAACTGCTTTCCCACAAGGGATTTCAAGGAGGTTTCGCCTCCGCTAAGCGGGCGAACCGGCAGGTGCCCGGACCCCATTGTCAGTGGCGGGCGGCAAGCTGGAGTTGCACCCCCTTGTACGGGGTGCGACCGACGACCGACGCGGGGAGAGCCGACCGATGCCCACAGCCGTACTGACCGACCGCGAGCGCACCGCCGTCCAGGCCTACCTGCGGCTCTTGCACACCGTACGAGCCGCGTTCGACGGTCCCCCCGGCTCCTCTCGACCGCCCGTCGTACCGCCCGCTGTGCTCGCCGAGGCGGAGCAGGCCCTGGCAGCGGCGGGACTGGCGGGAAACGAGGAGGAGTTCTTCCGGCTGCTGCAGAGCTGGTGCCCGGAGCCGTGACGGCCGACGGCCGCCCGGCGGGGGTTCAGGGTGTGTGCGAGACGGTGATCGCCGTCGCCACCAGCCCCCGCTGGACGGTCCACCGGCCCTCGAAGTGGCCGAGCCGACGGCCGCCGACCAGCGGGCCGGGGACGAGGAGTTCGGCGCGGAAGCCGCCGTGCAGCCGCTCGTCGGGGTCGACGGTGACCTCGATGTCGGCCTCGGTGAACTCCAGCCACAGTCCGGTGAGGGGGAACCACGCCTTGTAGACCGATTCCTTGGCGCTGAACAGCAGCCGGTCCCAGTGGACCTCGGGGTGCTGCACGGACAGGCGGCGCAGCCTGGCCGCCTCGGCGGGCAGGGACACGGCGTCCAGGACGCCCTCCGGGAGCGGCCGGTGGGGTTCGGCGTCGATGCCCACGGAAGCCAGGTCGGTGGCGCGGACCAGGGCGGCGGCGCAGTAGCCGTCGCAGTGGGTCATGCTGCCGACCAGGCCGGGCGGCCAGCCCGGTGCGCCGCGTTCGCCGGGCAGGAGGGGCTGCGCGGGCACGCCGAGCTTCTCCATGGCGCGGCGCGCGCAGGCGCGTACGAGGGCGAACTCGCGGCGGCGCTTGTGCACCGCCTGAGCGACGACTTCGGCCTCTTCGGGGTACAGGGGCGCGGGCTCGCTCCCGTCGTCGCCGTGCACCTCCACGGCCACCACCTCGTCCGGCAGCAGCTCCTCGATCACTCGACCCCGACCTCCTTCGGCAGCACGCGGCGCAGTCTCCCCGGCGGCTGCGTCCGCTTGCGCCATTCGCGGGGGTAGCCGACGGACACCTCCTCGAAGCGGACACCCTCGTGCCAGGTGGTCCGCGGGATGTGGAGATGCCCGTACACCATGGTCTCCACGCGGAAGCGGCGGTGCCAGTCGGCGGTCAGCTCGGTGCCGCACCACATGGCGAACTCCGGGTGCCACAGGACGTCGCAGGGGTGCCGGTCCAGCGGGTAGTGGTTGACCAGGACGGTCGGCAGGTCGGCGGGGAGCGCGGCGAGCCTGCGTTCGGTCTCGGCGACCCGGGCCCGGCACCAGGCCTCGCGGCTCGGATAGGGGTCGGGGTGCAGCAGGTACTCGTCGGTGCACACGATGCCGGTGCCGTGCGCGTACTGGAGGCCCTGCTCCTTGGTGGTGCAGCCGGCCGGCAGGAACGAGTAGTCGTAGAGGAGGAAGAGCGGTGCGACGGCCACCGGGCCGCCGGGGCCCTCCCACACCGGGTACGGGTCCTCGGGTGTGGTCACGCCGAGTTCGCGGCACAGGGCGACCAGGTGCTCGTAGCGGGCGACTCCGCGCAGGGTGACGGGGTCCTTCGGATGGGTCCAAAGCTCGTGGTTGCCCGGCACCCAGATGACCTTGCGGAAACGGCTTGCCAGCGTCTTCAAGGCCCACCGGATGTCGGCCGCGATCTCCGAGACGTCACCGGCCACCAGCAGCCAGTCCTCGTCCGTCTCGGGGCGCATCGCCTCGACCAGGGCACGGTTCTCGGCGTATCCGATGTGCAGATCGCTGATGGCCAGCAGCTGTCCGGCACCACCGGCCGTCGACGTCACCTTCCGCCCCCTCCGTACACCCGGCGCATCCGCGCACTCACGAATGGGACCACGAGAACACACTTCACGGCTCACCGACAAGGCGGCAAGATCATTGAATCCGTAACACGTACGTTGCACGCGGGGCCTCGCGGAAGCCGTATGATCGCCCCAACACCACCGCCATGAACTTCCCTTCATTCAAGGGCGGTTTGGTGACCCTCCAACTCCCCTGCCCGGGCACGGGCTGCTCAGCCGTGCCCGCGAACCGTGAAAGGACGGCCCTGCATGGTCTCTCGCGTACGCGTCTGGCTCAACCGCACGTACGCGGAGAACGTGTTCTTCATGGATCAGCTGCGGCGAAATCCCAGCGATCGTGCCGTGGAGATCCATGCGACGCACGGGGATGCGGACTCCCCTGTGCTGGCCGCCGCCGACACCGCCGATCTGGAGCCGGAGGGCCTGTCCCCGGCCGGGTACGTCGAGTACGCCCTTGCCCAGTGCGCGCGGCGCGGCATCGACGTGTTCGTGCCGCGGCTGCACCAGGCGGCGATCGTGGCGCACCGCGCCGACTTCGAGGCGGTCGGTACGGCGTTGCTGGCGCCGCCTCCGGAGGCGGTGGCGGTCTTCCACGACAAGGTGATCGCGTACGAGGCGGTCCAGGCGATCGGGGTGCCCGTGCCGCCGTGGTGGCGGGTGCGGACCGCGGGTGAACTCGTAGCCGCCGTGGAGGAGTTGGAGGCGGGCGGGCACAAGGCGTGCTTCAAGCCGGCGTCCGGCGCGGGCGGCGTGGGCTTCCGCGTGATCACGCGCGCCCCCTTCTCGCTGGCTCACCTCAACGGCTTCCCGAGCCCGTATGTGCCGCTGGATCTGGTGGTGGAGGCGCTGGAGCAGGCCGACGAGCCCGTCGACTGGCTGGTGATGCCGCGTCTGGAGCAACCGGAGGTCTCGGTGGACTGCCTCACCGGGCCGGACAACCGGGTGCGACTGGCGATCGGGCGCACCAAGAACGGGCGGCGGCGCGGGTTCACGCTGCACGAGCAGTGGCTGGAGCCGGCGCGGCGTCTCGCCGAGGGTTTCGGGTTGCACTATCTGTCCAACATCCAGTTCCGGATGTTCGGCGACGAGCCGGTGCTGATGGATGTCAACACACGGCCCGCCGGCGGCTTGCACCAGCTGTCGCTGTGCGGGGTCAACGCGCCTTGGGCCGCTGTGCAGTTGGCGCTCGGGGAGGACCCCGGGGAGATGGTGCCGCCGTTCCTGGGGCAGGACTACACGGTGGTGGCGGGGCCGCGGCCGCTGCGGGCGGTTTCGCTGCCGCAGCAGAGGGTGGAGGCGGAGCCTCTGTTGCCGGCAGTGCCGGCGCCTGTCGACTCCGTCGGTGTCGCGGCTCAGGTACAGCCGATTTAGGTTGTCGGCCGACTGCGGGGCGTCTGTGGCTTGTCGCGCCCACGCGGCGAAGCCGCAGATCGACACAGCTCCGCGCCCCTGAAGAAGCTCACCGGTATGGACCAATTCGGCGTCAGGCCTTGACACCGAGATTGGTCCATACCAACTTGTGTTGCGCACCTCTCTGCACCTCTGTGCACTCCCGAACACCCCCATTCCCCAGGGAGATCGCGTGCGCAACACACTCGGACGTCACAGACGTCGGCTTCTTGCCCTGCTCGGTTCCGCCGCTCTCGCGCTCGCCGGAGCCATCGCTCTTCCCGGTACGGCCCAAGCGGCCAACATCCTGACCAATCCCGGCTTCGAGTCGGGTGGTCTCTCCCCCTGGACCTGCACCGGCAACCTCGGTTCGGTCGTCTCCTCCCCCGTGCACGGCGGCTCCAAGGCCCTTGCGGGGGCGGTGAGTTCGAGCGACAACGCGCAGTGCAGCCAGACCGTCTCCGTCCAGCCGAACACCACGTACTCGCTTCAAGGGTGGGTGCGCGGGTCCTACGTCTATCTCGGCGTCAGCGGCGGTGCGTCGACGTGGACGACATCCCCGTCGGCGTACAGCCAGCTGACCGTCTCCTTCACGACCGGCGCCTCGCAGACCAGTGCCACGATCTACGTCCACGGCTGGTACGCGCAGGGCACCTACTACGCCGACGACATCAGCCTCGACGGCCCCGGCGGGGGCGGCGGCTCGGACACCCAGGCGCCGACCGCGCCGACCGGGCTGGCCTCCACCGGCAAGACCTCGTCGAGCGTGTCGCTGAAGTGGAACGCCTCGACGGACAACGTCGGCGTCACGGCGTACGACATCTACAGCGGCTCGAACAACGTCCTCAGCGTCTCCGGCACGTCCGCCACGGTCAGCGGGCTCTCGCCGAGCACGTCGTACACCTTCACCGTCAAGGCGCGGGACGCCGCCGGTAACACCTCCGGGGCCTCCAACTCCGTGAGCGTGACCACGGATGCGGGCGGCGGTGGCGGCACCGGGTTCAAGCAGGCCGCGCCCTATCTGTACGAGGGCTGGGGCGACCCGCCGAGCCCCTCGACGGTGATGAGCGCGACCGGCATCAAGTGGTTCACGATGGCGTTCGTGCTGGACTCCGGCGGCTGCACTCCCGCCTGGGACGGCAGCCGGCCGCTGACCGGGGGCGCCGACCAGTCCGCGATCAACGCCGTCCGCTCGGCCGGCGGTGACATCGTGCCGTCGTTCGGCGGCTGGCAGGGCAGCAAGCTCGGCGCCAACTGCTCCTCAGCGAGCGCGCTCGCCGGGGCCCTGCAGAAGGTGATCGACGCCTACTCGCTCAAGGCGATCGACATGGACATCGAGAACTCCGACGAGTTCGAGAACGAGGCCGTCCAGGCGAAGATCCTGACCGCGCTGAAGACCGTCAAGGCCAACAACCCCGGTCTCAAGACGATCGTCACCTTCGGGACGTCCACCACCGGCCCGACGTACTACGGCAACCGGCTCATCGAGCAGGCGCAGTCGCTGGGCGCCAACATCGACGTCTTCACGATCATGCCGTTCGACTTCGGCGGCGGCTCCGACATGTACGGCAACACCGTCAACGCGGCGGAGGGCCTGAAGGCGAAGCTGAAGTCGACCTTCGGGTGGGACGACGCCACCGCCTACTCCCACATCGGGATCTCCGGCATGAACGGCCTGTCCGACCAGCAGGAGACCACCACTCCCGCGATCTGGACCCAGATCAAGGACTGGTCGAACAGCCACCACATCGCCCGGCTCGCCTTCTGGTCGGTCAACCGCGACCGGCCGTGCCCGGGCGGCGGCGTGGTGAGCAACTGCTCCGGCATCAGCCAGAACAACTGGCAGTTCACCTCGATCACGGCCGGGTTCACCGGCTGAGGAGCAATTGAGGAGGCTGGAAGAAGGGCTGGCGCCCGGGCCCCCGCGGCGGGAAGAATCTTGACCCGCCGCGGGGGCCTTCTCGTGGTTCGACGTGACGGCAATCGGGGGCGGCTCAGGCGTGAGGACGAGGACCGCGACCGCCTGGTGTCTGTTGCTCCTCCTCACGCTCGGCCTCGCCGCGTGCGGGGTGCCCAGCGAGTCAGGCTCGGGGGCGGGGCTGAGCCAGGCCGCCCTCGAGGCCTCGATCCGCAACGACCGCAAACACCTCTTCGACGGGTCCCTCACCTACACCCCGGACGTCTCGATGTCCGTCGGTGGCCATCTGACCTACGCCGTCATCCTCACCGCGCGCGGCGAGAAGTCCTCGCGCCGCGTCGCGCAGGCCGCCCTGGAGACCCGGGTCTTCCGGGTGGGCGGATGGCAGGGCGCCGGGCTGTCGGCGGACGACCCGGACGTGAAGACGGTGTTGCACGGCCCGAAGAGGCATGCCATCGCCGCGCCGGGAGAGACCGCTCAGTGGCAGTGGGGCGTGTCGGCCGACGAGCCGGGCGCCTACGACCTCGCTCTCACCGTCATCACCTACCAGGGTGAGACGAACCGTGCCCTGGAGACCCTCGACCCACCGATCAAGATCCGTCTGAAGGTCTACAACACCTGGTCGCACCGCTTCACCTCGATGCGGAACTGGCTGTACACGGCGGCGGGCATCGCGGGCGCCCTCGTCGGGATCTACGCGCTCCGGGCTCCCCTGACCGAACTCGTACAAGGACGGCGGGAAGCCCGGAAGCAGCGCCACGAGAACCGGGACGGCTATATGTGAGCCGGGCTCAGAAGCGGCCCGAACCGCGGTACAGCTCCAGCTCTCCCTCCAGCTCCACGGCCAGCACGGTCGCGTACGGATCGAGGTCCGCCTCAGCCGGCGGGTCGATCCACAGCACGCCCACCGCGTCGTGCAGCCCGCCGACCACCCGGTGGGCGAGTTCGGTGCCACTCCCCAGCACGGTGACCTTCCGGACCTCTGTCGCCAGGCCCCGGACGCCGATCTCGGCACGGGGGATGTCGAACAGGGTGAGGTAGAGGGTGCGGCGGTCGGCGGAGAGGGTGCTGGGGCCGTAGTGGTGCCCGGCGGGCAGGCCGCGCACCGTTCCGTACACCGCCTCCGCGTGCCTGCGGATCCACTCCCCCAGGCCCTCCAGCCGTTCGACCTGGGGCTGCGGGATGGTGCCGTCCTCCATGGGGCCGACGTCCAGCAGGAGGTTCCCGCCGCCGCCGATCGTCTCCGTGAAGTAGCGGATCAGCTGGGCGAGCGACTTGTGGTTGTGGTCGTGGTGCTGGTAGCCCCACGAGTCGTTGATGGTCAGGCACAGCTCCCAGGGGCCGTCCGGCGGCACGATGGGGGCGCCCTGTTCCGGCGTCGCGTAGTCGCCCTCGCTGAGCATGCGGGCGTTGAAGACGACGTCGGGGACGTACGACCGGATGAGCGCGGCGAGTTCGGGGATGCGCCACTGCTCCTCGCTGCGGTCCCACTCGCCGTCGAACCACATCAGGTCCGGCCGGTAGCGGGAGGCCAGCTCGCGGATCTGGCCGTCGCGGTAAGCGATGAACCGCTCCCAGGCGTCCAGGTCCTCGTCCTCGGCCGCGACCTCCGAGTAGCGGTTGTCCTCCAGCTCCGGCGGGCGGCCCGGCTTGCGCGTGGACGCGTAGTCGGGGTGGTTCCAGTCGGAGTGGGAGTAGTAGAAGCCGACCTTGAGACCCTTCTCGCGCAGGGCCTCCGCGTAGGGGCCGAGGTAGTCCTTGCCGAGGTTGAGGTCGCCGTACTGCGTGTCCCAGAGGGCCACACCGTCGTGGTGACGGCTCGTCAGTACGGCGTACTTCGCCCCGGCGCGGGCGAACAGGTCCGCCCATGCCTTCGGGTCGTACTCGGCGCCGGTGAAGCGCTCCAGCTGGGACATGTACCGGTCGTGCGGCACGATGTCGTCGTAGAACGACCAGGACTCCTGGACGCCGTCGACGGCGTAGATGCCCCAGTGGACGAAGATCCCCAACTTGGCGTCGGTGAACCAGGGTTGTACGGCCATGCGTCAGCCCCTCCGCAGCCTGAGCGTCAGGATCTGGAAGGGGCGGAGCGCGACCGGGACGGCTCCCTCGACGACCTCAGCGTCCTCCAGCGGGCGCTCCAGCAGGTCGGTGACCTGGGCGCCGGCGAGCGGGAAGCCCGTGCGCAGGACGCCCTGGGCGCGGCCGCCGCGGGACTCGTAGAGCCGGACGACCACGTCGCCGGACAAGTCGTCCGCCAGCTTCACGGCCTCGACCGTCACGCCCTCGCCGTCCACCGAGACGACCGGCTCCGGCGCGCCCGCCGAATCCGCCACCCGCAGGGGGAGGTTGAGGGCGTAGCCCTCCGCGACCGCGTCCTCGATGCTCGCTCCGGGCAGGAGGGAGTAGACGAAGCGGTGGCGGCCCTGGTCGGCCTCCGGGTCCGGGATGCGCGGGGCGCGCACCAGGCTCAGGCTGACCCTGGTCGTCGTACCGCCGTCCTCGCGGACCGTGCGGGAGACGTCGTGGCCGTAGGTCGAGTCGTTGATGACCGCGACGCCGTAGCCGGGCTCGGCGATGTGCACCCAGCGGTGGCCGGAGACCTCGAAGCGGGCCGCCTCCCAGCTGGTGTTGGTGTGGGTGGGCCGCTGGATGTGGCCGAACTGGATCTCCGCGGAGGAGTGCGGGGCCCGGATGTCGACCGGGAAGCCCGCCTTGAGGATCTTCTCGGCCTCGTGCCAGTCGATGTCGGTCTCGAAGTCGATACGAGGGCTGCCGGCCCGGAGGGTGATCGTCTGGGTGAGCTTCGACCCCTTGCCGAAGGAGCGCGAGACGCGGATCGCGCCGAGCAGCGGGTCCTCCTCGACGACCGTGACCGACTCGGCGTCCAGCAGGTCCGTGTAGCGGTTCTTGTAGTGCTTGTCGATGTCCCAGGCGTCCCAGTAGTTGGGGAGGTCGGTGTGCAGGCGCAGCAGGTTGCCCTTGTCGGCGAAGACTTCCCGGTTCGCCCGGAGATCGAAGACCGACGACAACGTCCCGTCCTCGGACACCTCCACCCGCACCAGGCCGTTGTCGAGGACCCGGCCGCTCACCGTCACCGGCTGCGGAGCGTCGGCGACCACGACAGGGGCGCTACCGCTCGCCGGTACCTCGACATACGTCGGCACTCCCTCGGCGGTACGCACGACCTCGGCCCGGTCGAAGGGGCTGGTGTTGAAGACCCGGGCCGCGCCACCGCCCAGCGCGGCGACAGCCTCGGCCGTCAGCTCCTCCAACTCCTCTGCCACCCGGGCGTATTCGGCCTCGGCCTCGCGGTGCACCCACGCGATCGACGAGCCCGGCAGGATGTCGTGGAACTGGTGGAGGAGGACCGTCTTCCACAGGCGGTCCAGCTTCTCGTACGGGTAGGCATAGCCCGGCGCGTGCAGCGCGGCCGTCGTTGCCCACAACTCGGCCTCGCGCAGGCGGTGTTCGGAGCGCCGGTTGCCCTGCTTGGTGCGGGCCTGGGAGGTGTAGGTGGCGCGGTGCAGCTCCAGGTAGAGCTCGCCGTTCCAGACCGGGGCGTCCTCGTACTCCGCGCGGGCCTTGGCGAAGAACTCGTCGGGATGCTCGACGACGACCTTGGGCGAACCCTCCAGGTCGGCGAGCCTGCGGGCACGTTCCATGATCTCGCGGGTGGGGCCGCCGCCGCCGTCGCCCCAGCCGAAGGGGGCGAGGGAGCGCGTACCTGCGCCCTTCTCCGCGTAGTTGCGGACCGCGCGGTCCATCTCCTCGCCGCTGAAGCGGGCGTTGTAGGTGTCGACCGGCGGGAAGTGGGTGAAGATGCGGGTGCCGTCGATGCCCTCCCACCAGAAGGTGTGGTGGGGGAACTTGTTGGTCTGGTTCCAGGAGATCTTCTGGGTGAGGAACCACTCGTTGCCGGCGAGCTTGGCGAGCTGCGGGTAGGCGGCGTTGTAGCCGAAGGAGTCCGGCAGCCAGACGCCCTTGGTCTCGATGCCGAAGTGCTCGATGAAGAAGCGCTTGCCGTGGACGAGCTGGCGGGCGATGGCCTCGCCGCCGGGCAGGTTGCCGTCGGACTCGACCCACATGCCGCCGACGGGCGCCCACTGGCCCTTCTTCACGGACTCCTGGATGCGCGCCCAGACCTTGGGGTAGTTGTCGCGCACCCACTCGTACTGCTGGGCCTGGGAGCAGGCGAAGATGAAGTCGTCGTACTCGTCGGCGAGTGCGGTGACGTTGGAGAAGGTGCGGGACGTCTTGCGCTTGGTCTCGCGGATGGGCCAGAGCCAGGCGGAGTCGATGTGCGCGTGGCCGACGCCGGAGACGGTGTGGGCGCTGGCGTGTGCGGGCTTGGCGAGGGCCGGCGCCAGGACCGCGCGGACGGCGGCGGCGCTGCCGGAGACGTCGTCCAGGTCCAGGACGTCCATGGCCCGGTCGAGGGTGTGCAGGATCTCGTGGCGGCGCGGCTCGTGCTCGCCGAGGTGGACCATGAGCTCGCGCAGCACCTGGAAGTCCAGGTCGAGGTGGAAGACCTCCTCGTCGAGGACGGCGAGGTCGGCGCGCCGGAAGGTGTACAGCGGCTTGTCGCCCGCCGTCAGGACGTCACCCAGGGGCGTGGGCTCGGCGAAGTTGTTCGCCAGGATGTCCGGATTCGAGGCCGCCTCGACCAGGTAGTCGATCTCCTCGCCGCCCGTGGCCGGGTTGGCGATGGGCACGTACTGGTTGAGCGGGTTGACCGCCTTCAGGGGTGTCCCGTCGGTGAGGTGGACCAGCGCCTCGGCCTGGTTGCCCGGCCAGTCGCCCGTGAAGCCGAGGTCGATGACCGTCTCGACACGGCGGCCGGCCCACTCCGCGGGCACCTGCCCGCGCATCCGGAACCAGGTCGTGCCCCAGGGCGGGCCCCACGGGGTGCCCATCGCGAAGGGCTCGTACGAGGCGGCCGCGGCCTCCTCGAAGGGGACCGGCTCGCCCGGCGCCTGCCAGGCCTCGACCGTCAGGGGGACGGTGGCCGCGTAGATCGCGGTCTTGATGCGCTGGTTGTGGAGGCGCTCGGCGCGCTCCTCGATCCGGCGGCGTTCGTCGTGCATGAGAGGTCTCCAGAGAGAGGGCGGCGAGGGCGCAAGATAGGGGAAAGCGCTTTCCGCCGGGAGCTTACTTCAGGTAGGAGAGGCCGGGGTGGACGGCCGTGTAGCCCTCGACCAGCCGTCGGGCCACGTTCACGGAGTCGACCAGCGGGTGCAGCGCGAAGGCCTTCACGGCCGTCGTACGGGAGCCTGACTCGGCGGCGGCGAGGACCTCGCGCTCGACGGCCTTCACGGCGCAGACCAGGCCGGTGGCGTGCTCGGGCAGCGGGGCGACGGTGACCGGGTGCGCGCCGTTGGCGTCGACCAGGCACGGGACCTCGATGACGGCCTCGGCGTCGAGCACCGACAGGGTGCTGCGGTTGCGGACGTTGAGAATCAGGGTGGTGCGTTCGTCGCGGGCGATGGCCCGCATCAGCGCGAGGGCGACCTTCTCGTAGCCGCCGGAGAGGTCGTCGGCGTCGCGTTCGCCGGCGCCGGCGGTCTCGCGGTTCTCCGCCATGTACGTCGCCTCGCGCTCGGCGCGGGTGCGGTCCCAGGCGGCGAGGGCGTGGGCACCGGGGTCGCGCATCTCCTCGTAGAAGTGCGCCTGCTGGTCGCGCAGGAAGGCGCCGCGGGTCTTCTCGGCCTGCTGGTAGGCGCGGACGGCCTCGCGGTTGAAGTAGTAGTAGTGCAGGTACTCGTTCGGGATCGCGCCGAGGGACTGGAGCCAGTCGACGCCGAAGAGCTTGCCCTCCTCGAAGGAGCCGAGCAGGTCGGGGTCGGCGAGCAGCCGCGGCAGCTCGTCGCGGCCCGCGATGTGCAGGCCGCGGACCCAGCCGAGGTGGTTGAGGCCGACGTAGTCGATCCAGGCCTCCTTGGGGTTCCCGCCGAGGACCCGGGCGATACGGCGGCCGAGGCCGACCGGGGAGTCGCAGATGCCGATGACGCGGTCGCCGAGGTGGCGGGACATCGCCTCGGTGACCAGGCCGGCCGGGTTGGTGAAGTTGATGACCCAGGCGTCGGGCGCGAGGCGGGCCACCCGCCGGGCGATGTCCACGGCCACGGGCACGGTCCGCAGGCCGTAGGCGATGCCGCCCGCGCCGACCGTCTCCTGGCCGAGGACGCCCTCCGCGAGGGCGACCCGCTCGTCGTTCGCCCTGCCCTCCAGGCCGCCGACGCGGATCGCGGAGAAGACGAAGTCGGCGCCGCGCAGGGCCTCGTCCAGATCGGTCGTGGCGGTCACCTCGGGGGCGTCCGCGACCTGCTCGGCCTGCTCCGCGAGGACGCGGGTCACCGCGGACAGCCGGCCCGCGTCCAGGTCGTGCAGGACGACCTCGGTGACCCTGCCCTCGCCGCGGTCGCCCAGCAGGGCCCCGTACACGAGCGGCACGCGGAACCCGCCGCCGCCCAGAATCGTCAGCTTCACCCTTGCACCTTTCCTGCCACGACCACCTGGACGCCCGCCTCCTCCAGGGAGGAGCGGGTCGCCGGGTCGACCGGGGCGTTCGTCACCACCACGTCCAGGTCCTGGGGACCGCAGACCTTCGCCATGCCCGTACCCGGGAACTTCGCCTGGTCGGCGAGGAGGACGACCTTGTCGCTCGCCTTGATCATGGCGCGCTTGACCGGCACCTCGACGACCGTCGTGTCCATCACCTGCCCGCCCGGGCGCACTCCACTGGTGCCGAGGAAGAGCCAGTCGGCGTGCAGCTGGCGCAGGTTGTCCTCGGTGAGGAAACCGACCAGGGAGCGGTACTCGCGGCGGACCATGCCGCCGAGCAGCACCAGCTCGATGCCCTCGTCGTCGGCGAGCTCCTCGTAGACCACCAGGTTGCTGGTGATCACGGTGAGGCGGCGGCCGTGCAGCTGGCGGGCGAGCCGGAAGGCGGTGGTGCCGATGTCGAGCAGCACCGACTGGCCGTCCTTGACCATCGCGGCGGCGCGCTCGGCTATCGCGTCCTTCTCGGACACGCGCACCTCGGCGACCTCGGCGAAGGGCTGGTCGCCCTCCTCCACGACGGCGCCGCCGTGCACACGGGTGAGCAGACCGTCCTCCTCCAGCTTGACCAGGTCGCGCCTGATCGTGGCGGGGCTCACACCCAGCTGCTCTGAGAGGTCGGTCACGGACGCGGGACCACCGGAGCGCAGGGCCCGCAGGATGAGTTGGTGTCGTCGTTCTGCCAGCACGGCGTGAACACTACTCGTCATCTTCAATCAAATCCATGCTCAGTTCTGCTCGGGTATTGACCAATCTCATGGATCAGCGCACGATTCCGGTCATCGAAAATGACGAGTTTTGACGAGAGGCTGTTTCGCGTGGACGACGACAGGCCCGACGTGCTCCTGACCGGGCTGCTCTTCTACGACCTCGTCCTCACCGGGCTCGGGAAGCCGCCGACGCCGGGCGAGGAGATCTGGACGGGCGGGATGGGCTGCGGCCCCGGCGGCATCGCGAACCTCGCGGTGGCCGCGTCCCGGTTCGGTCTTCGCACCTCGCTGGCCACGGTCTTCGGCGACGACTTCTACGGCGAGTACTGCCGTGACGTCCTGTGCGACCAGGAGGACATCGACCTCTCGCTCTCCCGCACCGCGGACGGCTGGCCCACCCCCGTCACCGTCTCGCTCGCCACCGGCCACGACCGGGCCCTCGTCACCCACGGCCAGGAGCCCCCGTACTCGCAGGACGCGCTGATGGGCGACCCGCCCGAGGCGCGCACCGCACTCGTGCACCTGGAGGCCGAGCCCCGCGAGTGGCTCGCCAAGGCCGCCGCGAACGGTACGCAGATCTACGCCGACGTCGGCTGGGACCCCACGCAGGAGTGGTCCACCGACCTCCTCGACCAGCTGAAACTGTGCCACGCCTTCCTCCCCAACGAGACCGAGGCGATGGCCTACACCCGCAACGACAGCGCGGTCGCCGCCCTCGGCACGCTCTCCGAGCTGGTGCCGGTGGCCGTGGTCACCCGCGGCGGGGACGGCGCGGTGGCCGTCGACCAGACGACGGGCGAGTACGCCGAGGTCCCGGCCCTCGACGTCGACGTCCTGGATGCCACCGGCGCCGGCGACGTCTTCGGCGCGAGCTTCGTCGCGGCCTCGCTCGGCGGCTGGCCCCTGGAGGAACGGCTGCGGTTCGCCGTCCTCGCGGCCGGGCTGTCCGTCGGCCACCACGGCGGGGCACTCGCGGCCCCCGGCTGGTACGGCGTCGACCGCTGGTGGCGGTCGCTGAAGGATCCCGAACTGCGGCGCGCATACGGCTTCCTGGCCGACCGGATCCCGGCCGACCCCGGGCCGCCCGTGCGGCACGCCCCCGTCACCCCGCCCGCCCATACGCCCGTCGGCCCCCACGCCTGAGAACGGCGGCACTGCCCCCCCCTCGAACCCCCTCTCCACGTCGAACAGGAACAACAGGAGTGACCCGTGGACCTTTCTCGTAGAGGCTTCCTCCAGGCCGCCGCGCTCACCGCGGCCGCCTCCGGCCTGACCGTCGCATGCGGCGGCAGCTCGGGCTCGGGCGGCACCAAGAACGGCAAGGACCTCACCTTGTGGTACTGGGGCGGCGCGCTCAGCGACAAGGTGGTCGCGGAGGCGAAGACCCACTTCGGCAGCTCGGTCAAGCTGACCTCCGCCTCCATAGGCGGCGACTTCAAGCAGAAGCTCACCACCACCATCGCGGCGGGCACCTCGGTGCCGGACATCACCGGCATCAAGGGCGAGGACATCGCGTCCTTCCTGCCCAACGCCGACCGCTTCCTCGACCTGAACGACCTCGGCTTCAAGAAGCTCTCGTCCCAGTACCTGGACTGGAAGACCAAGCTCGCCCAGACCAAGGACGGCAAGCAGATCGGCTTCCCGATCGACATCGGGCCCACCGCGCTCTTCTACCGCGAGGACTTCTTCGCCAAGGCCGGGGTTCCCACCGACCCCGACAAGGTCGCCGCCCTGGTCAAGACCTGGGAGGACTACTTCACGCTCGGCACCGAGTTGCAGAAGAAGAACCCCGGCACCTACCTGGTCAACAACATCGGCTCCATGTTCGACATGACCGTCGGCCAGGGCACCGAGCGGTTCATCGACAAGAACAACCACTTCATCGGCGACCAGGACCACATCCGCGCCGCATGGACCACGTCGGTGCGCCCCTACACTCTCGGCCTCGACGCCAAGATCAACGACAACACCTGGAACGCCGCCGTCGGCAAGACCCTCCTCACCGAGCTCGGCGCGGCCTGGCACGCGCTGGACATCGAGCAGGCCGCTCCGCAGACCAAGGGCAAGTGGCGGGTGTGCGCGATGCCCGTCGGACCGGCCAACCAGGGCGGCTCCTACCTGGCCCTGCCCAGGCAGTGCCGCAACCCCGAAGAGGCATTCAAGATCATCAGCTGGATCCTGAGCCCCGCCAACGACGCCCGCGGCTTCACCGACGCCGCCATCTTCCCGGCCGCCCCGGCCGCCTACACCATGCCTGCCATGACGGGCCCCGACGCCTTCTTCGGCGGACAGAAGATCATCGATGTCTTCGGGCCGGCCGCCAAGGCCGTGCCGATCGCCTACGAGGCCCCGGCCGACGCCGCTGTCATGGCCCCCTACAAGACGGAACTGACCAACATCGAGGCCAAGGGCAAGAAGCCCGACGACGCCTGGAAGGACGCGGTCAGCCAGGCCAAGCAGATCGCCCGTCGGCAGGGGGTGAGCTGAGGTGACGTCCCCACCGGTCACCGGCTCCGCCGAGGTGCCGCAGCGCCTCGGCGGGCCGGGCCCGGCCCGGTTCCGCCCGCGGCGCACACCGCCCGCGGGCTCCGCCCGCCCCAGGCGGCGCGGCCCGCTGGCGTACTGGCGGCAGTACCTGGCGATCTCGCCGTTCTACCTGATCTTCGCCGCGTTCTCCTTCTTCCCCGTCTTCTACTCGCTGTACCTGGCCTTCCAGCGCTGGGACGGCATGGGCACCATGCAGTTCGTGGGCCTGCAGCAGTTCCGGTTCCTGTGGGACGACCCGGTCTTCTGGCTGTCGATCCGCAACACCCTGGTGATCTGGGTGCTGTCCACCGTGCCGACCCTCTTCGGCGCGCTGATGCTGGCGACGCTGCTGCACTCGGTGCGCCGCTTCAAGGGCTTCTACCGCATCGCGCTGTACGTCCCGAACGTCACCTCGATCGTCGCCGTGGCGATCTTCTTCGGCGCGGTGTTCAGCAACAACTTCGGTCTGGTCAACGCGATCCTGGGCATGGTCGGCATCTCGCCGGTTCCGTGGCTGAGCAACCCGTGGCTGATCAAGCTGGTCATCGCGCTGCTGATGACCTGGCAGTGGACCGGCTACAACATGATCATCTATCTGGCCGGCCTGCAGGCGATACCGAACTCGATCTACGAGGCGGCGAAGATGGACGGCGCGGGCCCCATCCGCACGTTCTTCCAGATCACGATCCCGATCATGCGGCCGATCATCCTGTTCACCGTCATCATCTCGACCATCAACGGTCTACAGAGCTTCAGCGAGCCCCAGGTCCTGTTCGGCAGCAACGCCGCCAACGCGAACCTCGGCGGCCCCGGCCAGGCGGGTCTGACCACGCTGCTGTACTTCTACCAGTCGGCGTTCCTCAACAACGACTACGGCTACGGCGCGGCCATCGTGTGGGCCTTCTTCGTACTGATCGTCATCCTCGTCGCCGTCAACTGGCGCATCACCACACGGGGGAGGAAGGCATGACGGCCGTCGACACCACGAGGCCGGCCACGGGCGGCAGGCGACGGCGCCGCCCCAGGGGCCTCACGGCGCACATCATCCTCATCGTGGCCGTCCTGGTCTCGGTCTTCCCCTTCGCGTGGACGATCGTCATGGCGACCAACACCACCCAGGACATCTACAAGAGCCCGCCGAAGTTCACCTTCGGCTCCCATCTGCTGGAGAACATCCGGCATGTGCTGAACACCATCGACTTCTTCGGGTCGATGCTCAACACGGTGATGGTCGCGACCGTCACCACCGTCCTGGTGCTGTTCGTCGACTCCCTGGCGGCCTTCACCTTCGCCAAGTTCGACTTCCCCGGGCGCAAGCTGCTGTTCGGCACGCTGCTGCTGTTCATGATGCTGCCGCTGCAACTGGCGATCCTGCCGCAGTTCATCCTCATGTCGAAGATCGGCTGGGTCGGCATGCTCAAGGCGCTGGCCCTGCCCTCCCTGGCCAACGCCTTCGGCATCTTCTGGCTGCACCAGTACATCCAGAACGGCGTGCCCGACGAACTCCTCGACGCCGCGCGCATCGACGGCGCCGGGTTCTTCCGCCAGTACTGGAACATCGCCCTGCCGATGATCAGGCCCGCGCTGTCGTTCCTCGCGATCTACGCCTTCGTCAACTGCTGGAACGACTACATCTGGCCGCTGGTCGTGCTCACCAACCCCGGCCATGTGACCCTCCAGGTGGAGCTCGCCCAGCTCAACGTCGGCCACACCACCGACTACAGCATGGTCATGGCCGGTGTACTGATGGCGGCACTGCCGCTGGTCATCGTGTTCAGTATCTTCGCCCGCGGGTTCATCGCGGGGGCGACGGAGGGGGCGGTGCAGGGAAGCTGACGCTTGGGAAGGCCGCGCCCCGTAGGGGCGCGGGGCTGTATCGATATGCGGCTCCGCCGCGTGGGCGCGACAAGCCACAACGGACCCGCGGCCACGAACCGACAGTCCGTCCCGAGCTCTTGGTACAGGGGCTGATTCAGCAAGCACGTGCAACGAGAGAGGTGGACAGTGAGGGACGCCGGGGGTCGACACGGCAAAGTGCTCGTGGTGGGCATGGACGGCCTGCGCTACGACCGGCTCACCCGCGAGCCGTCCAACGCACCGGTGCTGCACGCCCTGATGGCCGCAGGCGCGGTCGGCACCAGCCTGCTGCCCTACGGCGAGGCCGACGGCCAGGCCGGGAACGGGCCGTCGACCAGCATGGCTTACACCGACTCCGGGCCCGGTTGGTCGAGCATCCTGACCGGGGTGTGGCCCGACCGCCACGGCGTGAGGGGCAACGACTTCGTCGGCGCCGACTACGCCCGCTACCCCGACTTCCTGACCCGCGCCGCAGCAGCCCGCCCAGGTCTGCGCACCGCGGCCGCGGTGTCCTGGCCGCAGCTGGTCCGCCG
The DNA here is from genome assembly GCF_053598255.1 of Streptomyces sp. NPDC001157. Lineage (NCBI taxonomy): Bacteria > Bacillati > Actinomycetota > Actinomycetes > Kitasatosporales > Streptomycetaceae > Streptomyces > Streptomyces sp. NPDC001157. The sequence continues at coordinate 429,318 of NZ_JBSFJW010000001.1, forward strand.
CGGCACCCTCGGCCCCGCCATCGGCCGACGCCGACGCTACAACGGCGAGTTCCGCGGCTACCGGACGGCGGACCGCCGCGTCGCCCGCACCGCCCTGCGCTGGCTCACGAAGCACGACCCGGACGTCGTGTTCGTGTACTTCGGCGCCACCGACGAGGCCGGCCACGACACCGGCCCCCTCTCCCCCGCCTACGACCGTGCCCTCCTCGCCCAGGACGCCCACCTGGGGCGGCTGCTGGAGGCGATCGACACCCGGCGCAACGACCCGCGCCGCCCCGCCGAGCGCTGGACCGTGCTGGTCACCACGGACCACGGCCACCGCGACACCGGCGGCCACGGCGGTGACACGCAGGCGGAACGGGAAGTCTTCGTCATCCTCGCCGAGCCGGGCGGGCCGGACGGGACACGGCCCGCCGACGGCCGACCCGACGACACCCAGCCCTTCGGCACCGAACCCGCCCACCGCCGACCCGACAGCACGCGGCCCGACGACACCCAGCCCGCCGACAGCCCACCCCACAGCCCCCGGCTCCGCGGCGCCCGGCTCGACTCACCCCGCCTCATCGACATCGCCCCCACCGTCCTGGACCGGCTCGGCATCCCCGTCGACCCCGCCTGGGGCCTGCAGGGCCGCGTCCTCCCCCGGCCCATCGCACCGACTTCGGACAGGTCATGACCGACGCACTCCCCGCCGATCCCCTGATCGCCCTCCGCCCCTGGCAGGCACCCGAGGTGACCTCCTGGGGCCGCCTCCCCATGAACGGCGTCGACCGGCGCTCCGGAGCCCTCTCCCTGGACGGCGACTGGCGTTTCCAGTTGCTGCCTGCTCCGGACGCGCGGGTCGGCGCTGACTGGTCCTCGACGTACGTCCCCGGCGTGTGGACCATGCAGTCCGCCGGTGCCGACGACCTGCCGCAGTACACCAACGTCCGCATGCCGTTCCCCCAGTTCCCGCCCGGCTCCCCCGAGGCCGATCCGACGGGCGTCCACGAGCGCGAGGTCGACGTCCCCGCCGACTGGGCCGGACGCCGGATCGTGCTCCAGGTCGGGGCCGCCGAGAGCGTGCTCCTCGTGCACGTGGACGGGCGGCCCGTCGGCATCTCCAAGGACTCCCACCTGGCCGCCGAGTTCGACCTCACGGACGTGGTGCGTCCCGGCGAGCGGTCGGTCGTACGGCTCACCGTCGTGAAGTGGTCGGACGCCTCGCACATCGAGGACCAGGACCAGTGGTGGCACGGCGGCGTCACGCGCTCGGTGCTGCTGTACACGACCGATCCGCTGCATCTGGCCGACGTGACCGTGCGGGCGTCGCACGCCGGCGAGCTGCGCGTCGACTGCCGGGTGCGGGACGCGCGCGGTGCGCTGCCCGACGGGTGGTACGTCAGCGGCGAGCTGGAGGGTCGACTCATCGGCCAGGACCGGGAGTTCGACCGCGGCAACGCCGAGGACGACCGCGTCTCCGGCTTCCTGGGCGAGGCCCGCCTCCACGCCACCGTCCCCGAGGTGCGCACCTGGAACGCCGAGACACCCGAGCTGTACGACCTCACCGTGCGCCTGCACCGCGCCGACGGAACGGTCGCCGACACCTCGCGGCACCGCATCGGCTTCCGCGACGTCGAGATCGTCGGACGGGACCTGCTCGTCAACGGCGAGCGGGTGTTCATCCGGGGTGTCAACCGCCACGACTTCCATCCGCTGACCGGCCGCACGGTGTCGTACGACGACATGCGCGCGGACCTCGTCCTGCTGAAACGGTTCGGTTTCAACGCGATCCGCACCTCCCACTACCCGAACGACCCGGCCCTCTACGACCTCGCCGACGAGCTCGGCTTCTACGTCGTCGACGAGGCGGACATCGAGTCCCACGACCACGCGCACGAGATCGCCGACGACCCGCGCTACCTGGGCGCCTTCGTGGACCGCGTCTCACGGATGGTGCTGCGCGACAAGAACCACCCGTCGATCATCATCTGGTCGCTGGGCAACGAGTCCGACTACGGTGCCAACCACGACGCGGCGGCGGGCTGGGTACGGCGGCACGATCCGACGCGGCCGATCCAGTACGAGGGCGCCGCGAAGCTCGACTGGGCGGCGGCCGACGACGCCTCCGACATCGCCTGCCCGATGTACGCGCCGCTGGAGGACTGCGTCGCCCACGCCCTGTCGGGCCGGCAGACCCGGCCCCTCATCCAGTGCGAGTACTCGCATGCGATGGGCAACAGCAACGGCACGCTGGCGGACCATTGGGCGGCCATCGAGTCAACGCCAGGTCTTCAGGGCGGGTTCATCTGGGAGTTCTGGGACCACGGAATTCTGCAACGCGTGAGCGACGGAAGACCGGTGGGGCGCGCGGGCGCCGGACTGTATGACAACGGTGTCACCGCGCCCGGTCACCGCTGGGCGTACGGCGGCGACTTCGGCGAGACGATCCATGACGGCGCGTTCATCGCCGACGGAGTCGTCTTCCCGGACCGCACCCCGAAGCCGGTCCTGTACGAGCACCGGGAGATCGCGGCGCCGGTGCGCATCGAGTGCTTCAAGCACGAGGGCATCGTGCTCGGCAACCACCAGCACTTCCGGGGCCTGGACTGGCTGTCCGGCCGGTGGGAACTGTCCCTCGCCGACGGCCGCACGCTGACCGCGCCCGCCGAGCTGCCCGCCCTGCGGCCCGGCGAGACGGCCGCCGTGCCGCTGCCCTTCGACATCCCGCGCGACGGCGGGGAGGCCTGGCTGACGCTCCGGGTGACGACCGCCAAGGACCAGCCGTGGGCGCCGCGCGGCACGGACATCTGCGCGCCGCAGGTCCGGCTGCGCGGGCCGTCCGTGTCCTGGGACGTCCCCGTGGACGGCACCGTCGAGGTCGACGAAGAGGGCCTACTGGTCCATCCGCTGCTGACGGCCGCCCCCACGCTCTCCCTGTGGCGGGCGCCCACCGACAACGACGAGCTCGGCGGTATCGCCCTGCGCTGGCGGACCTGGGGGCTCGACTCGCTCGTCCGCAAGGTGGTGTCGGTACGGCAGGACGGCGGCCGGGTGACCGTGGACGCCGAGTACGCCGGCACGGTCGGTGTCGTGCGGCACCGGCAGGTGTTCACGCCGGTCGAGGGCGGCATCCGGATCGACGAGGAGGCCGAACTGCCCGACGAGTTCCACGATGTGGCGCGGGTCGGCTCGGTCTTCGAGACGGCGGAGGGCCTGGACCTGCTGGAGTGGTTCGGGCAGGGCCCGTGGGAGTCGTACCCCGACCGGAGCGTCGGCGCACCCGTCGGCCACCACTCCGTGCCTGTGGACGCCTTGTTCACCCCCTATCTGCGCCCGCAGGAGAGCGGCGGCCGGCACGGTGTGCGGCGCTTCACGCTGTCCGCGCAGGACGCGACCGGCCTCGCGGTCGTGCTGGACGAACCGCGCCAGGTCTCCGTCACCCGCCATCGCGCCGAGGACCTGACCGCCGCGTCGCACCACGACGAGCTGGTACCGCGCTCCGGGTGCGTGGTGCACCTCGACGCGGCGCACCGGGGGCTGGGCACGGCGTCGTGCGGTCCTGACACCTTCGCCTCGTACCTGATTCCCCCGGGTGTCCACCGCTGGAGCTGGACCCTGCGCGTTCTGTAAGACCTCCCCGAACCTCTCCGAACCTCCCTGACCTCCCGCCTCTCTGTCGTATGTCACCTGCGACATGTCACATCCCACGGAGCACACGTGTGCACTTCGCATGACCACAACCAGGGCGAGGCCGCCCAGGCCGGCGCCGCAAGACGCAGTTTCCTGCGCGCCACCGCGCTGCTCGGAGCCGCCGCCGGCGCCGGGGTCGCGCTGCCGGCCGCCGCCGAGGCGGCTCCGGTGAGCGCGGGCAGCCGGCGGCCCGACGCCCACAGCCGTCGCTTCACGCTCGCCGTGATGCCCGACACCCAGTACCTCTTCGACGGACCCAGCATCGACAAGGCGCCGGTGGAGGCCTCCCTGCGCTATCTGCTGGAGCACGGCAAGGACGAGAACATCGTCTTCCTGTCCCACCTCGGCGACCTCACCCAGAACGGCGCCAAGGACGAGTTCGCCGCGATCGGTGAGGCGTTCAAGCTGCTGGACAGGCGCGGCGTCGGCTACAGCGTCCTGGCCGGCAACCACGACGTGAAGTCCTCGACGGACGACCAGCGCGGCTCGACCCCGTACCTGGACACGTTCGGGCCGCAGCGCTTCAAGGGCAAGAGGACGTTCGGCGGCGCGTCCGACGACGGCTACAACACCTACCACCTGTTCAGGGCGGCCGGGCGCGAGTGGCTGGTGCTCGCACTGGACTGGCGGCTGTCGGCGAAGGGCTACGCCTGGGCGAAGGATGTGCTCGCCAAGCACCCGAAGGCGCCGGTCATCCTCACCACGCACGAACTCGTGGTCGAGGACGACCAGTTGTCGACGTACGGGCAGCAGCTGTGGGACCAGCTGGTCGAGGAGCACGACCAGATCTTCCTCACCCTGAACGGCCACTACTGGCCGGCGGGCCGCGCGACCCGCAAGAACGCGGCGGGCAACGAGGTGCACCTGCACCTCACCAACTACCAGAACCGCTATTTCGGCGGCGCGGCGATGATCCGCCTCTACCGCTTCGACCTGGACCGGAACGTCATCGACGTGGAGACCGTCTCCCCGTGGATCCTCGGCCGGGCGCGCAAGGGCCTCAATGAGCTGGAGCGGCAGGAGATCGAGCTGAGCGGTGACGCGGACCGCTTCTCGGTGGAGATCGATTTCGAGAAACGTTTCGCCGGATTCGCCCCCGTCCATGCCCGTCCGGCCCGCCCCGCCTCCAAGGTCGTCGTCCCCGGCACGGTCGCCTACTGGCGATTCGACAACCACGAAAACAAGGGCGACGGTACGGCCGTCAGCGGCACCGTCCGCGACCTGTCCGGACGCGGCAACGACCTCACCCTCGTCACGGTGGGCGGCGGCGCCCTGAACTGGTCCTCCGACCACCACCCCGACCAGCCCGGCCACGGCAGCCTGGAGTTCCAGGGCTACAAGTCGCCGCTGAAGGGCGCGTATCTGAAGACGGTCGACGGCGCCCCGCTCAACTCGGCGACGTTCAAGGACGGTTACACCATCGAGGCGTTCTACCGTCTGCCCGCCGACTGGGACCCGGACCACCACGCCTGGTCCGGCATCGTCGGCCGCACCGGCACGGGTGGCGCGGCGGGCAAGACCGCCGACGACCCCGACGAGCCGCTGGCCACCCTCTCGCTGTCCAACGACCGCGAGCCGCAGTGGGCCATGCGACCCCTCAACCAGCAGGGCATCGCCACCAACTGGGGCCAGGAGACCCCGCTGGAGACCTGGTGGCACCTCGCGGTCGTCAACGACGGCAAGCACACGACGCTGTACGTCGAGGGCTGCCCGGTCGTCCGCAACCCGAAGGCCCCCGCGGTCGGCATCACCTCCGTCGGACTGCCGTGGCTGCTCGGCGGCTACGAGTACGCGGGCAAGATCGACCAGATCCTGCACGGCCGCCTCGGCGACGTCCGGATCGTCTCGCGGGCGCTGCCCGTCACCTCCTTCATGAACCACTGATCTGCACACTGACTCCACACTGACCTGCACAGGAACTCACGATGACCGAGCAGCAGCTGCCTGCCTGGGCCGACCCGTCCGTCTCCCCGTCCCACCTCGACGCCCAGGGTGTCTCGCGACGCGGGCTCCTGCGCCGCGCAGGCCTGTTCGGCGCAGCGTTCACCCTCGGGTCGATGGCCACCCCCGCCTTCGCCGCCTCCTCGCAGCCCCGCTTCGGCGGCCACGACCCGCGCCTCGCCTACCTCGTCGGCGACCACCACGTCCACTCCGTCTACAGCCACGACGCCAAGTACACGTTCTCGCAGCAGGCGCAGGCGGCCGCCAAGTACGGCCTGGACTGGATGGTGTTCAACGAGCACTCCAACTTCGGGCACGCCCACTACGGCGCGGCGCTGGAGCATCAGGAGATCCTCAAGGCGCGGGCCGAGAACCCGCGTCAGCTGATCTTCCAGGGCCTGGAGTGGTACATCCCGGCCGCCGAGCACTGCACGATCTTCGCCGCGCCCGGCCCCCACGAGACCGACCTGCTCACGCAGTTCGAGCTGGCCTACGACGGCAAGCTCCTCGGCTACACCGACGGTTCCGCGACCGGCACCGACACCGCCCGCAACGAGGCGCACGCCGTCAAGGCCATCAAGTGGCTGGCCGAGCAGCGCGATTCGGGTTACGTCGACGACGTCCTCGTCCTCGCCAACCACCCCCTGCGTCTCGGCATCGACTCCCCGCACGAGATGCGCAACTGGCGGGACGCGGCCCCCGAGATCATGATCGGCATGGAGGGCGCACCGGGCGCCCAGGGCGCGGCCATCCCCGGCTGGCGCGGCGCCACCTCGATCCGCGGCGAGTACGAGAACAAGCCGTCGGCGCAGTCCTGGGCGGGCTACCCGGCGGACGCGTATCTGACGTACGGCGGCTTCGACTGGGCGACGGCGACGGTGGGCGGCCTGTGGGACGCGATGCTCGCGGAGGGCCGCCTCTTCACGATCACCACCAACTCCGACAACCACCGCACGGTCTTCGACACCTGGAAGAACGGCGACTGGCCGGCCGGCCAGAACTTCGACAACACCGGCAAGCTGCCCGACCCGGTCAACACAGACATCGCGCAGCCGGGCAGTGACTTCTGGCCGGGCGAGTTCAGCCGCACCCACGTCGGGGTGACCCGCTACGGCTACCGCGCCGTGATGGCGGGCCTGCGCGCGGGCCGTGTCTGGCTCGACCACGGCCACCTGCTCGACGGCCTCGACGTCCGTGTGAAGCGGGACTGTGACGCGGGCCGGGGCGTCACGCTCGGCGGGCGGCTGCGCGTCCGCAAGGGCGAGAAGATCACCCTGTACGTCACCGTCACGACCGCCTCCCGGGCCAACCCGCAGGGCATCCTGCCCCAGTTGGCGCACGTGGACGTGATCCGGGGCGCGGTGCGTGGCCCGGTGACCGACCGGGACAGCTGGCAGGCCCCGGACACCAGGGTCGTACAGACGAAGGACGTGTCCGGCCGCCAGGGGACGTACACCCTGCGCATCCCGCTGACCGTCGGGGACGAGTCCTTCTACGTCCGGCTGCGCGGCAGCGACGGGAACCGCCACGGCGTGGGGTACCTGGGCGCCTCGATCGACCCTCACGGGCCGATTCCGCACGAGCCCGGTAACGGTGACCCGTGGGCGGACACGTGGTTCTATTCGAACCCCATGTTCGTCGATGTGGCGGGGGCCTGGCCTCATTAGTCCGTCGATCGTCTGCGGCAGGGTCGTGGCTGGTCGCGCCGTTCCCCGCGCCCCTTTGGGGCGCGGCGAACTGATCCGTGACGTCGTACCGTGGCCGCATGACCGGTGAAGAGTCGCTGCGGCCGCAGTCCCTCCTGCTCACGTTCCTGGGTGACCAGGTGCTCGGGCGGGAGGTCTGCGTGTACTCGGGCAGTGTGATCGACGTCTTCGAGCGCGCCGGGGTGGGCGAGCAGGCGACCCGCTCGACGCTGACCCGGATGGTCAAGCGAGGGCTGCTGCGCCGCCAGCGCGAGGGCCGCAAGATGTACTTCGGGCTGACCGAGCACTCGGCGGCGGTGCTGCGGGACGGCGAGCACCGTATCTGGCAGACCGGTGCGGTCAACCGGCACTGGGACGGCACCTGGACGCTCCTCGGCTTCTCGCTGCCCGAGTCCTGGCAGCGTCAGCGCCACGATCTGCGCTCCAAGCTCACCTGGAGCGGTTTCGGCCCGCTGTTCAGCGGTCTGTGGATCGCGCCGGGCGAGGTGGATGTGGCGGAGCTGGTGTCCGAGCTGGGGCTCGCCGCCCATGTGAAGGTCTTCCGTGCGCACGCCGACGCCGGCATGGACATCGGGGCGATGATCGAGGAGACCTGGGAGCTGTCCGAACTGGCCCCACGCTACGAGGAGTTCGTGCGCCGCTGGGAGGCCTGGGAGAACCGGCTGCCGGACGCCGACGACGCCCTCGCCCTGCGGCTGCGGCTGCAGGCCGAGTGGCTGCAGGTGATCCGCCGCGACCCGCGCCTCCCGGTCAAGCACCTGCCGGACGACTGGCCCGCGGAACGGGCCGAGAAGATGTTCCGGGCGGTGTACGACCGGCTCACACCGCTCGCACAGGAGGCCTCGGAACGCCTTCTCGACCTGATGCCGGTACGCCCTGATCAGGCGTAGAACCGCGACAGGCTCTGCAGTACGGCGGCCGGCTTGGCGCCGCCCTCGATCTCGATCGTGCCGTCCACGGTGATCTGCACGCCGCCCGGTACCTCCTCGACCTCCGCCAGCTTTCCGACCAGACGGATGCGGGAGCCGACCTTCACCGGGGAGGGGAAACGGACCTTGTTCAGACCGTAGTTGACCTTCGTGGTGACGCCCTGGACGTCCAGGAGCTCGGTGAACAGGGGGATGAAGAGGGAGAGGGTGAGGTAGCCGTGGGCGATCGGGGCGCCGAAGGGGCCCTCGGCGGCGCGCTCGGGGTCCACGTGGATCCACTGGTGGTCGCCGGTGGCGTCGGCGAAGGTGTTGATGCGCTCCTGGGTGACCTCGATCCATTCGCTGGTGCCCAGATCGCTGCCCGCGAGCTTCTTCAGTTCGTCGATGCCGTTGACGGTGACGCTCATGTAGCTGTCCTTACTCGGGAAGTTCAGGAGTTCAGGATTCTCAGGAGTGGGTGCCGTAGCGCTTGCGCACTCGGGACTTGAGGAGCTTTCCGGAGGCGGTGCGCGGGAGTTCGTCCGCGAGGACCACCGACTTCGGGATCTTGTACTTGGCGAGCTGTCCGGCGAGGGAGGCGAGGATCTCGTCGGCGTCGATCGTGGCGCCCTCGCGCGGCACGACGACCGCGCGCGGCACCTCGCCCCACTTCTCGTCCGGCACACCGATGACGGCGCACTCGACGATGTCGGGGTGGGCGAGGAGCCGGTCCTCGATCTCGGCGGGGTAGATGTTCTCGCCCCCGGAGATGATCATGTCCTTGATGCGGTCGACGATGTAGACGTAGCCGTCCTCGTCGACGCGCGCCGCGTCCCCGGTGCGGAACCAGCCGTCCGCGAAGGCCGCCGCCGTCTCCTCCGGCAGCCCCCAGTAGCCGGACATGACGGCGGAGCTGCGGACCACGACCTCGCCGTTCTCCCCCGGCTCGACCGGGGTGAGGTCGGGCCGCACCACCCGGACGTCGGCGAAGAAGTGCGGCACCCCCGCCGAGCCCGCCTTGCTGACCGAGTGCTCCCCGTCGAGGAAGCACACGCCGAGCGCCTCGGTCATGCCATAGCCCTGCAGGAACGTCAGCCCACGGGCCTGGTACACCTCGATCAGCGGGGCGGACACCGGGGCGCCGCCGCAGCTGAGCATCCGCAGCGACGACAGGTCGGCGTCCGGCCAGCGCGGCTGGCGGGCGATCTGCTCGAACATCGCCGGCACCCCGAACATGTAGGTGATCCGGTGGTGTTCGACCAGGTCGAGGGTGTCCGCCGGGTCGAAGGCCTCGACGAGGACGCAGGTGCCGCCCTTGAGCAGCACCGGCAGGGTGAGCACGGTCAGGCCGGCGATGTGGAACAGCGGCGCCGAGACCAGTGCCCGCTCATCGGCGTGCAGGTCCTTGTCGATGAGGAAGTTGACCGCGTTCCAGGTGACGTTGGCGTGCGAGAGCATCGCGCCTTTGGGGCGGCCGGTGGTGCCAGAGGTGTAGAGGATCAGACAGGTGTCGTCGGCGGCGACGGGCTCGTCGATCGGTTCGTCAGGGGATGCGGCGAGCAACTCCTCGTATTCCGGGCCCACTTCGAGGAACGCGCGCACATCCGTGCTGCCCGGCAGTCCGGCGACGAGCCCGGCGTGCGAGGGGCCGTAGACGAGGACCTTCGCGCCGGAGTCGGCGAGCTGGTAGGCGATCTCGGGGCCGGCCAGCCGGGTGTTCTGCGGTACGAAGATCGCGCCGAGCATTCCGGCCGCGAACAGCGTCTCCAGGAAGGAGGGGTGGTTGGGCCCGAGGTAGGCGATCCGGTCGCCGCGCCGCACGCCCCGGGCGCGCAGGGCGTGGGCGAGGCGGGTGGTGCGGGTGTGCAGCTCGCCGTAGGTGAGCGTGGTGCCGCCGTGGACCAGTGCGGTGCGGTGCGGGGTCTTGCGGGCCCGGCGTGCGGGCCATGACCCGAGTCCCTCGTTGCGCATCTGGGGCCCCTTACGGCTTCGTCAGCCCGAGCAGGCGGGCGGCGTTCTCCTTGAGGATCTTCGGCTTGACCTCGTCCTTGATCGACAGCTGCTCGAAGTCGCGGAGCCAGCGGTCGGGGGTGAGGACGGGGAAGTCGGAGCCGAAGAGGACCTTGTCCTTGAGCAGCGTGTTGGCGTACTGCACGAGCTGCGGCGGGAAGTACTTCGGCGACCAGCCGGACAGGTCGATGTGCACGCCCGGCTTGTGTGTGGCGACGGCGAGGGCCTCGTCCTGCCAGGGGAAGGACGGGTGCGCCAGGATGATCTTGAGGTGCGGGAAGTCGGCGGCCACGTCGTCGATGTGGAGCGGGTTGGAGTACTTGAGCCTGATCCCGCCCCCGCCGGGGACTCCCGCGCCGATGCCTGTCTGGCCCGTGTGGAAGAGGGCGATGGTGCCCGTCTCCTCGATCACCTCGTAGAGGTCGTAGGCCACCGCGCGGTCGTTGGGGAAGAAACCCTGGATGCTCGGGTGGAACTTGAAGCCCTTCACCCCGTACTCCTCGACCAGACGGCGGGCCTGCTTCACGCCCGCCTTGCCGCGGAAGGGGTCGATGGAGGCGAAGGGGATGAGGACGTCGGCGTTGGCGGCCGCGGCCTCGGCGACCTCCTCGTTCGGGACGGGCGCGGTTCCGGTCGCGGACTCGGCGTCGACCGTGAAGATCACGGCGGCCATCTTCCGCTCGCGGTAGTAGACGGCCGTCTCCTCCAGGGTGGGCTTCCGCTTGCCCTCGACCTTGAAGTAGGCGGAGGACGCGTCGTGCAGGTCGTCGTCCAGGGAGGAGTGGCCCTTGGAGGAGACCTCCGCGTGGGTGTGGACGTCGATCGCGACGAGTTCCTCGACGTTGAGGGTCGCCATTTCTCAGGCCTCCGGAAACTTCGGGGCGGGGACGCCGACGCTCTGCAGTTCCGCGCCGATCGAGGTGGGGAAGGCGACGGCCAGGGTGTCCGGGGTCCAGCCGCCGTCGGCGTAGGCCGCCTTGATCTCCTGCGGGTGCGACCAGAGTGCCACCTTGTCGCCGCCGATGCCGATGGCCTGGCCGGTGATGCCGCGTGCGGCCTCGGAGGCGAGGAACGGGACGAGCGCCGCGCAGTCCTCGGGGGTGCCGAAGCCCTCGCCCTTGCGCAGGAAGTCCGGGAGGGGTTCGCCGTTCTTCATGGCCTCGATGTACGGGGCGAAGGCGGGGACGGTCTCGGTCATGGCGGTCGCGGCGACGGGCACGATCGCGTTGACGGTGATGTTCGCGCGGCCCAGCTCCATCGACCAGGTGCGGGCGAAGGCGGCGATGCCGGCCTTGGCGGCGGAGTAGTTCGTCTGCCCGAAGTTGCCGCGCTGGCCGGCCGGCGAGCCGACCAGGATGAGGGTGCCGCCCTCGCCCTGCTCGCGCATCCGGACGGCGGCGGCGCGGGCGCAGGTGAAGGTGCCCTTGAGGTGGGTGGTGATCACCGCGTCGAAGTCGTCGTCGGACATCTTCCACAGCACCTTGTCGCGCAGGATGCCGGCGTTGGTGACCAGGATGTCCAGCCGCCCGAACTCCTCGACCGCGCGGTTCACCAGCCGCTCGGCGGCCTCGCTCGTGCCGACCGGGACCACCTCGGCGACGGCGGTGCCGCCCGCCTCGGTGATGGACTTCACGGCCGCCTCGGCCACGGCCTCGTCGACGTCGTTGACGACCACGGAGGCGCCGTGGGCGGCCAGGGCGTGCGCGTAGGCGAGGCCGAGGCCCCGGCCGCTGCCGGTGACGACGGCGACCTTGCCGGTGAGATCGATGCTGGGCACGAGTGGATCCCTTTCGCATGGGGTGCGGCTTCGAGATCGAAGCTAAGAGCAATAATTGTTGACGTCAATAGTTGTTGGCGACCTACGGGTACGTCATGCTGGAATCTCCAGGACGCAACGAGCACAGGGAGCCCGCCATCACACGCCAGCACGCCACCCCGAAGCCCATCGACGTGGACGAGCCGTGGATGCGCGGGCTGCACGCGGACACGGGCTACCTGCTCTACCGCCTGGGCCTGCGCTCCGGGCAGCTGTTCAACGCGTTCCTGCAGGAGTCGGGGGTGCGCCTGCGGCACTACGCGGTGCTGCGCTTCCTCGCCACCTCCGACGGTGCCCTGCAGCGTGAACTCAGCACCCGCCTCGGCTACGACCCGAGTGCGATCGTCGGCCTCGTCGACGACCTGGAGAAGCTGGGCTTCGCCGAGCGCCGCCCCTCCCCCGACGACCGCCGCAGCCGGATCGTCGTCCTCACCGAGGACGGCCGCACCTTCCTGCGCGACACCGACGAGGCGGGCCTGCGCGCGACGAGCGAGCTCTTCGAGCCGCTCGAGCCGGCCGAACGCGAGACGCTGCACGCGCTGCTGCTGCGGATCGCGGAGGACGGACTCGGCTGATGCGGGGAGAGACCCGACCATGACCACCCGCTCCGCGCCAGACCGGCTGCTCGCCGTGCTCGCCGCGTTCGACCACGAGCACCCGGCGCTGTCCCTCACGGACATCAGCCGGCGGGCCGGGCTGACCCTCACCACCGCGCACCGCCTGGTGGGCGCCCTCACCGACTGGGGCGCCCTGGAGCGGGACGGATCCGGCGTCTACCACGTCGGGCTCAGGCTGTGGGAGGTCGCGGCGCTCGCCCCGCGCGGACTGGCGCTGCGGCAGATCGCGCTGCCGTACCTGGAGGACCTGTACGAGGCGACGCACGAGAACGTGCAGTTGGCGGTGCGGGACGGCGGGGAGGTCGTCTACATCGAGTGGATCTCCGGTCGCAGCGCCGTCGGCGTGCACATACGGGTCGGGGCACGCTGGCCGCTGCACGCCACCGGCGTCGGCCTTGCGCTGTTGGCGCACTGTGATCCGGAGCTGCAGGAGGAGTACTGCGCGGGCCCGCTCGCGTCGTTCACGCCGTACACCATCACCGATCCGGCGCAGTTGCGCCGGGTGCTGGCCGAGGTGCGCCGCACGGGAGTCGCGGTGAGCAGCCGGCAGGTCACCGACGACGCCCTGTCGGTGGCGGCCCCGGTGCGCGGGCCGGGCGGGGTCGTGGTCGCCGCCGTGTCGGTGGTGGTGCCGCAAGCCGACGCGCAGGTACCGGTGCTGGCGCCTGCGGTGCGGCTTGCAGCACGCGGCATTTCGCGCGCCCTGGGGTGGCGGCCGACGAAGGAGCCGTAGAGACCGCTCAGCAGTTGCCCCGCATCGGTTTCCCCGCGAACCGGTCGGTGAGCCAGTCGACCGAGTCGCCGATGGCCTGCGGGTCGCCGAGGAGATGGTCGCCGGCGTACGAGGTCCACTGCGTGGCTATCCCCGCGTCGCAGTAGGCGCGGCGCGTGCCCTGGCCGGTGTCGGCGGGGATCACCTCGTCGAGGAGACCGCGGTACTGCAGGACCGGGAAGCCGATCTGGTAGCGGGCCCCGGATCCGGACCGGCCGACGCCGACGCCGAGTTTGTCGGTGTCGGCGACCTCGCCCCAGGTCGTACCGTCGGGGCCGTGCAGGGCGTAGAGCTGGTCGAGGGTGAGCCGGTCCTTGGTGTAGTTCTCGATGTGGGCGCCGGTGAAGCGTGCGACGGTGCCGACCGCGCAGAGCGACTCCGCGTCCTTGATCGCCTCCCGGCCCGTGTCGTTGAGGAGTCCGTCGAACGGCATGTCCGGGTGGGTGACCGACAGGCCGATCACCGCGTCCACCAGGAACCCGGCGAACGCCCCGCCGTTGAGCGAGTTGCCCACCTGCTTCAGGTCGCCCGGCACCCCGCCGGACGCCACACCGGCCACCTTCACCTCGGGGGCGTACGACTTGGCGAGCTGCGCGGCCCACAGACTCCCCGAACCGCCCTCCGAGTAGCCCCAGATCCCGACCTGCGCGTCGGGGCTCACGCCGCTGCCGGGCACCCGTGAGGCGGCGCGTACGACGTCGAGGACCGCGTGTCCGGCGTCGGCGCCGGAGACGTACGGATGGACCTGGCCGTCCAGGTATCCGGCGCCGTCGGTCGCCGCGACCGCGAACCCGGCCTTGAGCAGCGCCGCGATGTTCGGCCCCTCGTAGGCGTCCTGGTACTCGCCGGCGAGTTGCTTGGAGAAGGCGCACTGCGGTCCGATGCCGAGGGTGCCGGGCACGAACGCGACCAGCGGCCGCTCGCCCGGGCCCTGCCATGCCTCGCGGGGCACGATCACCGTGCCGGCGACGACGTCCTTCCTGCCGTGGCCGTCGGTGGAGCCGTACTGCACCTTCCAGGCATGGAACGGGGTGCCGCTTCCCACCATGGGCAGGGAGTCGACCGCACGGCAGGCGACGACCTCGCCCGGGGCGGCGCTCGCGCTCACCGGCGGCCGGTAGATCGCGGCGTCGGGATCGGAACACGCCCCGCTCGTCCCGGCCGTCGCGGTCACGGCCGGAACGGCTAACAGCCCGCCGAGCAGGGCTCCGACCCCGAGGAATACGGCTCTCCGGTTGCGCGGCTTCTTCGAATGGTTCTTCGTCACCTCAGAACGTCCCTTCTGCGTGGTGACCAGGAGCCGCGAGGTTACGGACGAGTAGGTGAGCGCTGATAGTTAAAGGGCGACAAAACGGAGGCGATCCGCTGCGCTCGGCTGACAAAACAGGCCGAACGAAACACCCCTGCGGTTCTGCACCGCCCCATCAGGGGCGCGAGGCACCATCGATGTACGGTTCCGCCGCGCGGGCGCGACCAGCCCCACGGCGCCGCCGGACGACCAACGACCCCGGGGATATCCCTCTCACCGGCGAGGCCCCGCCCAGGGACCCTCGCGATACTGGAACGGCCCCTGCCCCGAGGAGCCGCCCATGTCCCCGCAGTCCTGGTTCACGCAGGCCGCGGCCCGCCTGCGTACGGCGAATCCGTACGCCGTCGACACCGCCCTCGCCGCGCTCGTCCTGTTCGCCGTCTCGCTGCAGTGGCTCTTCCCCGACGAAGGGGACGACCGGCTCACCTGGCAGGGCTGGCTGCTGGGTGCCGCGACGGCCGTGCCGCTGGTGTGGCGGCGGCGGGCGCCGTTCGCGACCGCGTGGGCCGTGTCGGCGGCCACGCCCGCGATGGCGATGTACCACGCGCCACCGCCGAGCGTCCTCTACGGCGGTCTGGTCGTCCTGTACACCGTGGCCGCCCTCACCCCGCCGTGGCAGCGGCGGCTGATGCTGGTGGGCTGGGTGATCGGGGCCACCGTCACCATGCATTTCAAGGAGGACGCGCGGCCCTTCGAGTACGCCTTCCATCTGCTGTCGATCGTCTGCGCCTACGCGCTCGGCACGCTGGCCCGCGTCCAGCGCGCCTACACCGCCGAACTGGAGGACCGGGCCCGGCGGCTGGAGCGGGAGCGCACCGCGGACACCGCGCGGGCCATCGCCCAGGAACGCGCCCGGATCGCCCGCGACATGCACGACATCCTCGCCCACGCGGTGAGTCTGATGGTGGTGCAGGCGGAGGCGGGGCCGGTCGTGGTGCGCAGTGATCCGGAGCGTGCGGAGGCCTCCTTCGACGCCATCGCGACAGCCGGGCGGGACGCGATGACGCAGCTGCGTCGGATCCTCGGGGTGCTCAAGGAGGAGCAGCACAACGGGACTTCGCCGCAGCCGTGCGTCGCGGCCCTCCCCCGGCTTCTGCGCCAGGTCGGCGAATCGGCGGGCCTGCACGTCGAGTTGCGCACCACGGGCCGACCGCACCCCCTGCCCGCGGACGCGGAGGTCGCCGCCTACCGCGTGGTGCAGGAGGCCCTGACCAACACGGTGAAGCATGCGTACGCTGCCTGCGCGACCGTCGAACTCGACTGGACGGAGGACCTGTTGACCCTCACGGTGACCGACGACGGACGGGGCCCGGCGACACCCGGCGGCGGGCACGGCCTGATCGGCATCCGGGAGCGGGCAGCCGCGTGCGGGGGCAGCGCCGAGGCCGGGCGTGCACCGGACGGCGGCTTCCGGGTCGTCGTACGCCTGCCTGCCGCCGCCGACCGTCAGGCGGCCGTCGGGTGAGCATCCGGGTGGTCGTCGCCGACGACCAGGAACTGGTCCGCAGCGGGTTCAGCATGATCCTCGAGGCGCAGCAGGACATCGAGGTGGTCGCCGAGGCCGGGGACGGCGCGGAGGCGGTCGCGGCGGTCCGGCAGCACACGCCGGACGTGCTGCTCCTGGACATCCGGATGCCGGTCATGGACGGCCTGGAGGCGGCCAGACAAGTGTGTGCGCAGTCAGGCTGCAAGGTCGTCATGCTGACGACGTTCGACCTGGACGAGTACGTGTACGAGGCGCTGTACGCGGGCGCCAGCGGCTTCCTCCTCAAGGACGTGCGCCGCGACGACCTGGTGCACGCCGTACGGGTGGTCGCGGCCGGCGACTCCCTTCTCGCGCCGACGGTGACGCGGCGGCTGGTCGCGGACATCGTGCGGCGGCGCCGCGAGCAGGCCGCCGCCGAAGTCACCCCGCAGCGGCTGGACGCCCTGACCGCCCGCGAGGTGGAGACACTGCGGCTGCTGGCCCGCGGCCTGTCCAACGCCGAGATCGCCACGGCCTTCTTCGTGAGCGAGCACACCGTCAAGACCCATGTCAGCAACGTACTGAGCAAGCTGGGGCTCAGGGATCGGGTGCAGGCGGTGATCTGCGCGTACGAGACGGGGCTGGTGACTCCGGGGACCTCCTAGCCGTCCAGTTCCTCGAAGAGGGTCAGTTGGAGGGCGCCCGGAGCTTCGAGCCGGGAGTTCAGGGAGTTCCACGGGGTGCGCGTCGGCTCGGCGAGCACCTCGGCCCCTGCTGCGGCCAGTCGTACCGTGGCGGCGCCGGCGTCGTCGACCTGGAAAGCGACCCGGATGTGCCCGGCGACGCGGTGGCCCACCTCGACGTCGTCGATGAAGGCGGCGTGGTTCGGGTCGGTCAACTCCAGCGTGGCGCGGCCCGCTTCGAGGATGGTGACCCTTCCGTCGGGGGACGAGAAGGCGGCGCGCTCGGGCAGGCCGAGGACGTCACGGTAGAAGCGCAGGGCCTCGTCGTAGTCGGGTGCGGTGACGACGAGACGGAGTTCGCGGACGGCGGGTTCATCGGGCATACGGGCTCCTCCAAGATCGCGGTGGTTCTGCTTCCTCAACTCCTGCTCCCGTGCGGAGGATTCCCGCCGACTCCCTCTCGGGAGTGAGCCGCACGTCTGCATCCCCCGTACGACCGAGGCCTCGAAACCACTCCCTCCGGCGATCCGCCGCACCCCCCGTCGCCACGAATCTGAGGGCAATGAGAACCCTCGACCCGCTGGGAGGGACCGTGCTCTCCACACTCGCCCGGGCAGCGACCCGCCGCCCGCTGACCGTCATCCTGCTGTGGGTGCTCTTCCTGCTGCTCGGCTTCGCGCTCGGGACGGGCGTCTTCGGGCGGCTCTCCGACAACGTGCCCGAGGTACCGGGCACCGAGTCGGAGCGGGCCGCCCAGTACCTGGACCGCGTCGACCCGACGGGGGAGTCGATCACCGCCGTCGTCGCGGGGACCGCCGTCTCCGACCCCGGACTGCGCGACCGGGTCGAGCGGGCCGTGGCCGACGTACGCGGCATCGCCGGTGTCGCCGCCGTCCCGGACCCGTACCGGACCCGCGGTCTGACCGCCGCCGACGGACAGGCCCTGATCGTCCCCGTCACCTTCAAGGGCGGGCTCGGCGACGACGCCGAGGAGAAGGCGGTGGACGCGGCAGCCGACCGCATCAAGCAGATCGACGCGCCCGAGGTCCACGTCAGCGGCGGCCCGTTGCTGGGCAAGCAGCTCGGTGAGCGTGCCCAACAGGACGTGAAGAACGCGGAGTTGATCTCGCTCCCCGTCGTACTCGCCCTGCTGCTCGTCGTGTTCGGCGGACTGCGCGCGGCCGGGCTGCCACTGGTGATCGCGGTGAGCGGGATCGCGGGGGCCTTCCTGGCGCTGTTCGGGTTCAGCCAGGTCACCGACATCTCGGTGTACGCGATCCAGGTGACCACCATGCTGGGCCTCGGACTCGCCGTGGACTACGCCCTGTTGATGCTGGTCCGCTTCCGTGAGGAGCGCCGGAACACCGAGGACGTCGTGGAGGCGGTGCACCGGACGGTCGCCGCGGCCGGGCGCACGGTGCTGTTCTCCGGCCTCACGGTGGCCGTCAGCCTGACCGGTCTGCTCGTCTTCCCCAGCGTGTTCCTGCGCAGCATGGGCCTGGCCGTGGCCGCCGTGGTCGTCATCGACATGCTGGCCGCGCTGACGCTGCTGCCGGCACTGCTGGCGAAGTTCGGCGCGAAGATCGCCCCGGCGAAGACCCGGCCGGAGGGCGAGGAGGGCCGCTTCTTCGCCCGCGTGGCCCGCTTCTCGGCCCGCCACCGCGTCGCCGTCCTGGCCACGGTCGTCCCGGTGCTGCTGGTCCTCGCCCTGCCCGTCACCGGTATGAAGATCGAGATCGGGGACGCCACCCAGTTGCCCACGAGCACCGAGGCACGGCAGTTGTACGACACGGTCGACGCGCACTTCCCGGCGGGCACGGGGGTCTCGCCGGTCACCGTGGTCCTGAAGCCCGGGACGGACTCCGTGACCGCAGGCCGTATCCGCGCCCTCTCTCCGGCCGCGCAGTCCCGCGGACTCCCCGGCGGCGCGACGGTCGTACAACTCCAGCCCTCCGGCCGGGTCGACGGCAAGCGGGCCACCGACCTGGTCAGTCAGGTACGAGACCTGCGCGGCACCGAACCGGTCGAGGTCACCGGGCCCGCCGCCCGCCTGGTCGACTTCCGCGCGATGCTCTCCGACCGGGCGCCCTGGGCCGCCCTGACCGTGCTGGCCGGCATCTTCGTCCTGCTCTTCGCGTTCACGGGTTCGGTGCTGATCCCGCTGCGCACGATCCTGACGACGCTGCTGAGCCTGGGTGCGGCACTCGGCGTGGTGGTGTGGGTCTTCCAGGACGGCCACCTGGCCGGCGCGCTGGGCGCCGAGGGGCTGGGCGCGCTGAGCCTGACCGCACCGCCCCTGATCGTCGCGATCGCCTTCGGACTGGCCATGGACTACGAGCTGTTCATCCTGGCCCGGATGCGGGAGGCACGGCGCCTGACCGGGGACGACCAAGAGGCCGTGGTGACCGGTCTGCGCCGCTCCGGCCGCGTGGTCACCTGCGCCGCCCTGCTCCTGGCCGTCGTCTTCGGCGCCTTCATGACGGGCGGCTTCTCCCCCATCCTCCAGATCGGCCTCGGCCTCACCCTCGCGGTCCTGATCGACGCGACGATCGTACGCATGCTGCTGGTTCCGGCGACGATGACGCTGCTGGGCCGCCGGGCGTGGTGGGCGCCGAAGCCGTTGCGGCGGCTTCATGACCGCTTCGGCTTGCGTGAAGAGCCAACGGAACAGCCGGAGTTGGTAAGCCACTGACCTGGGTCAGCTACCCCGCGCCCCTTTCAGGGGCGCGGGGAACTGCGCGACCAGCCACGACGAAGCCCCTGACGCTCAACGACCCATCGCGGCACATCCCTCCGCGCTCCTACGCAGGCAAACCCGCCCGCATCCGCCGATCCCGCGGCGCCTCCTTCCGCTCCAGGCGGGTGTCCAGCAGTCGACGCGCGGCGTCACTCCGCCCCGCCGCCACCAGCGCATACAGCAGCGTCTCCTCGACAACCTCCCGCTGGGCGGCACTGCCGCCAACCCGCCGCAGCACCGGCAGCAGCGCATCAAGGCCCCGGGCGGCGTCCTGGAACCGCTCCTCGACCAACGCGGCGAACGCCTCGCACAACGGCACAATCACCTCCCGCTGCACCTCGTCCGCCCCGGCGGCATGGTCCCGCAGCCGATGCAACGCCGCCAGATCCCCCGCAGAGGCCAGCGCCACAGCGGCATGCAGCGCGGTGAAGGCGGTCGCCGGACGTTCCAGGACGTCCAGGGCGACCGTGTCCAGGACATCCCCGGCGGGCAGCTCACCCCGCCAGCAGTCACTCAGCCGGGCCCGCCACAGCAGCGACCCCGAGTCGACCAGCGCCCGCACCCCGGTCACCACCCGCCCCGGTGCAAGCTGCGCGAACCAGCGCCTGCGCACCGCCGCCGGGTCGTCGAGGGCGAGTTCGTGCAGGGCGATGTGCCAGGAGAAGTGGGCCCGGTGGACGGCGCCCCGGCCCTGCCCGGACACCCAGCCGTCCAGCCAGTCGCGGCCCGCCTCGTGCACGCCCGACTCGTAGTGGACGTGGGCGAGGGCGTGCACGGCATGTCCGGAGGCCGGTTCGACCCCCAAAGCCCGGTGGGCGAGTTCACCGGCCTCGTGCAGCCGGCCCTGCTCCTGCCGGAGGAAGGCGAGCAGCGAGGTGTGGAACCAGTGGCCGTCGTAGGCCGGAGACGTCCGCTCGACCAGCCGCAGCGCGTGGTCGCCGTCGAGGTCGGTGACGCCGGAGAAGGCGATGGTGGGCACGGCTGCGGCCAGCGCGAGCGCGTCGGCGGGGTACGCGTCGAGGTGGCGTACGAGGGCCGTGTCGCCGTCGTCGCCGTGCACCCGGCGCGTGACCACCTCCACGAAGGAGCGCTCCCGCTCGTCGGCGTGTTCGCGCGCGGAGCGCTGCGCCTCGGCCAGTGCCCGCGGTACGTCCACGGCGGCGCCGCACTCGTGGCCGAGCAGGGCGAGGGCCGCGTGGCCGAGAGCGAACCCGGGGTCGAGGGCCACGGCTCGGGCGAAGGCGTCCTCGGCGCCGGCGCGGACCTTGAGGACCCGGTTGAGGCCGGTGCGGTAGGCGGCGGCCGCCTCGGCGTGGGTGGAGAGGGCGAGTCCGTGTCCGTCGACGGGACGGCGGGAGGGACGGGGCCTGCCCGTCCTCCCCGTCAGCGGGGCGAGCAACCGCCCTGCCAGGGCTGCCGCCTGGACGCGTATCTCGGGGATCGCGGTCGTCTCCCACAGTTCGCCGCGGCGCGGGGCGCCCAGCGTGAACAGCGGGCGGTCGGCGCGGCCTTCCGAGTCCAGCAGCCGCCCGTCGCGGGTGGCCACGCCCATGCCGAGCGGGCCGGGGACCGCGGCCCCGGACGTGAACAGGGAGCGCCACAGGGGGTCGTCGAACCGTCGACCCGGTCCGGTGCAGTCGATCACCCAACCGACTTGCACCGTACGGCCGTTGGAGAGGGTGACCTTGAGTGAGCCGTCGCGCTCGACCGCGTCCGTCACCGCGCCGGTGTGGACGGTGAGCCGCCGGGCCGTACGGGCCCGGGCGACGGACTCGGCGGTGGCGGGGGCCATGCGGTGCCGGTGGGTGTTCCACAGGGCGCCCTCACGGGCGAGGAACTCGGCCCGGTCCTCCGGGGTGAGGCTCTCCCAGAGGCGGGCGGTGTGCGGGCGCAGGCTGTCGAGGGCGGGGCGCCAGTCCCCGTGGGTGCGTACGGAGCGGCTGATATGGCGGTAGACGGCCCTGCGCAGCCGGCCCAGGGAGGCCTCGTCGAGGCCCTCGGGCGCGTCCATCGGGCCGGCCGGGGTGAGGGCGTGCGGCTGCGGCAGCAGGCCGCTGCGGGAGAGGGCGTGGACGGTGCGGCCGGGACGGTCGAGGGTGAGGGCGAGGTCCACGGCCGTCAGTCCGGTGCCGACGAGGAGGACGTCGGCGGTGTCGGAGAGCGGGCCGTCCAGCGCGCCGGCGGCCCAGGGCGCGGCGACGAAACGGGCCGAGGTGCGCAGGGCGGGCGGGACCCAGGTCGCGGAGGGTGCGGCGGGACCGGTGGCGAGAATCGCGCTGTCGACGGTGAGGTGTCCTCCGTCGGCGAGCCCGAGTTCCAGCCGGCCATCGGGGGTGCCGGTGCAGCTCTCGGCGCGGGTGCGCAGCCGTCGTACCGTCACCGTGCCCTGAGCCCGGACGATGGCCTGCGCGAGGGTGTCGGCGAGATAGGCGCCGTAGCGGTAGCGGGTGGCGAAGTCGGCCGCGGTGACGGACGGTTCGCCGTGGCGGCACAGCCAGCGGGTGAAGTGGCCGGGGTCGTCGGGGTAGCAACTCATGCCGCCCGCGGGCACGTTGAGGCGGTGGCGCGGGTCGCGCGTGGCGTACGCGGTGCCGCGGCCCGCCTCCGGGGCCGGGTCGACGAGGACGAGGCCGAGGGGTGTCCGGCGGCGCGTCGCCGTCTCGCAGAGCTGGACTGCGGTCAGTGTGCCCGCCGCGCCCGCTCCGACGACGGCCACGGTGTGCGGCTCGCGGACTTCGGTCACGTATACCTCCGGCTGTGGTCGGTCGTTCCTCGTTTCCCACTTATTCCGATCGGGAAGATGGGAAAGTCCTGCTCGTGGTGCGTACCTCACCCGGCGTTCAGAGCACCGAACGAGACGCTCATACTCTGTTCACAATCCCGAGGGCTGAGACAACCGTGGTTTCGGGCCTTCTCCGGACGACTCCTCGCCGGAATCTCAGGAATCGGCCCGGAAATTCAAAGGATCAACAAATCTACGCGGCGCAGGATGCACCCGGAAAAGGTGGATATCCCAGAAAGGCCTGCCGTGGGCGCCTCGCACATGGCGAACCGGTCGGAGCAGCAGTCGCAGAGGTGGTGCCGGCGCGGACGGCTCACCGTGCTCGGCGCGGCACCGGCCGCCGCCGGCTGACGGGCTGCAGCGGCTCGGGAGTGCCTCGGACGGGACGGCGAGGGCCGCCGCGCCCGCGAAGGCCGCGGCGAAGAAGCCCACCGTCTCGGTCACGCCCGCCGACGGCACCAGAAAGGCCCCATTCACCAGCACCGTCGAGGTGACGGTCACCCCACAAGGCGGCGCCGCGGCACAGACGGCGACCTTCACCACGAGATCGCCCGGCGAGGCCTTCGTCGGCTATTTTCACGCCCGAGGCGGGCTCCACCTCCGGCGTCGGCATGCCCGTGTCGATCAACTTCACGCACACCGTGCGGGACCGGGCCGCCGTCCAGAGAGCCATCACCGTCGAGGGCTCGAACGGCGTCCACGGCGTACAGAACAAGGACGTCACCTTCCACATCGGCCGCGCCCAGATCAGCACGGTCGACCTCTCGACCGAGGAGATGGTGGTCGAGCGGGACGGTCAGCGGCGGCAACGCCCAGCGGGACGAGGACCGTCGACCCGACCAACGGGCTGAACGGCTGGAATCTGTCGTGGTCGCAGTGGAAGGCGGGGAGCGCGCTTTAGCACGTTTGCACCGTTCAGGGGGTGAACTTCAGCGCCCGGAAACGACTTTCCTTGCTTTAACTCTTGACGGTCCAGGTGACGGAGAGGACATTGGGCCCACTTTGAGAGCGCTCTCAACACCGCTCCCAGTACCGCACCCGCAGCCCATCACCCCGTCCCCCGGGAGGCACCCCCCATGAGTGCAACCTCCGGCATACCCAGACGGCGACGCGCGCTCCTCGCCGTACTCAGCACGCTCGGCCTGGCGGCCGTGCTCGCCACGGCCGCCACCCAGTCCGCCGACGCCTCGGCACCCGCACCCCCGTCGGGCTGGACGCAGCTCTTCCTCGACGACTTCAACGGCTCGGCCGGAACCGCCGTCAGCACCTCCAACTGGCAGTACGACACCGGGACTTCGTACCCCGGCGGCGCGGCCAACTGGGGCACCGGCGAGGTCGAGACGATGACGAACAGCACGAGCAACGTCTCACTCGACGGCAGCGGCAATCTCCGCATCACCCCGCTGCGCGACTCCGCGGGCAACTGGACGTCGGGCCGTATCGAGACCAACCGCACCGACTTCCAGCCCCCCGCCGGCGGCAAGCTGCGCGTCGAGGCCCGCCTCCAGATGCCCAACGTCAGCGGCGACGCGGGCGCGGGCTACTGGCCGGCGTTCTGGATGCTGGGCGCCCCCTATCGCGGCAACTACCAGAACTGGCCGAGCGTCGGCGAGCTGGACATCATGGAGAACGTCCAGGGCATCAACAAGGTCTGGGCGACGATGCACTGCGGCACCAACCCGGGCGGCGCGTGCAACGAGACGACGGGCCTCGGCAATTCGACGGCGTGCCCGGGCACCACCTGCCAGTCGGGCTTCCACACCTACACGATGGAGTGGGACCGCTCGGTCAGCCCCGAGGCGATCCGCTTCTACGTCGACGGCGTCAACTACCAGACCGTCACGGCCAGCCAGATGGATGCCACGACCTGGGCCAACGCCACCAACCACGGCTTCTTCGTCATTCTGAACGTGGCGATGGGCGGCGCCTTCCCGGCCGCGTTCGGCGGCGGCCCGACCGGCGCGACGGAGCCCGGTCACCCGATGCTCGTGGACTACGTCCAGGTCCTGTCGAGCGGCGGAAGCACGACCACACCCCCGCCCTCCGGCAACCGTGACGCCTACGGCGCCATCCAGGCGGAGTCGTACGACAGCCAGTCCGGCACCGCCACGGAGAGCACCTCCGACACCGGCGGCGGCCAGGACATCGGCTCCCTGGCCAACGGCGACTGGGCCCTCTACAAGGGCGTCAACTTCGGCTCCACGGCAGCCACACAGTTCTACGCACGCGTGGCGAGCGGCGCCGCGTCCGGGGTGAGCGGCCTGGTCGAGGTACGCCTGGACAGCCGCACCGCCACACCGATCGGCAGCTTCGCCCTCGCCAACACGGGCGGCTGGCAGTCCTGGAAGACGGTCCCGGCCAACATCAGCGCGGTGACCGGCACCCACGACGTCTACCTGACCTTCACCAGCGGCCAGTCGTCGGACTTCGTCAACGTGAACTGGTTCGACTTCGGCCACTGACAGGACTCACAACGCTGCCCCGCGGGGATTCGCCCGTGGGGCAGCGCCCCAAAGGGGCGCGGGGAGCTGCGCGACCAGCCACGAACTGCCCGCAGACCGTAGACGGCCCGACCCCCCGGCGGCGGAGCCGCACTTCACCGAAGCTCCGCACGGAACGCCGCCGGCGTCACATCCGTGTGCTGATGAAAGAACTTCGAGAAGTTCGCGGCGTCGGGAAACCCGACAGCCACCCCCACCCGCCCGATAGGCATATCGGTATGGGCCAGCAACCGCTTCGCCTCCAGAATCACCCGCTTGTCGATGAACCCCTTGGGAGTCTCGCCGGTGGCGGCACGGACCGCGCGGACGAGGGTCCGCCGGGAGTAGCCGAGGGAGTCGGCGTAGGCGCTGACGCTGTGATTGGTCGCGAAGTTCTTCTCCACGGCGTCCCGGAACAGGGTGAACGTCGTGTCCGACTGACGGCGGACCGCCTCCGCCGAACTGGCCGCCAGATGCGCCAGCCGCAGCAGGAAGGCCGTGAGGGCGTGCCGCAGCACGGCGGTGTGCAGGCTGAGCGGCAGGGTCATGGTGTCCTCGTACTCGCGTTGCAGCTGGGCGAGGGCCGACTTCAGAGCCGTCAGCCGGGCCTGATCGGGGTGGAGCAGGGGCGGCAGGTCGTAGCGGTAGAGGCCGGTCGCCTCCACCGTGGCGCGGGGCAGGAAGCCGGGCTGCATGGCCAGGACGGTTCCGCGGTACTCGCTCGCTTTCGAGAAGCGGTGGACCTGGCCGGGGCGGATCCACAGCACGTCGCCGGGCGAGGCCTCGTACTCCGCGAAGTCGATCATGTGGCGGACGGGGCCGTCGTCGAAGAACATCACGACGTGGAAGTCGATCCGGTGCACACGCTCCAGTGGCGCCGCCCCCTCGGCGTGCCAGGTGCGATCGGTCCCCATCGGGCCGACTCGCATGCCGACACCGCCCAGACTCAGCTCGACCGGGAAAGGGAACGTTCGGATGCCGTCCACCCCGCCGTCACCGTCTCCACCTTGGATGGTTCTGCCCGCCATGTCCTGCTCGCGCCGCCTCGATCGTGCCGTCGGTGTCCCACTTTCACCACAGGCTGACACACAGCGACCTTCCCGTTTAAAAGTCAGACTTTTAAGTTTGAACGCATCAGAGCAGTCAAGCCGCTTCGATCGAGGACTTCTTGAAGATGAGTACGCAGACACCGGACAGCTTCGAATGGACCGACCTCGACCGGCGTGCCGTCGACACCGCCCGTCTGCTCGCGGCCGACGCCGTGCAGAAGGTGGGCAACGGCCACCCGGGCACGGCGATGAGCCTGGCCCCGGCCGCGTACACGATCTTTCAGAAGGTGATGCGTCACGATCCCGCTGACCCCGAGTGGACCGGCCGGGATCGTTTCGTTCTCTCCCCCGGCCACACCTCGCTGACCCTCTACACGCAGCTGTTCCTCGCCGGGTACGAGGTCGAGCTCGATGACCTGAAGGCGTTCCGTACGCACGGTTCCAAGACGCCCGGCCACCCCGAGTACGGCCACACCGCCGGCGTCGAGACCACCACGGGGCCGCTCGGCCAGGGCGTCGCCAACGCCGTCGGCATGGCGATGGCCGCCCGCTACGAGCGCGGCCTGTTCGACCCGGAGGCCCCCGAGGGCACCTCCCCCTTCGACCACACCATCTGGGCGATCGTCTCCGACGGCGACCTGGAGGAGGGCGTCTCCGCCGAGGCCTCCTCGCTCGCCGGTCACCAGAAGCTGGGCAACCTGGTCTTCCTCTACGACGACAACCACATCTCCATCGAGGGCGACACCGCGACCGCGTTCTCCGAGGACGTGCTGAAGCGGTACGAGGCCTACGGCTGGCATGTCCAGCGCGTCGAGCCCTCCCTGGGCGGCGACATCGACGTATCGGCCCTGTACGCGGCCCTCAGGGCAGCGCAGGCCGAGACCGAGCGCCCCTCCATCATCGCGATGCGCACGATCATCGCCTGGCCCGCCCCGAACGCGCAGAACACCGAGGCCTCCCACGGCTCCGCGCTCGGCGCCGACGAGATCGCCGCCACAAAGCGCATCCTGGGCTTCGACCCCGAGCAGTCCTTCCAGGTCGACGCCGACGTCCTCGCCCACGCCCGTGAGGCCCTCGACCGCGGTGCCGAGGCGCACGCCGCCTGGGACAAGCAGATCGACAAGTGGCGCGGGGCCAACCCCGAGCGCGCCGAGCTGTTCGACCGGATCGTCGCCGGCCAGCTGCCCGAGGGCTGGGAGGACGCCCTGCCGGTCTTCGAGGAGGGCAAGGCGGTCGCCACCCGCGCCGCCTCCGGCAAGGTGCTGCAGTCGCTCGGCGCGATCGTCCCCGAGCTGTGGGGCGGCTCCGCCGACCTCGCCGGCTCGAACAACACCACCATCGACAAGACGTCGTCCTTCCTGCCGAAGGGCAACCCGCTCCCGGAGGCCGACCCGTACGGCCGTACCGTCCACTTCGGCATCCGCGAGTTCTCGATGGCCGCCGAGATGAACGGCATCGCGCTGCACGGCAACACCCGTGTCTACGGCGGCACCTTCCTGGTGTTCTCCGACTACATGCGCAACGCGGTGCGGATGTCGGCCCTCATGCAGCTGCCGGTGACGTACGTCTGGACCCACGACTCCATCGGCCTCGGCGAGGACGGGCCGACCCACCAGCCGGTCGAGCACCTGGCCTCCCTGCGCGCCATCCCGGGCCTGAACATCGTCCGCCCGGCCGACGCCAACGAGACCGCCATCGCCTGGGGCGAGATCCTCAAGCGGCACGCCACCAACCCGGCCCCGCACGGCCTCGCCCTCACCCGCCAGGGCGTCCCGACCTACGCGCCCAACCCGGATGCGGCGAAGGGCGGTTACGTCCTCAAGGAGTCCTCGAAGGAGACCCCGGACGTCGTCCTGATCGCCACCGGCTCCGAGGTGCAGCTCGCCGTCGCGGCGCGTGAGCAGCTGGAGGCCGAGGGGATCGGCACGCGGGTCGTGTCGATGCCGTCCGTGGAGTGGTTCGAGGAGCAGCCGCGGGAGTACCGCGAGCGCGTCCTTCCGCCGTCCGTGCGAGCCCGTGTCGCCGTGGAGGCCGGTATCGGTCTGACGTGGTACCGGTTCACAGGTGACGCAGGACGCATCGTCTCCCTTGAGCACTTCGGCGCCTCCGCCGACGCCAAGACCCTGTTCGCCGAGTTCGGCTTCACCCCCGAGAACGTCGCCGCCGCAGCCAAGGAATCCCTGGCCGCCGCCCGCGGTTGATCCGATCGCCAGAAAGAAGATGATGAAAGTGACCGAAGCAACCGCGACCGCGGGAGCACTCAAGCGCCTCTCCGACGAGGGCGTCTCCATCTGGCTGGACGACCTGTCGCGGCGGCGGATCGAGTCCGGCAACCTCGCCGAGCTCGTCGAGAACAGCAACGTGGTGGGCGTGACCACCAACCCGTCCATCTTCCAGGCCGCCATCGGCTCCGGCGAGGGCTACGAGGAGCAGCTCGCCGACCTGGCCGTCCGCGGTGTCACGGTCGACGAGGCCGTACGGATGATGACCACCGCCGACGTCCGCGCCGCCGCCGACATCCTGCGGCCCGTGTACGACGCCACCGGCGGCCGCGACGGCCGGGTCTCCATCGAGGTCGACCCGCGCCTCGCCCACAACACCGGGGCGACGATCGCCGAGGCCAAGCAGCTCGCCTGGCTCGTCGACCGCCCGAACGTCATGATCAAGATCCCGGCGACCAAGGCCGGCCTCCCGGCGATCACCGAGGTCATCGGCCTGGGCATCAGCGTCAACGTCACGCTGATCTTCTCCCTGGAGCGCTACCGCGAGGTCATGGACGCCTACCTGGCGGGCCTGGAGAAGGCCGCCGCGAAGGGCCTCGACCTGTCCCTCATCCACTCCGTGGCCTCCTTCTTCGTCTCCCGCGTCGACTCCGAGATCGACAAGCGGCTCACAGTGCTCGGCACGGACCAGGCGCTCGCCCTCAAGGGCAAGGCCGCGCTGGCGAACGCGCGGCTCGCCTACGAGGCTTATGAAGAGGTCTTCGCCTCGGCCCGCTGGACCGCCCTCGCCGGTGCGAAGGCCAACCGGCAGCGCCCCCTGTGGGCCTCCACCGGCGTGAAGGACCCGGCGTACAAGGACACCCTGTACGTGGACGAGCTGGTCGCCCCGGGCACGGTCAACACCATGCCGGAGGCCACCCTCGACGCCACCGCCGACCACGGCGAGATCACCGGCGACACGGTGACCGGCGGCTACGCCCAGGCCCACGCCGACATCGCGGCGGTGGAGGCTCTCGGCATCTCCTACGACGAAGTCGTGCAGCAGCTCGAGGACGAGGGCGTGGCCAAGTTCGAGGTGGCCTGGCAGGACCTGCTGAACGCCGTGACGAAGTCCCTGGACAGCAAGGGAGTTGACGCAGAATGACCGAGGAAGCTGTGGTCGGGTCGGCGCTCGACTGGACCAACCCGCTCCGCGACGAGCGCGACCGCCGGCTCCCCCGCATCGCGGGCCCGTCCGGACTCGTCATCTTCGGCGTCACCGGCGACCTGTCTCGGAAGAAGCTGATGCCGGCCGTCTACGACCTCGCCAACCGCGGAATGCTGCCGCCGGGCTTCTCGCTCGTCGGCTTCGCCCGCCGGGACTGGGAGGACCAGGACTTCGCGCAGGTCGTGCACGACGCGGTCCGCGAGCACGCGCGCACCGAGTTCCGCGAGGAGGTCTGGCAGCAGCTCGCCGAGGGCATGCGCTTCATCCCCGGCGACTTCGACGACGACACGGCGTTCAAGCAGCTGAAGTCGGCCGTCGACGAGCTGGACGCCTCCCGCGGCACCGGAGGCAACTTCGCCTTCTACCTCTCCGTACCGCCGAAGTTCTTCCCCAAGGTCGTCCAGCAGCTCAAGAAGCACGGCCTGGCGAAGGCGCGCAAGGGCTCCTGGCGGCGCGCGGTGATCGAGAAGCCGTTCGGGCGTGACCTGACCAGCGCCCGCGAGCTGAACGCGATCGTGCACGACGTGTTCGAGCCGGACCAGGTGTTCCGCATCGATCACTACCTGGGCAAGGAGACCGTCCAGAACATCCTGGCGCTGCGCTTCGCCAACCAGATGTACGAGCCGATCTGGAACCGGTCGTACGTCGACCACATCCAGATCACGATGGCCGAGGACATCGGCATCGGCGGCCGGGCCGGCTACTACGACGGCATCGGCGCCGCCCGTGACGTCATCCAGAACCACCTCCTGCAGCTGATGGCGCTCACCGCCATGGAGGAGCCGATCGCGTTCGACGCCGAGTCGCTGCTCACCGAGAAGCTGAAGGTGCTGAAGTCGGTGCGGCTGCCGGAGAAGCTGGGCGAGCACACGGTCCTCGCGCAGTACGCGGAGGGCTGGCAGGGCGGCGAGAAGGTCCTCGGCTACCTCCAGGAGGACGGCATCGACCCGAACTCCAAGACCGACACCTACGCGGCCATCAAGCTGGAGGTGGACAACCGCCGCTGGGCGGGCATCCCCTTCTACCTGCGCACCGGCAAGCGCCTGGGCCGCCGGGTCACCGAGATCGCGGTGGTCTTCAAGCGGGCGCCACACTCCCCCTTCGACTCCACCGCCACCGAGGAGCTGGGGCAGAACGCGATCGTCATCCGCGTCCAGCCCGACGAGGGCATGACGGTCCGGTTCGGCTCCAAGGTGCCGGGCACCTCGATGGAGATCCGGGACGTGTCGATGGACTTCGCCTACGGCGAGTCCTTCACGGAGTCCAGCCCCGAGGCGTACGAGCGGCTCATCCTGGACGTACTGCTCGGCGACGCCAACCTGTTCCCCCGTCACCAGGAAGTGGAAGAGTCCTGGAAGATCCTCGACCCGATCGAGGAGTACTGGGCGCGGCACGGCAAGCCCGCGCAGTACCCCTCGGGCAGCTGGGGACCCGAGGAAGCCGACGAGATGCTCGCACGAGACGGACGGAGCTGGCGCAGGCCATGAAGATCGACCTGACCGACACCACGGCAAGCAAGATCAACAAGGCGCTGGTGCAGGGCCGCCGCGCCATCGGCACCCCCGCCGTGGGCATGGTCCTGACGATGGTCATCGTCACGGACGAGGAGAACGCCTACGACGCGATCAAGGCGGCCGAGGAGGCCTCGCACGAGCACCCCTCGCGCACCCTGGTCGTCATCAAGCGGCACGCCCGCACCCCGCGCGACCGCATGGCCTCCAAGCTGGACGCCGAGGTACGGGTGGGCGCCGACGCCGGCACCGGAGAGACGGTCATCCTGCGCACCTACGGCGAGGTCTCCGACCACGCCGACTCGGTCGTGCTTCCGCTGCTGCTGCCGGACGCGCCGGTCGTCGTGTGGTGGCCGGTGGATGCGCCGAAGGTGCCCGCCAAGGACCCCCTCGGTGCCCTCGCCCAGCGCAGGATCACCGACCTGTACGCGGTGGAGAACCCGACCGAGACCCTGGAGCAGCGGGCCCGCTCCTACGCGCCCGGTGACACCGACCTCGCCTGGACCCGGCTGACGCCGTGGCGCTCGATGCTGGCCGCGGCCCTGGACCAGGCCCGCACCCGGATCGTGTCGGGGGCCGTGGAGGCCGAGGCCGACAACCCGGCGGCCGAGCTGCTGGCGCGCTGGCTGGAGGCCCGGCTGAACGTGAAGATCGACCGCGTGGTCACCGCGGGCCCGGTCGTGACGGCCGTGCGCCTGGGGACCGCGGACGGCGAGATCGTCATCGACCGCCCCGAGGGCCCGCTGGCCACGCTCACCCTGCCGGGCCAGCCCTCGCGCACCCTCGCGCTGAAGGTCCGCACGACCTCCGAACTCATCGCCGAGGAGCTCCGCCGCCTCGACGCCGACGAGATGTACGCCGTCGCCCTGCGGGGCGAGGCGACCAAGGAGACCGTCTCCCATGTCTGACTCCCCGAAGCTCACCCGACGCCCCGAGTGGACCGCCCTGGAGGACCACCGGGCCCAGGGCCAGCTGGTGCTGCGTGAGCTGTTCGCAGCCGACCCCGGCCGCGCCGAGCGGTATGTCGTGCGCGTCGGCGATCTGCGCATCGACTACTCCAAGCACCTGGTCAACGACGAGACCCTGGCGCTGCTGCAGGAACTGGCCGCCGCCACCGACGTGTTCGGGCTGCGCGACGCCATGTTCCGCGGCGAGAAGATCAACGTCACCGAGGACCGGGCCGTGCTGCACACCGCACTGCGCGCCCCGCGGGACGCGGTGATCGAGGTCGACGGCGAGAACGTGGTGCCCCAGGTGCACGCCGTCCTGGACAGGATGAGCGACTTCGCCGAGCGGGTCCGCTCCGGCGCCTGGACCGGCCACACCGGCAGGCGCATCAGGAACGTCGTCAACATCGGCATCGGCGGCTCCGACCTGGGCCCCGCGATGGCGTACGAGGCGCTGCGCACCTTCACGGCCCGCGAGCTGACCTTCCGCTTCGTCTCCAACGTGGACGGCGCCGACCTGCACGAGGCGGTACGGGACCTGGACCCGGCGGAGACCCTGTTCATCGTCGCCTCCAAGACCTTCACCACGATCGAGACCATCACCAACGCCACCTCGGCCCGTTCCTGGCTGCTGAACGGCCCGGGCGGGCTCGGCGAGGAGAAGGCGGTCGCCAAGCACTTCGTGGCCCTGTCGACGAACGCCGGCAAGGTCACCGAGTTCGGTATCGACCCGGACAACATGTTCGAGTTCTGGGACTGGGTCGGCGGCCGCTACTCCTTCGACTCGGCCATCGGCCTGTCGCTGATGATCGCGATCGGCCCGGACCGCTTCCGGGAACTGCTCGACGGCTTTCACACCGTCGACGAGCACTTCCGGACCGCGCCCGCGGAGGCAAACGCCCCGCTGGTCCTTGGCCTGTTGGGCATCTGGTACGGCAATTTCTTCGGCGCCGAGTCCCATGCGGTGCTGCCGTACAGCCACTACCTGTCGAAGTTCACGGCGTATCTGCAGCAGCTGGACATGGAGTCCAACGGCAAGTCGGTCGACCGCGACGGACATGTGGTGGACTGGGACACCGGTCCGGTGGTGTGGGGCACACCCGGCACCAACGGGCAGCACGCCTACTACCAGCTGATCCACCAGGGCACCCGGCTGATCCCCGCGGACCTGATCGGCTTCGCCCGTCCGGCGGCCGAGCTCGGTGACGAACTGGCCGCCCAGCACGACCTGTTGATGGCCAACCTGTTCGCGCAGGGCCAGGCGCTGGCCTTCGGCAAGACCGCCGACGAGGTGCGCGCTGAGGGGGTCCCCGAGGAGCAGGTGCCGCACCGCACCTTCCAGGGCAACCGTCCCACCACGACGATCCTGGCCCCCGAGTTGACGCCGTCGGTCCTCGGCCAGCTGATCGCCCTCTACGAGCACAAGGTGTTCGTCCAGGGCGCCGTCTGGAACATCGACTCCTTCGACCAGTGGGGCGTCGAGCTCGGCAAGGTCCTCGCCAAGCGTGTCGAGCCCGCCCTGACCGAAGGCGCCGACGTCCCCGGCCTCGACCCCTCCACCACCGCTCTCGTGGCCGCGTACCGCGAGCTCAAGAACGCTCAGGAAGAAGTGAACTGACCATGCAGATCGGACTCATCGGGCTCGGCAAGATGGGCGGCAACATGCGCGAGCGGATCCGCCTCGCCGGCCACACCGTCGTCGGCTACGACCGCAACCCCGACCTCTCCGACGCGGCCAGCCTCGCCGAACTGGTCGACAAGCTCGAAGCGCCGCGCGTGGTCTGGGTGATGGTCCCGGCCGGCGCCGCCACCCAGTCGGTCGTCGACGAGCTCGGCGGACTCCTCTCCCCCGGCGACACGGTCGTCGACGGCGGCAACTCCCGCTGGACGGACGACGAGAAGCACGCCGAGGAGCTCGGCGCCAAGGGCATCGGCTTCGTCGACGCGGGCGTCTCCGGCGGTGTGTGGGGCCTGCAGAACGGCTACGCGCTGATGGTGGGCGGCGACAAGGAGCACGTCGAGCGGCTCCAGCCGATCTTCGAGGCGCTCAAGCCGGAGGGCCCGTACGGCTATGTCCACGCGGGCAAGGTCGGCGCCGGGCACTTCTCCAAGATGGTCCACAACGGCATCGAGTACGCCATGATGCAGGCCTACGCCGAGGGCTGGGAGCTGCTGGAGAAGGTCGACTCGGTGACCGACGTCCGCGAGGTGTTCCGCTCCTGGCAGGACGGCACGGTCATCCGCTCCTGGCTCCTCGACCTCGCGGTCAACGCCCTCGACGAGGACGAGCACCTCGACAAGCTGAAGGGCTTCGCGCAGGACTCCGGTGAGGGCCGCTGGACGGTCGAGGCGGCCATCGACAACGCGGTGCCGCTGCCCGCCATCACGGCCTCCCTCTTCGCACGGTTCGCCTCCCGCCAGGACGACTCCCCGCAGATGAAGATGATCGCGGCGCTGCGCAACCAGTTCGGCGGGCACGCCGTCGAGTCGAAGTAGGCGCGTGGTGGGGGACCTTCTCCTGGTCCGCCACGGCGAGACGGAGTGGAGCGTGTCGGGACAGCACACGAGCTGGACCGACCTGCCCCTCACCCAGCACGGTGAGGAGCAGGCCAAGTCGCTCGCTCCACTCCTCTCGCAGCGGACCTACGCACTCGCACTGACCAGCCCGCTCGGCCGCGCGATACGCACCGCCGAACTCGCGGGCATCACCGGCGCGGTCGTCGAACCCGACCTCCACGAGTGGGACTACGGCGCCTACGAGGGCATCACCACCGTCGAGATCCACCGCACCCGCCCCGGCTGGAACCTGTGGACCGACGGCGTGCCGCCCGGCCCGGACGGACACCCCGGCGAATCGCCCGAGCAGATCGGCCGGCGCGCCGACCGCGTCCTGTCCCGCGTGTACTCGGCGCTCCCCGACGGTGACGTGATCCTCGTGGCCCACGCCCATTTCCTACGCGTCCTGACGGCCCGCCGCCTGGGCCTGCCCTCCGCGGACGGCCGCCTCTTCCAACTGGCCACGGGCACCGTCAGCCGCCTGTCGACGGAGCACGACCGCCCGGTGATCGCCGAGTGGAACACCCGGCCGTAGAAAAGGTCCGGCCTGTGCAACAGCCCGCCCCGAACCGGCTCAAGGCCGCTGACGGGGCGGGCGATTTGCCGTAGGGGGAGTCCCTCTGCGCCCCCGGGCTACAGAACGTCTCCGTACTCGCTCAACACCCCCGGAGGGGCCAGCGCGTTCACGTAGTGCCCCGGGCCGTGGTCGTCGAAGGAGTACTTGAACGGGATGGTGCGGGTCAGCGCCAGCCGGGTCGCGAAGAACGCCAGCGGCGCCACGACGGCGAGACCCGCGAGGCTGTCCATCTGGGGGTAGTGCAGGCCCGGTTCGGTGACCTCCGTCCAGCCTTCGCCGCCGCCCCGCAGCAGGGGCCGTACCGACCGCCGTACCCCTTCGGTGACGCGGACCAGCAGCCCGCCCCAGTCCCGGTCGACAGCCGTGCGCAGGACGTCGCTCGGCAGGGTCAGGCTCTCGATCGCCGAATCGGCCGCGAAGGTGAGCGTCGCGTCGACGGGGCCGTGCCGCCTGCGGTAGTGGAACTCGCGGCCGAAGGGGGCGTACGGGCCGACCGGCCGCGGCGGCAGGGCGGGCACCACGTCCCGGTCGAAGATGTAGCGGAGCATCCGGTCGCGCAGGACGTGGTTGTCCAGCGGGCCGGGTGTCTCCTCGCAGGCGCGGGCCAGGTCCGGTCCGCCGACCATGGGCTGGCCGAAGGTGTAGACACCCTTGAGCTTCTCGGCGATGTGCCGGTAGCGCGGCTCGTGGACCAGCGTGACGGCCATGATCGCGGCCATCGCGGCGCCGAGGCTGTGCCCGGTGATGTAGAGGGCCTCCAGGCCGCCGCCGCGGGTGCCCTGCTCGTTCGGGTTCAGGGACTCGCCGCGCACGGCGCGTTCCAGGGCCTCGATGATCAGATGGCGGGTGGCACGGACGTTGCGGTAGAAGCCGGCGTGGACCTCGTACTTGCGGCCCTCCAGTTCGACGCAGAGCATCTCGGGCCGTACGTCGGCGTCGGTGAGGATGCTGATGATGTCCTCGGGCTGGGTGCCGCGGTAGCAGAGGATCGCGACCCTGCGGTCCTTGTCCTGGACCAGATAGGCGGCGGACGCGATGTACAGGGCGTCCACGCGCTGCTCGAAGGCCCGGCAGTGGTTCTCCTCCAGGCCGAGCCGCGCCATGATCATGGCGACGGTCTCCACATCGCTGTGCTGCTCGAATCCGGCGTACGAGTAGGCCGCACAGGTCGCGAGGACGTGCGGGATCACTCCGTCCGGATCGGGCTGGTGCTTGTCCTCGACGAGCCGTTCCACCAGGTCGGGATAGACCGGGAAGCTGCTCGGATCGGTCTCCGGCTTGCACGGGCGCAGCGCGGCGTAGCTGGGCCCTTTGACGTATGTGTCCCGCATCTGGGACCTCCCCCGGGACGTCTGCGGGTGCTGGGCACCCACCATGGCCCCGGACCGCCACCGGCAAGGAGTCGTTCCCCGGCCACGGCGGAGGCGACTGATGGGGTTGCTGGGGAAGGGCGGCGTCCGCGGGGCGGGCACGGGAGGTTACGGCTCCCTCACACGCCCGCCTGACGTGGGCAAGTACGACTCCCCGTGCAATTGTTCGCATGGGGCGCAAGATGGCGCACATCGGCGCGAACCATCGCTGCGAGCGCGCCTCGGCCGCCAGTAGCGTGCGGGGCCCTGTCCCGTACGTATCCGTGCGCGTGAGGAAACGACCGATGGCCGAGACCGGGCAGCAAGAACCGCAGTACGAGCGGTACGAAGGCGGTAGTCCCGAAGCGGAACGGCTGGTGTTCGAGCAGCTGGCCGCCGAACTGATGAAGGTGCAGGTCAAGAACCGGCGGGCGGGGGGCGGCGGGATCGCCCGGACCTTCCATGCCAAGGCGCCGGTGGCCGTGGACAACGCGCGGCTGCGTTTCCACGACGATCTCCCCGCCGCGCTGCGGGTGGGGTTCGCGCAGCCGGGCGCCGAGTATCCGGCGACGGTGCGGCTGTCCAACGCGAGCGGGATCCGGCAGGGCGACGGCTCGCCCGACCTGCGCGGGGCGGCCGTGCGGGTGCAGGTGTCGGGCGAGGAGAGCCACGACCTGCTGGCGACCAGCTATCCGGTCTCGCACGCCCGCAACGCACGGGAGTTCGTGGCCTTCGCGAAGGCCATGGCGGGCGCGAAGAGCCCCGTACAGAAGGCGTTCGGGCTGTTCGTGAAGCTGCCGCTGGCCGTGGGTCTCGGCACCGCGAACCGCATGCGCCGCAATGTCCAGGCCGCCACCCGGCACACCGTCGACTCCTTCGCCAACGAGACGTTCTGGAGCCGCGGCGCGGTGCTGTGGGGCGAGGCGGGACCCGTGCGGTTCCTGTTCCGGCCGACGCCCGGCACGCCGCCGGCGCCCGCCCCGGACCGTCGGGACGCGGACGCCCTGCACCGGGAGTTCGCGCACCGCCTGGCGCAGGGAGAGGTCAGCTACGACCTGTGCGTGCAGCGCTTCGTCGACGAGCGGCGCACTCCCGTCGAGGACGCCTCGGTGGAGTGGAAGGACGGGGTGTCGCCCGCGATCGCGGTGGCCCGGCTGACCCTTCCGAGTCAGGACCTGAACACCGCCGAGGCCCGCGCGGCCGCCCGCCGGATCGAGGACCTCACCTTCAGCCCCTGGTACACCACGGACGACTTCCGTCCGCTCGGCAACATCAACCGCGCCCGGAAGGCCGCCTACCAGGCGGCGAGCGCACACCGGCTGGGGCTGAAGTTCGTCACTGAGGAGCCCCTGCGCAACCGCATCCTGGGACGCCCCATGGAAGCGGCCTTCGCGCTGCTGAACCGGTATATCCCCTGGCACCGGCTGCCCTTGCAGCTGAGCCTGCTGAACCTGGTGTTCCTGCGCAAGGTGCTGCGCCGCCGCAACCTGATCGACACCGAGGTGCGCGAGGCACCGCCGAAGGCCCAGCGGGTGCCCGCGCCGATCCCGGAGCAGCTGCGCGGCGAGCGGTCGTACGACGGGACGTACAACGATCTGTCGGCCCCGAAGATGGGCGCGGTGGGTGCCGCCTTCGGCCGCAACCTGAAGCCGGACTACCGCCCCGACCTCTTCGACACCCCGAACCCGGTCACGGTCAGCCGCCAGTTGCTGTACCGCGAGAGCTTCGTGCCCGCGACCTCCCTCAACATCCTCGCCGCGGCCTGGATCCAGTTCCAGGTGCACGACTGGGTCAACCACCGCCGCTACAAGCCCGGCGAGCGCAGCGTCGAGGTGCCGCTGCCGCCCGGCAGCGGGCCCTGGCACAACACACCCGGCGGGCCCGGCGAGAACGTGATGCGGTTCGCGGAGAACGAGGGCATCGAGGTGCCGGGCCGTCCGCCGATCCTGTTCGGCAACAACGCCTCCCACTGGTGGGACGGCTCCGAGGTGTACGGCGAGGACGAGCACACCGCCCGGTTCCTGCGCGAGGCCGACGGACGTGCCGAACTCCGCCTGGAGGACGGCCATCTGCCCGGCGGCAGCAACGGCCACATCCCGCTCACCGGCTTCAACGAGAGCTGGTGGATGGGCCTGAGCGCCATGCACACGCTCTTCGCCCGCGAGCACAACGCGGTGTGCGCCGCGCTGCGCGCCGAGTACCCGGCGATGAGCGAGGAGCACATCTACCAGACCGCCCGGCTGGTCGTCTCCGCGCTGATCGCGAAGATCCACACGGTGGAGTGGACCCCGGCGATCCTCGCCACCGAGGCGATCGACATCGCCTTGAAGACCAACTGGCAGGGCCCGCCGAAGAACTGGCTCAACCAGCTGGGCCTGTGGCTGTTCGAGGCGCACTCCCTGACGGGCATCCCGAAGACCCTGCCGGACCACCACACGGCGCCGTACTCGCTGACGGAGGACTTCGTCACCGTCTACCGCATGCACCCGCTGGTCCCGGACGACTTCGAGCTGCGCGAGCACCACTTCGGGCAGCGCCTGGAGACGGTGGGCTTCCTGGACATCCAGGGCGGGGCGGCCGAGTCGCAGATCCGCAAGACGGGCCTCGCGAACACGCTCTACTCCTTCGGCATCGCCCACCCGGGCGCGATCACCCTGCACAACTACCCCCGCGCACTGCAGCAGTTCGAGCGGGACGGGGAGATCATCGACCTGTCGGTGGTGGACCTCGTACGCACCCGCCGTCGTGGTGTGCCGCGCTACAACGACTTCCGCGAGGGACTGCACAAGCAGCGCATCCGCTCCTTCGAGGAGCTGACGGAGAACGCGGAGACCCTGGCGCGCCTCAAGGACGTCTACCGCTCGGTCGACGAGATCGACACGGTGGTGGGCCTGTTCGGGGAGAACCCGCCGACCGGGTTCGGCTTCAGCGACACGGCGTTCCGCATCTTCATCCTCATGGCGAGCAGGCGCCTGCAGTCCGACCGCTTCCTCAACGTCGACTACCGGCCCGAGGTGTACACACCGCTGGGCATCGACTGGGTGGAGCGGGGCGGCATGAACTCCGTCATCCTGCGGCACTGCCCGGAGCTGGCGGCGCTGCTGCCGCGCGGGGCGAGCGCGTTCGCGCCGTGGCGGGCGGTACGGCCGACCAGCGAGGAAGACATGCACGGAGGCCGTGAATGAGCACGGTCGACGGACATCCGGGGCTGGCCGACCTGTTCGGCCGGCCCCTGCTGGACACGGTATGGCACCGGCGCACCCACCGCGTCAGCCGCGGCGCCTCGGTGCCCGCCGGGTCGATGAGCTACCGCTCCCCGCACACCCAACAGCCGCTGTCGGAGCTGGAGGAGGCGGTGCTGATCGCGATCACCGGTTGTACGGGCCTCACCATGCCCGACCGGCCCTTCGAGGACCCGCGCGACGGCAAACCCATCATGTCCAAGCCCAACCTGACCATGGCGGGCCGCACCGCGGGCAGCCCCGACAACGCGCAGGGCACCCACTTCTTCATGATCAACGACACGGGGACCTACTACCTGCGGAAGCTGCCACCGGCTCCCCAAGAGCCCTTGGACGCCGAGACGCTGGCGGCGCGGGCGGCACAGTCCAAGGTGAAGGTCCTCGACCACCGGCTCGACGTACCGCAGAACAAGCGGGACTTCCCGGCCTACCTGGACTCGAACCGCTTCCTGTCCAACCTCGCCGGAACGACGGTGTTCTTCCCGGTCGTCGACCTCTCCCACCAGTACATCAACGCCTTGATGTACCTGCTGACCCAACCCGACGGAGCGCGCCCGACGCTGGTGGACGACCGCAACCTCTACCGCCCCGCCGGCGTGACGAAGTGGGTCAGGAACGGCTTCCTGAACGGTGATCTGAAGCTCCCCCTCGGCGCACTCGGCCCGATGCGCACCCAGATCGAGGCGGACCTGCTGCTGCAGAACCTGATGCTGACGGCGGAGGCGATGGGCCTCGGCGCCTGGATCCACGCGTCGATCAACCCCCAGATCGCCCTGGGCGACCCGAAGTTCTCGCGCGCATACGGCAGGATGCTCGGCTTCACCTTCGTCACCCCGCGCTGGCGGCTCGCGGACCTGTGGCGCTGGCACGTCCCGCTCCCGAGGTACGCGACCCTGCGCTCGCACCCGGTGGGCCTCACCTCCCGGGACGGCGAGGCGCTCATCGCGGCCGCCTGCCCGCCCGCGCACAAGTCGATGTCGGACGCGGTGGACTCGGTGATCAGCTCGAAGTTCGGCACCGGCGGCATCTACACCGACAAGGACGTCTTCACCCGCATCTACAAGGAGGACTACGGGCAACGCTATCTCGCGGAGGCGAGCGAGTACGAGGAGCGGGTGATCGACTGCGCCCGCGACATCTGCGAGTACGTCATCCGCACCCACCGCCGCTTCCCCGCGCACACGGACGCGATCCACG
Organism: Streptomyces sp. NPDC001157; assembly: GCF_053598255.1. Lineage (NCBI taxonomy): Bacteria > Bacillati > Actinomycetota > Actinomycetes > Kitasatosporales > Streptomycetaceae > Streptomyces > Streptomyces sp. NPDC001157. The sequence goes on from NZ_JBSFJW010000001.1 coordinate 470,073, forward strand.
TCCCGGGCATCTGGCTGCAGACCCATCACGTGGAACGGGAGTACTACGAGCGGTTCTTCGTGAACGGACTGACCGACACCCACCGGCGGCACGCGGAGCTCTGGGATTAGAGTCCCGCTCTGTGGAGATCAACGATCTGACGCCGGCCGAGCAGCAGGTGTGGCGGGCGTTCTCGACGGGGGCGACGGTCGACTTCCGGGAGGGGGGCGACGACGAGGATGTGGCGGAGGGCGCGCAGTGGGGGCCTGAACGGAGCATAAGAGCAACGGTGTTGCGGGCACTGCTCCTCAACGGCCCCCGAGTGCCGGGCGAAGTGGCCGCCCTGAAGGTCAAAGGGGCACGGGTCACCGGCACGCTGGACCTGAGACACGCGACGGTCCACAGCATCATCCACCTGAGCCACTGTCACTTCGCCGACACCCCGGACCTCTCCGGCGCCCACCTCCCCTACCTCAACCTGCGGGATTCCGTGCTGCCCGGCCTGATGATCGCGCGGGCCCGAGTGGACGGCAGCGTCCGGCTGACCCGATGCCGGTTCACCGGAGTCGTGCACCTGGGCGGATCGCACATATCCGGGGTGCTGTTCCTCGAACGGGCCGAGTTCGCGGCCGTGCCGGAACCGGGGCCGGTCCTGCGGCTCAGCCACGTCACCATCGAGGACGACCTGTGCGCCCCCGGGCTGCGCACGCACGGCGAGATACGACTCGACGGCGCCGCCGTCGCCGGATCGGTCGACCTCAACGACGCCCGGCTCCACCACCCCGGCGCCGCCGTCCTCGACGCCCAGACCCTCGTCGTGGAAGGCGACCTCCTGATGCGGCGCGTGGAGGCGACAGGCTGGATCGGCTTGCGCGGCGCACGCATCGCGGGCCGCTTCGACCTGTCGTACTCCCGACTGTCGAACCCGGACGACTCGGCCCTGCGGGCGAGCAGCTGCACCATCGGCGAACTCTGGCTGCGCAAGGCTCCGCCCTTGGAAGGACGGCTCAACCTGCGCCGTGCCCAGGTGGACGTCCTGTTCCTGGAACCGGAGGTGGTGCCCGACGAGGTCTATCTGAGCAGCCTCGTGTACACCACTCTCACACCCCACGAACCCGCCGAACGCCGCCTCCCCATGCTCGAACGCGATGCCGAGGGCTATGTCCCCCACGCCTACGAGCAGTTGGCCACCGCCTACCGCCGCGTCGGCGACGACCACGCCGCCCGCCTCGTCCAGCTCGCCAAGCAGCGCCGCCTCCGCTCCACCCGCGCCTGGTACGGCCGCCTCTGGGGCTACGTCCAGGACGCCACCGTCGGCTACGGCTTCCGCCCGCTGCGCGCGGCGGTCTGGCTGCTGTCCCTGCTCGCCATCGGCTCGACCGCGTACGGCCTGCACCACCCACACGCCCTCAAGCCGTCGGAGGCCCCGCACTTCAACCCGGTCTTCTACACCCTCGACCTCCTCCTCCCGGTGATCTCCTTCGGCCAGGAGGAGGCGTTCGCACCGGACGGCTGGTACCAGTACCTCGCGTACGCCCTGATCATCACCGGCTGGGTCCTGGCGACGACGGTCGTCACCGGCGTGACCCGAACCGTCAGCCGCCAGTGAGCCGCCGCGCGGCATGCTGCGCGGCCAGGCGCACGGGCGCGTTCTGGGCGCCGTACCCCTGGTATCCGCCGTCACGCTGGACGAGCTCGAAGAAGACCCGGCCCACGGTCCGCGTGTAGCAGTGCCGGAACTCCCCATGCCGGTCCCGGTCGTAGAGGATGCCGAGCTCGCGGTACGTCTCCAACTCCCCCTCGGGGAACTCGAACCGGGCGGCCAGGTCGTCGTAGTAGTTCGGGGGCATCGGCAGCAGCAGCCCGCCCGCCTCGCGAAGGCGGCGTGCCGTGGCCACCACGTCGTCCGTCGCCAGCGCGATGTGCTGGGCGTGGACCGTGTCGTCGGCGGGCGCCGCGCCGACGGACAGGGCGATACGGACGCTGCCGTCGGCGTCGGTGACGGCACGGCTGCGCAACAGGCCGTACGGGTCGGCGACGTCCACGCTCTCCTGGGCGGACAGGCCGAGGACGCTGCGATGGAAGAGGGTGGCCTCGTCGAAGTGGTGCCAGGGCTGGACGAGAGCGAGATGGTCGATGCGCCGCACACCCGGGGCCGCCGCCTGCGCGACGCGTTCGACGTCCTGGAAGTCGCCACGCCAGTCGGGCAGTTGGGGTCGACCCGTGGCGCAGAAGAACAGCTCCGTGCCGTCCGGGGCCGCCACGGCGTCGAGAGGGACGTCCTCACTCGCACGACGGCGGGGCAGCACGGGCGCCAGCAGCGCCTCGGCGCGCCGCGCGGCGCCCGCCGGGTCAGGGGACTCCAGACCGATCGCGGCGAGCCCGGTGCCGTCCCGTCGGGCGGCCGGCCCGGTGTTGACGAGCACCCGGGCCTGACCCGCCTGCCACAGATCGACCGGCTTGCTGCGGTGCCGCGCCGTCCGGGCGAAACCCAGGGCCCCCAGCACTTCGCTGACCGGCTCGGCGTCGGGAGTGACCAGCTCGGCGAAGGCGACACCCGTGGGAACGACAGGGGCGGGCAGCTCGGCCAGCCCCACCGCCTCCTGGAGGACCAGCAGCGACCGTTGCGCGTCCACGGCCGTCGGCCCGGCCTCGGCCTGCCGGAAGACGTCGTTGAAGACCTCCAGGGAGAGCGGCCCGGCATACCCCGTGCGCAGCACATGCCGCACGAGTCCGGCGACGTCGAAGCCCCCCTGCCCCGGGAAGCAGCGATAGTGACGGCTCCACTGCAGGACGTCCATCGCAAGCAACGGGGCATCCGCGAGCTGCAGGAAGAAGATCTTCTCGCCGGGGATGTCCTCGATGCCCTTGGGATCGGACCCACGGGAAAGAATGTGAAAGCTGTCGAGACAGGTGCCGAGCGCCGGGTGATCCGCGGTCTCGACGACGTGCCAGGCATGGTCGTACGTACTGACGTGCCGCCCCCAGGCAAGTGCCTCGTAGGCGACACGGATCCCGAAGTCCTGGGCGAGGTCGGCGAGTCGACTCAGTTGCTCGGCGGCGAGCGCGTCGTCGTCCACGGCCAGGGGACTCACGCTGGAGCAGACGAGGACCGTCTCGGCCCCCAGCCGCCGCATGACCTCGAACTTGTGCCGGGCTCGGCGCAGATTGCGCGCGAACTCGTCCTCGGGGACGGCTTCGATGTCCCGCATGGGCTGGTAGAGGTCGATGCTGAGCCCGAGATCGACACAGCGGGCCCTGACCTCTTCCGGGTCGAGGGGGCTGGCAAGCAGATCGTTCTCAAAGATCTCAACGCCGTCGAACCCGGCCCGCGAGGCAGCCGTGAGCTTCTCGGTCAGGGAGCCACTGAGCGAGACGGTCGCAATGGATGTGCGCATGACGGTGGCCTTTCCGCTTGCCTTACTGCAACGCCCCTTCAGGGGCGCGAGGCTGTGTTTGATTTGCGGCTACCGCCGCGTGGGCGCGACCAGCCACATACGGCCGGCAGCCGGAATACCGCCTAACTCGCCGAGCTCTCGACGGCCCCCGCCATCTCCGCAATATCAGCCAACATTCGCCCACTGTCGGGCTCCCGCCCGGTGAACAGCCGAAACGCATCCGCAGCCTGGAACACAGCCATCCCACCCCCATCCAAAGTGGCGCAGCCAACCGCCCGGGCAGTGCGCAGCAACTCCGTCTCCAACGGCCGATAAACAACCTCGGCAACCCACAAACCGGGGTGGAGAAGCTCGGCGGCAAAAGGCAGCCCGGGGTGTGCGGCCATCCCGGTAGGCGTGGCATGCACAACACCGTCGGCCGAGCCGAGCAGCCGAGGAAGCTGATCGGGAGCAGCGGCGGCCGCACGGCCGACACCGAAGTGCCGATTCAGCCCCGCAGCCAGGTCCGCCGCCCGATCGGCCAGCGCATCAACGACGGTGACCCGTTCGGCGCCCAGCGTGAGAGTGGCGTGTGCAACGGCCGCCCCCGCCCCACCGGCGCCAAGCTGCACCACCCGCTCCAGCGAAGCGTCCGGCAGCCCGCGCGCGAACGACGCGGCGAAACCGGTGACGTCCGTGTTGTGGCCGACGGCGCGGCCGTCCTCGAAGACGACGGTGTTGACCGCCCCCAGCGCCTCGGCCTGCGGAGCAAGCCGGTCCAGGTGCTCGATCACCAGCTGCTTGCACGGGTGCGTGATGTTCAGCCCGTCGAAGCCGAGATCCCGGGCGGCCCGCACCAGGTCCCCGACCGCCTCCGGCGGCACGCCGAGGGTGTCGATGTCGATGAGCCGGTACACATACCGCAGGCCCTGCCGGTCCGCCTCCCGCTCGTGCAGCGCCGGGCTGAGTGACGGGCCGATGCCGGAGCCGATCAGTCCGACGAGATACGAGTCCTTGGCCACGGGGCCTCCTGAGCCGAGCGTTAATGTACGAACCAGTACGTTAGCTATATCAGCACCACGCTTCCCTGGGAAGACCTCGCCGCCGCCATCCGGCCCGCCTTCTAGAATCTGCGGCACTGGCCGTACTCCCCGAAGGAACCCGATGACCAGCGTCGACGAACCGGCACGACCCAACGGGCGGATCCGCGACGCCGCCCGCACCCAGGCCGAGATCCTCGACGTGGCGACACAGGAGTTCGCGCGGGCGGGTTACGACGGCGCCCGGGTCGACGAGATCGCCGCCCGCACCCGCACCACGAAGCGGATGATCTACTACTACTTCGGCGGCAAGGAACAGCTGTTCACGGCCGTCCTGGAGCGGGCGTACGGCGTGATCCGCGAGGCCGAGCAGAAGCTGGACGTCGAGCATCTCGACCCGGTCGCGGCCATCCGGCGCCTGGCCGAGCTGACCTTCGACCACCACGAGCAGCACCCCGACTTCATCCGCCTGGTCAGCATCGAGAACATCCACGGCGCCGAGCACATCGCCGCCTCCGAGAAACTGGGCAGGATCGGCTCACCGGCACTCGACGTGATCCGCCGCATCCTGGCCGCCGGACAGGAGTCGGGCCTGTTCACGGCCGATGTCGACGCGGTCGACCTGCACGCGATGATCAGTTCCTTCTGCTTCTTCCGGGTCTCCAACCGGCACACGTTCGGCGCCCTCTTCGGCCGCGACCTGGTCGACCCGGCGCAGCGTGAGCACTACCGCACGATGCTGGGCGACATGGTGATCGCCTACCTGACGGCGGACCGCGCGACGGACTGATCACGCCGATCACGCCGATCACGCGCACGGCGGCGGCAAGATCCTTCGGCACAACCCCTTGACACCCGGGAAACGTGGGCGCAACATCCGTAGCCAACCGCTACTAACTACCCAGTGGGTTAATTAGCCGGATAGCACCCGGCACGGCCGTCCCGCCACCCCAGGGATCCGGCACTTCTCCCCCGCCGCTCACTCCGCATACGTTGGAGTTCCCTCGAAGGAGCAAGCCGTGTCCGTCCCCGCCGAAGCCGTCGGGCAGCCGAAAAAGGCGGCCGCCGCCGCCTGGATCGGCAGTGCCCTGGAGTACTACGACTTCTTCATCTACGGCAGCGCGGCCGCGCTGATCTTCCCGAAGGTCTTCTTCGACGAGTCCGACCCGGCCACCGCGACCCTGCTGTCGCTGGCCACGTTCGGTGTCGCGTACGCGGCCCGGCCGGTCGGCGCGCTCTTCCTCGGCCACTTCGGTGACCGCGTCGGCCGTAAGAAGATCATGGTCTTCACGCTGATCCTGATGGGTCTGTCGACGTTCCTCATCGGCTGTCTGCCCACCCGCCACCAGGTCGGCACGCTCGCCCCGGTCCTCCTGGTCGCCTGCCGTGTCCTGCAGGGCATCTCGGCGGCGGGCGAGCAGGCCAGCGCGAACTCGATGACCCTGGAACACGCGCCACCGAACAGGCGCGGCTTCTTCACCAGTTTCACCCTCAGCGGCACGCAGGGCGGCCAGCTCATCGCCACCCTGGTCTTCATCCCGGTGGCCGCGCTCCCCGAGGACCAACTGCTGTCCTGGGGCTGGCGGGTCCCGTTCTGGGCGAGCGTCGCGGTCGCCGTCGCCGGCTACGTCATCCGCCGCAAGCTCCAGGAGACCCCGGCCTTCGCCAAGCAGGCGGCCGGCGAGGGTGTCGTGAAGCTGCCGCTGGTGGTGCTGCTGCGCGAGCACTGGGTGGACGTGCTGCGGGTGATCGGCGGCGCACTCATCGCCTCGGTCTCCACGATCTTCACGGTGTGGGCCCTCGCCTACGCCACCAGCGACTCGGTCGGCATGTCCCGTTCCTCCATGCTGTGGGTGGGCGCGCTCGCCAACCTCGTGGCCCTCGCCGCGATCCCCCTGTGGGCCTCCCTGTCGGACCGCATCGGCCGCCGTTCCGTGTTCCTGATCGGCGCGGCGGGCAGCGCGCTCGCCATGTTCGGCTACCTGTGGGCGATCTCGACGGGCAACTACCCGCTGACCCTGATCCTGGGCATCGTCGCCTTCGGCATCGTCTACAGCGCCGCGAACGGCGTCTGGCCCTCCTTCTACGGCGAGATGTTCTCCACCCGGGTGCGTCTGTCCGGCATGGCGATCGGCACCCAGATCGGGTTCGCCGTGGCCGGCTTCGCGGTCACGTTCGCCGCGCAGATCGCGGGCCCCGACGGGAGCGACTGGTCCTCGGTCGCCCTGTTCACCGCCGCCCTCTGCGTCCCGCCGGTGATCACCGGACTCTCGGCCCGCGAGACCCACAGGATCCCGACGGAACGCCTGGGCGAGCGGACCGGTCAGGGGGCGTCACAGCCGGAGACGGTCACCGCCTGACGGCGCTCCACGAACACCCCTGGGCCCCGGACGCCAGACCGGCTCCGGCGCCCGGGGGTTCCGGCCTGCCCGCCCCACGCTCACCCGACGGGCACTGCCCTGAACTCCTCGGCCTCCCGCTCCGGCGTGCCCGCCTCCCGAGCCTGCTCTCGCGCCACCGCACCGGCCTCCCCCCACCGGCCGGGGGCCCGCCGTGCTGCCGGCCTCCGCCGGACCGTGCCCCGCCAGGGCGGCGATGCCCTCCGCCCTTGCCTCCGGGCTGTCGTGGATCCACCGCCGGTCGTGGATCTCGTCCGCGCCCTGCCACGACAGCAGACCGGGCACGGCTCCGGAGGCCATCTCTTGGGACGGGCGAGGTGCTCCGGTCCTACGCCCGTGGGTGACGGGGCTCGTAGAGGCCGACCTCGCCGCCGCCCGGCAGTCGGAAGCCGGTCAGCCGGCCCCAGCGTGCCTCCTGCACGGGCCGCGTGAACTCCACGCCCTTCTGGGTGAGTTCGGCGGTCGTCGCGTCGATGTCGTCGCACATCAGCATCAGTTCGTGCGAAGGTTCGCCCTCGGCCGGGTGGAAGGCCACCTCGGCGGGCGGTGCCTTGAAGATGAGCCAGCCGTGCCCGGCGTCGACGTGAGCCCAGTCGAGGACGTCCCGGAAGAAGGCGCGGTCCGCCTCGGCGTCGCGGGTGTAGATCACCACATGTGCACCATTGATCACGCGCGGAGGCTAGGTCCCCGGCCCGGGGCACGGCAAGGGCGGCACGCGGCCCGTCATGCGGAGGCCGCTGCCACACAGAACTCGTTGCCCTCCGGGTCGGCCATCGTGATGTGGTGTCCGTCGAACTCCTCCAGGACGCTCCCGCCCGCCTTCACCAGGCGCTCGGACTCGGCCCGGATGCGGGCCCACCGCCGGTCGGGGCTGCCGCCGCCCGGCACCCGGACGTCGATGTGGAGGCGGTTCTTCGCCGTCTTGGGCTCGGCGACCTTCAGGATGGACAGCCGGGGGCCCACGCCGTCGGGATCGCAGAGCCACGCGCCGTCGTCCGCCGAGTCGTCGTCCGGCAGGTCGAACTGCGCGAGCCACTCCTCGCGCGTGGTGAAGGGGGCGGGCGGCGGCTCGTCGACATAGCCGAGCGCCGTCTTCCAGAACTCGGCGAGGAGCCGCGCGTCCGCGCAGTCAAGCGTGAGATCGAAGGTGGCTGCCATACAAGGACCGTACTGCGCAGCACTGACAGCGGGTCCGCGACCGGAACCTGATCAGGCGTTCGACCAGCCCCGCTCGCACAGCACCAGCCGGTAGCCGTCCGGATCCTCGATGGTGACGCCCCACCTGTTCCAGTACGGATTGGGCGACGACACCCGCTTGCCGCCGTGCTCCTCCAGCCGGCCCACCAGCTCTTCCGGCACCGGCCCGTCGACGTAGACGACGAGGAGGTCCTCCTCGGTGGGCCGGGGCTCGACGGGCCGCACCGGTTCGTGGACGAGCTCCAGATGCCATCCCGCGTCCGGCCAGCCGAGCATCAATAGGTCGTGCTCGCCGGGTTCGGAACCGCCCTCGGCCCGCCACACCACGCTCAGCCCGAGCCCCTGCGCCCAGAACCGCTCGGCGGCCGCAAGGTCCCGGGACGGGCGGGCGATACGGATGTGGCTGCGGCCGTCGACCGGCATCGTGACCTCTTCCTGAGCAGCGGCTTCGTTCCTCGCAGCCTAGGCGGTCCGTGATCTCCGAACCATCGGTCGTCCGTCCTGCGCTCCCGGACCTAGGTCTCCACCCTCGCTTACCTGAACCCTCCGGGCGAAAGGCGCTGTTGAGGCATTGCGCGCACTGCGGTAATCATGAGGGACCTCCGCGCGCTCCGGCCGGATTCAGGGGCGGCCGGGGTGCGCGGACCGACGTTGACTATCGTTGCCCGATCACACGAGCGGGCGGCGAGAGGCGGACGAGGACGTGGCGGGGGCCGGGTGGATACGGGTGCCGGTCGGCGACGGCGCCGCACGGTGGGCCACCCGCGGGCGCAGCCACAAGGTGCTTCTCGTCGTCCACAACGTGACGGCGGCGACCCGTCTGCTGGACGTCCTGCCGCTCTTCCACGACGACTTCAGGGTGCAACTGCTGGCCACCTGCCCGGGCTCGTCGGCGTTCCGGGCGGGCGTCGCCGAACTGCTGGGCGGGTCCGGGGTGCCCGTACTGCCGTGGGAGCAGGCGGTCGAGACGCCGGTCGCGCTGGCCGTGTCGGCGAGCTTCGGCGGTCAACTCCGGTCACTTTCCGGCGTATTGACCATCTTGTCGCACGGTGTCGGATACACTAAAAGGCTGGCGACACCCGACACCCGACACCCGACACCCGACACCGGGCAGCGGTCGGAAAGAGTCGGATCCGGTCTTCGGGATGTCGCCGGAGTGGCTCCTCGACGAGAACGGCGAGCCGCTCGCGGACGCACTCGTCCTCTCACATCCCGAGCAGTACGAGCGGCTGCGCACCGTCTGCCCCGAAGCCGCGCCCACGGCCGTGCTCGCCGGGGATCCCTGCTGGGACCGTATGCTGGCGGCCCGCCCGTACCGCGACCGCTTCCGCCGCGCCCTCGGGGTGGGCCGGGGGCAGCGCCTGATCGTCCTGAACTCCACCTGGAACCCCGAGTCGCTCTTCGGCGACGGCGGCGATGACGTACTCCCTTCGCTACTGCCTCGTCTGACCTCGGAGTTCCCCGCCGACGAATACCGTCTCGCGGCCGTCCTGCACCCCAACGTCTGGCACGGTCACGGCCCCGGCCAGATCCGCGCCTGGCTCGACCGCGCCCGCCGCGCCGGACTGGCCCTGATCGACCCCCTTGAGGGCTGGCGCCAGGCGCTGCTCGCCGCCGACGCCGTGATCGGCGACCACGGCTCCGTCACCTACTACGCCGCCGCACTCGGCACACCGGTCCTGCTCGGCGCCGCACCCCTCGCGGCCCTGGACCCCGAGGCTCCGGTCCACGAGTTCGTCCGCACCGCGCCCCGCCTCGACCCGGCACGTCCCCTGCGCCCGCAGCTGGACGCACTCGTCGCCCACCACCGCCCACGGCCCGAACCCGCCGAGTCGGTCAGCTCAGCGCCCGGCGAGTCCGCGACCCGGCTGCGAAGGCTCTTCTACGACCTCATCGACCTCCCCGAACCGGACGCTCCCGCCCGCCTCGAACCACTCCCGCTTCCGCCGTACGAACCCGCGAATCGCACGGTCCCGCTGCTCGTCCGCACCCGACTACTCGGCTCCGGCGAGGTATCCGTCACCCGGTACGCGGGCCCGCATCCGGCACCGGACGGGGTGGGCGAGGCCCACACGGCGGTCCACGAGGACACCCGCGAGAGCGAGCAGCTCGCCCTGGCTGACGTGGTGTTCCGATACGGCGAGGCACGCGACCCGCGCTTCGTCTCCCCCACCCACTGGGCGGCGGAAACCCTCGACCGGCATCCGCACTGCGCCCTGGCCGCCTACGTCACCGGCCCCCGCTCATGCGTCGTCCGCACCCGTGCGGGCACGTCGCTCCGCCTGGACGCCGCCCCTGACGCGGACGCCGACCCGGCCGCATACGCCTCCGCCCTGTACGCATGGCACGCGGCGGGCAAGTCGCTGGAGGAGTTGGCCGGGCACCGCCTGACGGTCCGGATCGGGGAGGCGACCCACCCCGTGCGGCTCACCCTGGCGTGACGCACGGGAAGGCGACCCACCCCGTGCGACTCACTCAGGCATACCGCGCTCCCGCAACACCCGCAGCCACGCCACCTGCCACTCGGCACTCCCCTGCCCCAGAACCGCAACCGCTCGCCGATACGCATGGCTCGCGCCAGGGCAAGCCACCGGAAGAGCCGGCCGGCCAGCACCTGACGGTCCGAATCGGGAAGGTGGCCCACCCCGTGCGGCTCACTCCGGCGTGACGCACCGCTCCCGCAGCACCCGCAGCCACGCCACCTGGTACTCGGCGTTCTCCCGCCCGAGAGCGGCAACAGCCTCGTCGATCAGCGGACGTGCATGGTCCGGTGCGCCGCCGTCCAGATGGGTTTCGGCGAGGTCGGTGAGGGTGCGGGCGGTGTTGTAGGCCTCGCCCGAGTCGCGGAAGAAACGCAGGGCGCGTTCCAGGCGCTGCACCGCCTCCTCGCGGCGGCCGAGGCCGCGCAGGGCACGTCCCCGATGGCGTTCCAGCAGGGCCCGGGCGCGCGGGAGGTCGGCGGCGCCCTCGTCGTCGGGGCCGATGCCGTCGAGGATGCCGTACGCCTCCTCGAAGCATGTGTACGCCTCCTCGAACCGCCACTGCCGCAGCCGCAGCAGTCCGAGGAACTCGACCGCGGAGGCGTGACCGCGTACATGGCCGGCCGTCTGCTCGTCCCGGGCGGCGGCGAGCGCTTCGGGTTCGGCCTCGTCCCAGCGGCGCAACTCCGTGAGAGTGTGGGCGAGTTGGGCGTGCAGCGCACCGGCCGTGCGGGTGCCGGGGAAGTGCTCGTCGGCGGCGCGTGCTCCCGTGCGCAGCGCGGGCAGCAGGACGTCGTGATGGCCGGCCTTGAGCTGGAGCGGCCACAGGGCCTGGCAGAGCAGGACGACCGTGGCCCGGTCCCGGAAGTCCTCCGCCGCGTGCACCGCCTCGACGAGACCGGGCGCCTCGACGGCCAGGGCGGCGACGGCCGTGCCCCGGTCCGGGAAGGACACGGGCGAGTCGGCGGTCGGCACCCGCCAGCTCTCGGGCAGCGCGGCCCGTGCCGCGCCGACGGCCAGGTCGCGATAGCCGGCGACGACGCGGGTGACCGCGGCCGAGCAGGCCGCGATTCCGTCGACTACGGCCGCCGTGTGCTCGGCGTGGGCGCGGACGGCGGGGCGGTAGCGGTAGCGGCCGGAGTCGGTGCGTTCCAGGAGGAGGGCCTCGGCGAGTTCCTCCAGGCGGCGGGCGGCTTCGCTCTGGTCGAGGGCCGCGGCGCGGGCGGCCGCCGCGGGGTCGAGAGCGGGCCAGTCGCGCAGGGCGGCGAGCCGGTAGAGACGGGCCGCGGCGGGTGTGAGCAGACGGTAGGAGTCCTCGGCGGCGGCGTGGACGGGGTCTGCCTCGGGTCCGGCGGGCGGCTCGGTGTGCGCGGCCAGGCGAGGTGCCGCGGCGCGCAGGGCGTAGGGCGAGCCTGCGCAGCGGTCGAGGACCGCGGGCAGCGCGGCGCGGGCAGCGCTGATCGCCGGTTTGCCGACGAGGTCGGTGAGCAGCCGTACGGCGTCGCGCCGGGCCAGCGGGCCGACCGGGATGCGCAGGGCGTCCAGGCCGGTGAGCGGCTGCCGGGCGACGACGATCGTGAAGACGCCGGGCGCCGAGGTCAGCAGCGGCCGGAGCTGGGCGGCGGACCGGGCGTGGTCGAGCACGAGCAGCAGTCGCCGGTCGGCCAGACAGCGCCTCAGGAGCTCCGCTCGGTCGGCGGCGGCCGGGGGTATCTCCTCGTCGGGCAGGCCCAGTCCGCGCAGCAGTGTGCCGACAACCGCTTCGGGCGCGCGGGCCCGCAGGTCGGCGTAGAGCTGGCCGTCGGGGAAGCGGGCGGTCTGCCGCCAGCCCCAGTGGAGGGCGAGGGTGCTGGTGCCGATGCCTTCGGGGCCGTGGAGGAGCACCAGCCGGGGGCGTCCGGCGAAGGTGCGCGTCGCCTCCTTGTCCAGGGCCTTCAGGGCCTTTTGACGGTCCGTGAAGAAGTGCGGGGCGGCGGGCAGGCAGGGGCGGTGCGGTCCCGATCCGGTGCCGGGAGCTCGTACACCGGCAGCGAACTGAATCCAGATCTGCGCCAGTTGGGGGTCCTGCTGTACGCGCTCGTGCACCAGACGTGCGACGTCGTCCAGTTGGCCGGGGGTGGTGGGAGCCGTCACCTCACCCCCGGCGATGCGGCGGACCAGACTGCCGGCCGACTCCCACGCCCACTTGCCGGCTTCGTTCGCCATGCCCGACCCGACGGCTCCGAGCACCGCGCCGATGGCGCCCAGCGAAACCGGATCCACCATGCCGCGCACTCCCCGTCTTCCGTTCTCCACGCCGCCCGCGGTGATCAACCCTAGCCGCAGTCGGGCGACATGACAGAGCTTCAGCCGGTGTTGGCGCCCTTGGGAATGCCGTAGGCCCGCTCCACCTTCAACCGCACCACCAGACGCCGGTCGCGGACCATCGCGGCACGGTAGTCGTCCCAGTCGGGGTGCTCGCCCAGGACGTCGCGGTACAGGCGGATCAGCTCCTCCACCGTGTCGTCGTGCGGGTCCTTGGCGACGGGTGTGAGCTCGGCGGTGCCCTCGACGACCGTGTAGGCGCGACGGTCCGGGGTGGAGACGTGGTAGGACGCACGCGCGTCCCGGCGCAGGTTGCGGGTCTTGGCCCGGTCGTCGGTGACGGAGATCCGGATGACGCCCTCGTCCGGGTAGTAGCGGTGGCTGACGTTCGACAGCTGGGGCCGGCCGTCGCGCTTGATGGTGACCAGCACGCCGCTGCGGTCCTCGGAGAGCAGCGTGAGCAGTGTGTCGTGAGTCATACCCGGTCAACCCCTCCTACCGATCTCCGCATTCCCCCGACTGCTGATAGACACTGTCTACGCCCAACTGGTAGACAGTGTCTATGGATGCATCGGAGCGTGGACTGCGGGACCGGCTGGTCGATGTCGGAGTGGATCTGGTCGCAAGCGAGGGCGCGCAGGCGCTGACCCTGCGGGAGATCGCGCGCCGCGCGGGCGTCTCGCACGGGGCGCCCCGGCGCTACTTCCCGACCCACCTGGAGCTGCTGTCCGCCATCGCCCGCCGCGGCTTCGCCGAACTGGCCGAGCGGGCGACGGCGGCGACCGGCGACGGCACGGCGCCCCCGCGCGAGCAGCTGACGGCCCTGGGACGGGTCTACCTTGAGTTCGCGGTCGACAGCCGCGGTATGTACGAGTTGATGTTCCGTCACGATCTGCTGGAAAGCGGGCACTTGGGTCTGCGTGACACCAGCCTGCCCCTGTTCGGGCGTCTGGTGGAGCTGGTCGGGCGGGTCCGGCCCGACGCGGACGCCCGGGTCGTCGCGGGCGCGCTGTGGGCGAACCTGCACGGGATCGCCCAGCTGTGGGGCTGGGGCAGCCTCCAACTCGCCACGGACGCCGACGACTTCGTACCTCTGCTGCGTTCGGCCCTCGACGCGCACCTGGGGGACGGCGCATGAGCGGGCACCGCGTCCTGACCCTGACGTGCAGCGTGATCGGGGCGGTGATCGTCGCCCTGGACGGCACCGTCCTCACCGTCGCGCAGCCCACTCTGCAACGCGACCTGGGTGCGTCCTTCGCTCAGGTCCAGTGGACCAGCACCGGCTATCTCATCGCGGTGGCGGGCCTGTTGGTGTTCTCCGGACGGCTCGGTGACCGGTACGGGCATCAACAGGTCTTCGCCATAGGGATGTTGGGCTTCGGGGCGACCTCGGCGGGCATCGGTCTGGCGCCCGGTGTGGGCTGGGTGATCGGTCTGCGGGTCCTGCAAGGTGTGTTCGGGGCGCTGCTGCAGCCTGCCACGCTGGGGATGCTGCGGGCCGCGTTCCCGCCCGACCGGCTGCGGATGCCGATCGCCGTGCGGGCCGGCGCGATCGGGGTGGCGGCCGCGACGGGGCCCGTGCTGGGCGGGGCGCTGGTGGCCGGGCCGGGCTGGCGGGCGGTGTTCTTCCTCAACGTCGTACCGGCAGTCGTCTTCGGCCTGCTCGCGCTGACGCTGCGCGACCCGCACCCGCGACGGTCCTCCCCCGCCCGTCCGGACGTGCCCGGCGCGCTCCTGCTCGCGGTGACCCTGGCCTGTCTGGTCCACACGCTGGTCACCCTGCCGGACGGCGGCTGGACGGCGGCGAGCGCGCTCGGCCTCGCGTCGGCCGTGGTCGCAGGTGCCGCCTTCGTACGGCACGAGCGGCGCGCCGCGAGCCCACTGGTGCCGCCGGACGTCGTGGGCTCGGCGGCCGTCGGTTCCGCGCTGGGCATGCTGGTCGCCGCGTCGGCCGCCCTGAACGGCACGCTGTTCGTCGCCACCTTCCTGCTCCAGGACACGCTCGGTCTCGACCCGGTCCACATGGCCCTGCTCAGCCTGCCGCTCGCGGCACTGATGATCGTCGCCGCGCCGGGGTGCGCGGTGCTGCTGCGCCGGGCCGGGGCCCGCCGTACGACCGTGGCCGCGATGGCCGTCCTGGCCGCCGGGATCCTGGTGCTGGGCCGGGCCTCGGGCACGGTCGGCTTCTGCACCGGGTTCGCACTGCTGGGGGCCGGGTTCGGCACGGTGATGGTGGCGGCCACCCATGTCGTCGTACGCCAGGCCGCCGTCGGGTCGGCCGGGGTGGCGGGCGGGTTGCAGCAGACCGCGATGAACGTCGGCCCGGCGCTTGGCGTGGCCACCGCGACGACGCTCATGGGGCTGGGCCACGGGCACGGGCTGCCGCTGTTCGTCCTCGCCGTGGTGGCGCTGGCCGGGGCGGTGACGGCCCGCGCACTGCCGGAACGTTCCGCCGAAACGATCAATCATGGTCAACCGGGGGACCTCGCGCTCGTTCCTGAGCGACGATGAGACCAGACAGAACTGGCAAGGTCCGCTGTGGTTCAGCACGCCCCTGAAGGAGCGCGGGGCCGTATCCTTATGCGGCTCCGCCGCGTGGGCGCGACCAGCCACGATGGTGCCGCGGACGAATTGCGGTCTGTTCGCGGCACTCACAGCGGAGCGCGTTTCGGAGGAGAGCGATGGGACAGCTGCGACAAGAGGTCGACCCGGGCGAGGCCGGGCTGGACGCCAAGGCGCTGGACCGCCTCGACCAGCACTTCGCCCACTACGTCGACGAGGGCCGCCTGCCCGGCTACCTGGTGGCCGTGGCCCGCGGCGGTCGCGTCGCCCACCTCACCACCCACGGCCTGCGTGACGTCGCAGCGGGTCTGCCCGTCGAGGCGGACACCCTGTGGCGTGTCTACTCCATGACCAAACCGGTCACCTCGGTCGCCGCGCTGATACTGGTGGAGGAGGGCCGCCTGTCGCTCGACGACCCGGTCGCCCGCCACCTCCCGGCCTTCGCCGACCCCCAGGTCTACGAGAGCGGATCCGGCGCCGGCCTACGGACCCGCCCGGCAACCCGACCCCCGCTGATCCGGCACCTGTTGACCCACACCGCGGGCCTGACCTTCGCCTTCTACCACCAGCACCCCGTCGACGCCCTCTACCGCGAGGCGGGCCTCGATTCAGCCGTACTGCCCGGCTCGGACCTGGCCGGGACCGTCGATGCGTACGCGCGCCTGCCGCTGCAGTTCGAGCCGGGCACCGAGTGGAACTACTCGGTCGCCACCAATGTCCTCGGCAGGGTGATCGAGGTCGTGTCCGGGCAACCGCTCGACGTCTTCTTCGCCGAGCGCGTCCTCGGCCCGCTCGGCATGACCGACGCCGGATTCTGCGTGACGGACGAGCAGGCCCCGAGGCTCTCCGAGTTGTACGGCGAGACCGACGCCGGCGGCATCGAGCCGATCGCCGGGCTGCCGCTGCGCGGGCGGCCCCGCTTCCTGTCCGGCAGCGGCGGGATGGTGGCCTCCGCATACGACATGCACCGCTTCATGGAGCTGCTGCGCCGCCGCGGCGAGCTCGACGGCGTCCGCCTCCTGGCCCCCGAGACGGTGGCCCTGATGACCCGCAACCAGTTGCCCGGCGGCGCCGACCTGCGCGCCTTCGGCAGCCGCCCCGCCCACGACGAGCCCGGCAACGACGGCGTCGGCTTCGGCCTCGGCGTCTCCGTCGTCATCGACCCCGACCGCACCCAGGCGCCCTCCGGCCCGGGCACGTTCGGCTGGAGCGGGGTGGCGACGACGACCTTCTGGGTGGACCCCAGCCGCGATCTGACCGTGCAGTTCATGACGCAGGTCCGGCCGAAGTCGTCGCTCAGGCTCTTCCCGGACCTCAAGCGGCTGGTCCACGAGGCGGTCACGGACTGAACGATCCCCGGGACCGCGATCGGATCACCTCGCCGACCGGCGGTGTCGGCGAGGTGATGCACGATCCTGCTCAGGACAGGTGGGCCACCGCGTCCAGATGCGGCAGGACGTGGTCGAGCCGTTCCCGCTTGGTGCGCAGATAGGTGATGTTGCTCTCGCACGGCGGGATCAGCAGCGGGACGGTCTCCGCCACCTGGATGCCGTGGCGCACCAACGCCTCCTGCTTGCGCGGGTTGTTGGACATCAGGCGCACCGAGTTCACGCCCAGGTCCTGGAGGATCTTGGCGGCGACGCCGTAGTCGCGGGCGTCCACCGGCAGCCCCAGCGCGAGGTTCGCCTCGACGGTGTCCAGGCCCTCCGCCTGCAGCGCCATCGCCCGCAGCTTGGCGAGCAGACCGATGCCGCGGCCCTCGTGGCCCCTCAAGTAGACGACTATGCCGCTGCCTTCGGCGACGACGGCCTTCAGCGCGGAGGCGAGCTGGTCGCCGCATTCGCAGTGCTGGGAGCCGAACGCGTCACCGGTCAGGCACTCGGAATGCAGTCGGGTGAGGACACCGTCCGTGCCGATGTCACCATGGACGAGAGCCACTTGCTCGTCGCCGCGATCGTGATCCATGTAACCCACCGCCCTGAATTGCCCGTACACCGTGGGCAGCGGGGCATTCACAATCCGTTCCACGCCCGTGCGCTGTGGGGACTTCTTGCCGAGGACGCCGATTTTTTCTGTCATGATCTGATTCCTAAGCAGAGACGAAAGGCCGTGAAGAAATGAGTGTTTCGGGCGCGCGTACGGCGGCATACGGGCTGGTGCCGGCGGACACTACAGAAGAGGTACGGACCAGAGCGGCGGGTGTCTCAACGCAGGTCGCCGTCCTTCCGGTCGGGAGCTTCGAGCAGCACGGTCCGTTCCTTCCGCTGGCGACCGACACGCTCGTCGCCTGTGCCGTGGCCCGGGAGATCGCCGCGGCATACCCCGTGCACCTCCTTCCGCCGGTGACGATCTCCTGCTCGCACGAGCATGCGGCCTGGCCGGGGACCGTCAGCATCTCCTCCGTGACCCTTCATTCGGTGGTGAGTGACATCGCGCAGTCGCTGCGCCGCTCCGGTGTCGACGAACTGGTGGTGGTCAACGGGCACGGCGGAAACTACGTACTGGGCAACGTCGTTCAGGAATCCTCCGCCCGCGGCGAGCGTATGGCACTGTTCCCGGCCGCGGAGGACTGGGAAGCGGCGCGGCAGCGGGCGGGGGTGACCACATCCCTGCTGACCGACATGCACGCGGGAGAAATCGAGACCTCCATCCTTCTGCATGCTCACCCCGAATTGCTCCGGCCCGGTTATGAGACCTCCGATTTCGTCGCGGACGACCGGCGTCATCTGCTCACCCTCGGTATGTCCGGCTATACCGATTCGGGCGTCATCGGACGCCCTTCGCTCGGTTCTGCGGAAAAGGGGAAGGAACTGCTCGCCGCCCTGGCGGATTCCTTCGGAGCGTATTTCTCACTCCTCACCTCGACGGATGATTCCGGAACGGAAACCGGAGATACGGGGGAAGCCGGCAGCGCGCGCGGGTAGTTGTCCTCGCGGGCGGGTTCCGGGGCTGCCGCCGCGGCCGTTCCGGTCCCTGCCCGCAGGCCGGTGTACCAGCGGGCGACGAGGACGGCGAGGCCGGGCAGGGCCGCCACGAAGCTGAGCACCCCGTACACCACGGAGACGGCGACGCCACTGCTCGCGCCCAGCCCGGCCGCTCCGAACGCCCAGGCGGCGACGCCCTCACGGGGGCCGAAGCCGCCGACGTTCAGCGGCAGGCCCATCGCGACCAGTGCGAGGACCGCGAGCGGCAGCAGCGCGGCCACGGAGGCGCCGGATCCGGCGACCCGCGCGGCCAGCACGAACATCGCGATGTGGCCGGCCAGGACGACCACCGACGAGACGACGACACCCGGCCAGTTGCGGCGCGACAGCAGCCCCTCGCGCGCCTCGGCGAGCGTCGCGCGCAGCGCGCGCCCGCGGGGGGAGGGCGCCCGGTTCATCCGCAGCGCAACCATGACGGCGAGCGCGCCCACCGCCGCGAGCCCGACCAGCGGCGCGAAGTGCCGGGTCTGGGCCAGTACGGGCGACGGCATCGTCAGCAGGACGGCCCCGCCGACCACGGTCAGCGCGACCTGCCCGGCGACCCGTTCGAGGACCACCGAGCGCACGCCTCGGCCCATGTCACCGGCGCTCTGCCCGTGCCGCACCGCCCGGTGCACATCACCGAGGACACCGCCGGGCAGGGCGGCGTTCAGGAACAGCGCCCGGTAGTAGTCGGCGACGGCCGCCCCGAGCGGCAGCCGGATCCTCAGCCCCCGGGCCACCAGCGCCCACCGCCACGCACTGAGCACGGTGGTCACCACCCCGATCACCAGGGCCGCCAGCAACGTCGGCATGTCGATCCGCCGCAGCCCGTCCAGCAGCACCCCGGTACCGAGGCGCCACAACAGCGCCCCGAGGATGACGGCACCGGCGACCGTACCGAAGTGGGTCCGCACGGCACGAGAGTTGAGCCGGGACAGCACGGCACGCCACCAGGGTGTCCGCGCGGCGGCCGGCTCGGGCCGGGCCGAGGAGACGATCACACCGATTCGGGCCTCGGAGACGGCGGGCCCCACGGGTGGGGCGGACGCGAGTACATCCGCCCGCGCCCGCAGCGCCGCATCCCGCGCGGCGAGGCAAGCCGCGCCGTCCGCCCATACCTCGACCGCGACGGAGGCGGCACCACCGGCCGCACCCGCCGCTGCCGGGCGGACGGCGCATGCAGTTCGCGTCTCCAGGCCGACGCCGGTCGGAGCCCCGGACACGACGTCCACACCCCGCTTGTCCGCCACGTCGCCGCGCCGGCCGGCCCGCACCAGGTGTGCCCGTATCGTCTCCACGCTCATGCCGCGCCGCCCGTCGGCCGGGACAGTGCCAGCAGGTCGCTGTGGTGGACCACGACGTGCAGTTCGCCCGCCTCGCAGGCCGCCAGGCGGTCCCGCAGATACCGTTCTGCACGGGCCTTCAGCTCGGGGCGTTCCTCGACGGCCGCGCCGACCCAGCCGCGCAGCCACTGGGCCGTCAGCGCGGCCTCGTCGGGGCCGAGGCGCCAGGGGCTGGGGTTGACCCGTACCGTCGCGCCCCGTTCCGAGAAGGCCTCGCAGGCGACCGTGATCGCGTCCGGACCGAGCAGGCCGCCGCGCCGCTGGTGGGCGTTGAACGCCTCGGTGATCTCCTCGTCCATCGGGTCGGACGGGGTGAGTTCGACGCGTCCGGCCACCGAGAGCGTCAGCAGGGCGGGGCAGCCGGCCCCGGTGCAGGCGTCGGCGAGGGTCTCGATCTCCTCGCGGGTGAGGACGTCGAGGAGCGCGGAGGCCGTCACCAGCGAGGCGCCGGCGAGGGCGTCCGGGGTGAGCCGGGCGACGTCGCCGCGGCGCGTCTCCACGGAGACCCGGCTCCCGTCGGCGGCGGAGCGCGGGGAGGCGACGGCCGCGAAGTGCAGCAGGTAGGGGTCGCGGTCGTGCAGGACCCAGTGCTGGGCGCCGTCCAGGCGGGGTGCGAGCCAGCGGCCCATCGAGCCGGTGCCGCAGCCCAGGTCGTGGATGACCACCCCGGCCTTGCCCGGCAGGTTGGCCAGCCGGATCCGCAGCGGGTCGAGCAGTTCGTGCGCCCGTCCGGCGGCGTCGGCGGGTTCGCGCAGCTCCAGCCACTCGGGCGCGTAACGGGGCGGCTCCTCGGGCCCGGTGTCCCGCAGCCGCACGGTGGCTCGCTCGCCGGGGCGCGCGGCGGGCCCGGCGCCGGGTATCACGGAGTCCGCCGGTTCGGAGCCGTTCAGCGGCGCGGGCTGCCCCGGAATCTTCCCGCCGGTCTTCGCCGGTACGGTCCTGTTCATGCCGCCCTCCTGGGCTCACTCGGCAGCCGGCCCAGAACTCCGGCAAGGCTTCGGGCCGTGGTCGCCCATCCGTCCAGGGCGGCCCGCCGGCCCCGGGCGGCGGCCTTCAGCCGGCGTCGTACGTCGGCCTCGCCGAACCAGCCGCGCAGTTCGGCCGCGAGGGCGGCAGGGTCCTCCGGCGGCACGAGGATGCCGGGCATGCCGCCGTCGGGGGCGCGCCCGACCGCCTCCGGCACACCGCCGACGTCCGTGGCCAGCACGGGGATGCCGCGTGCAAGGGCCTCCGTCACCGCCATGCCGTACGTCTCCGCGTACGAGGTGAGGACCATGAGGTCGGCGGCGTTGTAGCTGGCGTCGAGCTCGGCACCGGCCTGGGGGCCTGCAAGGTGGATGCGGTCCTCAAGGCCGTGCTCCTTGATCAGCAGCCGCAGATGGGCCACGTACTCGGGGTCGTGCCCGAGCCCGCCGACGCACACGCAGCTCCACGGCAGGTCGGCCGCCGCGGCCAGCGCCTGCACCAGCCGGTGCTGCCCCTTGCGCGGGGTCACCGCGGCCACGCACAGCAGCCGGGAGAGGCCGTCGGTGCCGGAGGCGAGCGGCGCGATGTCGGCGCCGGGGGCGGCGACGTGCACCCGCTCGGGGGCGAGGCCGTGGTGGGCGACGAGGCGGCGGACCGCCCAGTCGCTGGTGGCGATCACGGCGGGCACGGCCCGCAGCACGTCACGCTCCTTGGCGTCCAACTCGGCGGCCACGGCGGGTTCCAGGCCCCGCTCGTCGCCGAGCGGAAGATGCACGAGGACCGCGAGGTTCAGCCGCTCCGTCTCCGGTACGACGATCTCGGGGACCCCGCAGGCGACGATCCCGTCCAGCAGGACAACCGTCCCGTCCGGCAACTCCCGCAGTGTCCGCGCGAGTTCCGCACGGGCCGCCGCCCCCGGCCGGGGCCACTCGCCGGCCACGGCGTGCTTGTGCACCTGCCAGCCGAAGCCGGGCAGGTCCAGGCTGACGCGCCGGTCATAGGCGTTGCCGCCGCTCGGCGCGGCCGGGTCGTCGACCCCGCCCGGCATGACGAAGTGCACGGACCGCAGGGACATGGGGATGATCTCGGCGTTCTTCAGGACGGAGTGCTGCACGGGGACGTACCCGAGCGACAGCGGCTCCGGCTTCCCCGCGGGCTGGTTCACCTTCTCCAAGGTCACGTCGGTCACAGGGCACGCTCGTAACTCGCCCAGGCGATGTGCGACTCGTGCAGGGTCACCGAGATGCCCGCGATGCCCTTGGCGCCCTCGCCGAGCGCGCCCTTCTCGATCCGCTCGGCGAGCCGGTCGGCGATGACCTTGGCCAGGAACTCCGTCGAGGTGTTGATTCCGGCGAAGTCGGGCTCGCTGTCGAGGTTTCTGTAGTTCAGCTCGCTGACGACGGCACCGAGTTCCTGGGTGGCGAGTCCGATGTCGACGACGATGTTGTCGTCGTCCAGCTGCTCGCGCCGGAACGTGGCGTCCACCAGGAACGTCGCTCCGTGCAGGCGCTGCGCGGGTCCGAAGACCTCGCCGCGGAAGCTGTGGGCGATCATGATGTGATCGCGGACGGTGACACTGAACAACGGACGACCCTCCAGGTGCGGCGCGTCTGGCCCTCCGGCCGTTGGTCGCCGGAGGATGCCGTGTAGTACGGCTCTTCGCTTCCCCCCGTTCAGCCGAGTCTCACTCTTTTCTCAGGTCAGACCGTTTCGGGGTACCTCACACGGTGACACAGCCCGGGGATCTCACCGGAGGCCAGTCGGGGCATCACCTCCGGTAGCTCCTCGAACGCGCTTTCCCCTGTGATGAGCGCGTCGAGGGCCGGGTCTGCGAGCAGGTCGAGAGCGAGGGCGAGCCGGTCGGCATAACTGCGGTTCGCGCGGGCCGGGGAGACGGTGCCGACCTGGCTGCTGCGGATCGTCAGCCGCCGGGAGTGGAAGGCCTCGCCGAGCGGGAGGCTCACCTTGCGGTCGCCGTACCAGCTCAGTTCCACCACGGTGCCCTCGGCGGCCAGGAGTTCCAGGGCGCGGGCCAGGCCCTGTTCGGTCGCGCTGGCGTGCACGACGAGGTCCCGCTCACCGAGCGCGTCCCCGGGCAGCGCGAAGTCGACTCCGAGGGCCTCGGCGGTCTTGGCGCGGGCCGGGTCGGCATCGACGAGTTGCACGCGTACGCCCGGGAAGCGGGCCAGCAGGGCGGCGACCGAGCAGCCGACCATGCCGCCGCCGACCACCGCGATCCGGTCGCCGACCAGCGGCGCCGCATCCCACAGGGCGTTCACGGCGGTCTCCACGGTCCCGGCGAGGACGGCCCGCTCGGCAGGGATGTCGTCCGGCACGACGGTGACGGCCGAGACAGGCACCACATACCGCGTCTGGTGCGGGTACAGACAGAAAACCGTACGCCCGACCAGTTCCTCGGGCCCCTCCTCCACCCTCCCCACACTGAGGTAGCCATACTTCACGGGTGCAGGGAACTCGCCCTCCTGGAAAGGCGCTCGCATGGCCGCGTGCTGACTCTCCGGAACGCCGCCGCGGAAGACGAGCGTCTCCGTACCCCGGCTGACCCCGGAGTAGAGCGAGCGCACCAGCACCTCGCCCTCGCCGGGTTCGGGCAGGTCGACGCTCCGGATCTCGCCGAGACCCGGACGACTCAGCCAGAACGCGCGTGCGATGCGGTTCATCCGGCCTCCTCCTGAACGATCGGGAAGTTGTTCACGTACCGAGGTGTGCACAGGCCGCGCACAGTACGCGGCGTTGATCGACTTTGTCATACGGCCGGAGGGTGTGCGGTGGCCCTGAACAACACTTACGAAGCAAGGCTGGTCCAGCAGGAGACCGCTGTGGGAGCGGGCGTTCAGATCCTGTTGCTGGCCCTGCTCGGCACGGCGATCGGCATGGGGCCGGCGGGCTGGCTGACCGGCCTGGTCTTCGCCGTCGCCATGTGGGCGGTGCTCTCGCGGGCACTGCACCGCACCCGGCCGCGCTCGTTCGGCCCGGCCAACCGTGTGACGCTGGGCCGGGCGACCCTGGTGGGCGGTGTGACGGCCCTGGTCGCGGACTCCTTCGAGAGCTCCCCGCCGGTCACCGCCCTCGTCGGCCTCACGGCTGTCGCCCTCATCCTGGACGGCGTCGATGGCAAGGTCGCCCGCGCCACCAACACCTCCACCCCCCTGGGCGCCCGCTTCGACATGGAGGTCGACGCCTTCCTGATCCTGGTGCTCAGCGTCTACGTCTCCATGCAGCTCGGCCCGTGGGTCCTGCTCATCGGCGGCATGCGCTACGCCTTCGTCGCCGCGGCCCGCGTCTGGCCGTGGCTGAACGCCTCCCTGCCGCCGAGCACGGCCCGCAAGACGGTCGCCGCGATGCAGGGCATCTGCCTCCTCCTGGCCGCCTCGGGCTACCTGCCCCCCGTGGCGTCCCTCGGGGTCGTCGTACTCGCCCTGGGCTCGCTCATCTGGTCCTTCGGCCGCGACGTCCTGTGGCTGCGTCGGACGTCGCGAGTCCAGGACGGCGAGGTCGAGGAGATGCTGGACCTGGAATCGGAACGCGAGACGGTGGCGTCCTGAATCCCAACCTCCGGGACGTATCAGGAAGCGGCCCAGCAGCGCGCCCATAGGGGCGCGGGGAACTGCGCGACCAGCCACGACGGCGCGGCAGCCGACCGATAACGCATCGCAGCGATCACCGGCGCGGCACCAACCCCACCGCAGCCGCCGGCACGGCACCCAACACCAGCCACGGCACACCCCCCGGCAGCGCAGCGTCCAGCAGCGCCCCCGTCCCCGAACTGCCGACCAGGACGATGAGTCCGGCCACCGAGGACAGCGCCCCGGTGTACAGGCCGAGCCGTCCGTCCTCCGCAAGGTCGGGGACCCAGGCGCGGGCGACGGGAGCCACCAGCATCTGGCCGAGGGTGAGCAGAGCGACGAAACCGACGGCGGGCAGCAGTCCCGTGATGCCGGTCGAACCGGCGGGGCGAGCGACGGCCATGACCGCGAACCCGGCCGCGATCAGCAACAGCCCGGCCGTCATGGAGCGGCGCAAGGTGAGACGGCCGCCCACCAGGCGGGTGGCCGGCAGCTGCGCGGTCACCACCAGCAACGACGACATCGCGAACAGCCAGGCCACCGGCGCCTGCGAGCCCGTCACGCGCTCCACCTCCGCGGGCAGGGCGAGGTACAGCTGGTTGTAGGCGAGCAGACAGGCGCCGTAGGCACCGCACAGCGCCAGAAAACGGCGGTTGCGCAGCAGCCCGCGCACCCCGCCCCGCGCCCGGGTACGCGCCCGTCCAGGAATGTGCTGCGGCAGCAGCCACGCATGCCCGGCGAGAACGAACACAAAGATGGCGGCCCCCGCCAGGCACACCGCACGGAAGTTCACCGCCAGCAGCAACGCGCCCAGCAGCGGCCCGAGGAACGCCCCCGCCTGCCCGGCCACGGTGAACAACGCCAGCACCCGGGTGCGCGAGCCCCCACCCGCCTCCTCGAACATCACCGCCTGCCGGGCGACTTCGGACTCCACGGCCGGTGAGAACAGAGCGGCGGCGAACCCGACCAGCAGCACCGCACCGACGACCGCCCAGGTCTCCCGGGCGTACCCGAGCCAGACGAAGCCGACGATCCGCAGCACGCAACCGGCAAGCACCACGGGCCGGATCCCGTACCGGTCGGCCAGCACCCCGCCCACCACGAACAGCCCCTGCTGGCTGAAGGTCCGCAGCCCCAGCACGAAGCCGACCAGCCAGCCCGCCATCCCCATCGCCCGGCCGAGATGCTCGGACAGAAACGGCAGCACGGCGAAGAAGCCGGTGTTGAAGGCGAGTTGGGTGAGGATCAGCAGACGGAGAAGGGGCGTCAGCCGAAGGCGGCCCTCCGTACCGTGACACGGACCGATCGACAAAGACGTCGCCCTGCTCACCCGACTACCACCAACTCCCTTGTATCGGCGGGCTGTTCATCAGCCACGGCATCGGTGGTACGGCGCCGGGGCCGCCACCCTCCCGCGCCCGCGCTCACCGCCAGCGCACCGAGCAGGGCGAGTACGGCGGCGGGCGCGAGAACCGCCCATGGCGCTCGTTCCGCATAGGGCTGGTTCTCGGCGAGCAGCAGGCCCCACTCCGGGGAGGGCGGCTGGGCGCCCAGCCCGAGGAAGGCGAGCGAGGCGAGCGCGAGGGCCGTACCGGGCAGGCGCAGCAGGGCGTGGCGGGTGACGGGCGGCAGGATGGCCGGCAGCAGCCCCTTCCGCATCAGATACCGGCGGCCCGCGCCCAGACCGCGCGTGGCGGTCAGGTGCAGGGCGGCCCGCTCCTGCCGCAGCAGTGCGGACGTGTGCACGGCGAGAGGCGCCCAGGCGACGGCGCTCACGGCGAGCGCGGGCGTCGCCGGTCCGCTGCCCGCGACGGCGGCGACGAGAAGCGCACCGAGCACCGGCGGTACGGCGTTCACGGTGTCGACGAGCGGCCCGGACAGCCGTGGCAGCAGCCCGAGCAGTACGCCGACGAGCAGGGCGGCCACGCTGATCACGGAAGCGAGCAGGAGGGTGTCGAGGGCACCGTGGGCGACCCGGGCGAGTACGTCCCGGCCCAGCGCGTCCGTGCCGAACGGGTGGGCCCAGGAGGGAGGTCGGAGCCGCTCTCCGGTGTCCAGCGCGAGCGGATCGCGAGGCAGGCCCAGCCCGATGACGGCGAG
Organism: Streptomyces sp. NPDC001157; assembly: GCF_053598255.1. Lineage (NCBI taxonomy): Bacteria > Bacillati > Actinomycetota > Actinomycetes > Kitasatosporales > Streptomycetaceae > Streptomyces > Streptomyces sp. NPDC001157. The sequence goes on from NZ_JBSFJW010000001.1 coordinate 496,373, forward strand.
CAACAGCCCACCGGGGGCAAGAAACCCCGCCCCGCGGACCGGCGCCGAGGGCCGGTGCAGGGACGGCAGTGCCCCGTCGCGCAGGGCGGGTCCGGTCAGCTGACGGACCGCGAGCCGGGCGGCTCCCGCCGCGACGGCGCCGAGCAGGACGAGGACGAGTACTCCGGCCTGAAGGACCGGCAGGTCCTGGGCGAGGGCGGCCTGGAGGGTCGTGCGGCCGAGCCCGGGGATGTCGTAGATCTGCTCCACGGCGACGGAGCCGCCGGTCAGCCCGACCACGAACAGCCCTGCGTTGGGCAGCAGTGCGGGCAGGCAGCGGCGTACCGCCTGGCGGGCGATGCTCCGGCGGGGCAGTCCGCGAGCGGTGGCGGCCACCGCCCAGGGTTCGGCCAGGGCGCCGGGCAGCAGGTCGTCGAGGAGCCGCCCGAGCACGGCCCCGGCGGGCAGCCCGAGGGCGAGCGCGGGCAGCACGGTCCAGCGGGGCCCGTACCAGCCGAGGGCGGGCAGCCAGCCGAGCTGCACGCCGACGACGGTGGCGAGCACCGACGCGACGAGGAACTCGGGCAGCGCGGCGAGGACCGCGGCGCCCAAGCCGCCCCGACGCCCCGGCCGGCGCAGGGTCCGGGCGCAGACGAGCCCCGCCGTCACGACCGCGACCACGAGCGCCACGGCCATCAGCAGCAGAGAGACACCGAGGGCCTGGAGCACGGCGGGCGTGACCTCGGCCCCGGAGATCCACGACCGCCCCGCGTTTCCGCGCCACAACCCGCCGAACCACTGCCCGAGCAACCGCAACGGGCCCTCGTCCAGGCCGAGTTGGGATCGTATGTCGGCCAGCACCTCGGGACTCGGATCGCGTTCGGCGGACCGCGCCCTGAGCACGGTGAGCGCCGGATCGGTGCGCGAGAGCCAAGGCAGCAGGCCGACGCAGCACACCAGGGCGAGGGCGAGTCCGGCGCGCCACAGGACCGCGGTGGCTTGGTGCCGCATGTGTCAGCGCCGGGTGCCGGTGCCGACGAGGGTGCGCTCGTACGGATCGAGGAGCGCACCGCGGACCGAGCCCGCGACGCCGGTGATGACGCGCTGGTGCACGAGCGGCACGACGGCGTCGGTGCCGAGGATGTCCGCCTCGGCCGCCATCACCGCGTCCTGCCGCCGCGCGGTGTCGGTGGCCCGCTCGGCCCTGGCCACCGCCCGGTCGACGTCCTCGTCGCAGAGCTGCGCCAGGTTGTAGCCGCCGTGGCAGGTGAAGTCGCTCGCCAGGACGGCGACGGGGTCCCCGGTGTCGACGAGCGTGTTCCGGGCGAGCACGAGGGCGTCGAACTTCCCGTCCAGCGCGTCGCTCTCCAGCCGCGAGTACTCCCGCACCTCCAGTTCGACCTTGAACCCCGCCTTCTCCAGCTGCTGCTTCAACACCTGGGCGACTTCCGGGAGTTCGGGCCGGTTGTCGTACGTGGCGAGGGTGACCTTCGCGCCATCGGGGGCCGCGGCCTTCGCGCGCCCGACCGGCGGCCTGCGCTTGCCCTCGGCCCAGCTGACGGCGGGCCCGTAGACACCGGCTCCGGCGTCGGCGTGCCCCTCGTAGACGCCGTCGGCCAGCACGGACGTGTCGACGGCCCGCCGCGCGGCGGCGCGCAGCTTCGGGTCCTTGAAGGGGCCCGACGCGGTGTTGAGGAACAGGCTGGTGGTGCGGGTCGTGGCCGTCTCCTTGCGGGTGGCCCTGTCGAGAGTGGCGGCCTGCGCGACGGGGAGCGCCTCGGCGAGGTCGACCTGGCCGGTGCGCAGGGCGGCCGTGCGGGCGGTGCCGTCGGCGATGAACTTCACGTCGACGCCCGAGGATTGGGCACGTCCGCCCCAGTAGGCGTCGAAGCGGTCGAGGGTGGCGGAGGCGGTGCCGGTGACCTTGGTGAGCTCGAAGGGTCCGGTGGCGGTGCCGATCGGGTCGACGCGACCTGTGGCGCCGTAGGCCTTCGGAGCGAGGATCGCGAGGCTCGGGCTGGACAGCCGCAACGGCAGTACGGGGTCGGGGCTGCCGGTGGTGATCCGGACGCCGGTACTGCCGTCGGCCGCCGCCTTGAGGCGGACGCCGGAGAGGGCGGCCGGCGCGGGCTCCGCCCCGCCGGCGTGGGTGAGGGAGGCCGCGACGGCGGACGGGGTGACGTCCGTGCCGTCCTGGAAGGTCGCCTCGCGCAGGGTGAACAGCCACGTGCGGTCGGTCTCCCGGTGCCAGGAGGCGGCGAGCGCGGGGGCCGCGGCGCCGTTGGCGTCCAGCGCGGTGAGGCTTTCGGTGACGCCGAGGCGGCTGAGGATGGTGGCGTCGTCGCCGTACGGCGAGAGGTTCTCGGCGGGCGGGAAGGCGAGCGCGACCCGCAACCGGGAGCCGGCCGTCGTGTCAGCGGCCGCGCTGCCGGAGCCGCCGGAGCCCTGGGAGGCGAAGCAGCCGGTCAGCGCCGGGGCGAGCAGGAGGGCAAGGAGCAGTCGGAAACGGTGCACGGCGACTATCGCCCCATCGGTATCTCGAAATGGATGATTCCCTGTCCGCCGCCGGGATCCTCGCGCTCGTCGTGCACGACCTCGCCGAGCGACCGCCAGAAGGCCTCCGCACCGGGGACCGCCGGGTCGGTGTGCAGGTAGACGGCGCCATAGCCGCCGTCCGCGGCCGCGAACGCGAGCAGCTCGCCGACGAGGCGCCGGGCGAGTCCGCGCCGACGGTGCTCGGGTCGGACGTAGATCCGGCGCAGTTGAGCGGTCTCGCCGGAGGGATAACGCTCGGCGAGACGGCGCGGGTTCGGGGGGTGGGCGGGGCCACGGGAGTCGAGGGCGGCGGTCGCGACGACGTCTCCGTCCCTCGGGTCGAGCGCCACCAGCAGGGTGTGGCGGGAAGAGGCGAGGTAGGCGGCGGCCGGATCGAGGATGTCGCCGTGCCAACGGGGCACGTAGCCGGTGCCGAAGTCACGGTGGACGGTGTCGAGCATCACGGCTCGCGCACCGTCGAGGTCGTCCGGGCCCGCCGCCCTGATGCAGTAATCAAGCACTTGCACATCATATGCATTAAGACTTTCCCCTTGATCGTCGAGGTTGCGCCGCCCGAGGTTCCCGATTTGACAGACCGTCGGAAGCTGCCTAAAAACTAGCACATGACATTCATTTTCAAAAAGAGCTCGGCCCGGTAATGCGGGTAGCGTTCGTCGGCAAGGGCGGCAGCGGCAAGACCACCCTGTCAGCGCTCTTCTCCCGTCATCTGGCCCGCTCCGGCGCGCCGGTACTCGCCATCGACGGCGACATCAACCAGCACCTGGCCGAGGCGCTGGGACATGACGAGGACCATCTGGACGCCCCGCCCCTGGGTGCCCATCTGGCCGAGATCAAGGACTATCTGCGGGGCAGCAACCCGCGCATCGCCTCCCGCGAGGCGATGATCAAGACGACCCCGCCCGGTCGCGGCTCCCGTCTCCTCCGCGTCCTCGGCGACGACGAACTCCACGCGCGCCACGTCCGGCGCGTGGGCGACGTACCGCTGATGGTGACCGGGGAGTTCGACGAGAGCGACCTCGGGGTGGCCTGCTACCACTCCAAGCTCGGCGGCGTCGAGCTCTATCTCAACCACCTGGTGGACGGCCCCGGCGAGTACGTGGTGGTCGACATGACGGCGGGCGCGGACGCCTTCGCGTCCGGCCTGTTCACCCGTTTCGACATCACGTTCCTGGTGGCGGAACCGACCCGCAAGGGCGTGTCGGTCTACCGCCAGTACCGCGACCACGCCCGCGAGTTCGGGATCCGCATCGCCGTGATCGGCAACAAGGTGACCGGCGAGGACGACCTGCTGTTCCTCAAGGAAACGGTGGGCGACGACCTCCTGACCCACCTGGTCCACTCCCCCTGGGTGCGAGCGGCCGAACAGGGCCGCGCGGAGGGCGGGTTGGACAGCCTGGAGCCGCACAACCGCCACGCCCTGAACATCCTGCGCGAGACCGTCGACGCCCACCGCAGGGACTGGCCCGCCCTCCACCGCCACGCGGTCGAGTTCCACCTGCGCAATGCCCGCGCATGGGCGGACGAGGCGACGGGCCTGGACCTGGCCGACCAGGTGGACCCGGACTTCGTACCGGGCCCGACGGCGCTCACCTGACCACTCCCCCCACCCTGAAGCACCTCCACCCACTCCTGGAACGGACGCCCCTTTCATGTCTCTCGACGTCTCCCCGAAGCTCCTCGCCGAAGCCGAGTCCGGTGACATCCGCGAGGAGGACTTCGTGGACACGGTCCGCACGTCCCTCCCGTACGCCTACGACCTGATCGCCACCCTCGCCGCCGAACTCAAGGGCGGCACAGCCGAGTTCACCGACAACCAGACCCCTCCCCCGTCGGAGCAGGACCGCGGCCAGCTCCTGCGCGCCCTCGCCGGCGACGCCATCCGCGGCAGCCTGGAACGCCACTTCGGCGTGGAACTGGCCTTCCAGAACTGCCACCGGGTGGCGGCGTTCCGGCCGGGGGCGCGGGACGGGGAGACGTACGGGCGGTTCACTTCGGTGCGGTCGCAGGTGCTGAACCAGTCGCCGGAGTTCAGGGACTGCTGAGGCCCGACGGACTCAATCAGGTAAGGCCTGGTCCGCGTCACTCTGCCTTGGGTTACCGTTACGACTGCTGACATACAGCGGCTGACCTGGGCGAAAGGACCACCCACGTGAACGCGGCTCCGTTGAGCCCCGAGGACCCGACCGAACTCGGCGGATTCGAGTTGCTCGGCCGCATCGGTCACGGGGGTATGGGCCAGGTCTACCTCGGTGAGTCTCCCGGCGGAGAACCCGCGGCTGTGAAGGTCATCAAGCCGTCGGTGGTCGATTCGGAGACCCGTCTGCGTTTCGCCCAGGAGATCGAGGTCCTGAAGACGCTCTGGGGTCCTCGCATCGCGGCGTTCCTCGACGCGGACGCGGAGGCCGAGCAGCCGTGGCTGGCGACGGAGTACATCGACGGGCCGGACCTGCGCAAACACGTCCACACCCACGGACCCCTGCCTCTGGTGCTGACCGCCTCCCTCGGCGCCCTGATCGCGGAAGCCCTCGTCGGCGTACACAAGCAGGGACTGCTCCACCGCGACCTCAAGCCCGCCAACATCCTCCTCGGCCCGAACGGCCCGAAGATCATCGACTTCGGGCTCGCGGTGTTCACCGAGACCAGCGCGTCGCTCACCGCCCCGAACACCGTGCTGGGTACGCCCGCCTGCATGGCGCCCGAGCAGGCCAACGGCGTCAAGCCGCTCACCTCGCCCGTCGACGTGTACGCCCTCGGCGCCGTGACGCTCTACGCGGCGACCGGCCACTACCCCTTCCGGGCCGACAACATCCACGCGCTGTTCCACCTGATCACCAAGGCGGACGCGAAGCCCGATCTGACCGGAGCACCCGCCGAGCTGGTCCCACTCCTCACGTCGATGCTCGCGTACGCCCCGCAGGAGCGGCCCACGCTGCCCGAAGTCGTCCAGGAGTGCCGTGCCGTGATCGAGGCGCAGGGCCTCAGGATCGCTCAGGCCCGGCGCCGGCTCACCGCGCACACGGCGGCGGCCGCCGTGGCCGACCCGCCGCCTGCGCCCACCGTCCCGCCTGCTCCTGTCGACGCAGCCGCTGTCGCGGACCTTCCCACGGCAAGGCTGCCGCAGAGCACGGCACCCACCGTGCCACTCCCCCAGGACCTGCCGCCGACAGCCGTCCACACCCCCACGGTCAAGGCCGAACCGGCTTCCGCGGTCCGCGACGAGGCGCCGCCCCGGACGGTCGCGGCCCCCGGCACGCCCCCGCCTGCCCAGCGAGGCCGGGAGCGCACGGGTCCCGGGCAGCTGCGCACCTCGGTCCAGGCCAGGCGCGTGGCCCAGCAGCTGCGCGAGGCCTACGCCCAGCGCGCGAAGTTCTAGTCACATCAGCAAGGGAAGGCAGTGCACGTGACCGTCGACGAGGTTGCGGCCGCCGCGGAGGCCGCCAAGTACCCGCCCGGTTCGCAGATCGAGGTCCGGGACGAGGAGTGGCTCGTACGGAACGTGACGCGCACGGCCCATGACGGCGACCGTATCCAGGCGGTGGGCGTCTCGGAGTTCGTACGGGACCAGGAAGCCGTCTTCTTCACCACGCTCGACGACGTGCAGCTGATGGACCCGCGCCGCACCAGGCTGACGACGGACGACTCCCCCAACTTCCGTCGCAGCCGCCTCTTCCTGGAAGCGGTCCTGCGCAAGACGCCGCTCCCCCAGTCCGAGCGAGGCCTGGCGCTGGCGGACAGCTTCCTGCTCGACTCACTGCCCTACCAGCACCGCCCGGCCCAGCTTGCGCTCTCCGGAAAGAACCTGCGCCCGCGGATGCTCATCGCGGACGTGGTCGGTCTCGGCAAGACCCTCGAAATCGGCATGACACTGGCCGAGTTGATCCGGCGCGGGCGCGGCGAGCGGATCCTCGTGGTCACACCGCAGCACGTCCTGGAACAGTTCCAGCACGAACTGTGGACGAGGTTCGCGATCCCGCTCATCCGCCTCGACTCCGTCGGCATCGAGCGCATCCAGCGGGAGATCCCTGCGGGCCGCAATCCCTTCACGTACTTCAAGCGCGTCATCGTCTCCATCGACACTCTGAAGAACACCGACCAGTACAAGCACCACCTGGAGCGCATCCACTGGGACGCGGTCGTCATCGACGAGTCCCACAACCTCATCAACCGCGGCTCGCTCCGCAACCAGCTCGCCCGACTCCTCGCCCCGCAGACCGACGCCCTGATCCTGGCCTCGGCGACCCCGCACAACGGCGACGCGCGTTCCTTCGCGGAGCTGATCTCCCTCCTCGACCCGGCCGCGATCCGCGACCCGGAGCGCTACGAGGCGAAGGACATCGAGCACCTCTTCATCCGACGGACGAAGATCAGTCCCGAGGTACGGGAGCAGATGAAGGGCCAGTGGGCGGACCGTGGCCCGAGCACATCGGTGCACTGTGCGGCGACACCGGCCGAGGAGCGGATCTTCGAGGAGCTGGCGCAGGTGTGGCTGCCTCAGGACGGCGGCACGTCCGTGAGCGAGAGCCGACTGTTCCCGTACACCGTGCTGAAGTCCTTCCTCTCCTCGCACGTGGCGCTGGCGGCGACGGTCGACGCCCGCATCAAGACGCTCACCACGAAGGAGTACGCCGTACCGGGCCCCGAACTCGACGCGCTGCACCGCCTCAAGGAGCTCACGGCGGGCATGTCGGAGCAGGACTCGGCGAAGTTCCGGGCCCTCGTCGAGCAGCTCCGTGAGATCGGCGTCGGCCCGAGGAGCGACACCCGGGTCGTCGTCTTCTCCGAGCGCGTCCAGACGCTGGAGTGGCTGCGCAAGGCGGTCCCGGCGGCTCTCGGCTTCAAGGGGAAGGCGGCACAAGAGGCCGCCCGGGTCATGCACGGCGGTCTGTCCGACGAGCAGCAGATGCAGTGTGTCGAGGACTTCGGGCTGGCGGACACCCCGGTCCGCATCCTGTTCACGGGTGACGTGGCGTCCGAGGGCGTCAACCTCCACCGCCAGTGCCACCAGCTCATCCACTACGACGTCCCGTGGTCGCTGATCCGCATCGAGCAGCGCAACGGCCGTATCGACCGCTACGGGCAGTCCCACAAACCGCAGTTCCGCGCGCTGATCCTGACCAGCGGGACCGACGGCGCGAAGGACGACCGCACGGTGGCCGAACGGCTCCTGGAGCGCGAGGACGAGGCCCACCGCAGCCTGGGCACGGCGGAGGCGGTCTCGGGTCTGTACCGGGCGGAGGCGGAGGAGAAGTCGCTCATCCAGGACCTGTTGCGCGGTCGTTCGGTCGACGAGTCCCTGGACGCGACGGCGCAGGCAGCCGCGGCGGAGGACTCCGGCACGGACTTCCTCGCGGACTTCTTCGGTGCCGTCGGCGACGACCCGGAGGAGGTGGACGGCGACGCACCGCCCGCGCCCGCCGACGTGCCCCGCCTGTTCACCGGCACCCGCGAGTTCCTCGACGAGGCACTGCGCGAGGTCTTCTCCGACCCGCAACGGCAGTTGGACCTGGACGAGGACCCGGAGACGGGCCTGCTCTCATTCAAGCCGCCGTCGGACCTGACCCACCGCCTCAAGGCCCTCCCACCCGACTACCGTCGCGAACAACGCCTTCACGAGCGCCTGTTGGTGACCCTCAACCGCAAGCTCGCGGACCTCTCCCTCGTACGGGCCCGGGAATCATCGGCATCCAGCTGGCCCGAGATCTCCCTCCTCACCGACCTCCACCCGGTCGTGGAGTGGCTGACGGACAAGGTCCTGGTGCGACTCGGCCGTCAGGAGGCGCCGGTCATCACGGCGGACGTGGACGCGCCCACGTACCTGATCCAGGGCATCTTCTCCAATGCGCTGGGCAGGCCGACGGTCGTGAAGTGGATGGCGGTGCGGGCCGGGGAGGTCACGGACGACATGGTGGGCATACTTCGGCGCGCGGGTATCGGTCCGACCATGGCCAACCCGCTCCACTCCCACGACCTCGACCTGCTCGCCTCCGGCATCCCGGGCGCCCTGGAGCTGGCGGAGGACTTCCTGCGCCGGCACAGCGCCGAGTGGGACAAGGCGCTGCTCGACCCGATCGAGAAGTACAAGGAGCGGCTGGGCGCCTGGGAGCAGCCGACGCTGGCAGGCGGTGACACCAAGTCCAAGCTCGCGGACCTGGCCGACTCGCTCCTCACCACCGGTCGCCCGATGCTCCGGGTCCTCGCCGTTCTCGACCACGCCGCCTGATTCACCGAGGTTCTGACCCATGACGTACGACTCGCTCGTCAACCGCGGCGACTACTTCTCCGCGCACTACCTGGCCGAGGTTTTCCCCAAGGACCTCAAGGCGGGCCTCCTCACGACGTGGAAGGACCGCGAGGAGGCGGCGCGCGACACGGAGACCGCCGAGGACGCGCTGCCGGTGACCCCGCGCGTGGGTCTGCGTGAGCTGCGCCGCCCGTACTTCCGTGCGCGGGCGTTCTTCGCGGAGGCCGCGGCCGAGCAGGACGACGCGACGACGTACGACTCTCCGGGGTGGCGCGAGCGGGCGAGCGAACTGAACGCGACGGTGCTGCGGGCGCTGGGCTACGACGCGAAGCCGCAGACGCTTACGGTCGAGCGCGCCGACCACACCTACGAGGTGCGGGTCGCGCATGCTGAGCGAGGGCTCGTGGCCCTGGACTGCGGGTGGGCGGCGGAGCCGGACGCGGCGCTGGACCCGGACGGGCCCGGACGGCTGCTGCAGCGGGTCGCGTTGGAGGGTTCGGCAGAGCTGGCGACCGGTTCGAAGCTGGCGTCCTTCTTGTTCGCGTGTGAGGACGCGCCGAGGTATGTGCTGTTGATGGTCGGCGGCGTCGTGGTGCTGGCCGACCGCGCCGTGTGGGGCGAGGGCCGTTATCTGGCGGCCTCGCTGGACGCGGCGCTGGAGCGCAACGACGTGCGCGCGGGCGGCGAACTCGACACCCTGGCGGCCCTGTTCGGCGCGGACTCGCTCCGGACGCCGGAGGAGGGCGGCGAGAATCCGCTGGCCGGCCTGGTCGACAAGTCCACGAAGCATGCGGTGGGCGTTTCGAGCGATCTGCGGGACGGTCTGCGCCTGTCGGTGGAGCTGATCGCGAACGAGGTCCTGGAGCGGCTGCGGGCGGCGGGGCTGCGTCCGGAGGACGTGAAGGAACTCCCGGAGCTGTCACGGCAGTTGACGAGGGAGTCGCTGCGGTACCTATACCGGATCCTGTTCCTGCTGTATGCGGAGGCGCGGCCGGAGCTCGGCATCCTGCCGTCGGACTACCCGGAGTACCACCAGGGGTACGGACTGGGGCGGCTGGGCGAGCTGGTCGCGGAACGGGACTTGGTGGGCGAGAAGGCCCGCGAGGGCTTCTACCTCTATGAGTCCCTGGACCTGCTCTTCCGGAAGGTGCAAGAGGGCTACCGCTCGCGGCGCACGCACGGCGCGGCGGAGGAGGCCGTCTCGGAGGACATCGGCCTGCGCTTCGAACCCCTGCACTCCAAGCTCTTCGAAGCGGAGTCGATCCGTCTCATCGGCGCCCGTTCGGTCGAGGACCCGCGCTTCGACGAGGACGAGACTGGCGAGGTCCGGTACGTCGACACACGCCTGCGCAACGCCACGCTGTACCGCGTCCTGCGCCTGCTGATGCTCACGCGCGGCAAGAAGGGTGAGCGAGGCGGCTTCATCTCGTACGCCCAGCTCGGCATCAACCAACTCGGCGCGGTGTACGAGGGGTTGATGTCGTACTCCGGTTTCGTCGCGAGCGAGGAGCTGTACGAGGTCGCCAAGGGCGGAGATCCGAAGGACGGCTCGTGGCTGGTGCCGGCGTCGAAGGCCGACGAGTACGCGGACTCGGTCTTCGTGCGGCGGAAGGACGAGGAGACCGGTGAGGAGGTACGGGTCCGGTATCGGCCGGGGTCGTTCGTGTACCGGTTGTCGGGGCGGGATCGGCAGACGTCGGCGTCGTACTACACGCCGGAGTCGCTGACCAAAGTGACCGTGCAGCTGGCGTTGCAGCACCGGCTGGACCAGGACGGCACGGTGACCGACGCGCGGGAGCTGCTCGACTGGAAGATCTGCGAACCGGCGCTGGGTTCCGGCGCGTTCCTCAATGAGGCCATCAACCAGGTGGCGGCGGAGTATCTGCGGCGGCGACAGGACGAGCTGGGCGTCGCCATCGACACGGAGAAGTACGCGGTCGAACTGCAGAAGGTCAAGGCGTACGTCGCGCTGCACAACTCCTACGGCGTGGACCTGAATTCGACGGCTGTGGAGCTCGCGGAGGTCTCTCTATGGCTCAACACGATGCATCCCGGGATGGAGGCGCCGTGGTTCGGGCTGCATCTGCGGAGGGGTAACTCGCTGATCGGGGGGCGGCGGGAGGTCTACCCGGAGGAGCGGCTGAAGAAGGGCGGCTGGCTGGGGGCCACGCCGGAGCGCTTTCCGCTGACGGAGGTGGATTCGGCGGGCGGCGCTGGTCTGCCTTCGGGTGCGGTGCATCATTTCCTGCTTCCCGCGAAGGAGTGGGGTGCGGTCGCCGCCGAGAAGGAGGCCAAAGCGCTGGCGCCGGAGGAGGCGAAGGCGCTCGGTGCTTGGCGGAAGGCGATCACCAAGTCGCCGTCGAAGAAGCAGACGGAGCGGTTGCAGGGGCTGGCTCGGCGGCTCGAGTACCTGTGGGGGCTTGTTGTACGGCGGCTGGAGATCTCCGAGCGGGACATCTCGCGGCGGATTGATGTGTGGGGCGCGGAGGACGGGTGGCTGCGGTCGCCTGAGGTGGCGGTGCAGCGGGAGAAGGTGCTCGCCGATCTTGAGGGGGTCGATACGCCGTATTGGCGTCTCAAGACTCTGATGGATGCGTGGTGTGCGCTGTGGTTCTGGCCTGTGCAGAGTGCTGCGCTGCTCGACGGTTCGAGTGAGGTGTATCGGCGGGGCGGTGTCGAGCTGGTCGAGGAGGTTGCGACCGGTGACGACGACGGTGTGTTGATGTCGTGGGAGGCGGAGGCGCTTCCCGGGTTCGGTGCCGAGTCCGAGCAGTTGAGTCTGACGCGGGATGCTGTTGAGCGGCGACGGGCCGGGCGGCGTAAGGAGCAGGTGCCGGAGCGGCGGCGGGCGGTTGTATCGCTGGCGGAGCTGGACGACTGGCTGGAGTTCGCGGAGTCGCTGCTTGGGCGGCGGGATGTTCCGGGGGACTCGCTGGTCTCTGAGTTCGAGCGGCTGGATGAGCTTGAGACGTATGAGGATGCGTTGCCGGATCTGATGGGCATGGAGGGGGCCCATCGGTTGGAGGAGCGGTATCCGTGGGCTGCGGTGGCTCGGGATGTCGCTGGGCAACAGGGTTTCTTTCATTGGGAGTTGGAGTTCGCGCAGGTGTTTGCGCGGGGTGGGTTTGATTTGCAGGTGGGGAATCCGCCTTGGGTTCGGCCGCGCTGGGAAGAATCTCCCGTGCTTTCCGAGATCACACCTTGGTTTTCACTACAACAAGGCGCATCGGCGAGTGAAATTCGATTGAGAAAGGAGGAAGAACTTCAGCGTTCAAAGCCTGCCACTTTCTACTTGGAAGAACTGGCGTCAACAACAGCCATGCAAGCATTCCTTGGGTCAGAGTCCACATATCCAGAACTGAGCGGCACTCAAGCAAATCTTTACCGCTGTTTCATGGTGGGATCCTGGGCACATGTCAACCCACACGGAACGATCGGACTCATTCACCCCGACACCCATCTCTCAGGCCAGGAAGAGGGAAGGCTTCGCGAGACAACCTACAAACACCTTAGACTGCGGGCGCATTTCTCCAACCTGATGAGGGCTTTCCCTGAAATCCGCGTCACGCGACAATTCTCTATTGCGATCTATGGCGGGCCTCAGGATGTCGAGTTCGCGAGCATCAACTGGTTGTTCACAGGCCAGACACTCACAGATTCACTAACTCACGACGGAACCGGCCCACTGCCCGGAATGCGACACGAAGGCCGCTACGATACGCGCCCCCACGCACGTCGATTCACGTATGTTAATCGCCACACCCTGACCAGATGGTCCTCTCTGTCCGCGAAATCAGAAGCGCCCGTTTATCAAACACCCATCCTCTACCCCATCACCCAGGCAGAGGATGATGCTATTTCCGCCCTCGCAACATTTTCTACCCGGCTTGGTGAATTCAATCCGGAAATTAGTGACGGACTGCACGAAACCAAAGCAGTCCGCGAGGGCTTCATCCGTGCTCAAATCTCACACAATGCCTCTTGGGAAGATGCGGTTCTTCGCAGCCCAAGCATTGAGATCGGAACGCCTTTCGCAAAGCAGGCACCAGACATGGGGCGTGCGGGAAAACCAACGGATCTACGCAGCCTAGCTCCAGATGCCGTTCCGAGCTGCGACTTCGCCCGTGCCTGTTCGCCGGAAAAGTATCGGCAGCGACAGGACATCTGGGGAGGTCGACGCGAAACCGAATATTTCCGAATGTGTTGGCGTGAGCGTATTACATTCGACACATACAGAAGTCTTTTCGCAACCCTAATTCCCCCCGGTACCAACCACCTAAACTCACTGCTGAGCATGACCACAACGAACAACGTGACAACTTGTCTTAATGCGGGCTTCTGGGCTGCACTCCCAATGGACTACGTGCTCCTCGTTTCTGGGCGTGATCACCTACAACTTGCCGATGCGCGAAAGATGCCTGCACCGGACCCCAAGCATCCACTCGCCTCAGCTCTCCTCCTTCGGACCATGCGCCTCAATGCACTGACAAACCACTATGCCCCGCTCTGGGAGGAACTTTATGACCCCACTTGGCCAGCCTACGAAGAGTGGGCTTACAGTGGTTGGTCGAACCTTCAGCCCCTATCTGTCTCCCTAAGACCTTCATGGGAGTACCACACTCCTTTGCGCACCGAATATGAGCGGCGTGCGGCCCTCGTTGAGATCGACGCATTGGTATCGGTCTGGCTCGGTATTACAGCAGACCAACTTACGGTGATCTATCGCTCACGCTATCCAGCTCTCTTCGGTTACGAGTCGGCAACGTGGTTCGACGCGAATGGGCGGAAACTCGCCTCGGATCACAACACCTACGGCCACGGACAGACCAAGCAGGACTACATCGACCTCATGGCCCACCTGGAAGACCCGAAGCACACCCCACCCCCATCTGGCTACCAGGCCCCCTTCTACAAGGCCGACCGAGAAGCCGAAATGCGGGCCGCCCACGCCCACTTCCAGTCACGCCTGGACGCCGAGATCTCCGCCGGCCGCTGGACCCCGTGAACGCGCCAGTGCCCCGTGACCAACGGTGAACGGTCACGGGGCACTGCAACGGTCGCGCTTCGCTCTACGCGGTGCGCCGAGCGGCGAATCCGACGAACTCCGCCCAGGTGTCGGGCGCAAGGCTCAATATGGGGCCCGTCTTGTCCTTCGAGTCCCGCACATGCATAAGGCCCGCCCAAGCGGCCACCTCAACGCACTCGCCGCCCTCGCCACTGCTGTAACTGCTCTTGGCCCAGGCCGACTCAGGCATGCTCGTCACAGAGTCTTCGACGCTCATCTCTCCCCTAGCAACTTCTCGATGAAGGCCAGCGATTCGCGCGGAGTGAGTGCCTCGGCCCGCAGAATCCCGTACTGCTCCTCAAGCTCCCGGACCGACCTACGCTCCGTGTAGAGGCGGCTGTCCTTGTGCACCTCTGCATAGGCGATCCTCCGCCCCTCCTTGGTTTCGATCAAGGTGAACGGACCGGCCAGTCCTGCGTGGTCCTCGCACTCGGTGGGCATCACCTGGATCTCGACGTTCCGCCGCTGACCGCGAAGCAGGATCTGCTCCAGCTGACCTCGCCAAACCGCCCGGCCGCCGAGCGGACGCCGTAGAACCGTCTCCTCGATCACGAAGCTGATGGTGGGCAACGGCATCCGGCAGAAGATCTCCTGCCGGGCCAGGCGAGCCGCGACGCGCTGTTCGACGATCTCCTCGTCCAGCAACGGGCGTCGCATGGTGAACACGGCCCGCGCATACTCCTCCGCCTGCAAGAGTCCGGGCACCGCCTGGCTCGCGTACACGTGGAGCTCAACCGCGGCGGCCTCCAACCTGGCCGCATCCCTGAAGAACGCCGGATACTGCGCCCGCCCCACCTCCTCCTTCCCCGCCCTCAACACCCCACCCGCACCCAGCACTTCATCGTCCTGGTCGATGAACTTGGGCGACGGAATCCGCCTCCCCTGCTCGAACGAAGCGATCGTCGCCGCCGAGTACCCCGTCCGAGCCCCCAACTCCGCCCGGTCCATCCCCGCCCGCTCCCGGCACAGCTTCAACTGCCGCCCAAAGACGAGCAGCATCCCCGCCCCGGCCTCGTACTCGCCGCCGCTCCCGCCGCCGTCCTCTTCCCGCTCCTCCAAGCCCGGCACCTCCCGTACGCCACCACCGACCGCCATGGCCACCGCTCCGGAGACCAACACGCCTCACGGAAGGCCGGTCACGCCTCACCGCGCGTACAACCGCACACCGGCCGCGTACAACGGGCATCCGTCAGCGCGTCACTCCTGTTCAAAGTTACGCACAGTCAGCAACCGTTGACCGCATGAAATCGGCAACTTCCCCACAAGAGCACACACCGCAACCCTCAACCCCCACGCACGAGTTCGCCATGCGCTTCACCTCGACCCCGCGCGGCGCACGCCTGGCGCGCCGTCTCGTCTCACACCGCCTCAACGACTGGGGCCACCCCTACACCTCACCCGCCAACGAGAGCACGACCCTGATCGCAGCCGAGCTCACCGCGAACGCCGTCCAGCACGGCCACGTACCCGGCCGCGACTTCCACCTCCGCGTCACGTTCGCCGAGTCCGATGGCGTCCTCCGTATCGAGGTCACCGACACCCGCACCGAGCGGCTCCCCACCCCGGGCACACCGCCCCCGGACGCCGAATCCGGCCGGGGCCTCCTCCTCGTCGATGCCCTCGCCGACGACTGGGGCGTCACCCCTCGCCCGACGGCACCCGGCAAGACCGTATGGGCGGAGCTCCTTCTGTCGCCGTCCAAGTACTAACCAAGCCCCATCGCCACGGCGAAGGCCTTCCCCCATGTGCCCAGTGGACCGAGCCAGGAGTGGGGGCTGAACAACGCGGCGATGAACACGCAGCCAGCCCCCAGGAGGGCACCCGTGCGTCCGAGATCGCGTGAGGCAATCTCCGAATCCCGGTCAAGTTGGTCGAGCATCATCTTCAGCGCAAGTCCCAGTGCGAAAGACACCAGGACACCCACCAAGACGGTAACGATCATGAACCACGTCGTTTTCCCGGAGGGCGCGTCGGACGCGTACGCCGCCCGGTTCGCCGTGACGAGTATCGCTGGAGCCCATGGCGGAATCAGACAGCACAGCCAGACCACGCCGATCCGGAACCATCGGGGCTCACCGACCACACGCGCGCGCTCGCGTGGCACGGGCGACGGGACCGAAGCCTCGCCGTTGTCCTTCGGCGGGGAACCGGACCGCTTCTTCTTCTGCCCGGCCTTGGGGTTGCCCGGCGCGGGCGTCGCCCTCTGCGGAGCCTCGCCGCGGCTCTCGTGCGGCTGCTGTACCACCTGTCCTTCGACGACCCGCGCAGCCGCCGATGACGGGTCCTGCCCGGAGAACTCCTGACCGAGCATCCGCAAGTCGTCACGCACCTGACCCAGTTGCTCCTCGGCCCGTTCCACGAACTCGGCGAACTGTTCGCTCTCCTCTTGCGGCGTCGCCACGGTGGAGGCAGGCTCGGCCTCGGCGGAGGCGCGTGCATCGGCCCGGGCCAGTTGCCGCTCGCGCCGCTCCTCGGCCCGCCGCCGCAGCGCCAGTTCCTCCTGGGCCCGCGCGAGGAGTGCCTCCGCCTTCTCGCGCTCCCGCACCGCGGCGCGCATAACCTCCTGCGTCTTCATGACGCGGAGTTCGGCGGCCTGCAACTGCTCCCGCATCTCGGCCAGCGCCTCGGCACGCCCATCGGCCCTCGCCCGCCGCGCCTCCTCCTCCAACTCCACACAGCGGGCCTGCAGCTCAGCCTGGGCGAAGCTCAGCCTCCGGATCAGCAGGGTGACACGCTCCTGCGTCGACTCCAGGGCAGTACCGCGCCTTTCGGTCTGCGCCAGCTCCTGAGCATCACAGTCGGCTTCGCCATACAGGTGGACATGCGTGATGTACTGGTTGTTCTGGGCCTGGTACACATGCCCGCTGTCCGAGGCGCGGCCCCGGATGTCGGTCTCTCTCCGGCGCTCCGGGCCGGGCGGCTCGATACCGCTCACCGTTCGGCATCCCCCGAGATCTTCGATCCATCGGGCCACACATCTCTGCCCCGGCCACGCCAACCCACTCACGGTAGCGCAAATGCCTTGGGACTCATGGAAGTTGTCTGTCCCGTTATCCGGCGAACCAAGGACACGGGGCAACGAGTCATAGGCCACCAGCCCGAACCGGGCTCTAATACCGGGCTCTAAGACGAAGGCAGTGGGGCACACCGCGCCCGGTGGCGCCCGGGAAGACTGTACGGGCGCAGCTTCTTCCCGACCGAAACCGTCCGCGCGCTAACCCAAGCCCGAAGCGGCAGCGAGCCACTTGCCCCATTCACCAGCCGGACCGAGCCAAGTGAGGGGAGTCCAGAACGCGATCACGAACGAGACGGTGGTGCCTGCCCCGACGATCAGAACTCCGATGGCGCCGGCCTTGTGCTCGGAGTCCCGATCCAGACCGCCGTATACCTCACTCGCGGCCAGCCCCACCGTGATCACGTACAGCACCGCGCCTACGAAAATCGACAGGACAGTGAACAGCATCTGCTTCCAAAAGGCCGCCTCCGACGCGTATGCGGCTCGGTTCGACGTGATGACGAGCATCGGAAACCACGGCGGGAGCGTGCAGAAAAGCCAGGTCCAACCAATCCGCAATCGTCGAGGCGGCCCAGGCACAGGCGTCCGCCTGGGACGCGCGGTCGTGGCTGCCGTCTTGCCGCCGCCCTTGGCCTCGGAGCCGGACGGCTTCTCCGCTTCCGGTTTCGTCGCGGCCGGGGTAATGCCCGGGGCGGGCTTCGCCTCCTTCGGAACCTGCCCGGGGAGATCGCGTGGCTGCCGTACCACCTGGCCCTCGATCACCTGCGCAGCCGGTGTTCCGTCCTGTCCCGAGATCTCATCACCGAGCAGCCGCAGGTCATCCCGCACCTGGCCGAGTTGCGCCTCGGCCCGCTCCAGGAACTCGGTGAACTGCTCGTCTTCCTCGCTCGGCGTCGGCTCGGGGGGTGTCGTCCCGGCCTGGGGGCGGGCGCGCGCCTCGTCTCGGGCCCGTTCCTCCTCGCGCCGCTCCTCGGCACGCCGCCGCAGCGCCAGTTCCTCCTGGGCCTGCGTGAGCAGCGCCTCCGCCTTCTCGCGCTCCCGCACCGCGGCGCACATCGTCTCCTGCGTCTTCATGATGCGGAGTTCGGCGGCCTGCAACTGCTCCTGCATCGCGGCCAGCGCCTCGGCACGCCCTTCGGCCCTGGCCTGCCGCGCCTCCTCCTCCAACTCCACGCAGCGGGCCTGCAGCTCAGCCTGGGTGAGGCTCAGCGTCCGGATCAGCAGGCTGACACGCTCCTGCGTCATCTCCAGGGCAGCACCGCGCATCCCGGCCTGCACCAACTCCCGGGCTGAGCCGCCGACTTCTTCATGAAGGTGAAGATGGGAGATGTACTGGTTGCCCTGGGCCTGGTACACGTGCCCGTTGTCCGAGGCGCGGCCCCGGATGCCCGTCTCTCTCCGGCCCTCTCGGCCGGACGGCTCGATACCGCTCACCGCTCGGTGATGTGCTGGTCACCCACTGACTGGTAGATCCGGGAACTGCCCGAGGCACGCGCGTCAAGCCGTACTTCGCCGCTGATCTCCTGCCGCGGCGCAGGGGCCGACTGGGCCAGCAGCGTGCGCAGCTCCTCGGCGGCGCCGGGGTGTTCACCCAACAGGTCCGCCACCCGGCGCTGCCAGGCCCTCGCCACGTCCGCCTCGCCCGCGGTGTCACCGGAGTCGGCGGCTGCGAGCAGCGCCCGTCGAGAGGTCTCGAGCTCTCGCTCGACGTCGTCCGCGGCCTGCGGGCGGTACCTGCGCCACACGGTCACGATGCCGTCCCGCGCCTGCTGCCATCCCTCGCTCACGAGAAGGGCCACCATTGCCGTTCCGGCTTCGCCGGCCAGGGTGACGAGATACGGGTCCATGGCATCCCCCGAGACTTCGTTCGATCCACCGGGCCACGCAACCGTGGGCACGGCAACGTCAACAAGGCCCAGAGTAACGCAACTCTCCTAGGGCTTATGGGCGTTGTTGCCCCGCCGAACTGACGCACTGTGAGGTACATGTGTTGCAGGTGAACCACCTTGATCCAGGTCTGCGCGTTGCCCGAGCCTGGCAACTCGGTCGCTGCCCTTGTCGGCACCCGCCCGACGAGGGAAGCCGTCCGGTGCGAGATGGGCTCGACGGTCGTGGCTCCCCCCAGACCCCGCTGCTGCGCCGGCGCGACCCTCGGTGAGGACGTCTCCGGCGATCGGGTCGGCGGCATCCCGGACGTGGCCGCCCAGGTCTTCGATGCCGTTCGCGCCCTTTGTCCGCACCCTTCTCACGACGCCTGGCGCGCGCACCACGTGATCGGCGCTCTCACTGGCGGCTGGGGGCGTTGCCCCACACGGCTCGACGGACCCGGGAAGACCGTATGGGCAGAGCTGTCCCGCCGTCCGCCCGCACCGCCCCGTCCTGAGTCGCTCTGCGGCCCGCATCCGGTGCCGCTCATCAGGCAGAATCGACATGGACGTACACATGGGCATACACGGGCCACGGAGACACCGTCGACCGAACGGGACGCGAGGACACATGTCGCTGGAGGACAGCACCGGCAGCCGCGCGGCGGCGCGGGAGCAGCAGTCGCTGTTCAGCCGCTACCAGGACGACGCCTCCGCCGAGGACAGCGGCGGCTTCCGGGTGGAGATCGGCGCGGACGGCGGGGGCACCGACGTGGAGCTGGAGCTGCCCGATCCCGAGACGGAGGAGAGCGCCGACCGGATCACGGCGCCGTACGACCCGTCCAAGATCGAGATCCAAACCAGCAACCCCACGATCAACCTGCTGATGTCCCGGCTGAGCAACGGCATGATCGACCTCGCGCCGGACTTTCAGCGGCGGGCCGGGATCTGGTCCGACGAGCAGCAGAGCCGGCTGATCGAGTCGCTCCTGCTGCGCATCCCGATCCCCTCCTTCTACGCGGCCGAGCTCGACGACGCCTCCTGGGCGCAGGACAGCTCCTGGGCCATCGTCGACGGCATCCAGCGGCTGACGGCCATTGCCCGCTTCATCGCGCCGGAGGCCCTCGCGGAGGTGGCCGGGATCGACGCGGGGCCGCTGCGGCTGCGCGGGCTGGAGTATCTGCGGGACAGCTTCGAGGGGAAGGGGTACGACGATCTGTCCGGGCGGCTGCAGATCCGGCTGAACGAGACGCAGGTCGTCGTGCACGTCATCCGGCCCGGCACTCCGGAAGAGGTCAAGTTCAACATCTTCGCCCGGATCAACACCGGAGGGCTGCCGCTGACCCGGCAGGAGATCCGGCACGCCCTCGTTCCGGGGCCGGCCCGGCAGCTGTTGTCGTCGCTCGCAGAGTCCGCGGAGTTCCGGTCCGCGACGAGCGACGGCGTCTACAGCGAGCGTATGGCCGACCGGGAGATGGTGCTGCGCACCCTGGCTTTCAGGCTCACGCCACCCACCTCGTTCAAGGCCCAGGACTTCGACCAGTTCCTCGCGCTCACCATGCGGCAGATCAACCGGCTGTCGCCGGAGGAGCGGGACGCGCACGCCCTCGACTTCAAGAAAGCGATGCTGACGGCCTGGGGAATCTTCGACGGACACGCGTTCCGCAAGCTCTATCCAGGTCAGACGCGCCGCTCACCGGTCAACAAGGCCATCTTCGAGGCGGTCGCGGTGAACCTCGCCGAACTCTCCGACGACGAGCGCGCCGCGCTGGTAGCGTCCCGCGAGAAGGTGATCGAGGGCTTCCAACTCCTCATGACCGACCGGGACTTCGAACGTGCCGTGTCCGTGGGCACGGGTGATCGCGCCAAGGTCGTCACACGGTTCGGCCGGGTTCGCGATCTCTTCCGTACCATCCTGGAAAGCGACGGGGGCAGCACGCGGTGATCGACCAGTTGTCACTGACCAATTTCAAGGCGTTCCGGTCGGCGGACATCCGGCTCGCCCCGGTCACCCTGCTCACCGGCCTCAACTCCTCCGGCAAGAGCACCGTCCTGCAGTCCCTCGCCATGCTGCGTCAGTCCTACGACTCGGGCACCCTGCTCTCCACCGACGGCGACGCCGACGAACGCGGCGGCTTTCTCCTCGACGGCGATCTCGTCGAGCTGGGCACTGGGCTGGACGTACTCCACGAGGACTTCGTGCGGGCTGAAGGAGAGCCCATCCCACTGATCACGGTGGCCTTCCGCACGGACGGCGGAGAGACGTACGCATGGTCCGCGCGCTACTCCCCGGAGCAGGACGTACTCCCTCTGCGTCACTCCAAGACGATGGACCCCGAGCACTGGGCCGAGGTCCCGCTCTTTTCCAGACGTTTCCAGTACCTCAAGGCCGACCGGATCGTCCCGGCCACCAGCTACCCCCGGTCGCACCACCAGGCGATCGGCCGCGGCTTCCTCGGCGCGCGCGGCGAGCACACCGTCAACTTCCTGCGCCACCGCGCCCAGGACCTCGTCCAGCTCAAGCCCCTGCGTCACCCTGAGGCACGCGCTCACACCCTGCTGGACCAGGTCGTCGCCTGGATGCAGGAGCTGTGCCCCGGGGTCAATCTGGAGGCGGCGGGGATCCCCGGAACCGACTCCGTCCGGCTGAGCTACGGGTTCGGCAGCACCGCCGGCCTCGACTCCACGAGCCGCCGCCGCCCGACAAACGTCGGGTTCGGTCTGACCTACGCCCTGCCCATCGTCGTGGCCTGCCTGACCGCGGCGCCCGGAAGCCTGATCCTCCTGGAGAACCCCGAGGCCCATCTCCACCCGCGCGGTCAGGCCAGGATGGCCGCCCTCATCGCCGTCGCCGCGTCCGCCGGGGCGCAGCTGATCGTCGAGACGCACAGCGACCACGTCCTCGACGGCACTCGACTCGCCGTCAAGCAGGGCCGGCTGAAGGCCGCGGACACGGCCATCCACTACTTCCGGGGCAACGGCGCCGGCGTGGAGATCGTCAGTCCGGTCGTCGGCGAGGACGGCGCGCTCTCCGAATGGCCCGAAGGCTTCTTCGACGAGTCCGACAACACCCTCGACCAGCTCCTCGACTGAGCACTTCGCTCACCGCCAGCATTTCTCACACGCCAGGGGGGCGCATCAGTGGTGCTGATGTTCTTCAACGAGAAATCCTGCGCCTCACCGTCCACGAAGGACGAGGCACGGCAGGCCATGCTCGACTTCATCAAGGTCTGCCGGGAGATCTGGAGGATTCACCGCGGTACCACGCTGGTGAGCGAAGTCCGCCTGGAGGACATCGAGTTGGCCCCTGGCTACTACCTCCAGCAATGGCGCAACGAGCCGGGCAACCACGACGCCTGGCAGTTCATGCGCCGTACGCTGCAACGTAAGGCCCCGCTCTCCGGCGCACTCCCAAAGCCCCCGGACGACCAGGACAGCGAGTACCGCCACGAGGGGGTAGCGGTGCTGGGCCTCGCCGCCGCGCACATCATGAAGGCCCAGTCCCTGGCGGTCAGTCTGCCCACGGCACCGTGCTGGGACCTTCCCTGGGTCAAGGTGGACTACGAACTCCTCGACGAGGACGGCCACATCGAGGACACCGCGGACGTCAGACATGCCGCCACACGCGCCCACGTCACGGAGCACGAGGACTGGATCCGCAGGACCGCGGAGGCCGCCGCGACAACCGGCGCCGACCTGTGGTCCAAGCGCCAGGACCTCTACCCGCACCTCCAGTTCGTTCCCGGTGTGGAACAGAACCTCAAGGACCTCCCCGGCGTGGCCGTCCCCTCCGTACGCGAGGAACTGAGCCTCCTGAACACCGCCGCCGAGGCCTGGCGCCCCGGTGAAACGGAGCCGCCCTGGGCCGTGAAGGTGGTCCCCGAGAGCGACTCTCGCATCAACCTCGGCCTCTGCGACTTCACCGACTGTGACGGCACTAAGCGCCTGTTCAGTCTCCACGTCCGCTACAACCCCAAGCCGGGGCGCATCCACTTCCGGCTGATCGGTGAGGAGGGGAAGATCCGCATTGGCTACGTCGGCCGGAAACGGCTGGCGGACGGGGTGCCGCGCAGGGCACGTTGACGAGCGCACACAGACATTCGGCACCGCCATGTCATGGAACGGATCCGGCCAACCTGCGCGGTGGGGGCCCCGCCCACGATGAGACCGGTGCGTGCACCCCACCGGCAACAACCTCTCGGTCGGCGACCAGTCACGCATACGGTGGCCAATACCGCCTCGTCCGAAGATGCGGTGAAGCAGGCGCTCGAACTCATCGAGCAGCTACGAGGCTCGCTCTCCGCGGATTCAGACAGCGCCCTGCGCGAAGAGATCGCGGACAGCCTCGACGACACGGCAGACGCCCTCGGCTCCCAGTCGTCCTCCGGCGAATCCACATGGCGTCGGCGGCTGGACAGAATCAGCCGTGCCATAGGACGCCTCGGCGAACGCACCACGTCGCGCACAGAGCCCCTCGGCCAATTCGCCGGCGCAGTCGCAGTCATTGCCGGAGTCGCCGGACACTGATCGACTCTCGCGCCTTGGCATGGCCATCACAGATAGGCTGCGCTCAAGTTGGGGATCTTGCGGCGCAAGAGCCGCCGAGAAGCCGCTGCCGCACAGCGATGGGAACGCCTCCATGCCTCCGCGAGACAACTCGGGCCCGGCTACCACATCGTCCGAGTCGCCGAGGTGTATCAGCGAGCGCGCAACGGCTCCAAGGCGTATGTGATCTGGACGGAGACCGGGGCACGGCAAGACACGTGGTTCCAAGGGTGGGTTCCTCAGCCGGGTCCTTCCTGCTCGTGGGCGGATTCGTGGGGTACGGACCGCACAACAACAACCCCAAGGTGCTCTTCATCGGGCAGAGCGGCGTCCACAGCACGGCCGCCGCCAACTCCCGGAGCGCCTGGCTGCGGCAGCAGAGACGTGCGTAGGTAGCGAACATCGCGGGTCGTCGGCCGGGGAGGACCGGCCGACGACCCGCGCTTCACGGCAGCCAGCGGCGTGCCTGCTCGCGGCTGACGCGGGCGGCGTCGACGTACCAGAGGCGTTTCGGTGCGTCCCACTTCGCGCCGAGCTCTCTCTTGGCCTCGTCCTTCTCGGCGAACGGGACATCGAGGTAGAGGCGACCGTTGACCACGGAACCGGGGCCGATGCCGTCAGCCGACGGCTCAGCTGCCTCGGCCTTGCGACGCGTGCTGTCGGTACCGCCGCCCACAGCCCGTGGGTTCCACGCGACCTTGTCCTTACGGGCCCGCTCGATGACCCTGCTGACCCGCTCGCAGGCCGTGGGATCCGTAAACCTCATCATGAGGTCCGTCGGGCCGCTGTTGGCCAGCAGATTGAGTGAGCCGTGCCAGAGCACCGTGCTGTCGAGGATGAGTACCTTCTCGTGCATGCGCTCCCGGAAATCCACCTCGCAGCCGACTGATCGGAGCTGGTCGATGCGCTGCTGATGGCGCTCAGCTGCGGCATCGTCGCGCTGTTCGTCGGCGGAACGGGTGTAGACGACCACCTTGACGCCCTGACCAGCTCGTCGGCCCAGCAGAGTCGACCATCTGCGGACCGGGTTCGGGTCGAGGAAGGGGCAGTAGATTTCGATACTCCTGGCAGCCCTCTCGATGTCCCACTCCACCGCCTTGTGGACCTCGTCCGCCGGGAAGAAGGCGGGGCGTGCCAGTTCCTCCTCGGAGAGAACGGAGAGTTGGGCCGCCTCTCGCGTGGGTACGAGCTGGTCGGCCGACATCACCTCCGCGTGGGCTTCGAGGTGGTCGATCATGGTACGCGCCTCGCTGTGCGGTGCGAGGTGCCGCCGCAGGTGCTCCAGATCGGCGACAACGACCAGGTGGTCCTGGGCACGGCTGAGGGCGACGTTCAGGAGTCGGCAGGTCTGGGACGAGAGGCCGGTTCCCTTGTAGAAGATGCCGGGGTCCTTGCCCGCGCCGACGGCCGTGTCGAAGACGACGATCGGGCGCTGGCTGCCCTGGAACCGGTGGATCGTGTCGACCAGGCCCTCGTAGTCCTCACCGAACCGGTACTTCAGACTGCCCTTCAGTGCCTTGACCTGGGCGCGGTAGGGAGCGATGACGGCGAGTCTGTCGGTGGCCCGCTCCCGCGCTGCTGTTTCGGCCTCACTCCACTTCCGGCCCGGGAGCACCCCCTCGTACTGAAGACCGCGTACGAGTTCGTGCACCACTGCCTCGTTCACCGTGTTGGCCCGGTAGTCGGGCCCTGCGATGCGCTGCTTCGAGGTGTCGATGAGGATGACCGGGGATTCGACCAGCGGGTTGAAGGGGATCCTGCTCCGGTCGTCACGGCCGGTGCCCAGCGGGGCGTCCGGATAGGCGACGGCGTTCACGAGTTCGCAGATCGGCTCGCGCATGCGGTACTGCGTGTCCAGGGCCACGAGCCGGGGGTCCTGACGCACCCCTCCGGAGGCGGTGACCAGACCAGCCGCGTGGAAGGCGTCGCGGGCTGCCCACTGCCGGGAGTGCTCTCGTTCCTCTTCCGTGGCCTTCCGATCGCCCTCGCCCTTGGTCACGGCCGGCAGTTGCCGGAAATCCCCGGCCACAACGACTCGCTTCCCGGCGAGGCCCGCGGCCAGCCAGGCGGACGGCAGATCGACCATGCCCGCCTCGTCGATCACCACGACGTCGACCCGGTCCAGTAGCTTGCGCGACTGGACGGCCTTGGCGACCGTGGCCCCCATGACCCGGCACTTGGAACGCACTGTGTCCTGGATCTTCCTGCGCTGCTGATCCAGTCCGTCGAGCTGCTTCTGCAGCGTCTCGGCCTGACCGACGAGCACGGTGCGTGCAGGAAATCCCGCGAGACGGGACCGGGCCGCGGCGAGGCGACCGGTCACCTCACTGATCTCCGCGGCGGCGGTGCTCGCACGCCCATCGGCCTCGGCGGCGCGCCCGGGGGCACTGCGCGCCACTGCTTCCGCCTGGACGAGTCGGGCGTGCAGGTCCGCGAGTTGAGCTTCCTTCCGCTTGGCGAAGAGCCCGCCCGGTTGTCCCAACTGGCTGATCTGGACACGCAGTTGTGCTTCCGCAAGCTGCGCGCGCAGAGCTTCCTCAAGAGCGGAAGTGCTTGTCGCCAGGGCCTCGGAGCGGATCGTACGGGCCGCGTTCAGCCGCTCTTCCAACGACCGCACTTCGTCATGCAGGGCAATGGAGGCACGGATGCCCTTGAGGGCGTCCGTCGAACGTGTCAGTGCCTCGTCCAACCGGGCGGAAACCCGAGCGGCAATCTGCACCGGGTCGACGTACTCCCCATACCGCTCACGCAGGGACGGGACCTCGATCTCTCCGGCACGCTGCACCAACCCCTCGGAGAAGCCTTCCTGGGTGGCGAGGAGATCGCAGATCCGCTCCAGGGCCTGGTCGACCGCGACCTTCGTCGGGGCGAGGAAGAGGATGGTGGACCCCTGTCGGAAGTTCCCCTCGACGATGTGCCCGACGACGTCCGTCTTTCCCGTTCCGGGCGGCCCCCACAGGAAGAGGATCTGACTCGCGAGCGCCTGCTCGACGGCAAGTCTTTGGCGCGAATTCAGCTTCAATCCCTGCCAGTTGGCGATCCAGCGCCCGGGATCGGTGTCGCGAGCGGTCTTGGGACTTCCCTGACCGACGATCCACCCGGCACTCTCCGTGCGTATGCCGCTGTCCGTATTGCCCGCCGTCTCAAGACGCTCGGCGACGATCTCCAACCCGGCCGAATCGTCCTTGCGGATCTGGGCGTTGGGAACCGACTGGCCCAGGTTCTCCGTGGTGATCAGCCGCACGCTTCCGTCGGGCAGACGAGATGCTTCCGCTGTCGCCCAAGGGCCGCTCGCCCGTGAGGCCCTGACAAGAACCGGCATGCCGTCGAGGGAGTCGTGCCACTTCCTGCATACGAAGAGGTACTCGAACCGTTCCCCCGCCGACGACACTAGGCGTCCGCCGGACAGCGGCACCTTCTGCCCATCGCCCCCGTCACCGCGCCGTTCCGCCAGGATTTCCGACCGCACGGCAGTCAGTAGTTGCGGAACCGGATACGGCTTCTCGGCCTGCCCCATGCGCCCGCTCCCCCGATCTCTTCCGCATGTGCCCCTCGTTGGATGCACCGACCAACTTGGTGACTCTATGTGTTGTCCCGGGGGACACACACGCCTTTTGGCCAGCTCACGGCGCCGCATCCGCAACAAGTTGGTTCACGACGAAGCTCATGTGCTGGATATGCCCCACCTTGATCCAGGTCTCCGCGTTCCCTGACCCCTTGGCGCCCTCTCCTGACGCGCACTCGTACAACCAACGCTCACCGTCGCTGTAGCCGCTGCCTCGGAATGCGTCGGACTCCGTGATCCGGCGGGCCATGGCCCGCACCCGGTCCACTCGGTCGTTCCCCCTGGTGGGCACTCGCCCGATGAGGAAGGCGTCCGGTGCGGTGTATCGCATCAACCCCCACGGTGGTCCCGGTGTCCGCACATGGGGAATGTTCGCACTGAACGCGTGCTCCACCGAGTGGTCCCCGTAGACCAAGGCACTCGGAATTGCGGGGCGGGCAGCCCGCACGGCCCCGTAGAGCTGCCGATCATGGCGTGGAGCGATGTAGGAGGTCTCTGCGCCCGGGTTGTCGTGCAGGCGCGGAAAGGCTCCCGACGTCAGGATGATCGTGCGCCACGGGACGAGCACGCCCAGCAGGTCCAGGGCCGCGATGGCGTTCTTGCTCGCCTCCGCCGCGTCCGCGACCGCACCCATGTCCAGGATCAGGTCCAGTCGCGAAGGGGGCAGGCACAGTCGGTCGATCAGCCTCAGCAGCTCAGTTGACTGCGGCTCGTCCGGCGGGACGTCGACCAGCACCCGTATGCCGATTCCCCGCCCGCTGAGGAACGCCAGGTCGGCAGTGCAGCGCTGAAGCGTGGGATCCCGCTCCGGGCCAGTGACCAGCCGCAGGGTGCTGCGGGTCGTCAACCGCCACAGGGTCGCCGCGGTCCCGTGGAGGCTGCCTTCCACATGGACGGGGTCCACCCAGCCGGGCAATCCGTCCATCGCCTCGATCAGCTGGTCCGTGCGCGGACCGAGCCAGCGGTCGAGTGCGGCTTGGTCGCTGCCCGGCGTCTGGACCGGAGTGGTGCGCTCGCCGCGTGGACGTTCTCGTCCCGTGTGCGGCACCAGCGTCCACAACGGCGCGATACGTCGCCGTACACGCACATCCAGTTCCGCATAGGCGTTCCAGGCATCCCGCCGTGCAGGCAGCACCGGTACATAGATCGGCTCGACCATCGCGGCTCCCCCAGACCCCGCTGCAGCGCCGTATCGCCCCTGGTTGAAGCGTGAAGTGGAACGTTCGGTGACGAAAGAATGCGGTTTCGGCCATGGACCGCTCATATGAGCCGCGAATCGGGAGACGATGTCACATGACCGCTATACGGTTGATCCGCACAACATCCTGGGGACGAAGGAGTACGTCGTGAGGCCGACCCTGGCCGCCGCACAGGTCCGCGGCAGCTTGATCCAATACCTCACGACGACATACGCCCTCACCGACGGAGACACGCGCCTGGCGTTGGAGCGCTTCCTCGGGCACCCCGAGACGGGCATCTTCCGAGGTCCCTATCTGCGGATCAGGACGCCCTTCCACAAGGCCGACGACGGCTGGCAGCGGCATCTCGAGTGGGCGCCCGGCTTTCCGCCGTACCGACACCAGGCCAAGGCGTGGGAGCGGCTGAGTACTCTGCACGGTCCGGCGCGGCCCACGCTCATCACCACCGGGACCGGCTCCGGCAAGACGGAGTCCTTCCTCGTGCCCGTGCTCGACCACTGCCGCCGGGAGAAGGCACGCGGGAAAAGCGGCATAAAGGCGGTGCTGCTGTACCCGATGAACGCGCTCGCCACCGACCAGGCCGGGCGTATCGGCGAGTATCTCGCGCAGCCGGAGCTCGCCCAGGTCACCGCCGGGCTCTACATCGGTGACCGGCCGGACACCGACTTCCGGCGGGTGCTGACCCGGCGCGAGGAGATGCGGCTCGCGCCCCCCGACGTGCTGATCACCAACTACAAGATGCTCGACCTGCTGCTGCAGCGCGGCGAGGACCAACCGCTGTGGGACGGCGCCGACATCACCTTCGTGGTGCTCGACGAGTTCCACACGTACGACGGGGCGCAGGGCACCGATGTCGCGATGCTGCTGCGCCGGCTGGCCTCGGCCACCGGGCAGAGCAGGCCGGGTCAGCCGCTCGGGGCGATCTGTCCGGTGGCGACATCCGCGACCCTTGGTGAGGGCGGCCCCGGCGATCGGGACGGCGGGATCCTCGACGTCGCGGCCCAGGTGTTCGGGATGCCGTTCGCGCCCGATGCCGTGATCGGTGAAGAGCGCATGTCCGCAGGGCAGTTCACCGGAGATGTGGACTATGAGCTGCCCGTGCCACCCACGCCGAAGGAGGTCATCGACTTCTCCGGCGGCCCCGGGGTCGAAGCCCGCCCGGACCTGCTGGACCTCGACGGGCTCGCGGAGAAGCTCCTCGGGCGGCGCGGGCTGGACGCGTTCCAGCTCGGCAGGCTGCTGAAGCGGCACGACTTCACTCACGGTGTGCTGTCGCTCCTGGACGGTGAACCGCTCGGCGAGTGGGAGCTGCGGGACCGGATGAACCGGTTCGGGTACGCGTGGGCACGCACCGCACGGGATAATCCGCGACTCGTGCTGCAGGCCCTGTCGCGTTTCGTGGCGCTGCTGTCCGCCGCTCGGGATCCCGAGTCGGACGAGAAGCGGCCTCGGCCCCTGCTGCACATCGAGGCCCACCTGTGGGTCCGGCCCGTCACGCGCGTGCTGCGCGGTGTGGCGCCGACACCGGAATTCCGCTGGTACGAGGACGACCGGACCGCGGCACGCCGAGCGGCACTTGCCGCGCCGCCCGCCGGCGGTGACGAGGACGAGCGGTCGTCGGGGTCGTGGCCGTCCGGTGACGCCCGGCGGGCAGAGGCACAGCCCGGGTCGGACACGACGGTGCGCCCCGCCGCCGTACATCTGCCCGCCGTCTACTGCCGCAACTGCGGGCGGTCCGGGTGGGCCGCGCTGTCTCCGGAAGCCGATCCGCAGCAGTTGGTGATGGCGCAGGACAAGGTGTGGCGCGCGGGAATCGGGCGCGACAAGCGGCGTATCCGCTACTTCATCGCCGCCACGCCCGCCGAGCGGGACGCGGCGCTCGGCGCCCTCACCGGCGCCAAGGCGTCCTCGGGAAGCGGCGTCGACCCGCTCTCGGTCGTCGTACTGGACGGCGCCCAGGGGACGTACCGGCTGCCGACGACCGCGGACCGCGACGAACTGCAGGACGGCTGGTTCGCGCTGGCCGTCACCGACAAGAAGTCGGGGGACCGGGCGGCCGTCGACGACCGCTGCCCGGCCTGCAGCACGGACAACGGAATCCGCTTCCTCGGTACATCGCTCGCCGCCCTGGCCTCCGCCACTGTCACCCAGCTGTTCACGGGCGGGGACATAGCGCTCGTCCCGGAGGAGCGCAAGACGCTGCTCTTCAACGACTCGACGCAGGACGCCGCGCACCGGGCGGGTTATGTGGCCAACGCCTCGTACAAGTTCTCCCTGCGGTCGCTGCTCGCGCACGCCCTCGACGACTCCCCGGAGCCACTGGCGCTCAACGACCTGATCGGGAACGTGCTCGACTCCGTCGACGACCCGCAGGCGCTGGCCGCCGTGGTGCCGCCCGACCTGCACGACGAGCCCGGCGTGGACCGGCTGCTGTCCGGGCGGGGCACGGGTGACGCCCGTACCTGGAAACTCATCGGTGAGCGGCTGGCGTTCGCCACCGTCATGGAGTTCGGTCTGCGCTCGCGTCAGGGGCGGACCCTGGAACTCACCCGGACCACCGCCGCCGAGGTCGTCATCGGGGAGCCGGAGCGCCTCACCGCGCTCGCCCGCGATCTGCATCTGTCGCTTCCCGGTCAGCTGGTCGCGGTGGGCGGGCTGCCGACGCCCGAGCGCTATCTGGCGTTCGTGCGCGGGCTGTTGGAGCGGGTACGGCAGCGCGGTGGCGTCCGGCACCGGTGGCTGGAGCCCTGGATGCGGGACGCGGGCGTCACGCGCTTCAAGGTGTGGGGAGGGCGTCCGGACGGCATGCCGGCGTTCCCGGACGGCGTCGCGGCTCCGCGGTTCCTCCTGGACGGGCCGAAGGAGAAGTCGACCTTCGACGCGGCCACCGGCAGGCTCGGCTGGTATCAGGACTGGGCCCGGCGGTGCCTCGGTCTGGACGCGGCGGGCGCGAGCGAATACCTGCGCCGGCTGCTGCCCGTGCTGGCGGAGGAGCATGTGCTCGCGGTGCGTACGGCGCAGGACCGGACCACCAAGGTGTACGGCCTGCAGCCAGGGCACATCGAGGTACGCCTGCTGGACGACGACGTGGTCAACAAGGCGTTCGTCAGCTGCGCGGACTGCGGCTGGGAGCAGGTGGTGCTGCCCGAGCGCAGGACCCGCTGGTACGGGCATCCGTGCCCGCGCTACCGCTGCCCGGGGATATTGCGGCCTCCGCCGGCCGACGTGTCCGTCAGCGTCACCAGCACGTCCGGCAGCTTCGGCGGCTCCCGGGAGCGCGACTACCAGAACGACTACTACCGGCGGCTGTACCTGACGGGCGGCACGTTCCGCGTGGTCACGGCGGAGCACACAGGTATGCTCACCCGTCCCCAGCGCGAACGCGTCGAGCGGACGTTCCGCGAGGGCACTCACTACACGGACCCGAACGTGCTCTCCTGCACGCCCACGCTCGAACTCGGCATCGACATCGGCGACTTGTCGGCCGTCCTCCTCGGCTCCCTTCCGAAGGGTCCGGCGAACTATGTGCAGCGGGCCGGACGAGCGGGCCGGAAGACGGGCAACGCGCTGGTGGTCGCGTTCGGCGGCCGACGCGCCCGCGACCTCTACTACCTCGACGAGCCACGGGAGATGATCGCCGGCGACATCGTGCCGCCCGGCTGCTATCTGTCCGCGGTGGAGATCCTGCGCCGCCAGTACACGGCCCATCTGCTGGATCTCGCGGCCCGCGGCTCACTCACCACGGCGGACGGGGAGCAGCTCCAGCCCGCGCCGCGGCTCGTGTCGGCGCTCTTCGGCACCACCGGATGGTGCCAGGACCTGGCGGACGCCGCGCTCACCCAAGGTGCGCGTCTGGTCGAAGACTTCCTTGGCCTGTTCCCCGTCGGTGGGCCGGACGGCTCGGGAGTCTCCGATCACGCCGCAGACCAACTACGCACCTACGCCATGGGCGGCATCGTCCGGGCCCTCCAGGAAGCCGAAGAAGACTGGACCGGCCGGCGTGAAGAACTGCGGCGGCGCATCGCGGCCATCGACAGCGCGATGGACGCACTCGTGCGCTCCGATCCCGAACAGGACCGCGAATACCGGGAGTTGCTGGCCGAGCGCCGCGCCACCGGCGACCTGCTGCGCGAACTGAGCCAGACCAGTGCCCACGGCGCGCTCGTGGATCTCGGTCTCCTGCCGAACTACAGCCTCGCCGACACGACGACCCAGCTGGAAGCCACCCTCTACTGGACCGAGGAGACCGAGGACGGCGACGCCGAGGCCGCCGGCTCGAAGAAGACGTACCGCAGCGAAGTACGGGACTACGAGCGCTCCCGCAGGCTGTCCCTCTCCGAACTCGCCCCGGGAAACAGCTTCTACGTCAACGGCTACCGGCACGTCGTACGCGCCCTGGACATCGGCAGCCCGGACCGACGCGCCTGGTCCGTGTGGCGGCTCTGCCCGGCGTGCGGCTACGTCCGCACCGACAACGCCAGGACGGACACCTCGCCGTGTCCGCGCTGCGGCGGACGGGAGATCGCCGACGCGGGTTGCGTCCAGTTCGTCATGGAGCCCAAGCGGGTCATCGCCCGCGACAAACGTGACGACGCCAGGGTCCGGGACGACAAGGACGAGCGGGACCGCCGCCGCTACGCGATGCTCACGACCGTCGACATCGATCCGGTGCATCTGGCACCCGGCTCGTGGCGGCATCAAACGGCCGTCTTCGGCATCGACTTCACCAGACGCGCCGTCATCAGAACCCTGAACCTGGGGCTCGACCGGCAGGACGGCAGCAGCACCGTGCCCGTCGCGGGGGACGATGTCCGGCTCAACCCCTTCTACGTGTGCACGAGTTGCGGCGGCGCCACCGCCGACGGACGCCCCGTCGTCGACCAGCCCTCGGGCGCACTCACGGAGTCCCTGGCCGCCAGCAACAAGGCGAGCGCCCACCATCTGCTGTGGTGCCCGCGCCGCAAGACACGGGACGCGGGCGACCAGCAGGGCAAGGGTCAGGACGTGCCGCTGCTGCTCGCCCACGAGTTGGCCACTGAAGCCGTGCGCATCCTGCTTCCCGCGTCGGTCGCCCGCGCCAAGGAGCGGCTGGCGTCGTTCACCGCGGCTCTGTTCGTGGGCATCGCCGCGCGGTACGGCGGCGATCCCGACCACATCGACATCGCCTCCGCCTCCATGCCCGACGGCGGCGACGCCGACTGGCCCCGGCGCTTCCTCGTCGTCTACGACCGGCTGCCGGGCGGCACGGGATACCTCCACCGACTGGCCTCGGCCGACGGATTCCGGGAGGTGCTGCTCAAGGCACGCGAGGTCATCGAGAGCTGCCCCTGCATCGAGAAGGGCATGGACGGCTGCCATCGGTGCCTTCTCCGCCGCGTCCCGGCGAGCGACTACGACCGGGTGAGCCGCAACGAAGTCCGCCAGATGCTCGACGAGTTGCTCGGCAAGTCCGGTGAGCGATGGAAGACCTCGCCGGTGACCGCCACCCACCAGATCCCCCTGGAACGGCAGGCCGAGAGCGACCTCGAGGTCATGTTCATCGAGACGCTCAAGGACTGGGCGAAGCATCCCGACTCGCGCGCCAGCGCCGACGCGTACACGACCTCGGCCGGTACGTACTCGCTGGATCTCCGGCTGACCGGCGCGGACGGCAGCACACTCAGCTGGCGCGTTTCTCAGCAGCGGGCGCTGGACGGGACGCGTCCGGACGTCCTCTTTGAGCGCCTCGACGCCCCCGGACCTCGACTCGCGCTCTACCTCGACGGCTACGAGTTCCACGCCACCCTCAAGCACAACCGGCTGGCCGACGACGCCGACAAGCGCACCCGGTTGCGCGCCGAGGGCCTGCGGGTCTTCCAGCTCACGTACTTCGACGTGAAGGAGTGGCGCACCCGGGTGCGCGACACCGGCTACGCCGCCGGGCCGACGGATCCGGTCTGGGAGCCGTACGGAGACCTCGGCACACAACAGGCCCGGAAGTACTATGACGAGGTGCGGGGCGGCCTGCCCGGCGAGCTCGCCCACACCGTCTGGATCAACCCGGCGGATCTGTTGCTCTCCTACTTGCGCGCTCCTGACGCCGATGCATGGCTGGCACGCGCGGAAGCGGTCGTGGCAGGCCTCACCGGGACCCGGCCGCACATGGCGGCCGTCTCCGAGGAGGCCGTGGGCCCCCAGCTCACGGCGGCTCTGCACGGTACGCCGCCCCAGGGCCGGGGCGGGCCCCTGCGCATCCTCGCCGCGGTGGACCGGTCGGGCTGTGCCGTGACGGCTGTGGCGGACGCCCGGCACAAGCCGCCCGCGTGGACGGCCGCCACCGTGCTGGACGACGGCCCGGCGGCCGTCGCGGACACGGACAACCACCGGAAGCGCTGGCGGGCGTGGCTGTACTGGAGCAATCTGCTGCAGTTCCTGGAGCACGGCGGAGGCGACAGTGCCCAGCTGACCACGAGTCTGCTGGACGGCTTCTCGGCCGACACCCTCGCGGTGACCGGCGGCTCCGGGTGGCTCGCCTCCACCCGGATCGATCTCGGGATCGACACCGAAGAGCCTGTCGAGCAGCCAGGCGTCCGTGACGCTCCTGAACCGGCACCGGCCGCACAGGAGCCGAACGGAACCACGTCGGACGGCTCTGCCTGGGACACCGTGCTGGAGTACCTCGATCCGGACGAGCCCGGACTCCAGCTGCTGGCGGTCGCACTCGCCTCGATGGCGGCACCCGCACCCGTCGACGGCTTCGAGCTCGACGACCGCGGCTGGCTGGCCGAACTCGCCTGGCCGGACCGCAAGATCGGTGTAGTGCTCGCTCCCCGCCCCGTCGGCTCCGAACCGGACTACGAGGCCCAGGACCGGGACGCCGCATTCGCCGACGCGGGATGGGACGTACGCCCCGCGAGCGAATGGACCGCCAGGGAACTGGCGGAACGGCTGACGGTGCAACCATCCGCGCCCGGCAGGAATCGTGATCAGCAAGAAGACGGAACCACCGGAACGACCCACGGGGAGCCCCACCGATGAACACCGCGAGTGTGACCCTGCGTCTGCTCGACAAGGCCGACAAGGAGATCCTCAAGCTCCCCCGCTCGGTCAAGGGCGCCCTCTACGACTTCCAGCACAAGTTCAAGGCGAATCCGCAGGCCACAGGTCTCCAGCTGAAGCAGCTGAAGGGCGACAGCAGACTGTGGTCCGCGCGCGTGAACGACGAGTACCGCGCCCTGCTGCTGCATCTCGCCGACAGCGACTGGCTGATCGTCTCCGTAAAGCACCGCAAAGAGGTCTACGAGAACCTCGACCGCCTCTCCTACGGCATCAACCAGGTCACCGGTGCCATCGAGTACGTCGACCTGCAGGTCGTCGAGGAGAGCGTCCTCAGGCGGACGGCACCCGCGCAGCCTGAGCCGACGCCCCGCGTCCAACCCGAACTCCCGCAACCGGAACCGTTGTTCGCGCACTTCTCGGACCAGCAGCTCACAGACCTCGGTGTGGCCGAGCCGCTCGTACCGGTGATCCGCACCCTCACCACCGAGGAGCAGCTGCTCGGGCTCATCGAGTACGCACCCCAGCTGACGGGCGAGATCCTGCTCTACCTCTTCGACGGCAAGTCGTACGACTACGTCCTGGAGCAGGTGACGGCCCCGGTCGCGGCGCCCGAGCCGGTCGACACCGAGGACTTCAGGACCGCCGCCGAACGCCCGGCAACGATGGTCACGACCACGGACGAGGCGCTGCGCGAGGCCCTGGAGGGCGAGGACTTCGGGCGCTGGAAGGTCTTCCTGCACCCCACCCAGTCCAAGCTGGTCGAGCGGGACTACTCGGGCCCGGCCCGCGTCGGCGGCGGCCCGGGGACGGGCAAGACCATCGTCGCCCTGCACCGCGTGAAGCACCTGGTCGAGCAACTCCCCCAGGGTCGCAACAAGCAGGTGCTGCTGACCACGTACAACAAGAACCTCGCGGCGGACCTCCGGGCGCGGCTGCTGGAACTCGGTGGCGAGCAGCTGCTGTCACGCGTGGACATCAGCCATGTCGACCAACTGGCGCTGCGCGTGGTCCGGGAGGCCGAGCCCGGCAGCACCAAGCAGACGATCGACGACAACCAAGTGCTTCGCGAGTGGCGCGCCATGCTCGACGAACTCGGCGAGACAGCCTGGGACGCCGAATTCCTCCACGACGAGTGGACCCAGGTGATCCTGGGCCAGGCGGTCGCGTCCCGCACCGACTACTTCCGTGCCCGCCGCGCCGGCCGGGGCAGGAACATCACCCGGCCCGAACGGGCCGAAATCTGGCAGCTGGCCGAGAAGTTCACCCAGCGACTGGACCGTCTCGGACGGCAGACGTGGGCACAGGTCGCCGAACGGGCCGCACGGCTGGAGATGGAGCGCGAGCGGCGGATCCAGGCTGTCGAACAGCAGCGTGCGGAGCATGACGGCCTGGACAACATCCATCTCCAGGACGGTTCCGCGGGATGGCTCCGCCACCGCTACCGGCACATCGTCGTGGACGAGGCCCAGGACCTCCGGCCCGGGCACTGGAAGATGCTCCGCGCCATGGCCGCCAGAGACCGCAACGACATCTTCCTCGTCGGCGACACCCACCAGCGCATCTACAACAACCAGGTGACCTTGGGCAGTCTCGGCATCAACATCCGCGGACGGTCCGCCAGGCTCACCCTCAGCTACCGGACCACGAGGCAGATCCTCGGCTCGGCACTCGGCGTGTTGAGCGGTGAATCGTTCGACGACCTCGACGGCAACGAGGAGAACCTGGCCGGGTACCGGTCCGTACTGAGCGGGGCCCTGCCCGAACTCCACCCGAGCACCGACTGGGAAGCCGAACGCGAGGCGATCACCGAGCTGATCTCCGAGTGGGACGACATCCCGCCGGAGCAGATCGCCATCTGCGTGCCCACCAACGCCATGGCTCAGCAAGTCGCCATGGCCCTGGCCCAGTCCGGCATCCGCGCGGTGGAGATCGGTCCGGACGGGCCGCGCGGCGACGAGGGTGTGCACATCGGCACGATGTTCCGGTTCAAGGGACTCGAGTATCAGCGCATGATCATCGCCGGAGTCAGCGAAGGTCTCGTACCTCGTGCCGAGGTGATCGGTATGCAGCGCACGGACGCCCTGCGATACCGGCGTGAACTGCAGCGGGCCCGCTCCCTCCTGTTCGTCGCGGCCACCCGTTCACGCGACTCGCTGGCGATCTTCTGGCACGGGACACCCAGCCGGTTCCTGGAACCGCTACTCGCAAGCTGACGTGAGGCTCATTCATCATGACCGACGGGTTGGACGTGTGGACGGCAGCGGCAGGGTTCGACCGGAGCGCCGTGGCCGAGGAAGAGGCCTCTGCCGCGGGCGAGCGGAAGCAGGTGCTGGGGCAGTTCCCCTTGGAGGACTGGGCGAGCCTGACCTTGGAGCGCTACGCGCTGGGTGTGGATCCTTCCGGGTCGGGGACGACGTACTGCCGGCTGATGGAGTTCGGCACGCCGAGCCTGGGCAGTATCCGGGGCGGCAGTGCGGCGAAGCACATCATTTACCGCCACAACTCCGGCGAATGGCGGATGGCGGCCCCTCTACGCGGCCTGGAGCCGCAGGAGGCGTGGGAGCAGTTGCGTGGGCAGTTCGTCCAAGCCTTCGAGGCGGTGTCGGCAGCGGACTTCGACGCACTGGACGACCTGGAAGTACTGCGGTTCGGGCCGGCGTTGGTGACCAAGTCGCTGGCCACCTATTTCCCCGAGCACTTCCTGCCCGTGTACTCCGCCGAACACATACGGAGGTTCCTCGCCCTGCTCGGTGGTACGGCGCCGGCCGACTCCCCGGCCTGGCGCAGCAACCGCAGGCTGCTGGAACTCGTGCGGTCCCGGCCCGAGTTCGAGGGCTGGAGCGAGTACGAGGTGATGACCTTCCTCTACGAGGAGTTCGATCCACGCCCCCGGCTGCGCACGATCTGGAAGATCGCCCCAGGTGAGCGGGGCCGGTTGTGGGAGGAATGCCGTGCCGGTGGATTCATCTGCGTGGGGTGGGACGAACTCGGCGACCTCAGCGCGTTCCAGACCGACACCGAGCTCAAAGCGGCCCTCGACGCGCACTGGCCACGCGGCAGCGGCGGCAGTCTGACGACCGCGCGGCGGCTGCTGGCTTTCCGGGATCTGGAGGCGGGCGACCGGATCGTCGCCAACCGCGGCATGGACGAGATCCTGGCCACCGGCACGGTCACCGGGAGCTACCACTTCCTGCCGGACCGGCCGGAGTACCAGCATGTCGTTCCCGTGAGCTGGGACGTCTCCCACGCACAGAGGCTGGCTAAGCCGCAGCGCGGATGGCGGTCCACCTTCGCCAAGGTGGACCCGACCCTGTTCACCAGGCTCACCGCGCACCAGATCGGTTCCACCTCGCAGGTGACCCCACCGGACACGGTCCCCGCGGACGTACAGACCGTACTGGACGCCCTCAAGCGCAAGGGCCAGGTGATCCTCCACGGACCGCCGGGAACCGGCAAGACCCGACTCGCTCTCAGCACCGCCCTCGCCCTGGCCGGACGCGCGGAGATGATCAACTGCGAGCCCGCCCAACGCGCCCCGGCCCAGTCCGATGTCCTCGGCGGAGACCAGGTCCGCATGGTGACCTTCCATCCCTCCTACGGCTACGAGGACTTCGTCGAAGGCTTCAAACCCGACCTCAGCGCCACCGGCTCCGGCCTGACGCTCTCCCTCACCGACGGTCTGTTCCAAGCCCTTTGCCGCCGTGCCGCCGAACAGCCCGAGCAGACGTTCCTGCTGATCATCGATGAGATCAACCGCGGCGATCTGCCGCGCATCTTCGGTGAGTTGATCACATTGCTGGAACTCGACAAGCGAGGCCTGCCGCTCGACCTGCCCGTCAGCGGGCGAAGCTTCTCCGTGCCGCCGAACATCCGCATCATCGGGACGATGAACACCGCGGACCGGAGCATCAGCCACCTGGACGCCGCGGTGCGCCGCCGCTTCGCCTTCTTGCCCGTCGATCCCGATCCCGACGCCGTGTCCGGCACAGTCGGCCCCCTGGACCTCGCCGCGTTCTTCGAGTCCCTCAACACCCGCATCAGCAGGCACCTCGACGCCGATCACCGGCTCGGGCATGCCTACCTCCTCCGCGACGGGGAGCCGATCGCGACCGAGGAGGACCTCGCCGCCGCCTTCCACCACGACGTGATCCCGCTTCTGGAGGACTACTGCCTCGGCCGGGCCGACCTGCTGCACCGCATCCTCGGGGACCTCGTCGATGCGGAGACGGGACGCCCCGCGCTCATGTCCCCGCAGGATCTCGCCACCGCCCTGGCAACCGAGTTCACCAGCGGCAAGCCGAATCCCGATGCCTGACCGCACCGAGGTCCGCCTCAGCGAGTACGAGTCCACACGGCTGGGCTGGGACCAGCTCACCGACCGGAACGTCGATCGTCTTCGCGCCCTCCAGGCACGCGGTTGCCTCGCCCTGGATGCGGACCGGTCCGGGTGGCGGCTCAAGGCCGACTCGACCGTCGGCGTCCTGGTCCTGGACCACATCCGGCTCGTCGTAGAACCCAAGTTCGCCATCCCGGGCGAGCGGCTCATGATCTGGCTCGCGTACGCCCTGGGCGCGCCCGCGCCTGTCCCGACGACGGTACGGCGTTGGTCCACCGGCCCCGAGGGCTATGCCGAACTCGTGGCCGCGGCCCTGCTGGAGCAGTGCGAGAAGCTGGTGCGTGAGGGGCTGCGCCGCGACTACGTACGCCGCCAGAGCCTCGAACCGGTGCTCCGCGGACGCCTGGACTTCGCGGCCCAGGCGACGCGCCGCTACGGACAGCTCGACCGGCTGTGTCTGCGCACCTTCGACCGGGAGACGGACATCTGGGACAACCGCGTCCTCGGGTCCGCGCTGCGGGCCGCGCTCACGCTCACCGCCCGCTCCGACCTGGCCCGCGACCTGCACGGCATCGCCGGCGCGTTCCCCCGCGCCGCCACGCCGGAGGCGGCCCTCCGCGCCCTGGACCGTATGCGCTACACGCGTCTGAACGCCCGCTACCGGCCCGCCCACACCTGGGCCCGCCTGGTCCTGCGCGGAGGAGGCGTGACCGACCTGCTCACCGACGAAGGCACCACGGCGGACGGGCTTCTGCTGCCGATGCCCGCCCTCTGGGAAGCAGTGGTACGCCGCCTCGCCGCCCAGGCTGTCGCTGCCGACCGCGGCCAGGCCGTCCCCAGCAGCGGCGGGAACCGCATCACCGTCCGCGGAGACCTCGGCACCGCCTCGTCATTCCGGCCCGATGCCCTGCTCAGCCTCCCCGGGCGGGAGCCAGGGGACCGCATACTGCTGCCGGTGGACGCCAAGTACAAGCGCTACGACCGTCACGGCGTCAGCGCCGCCGACGTCCACCAGCTCCTCACCTACAGCGCGGGCTACGCCCCTGCCGACGCCCCGGACGCGGTGATCATCCATCCTCGACCCGGCGGACACGCCCACCGCACCCTGCGCATCGACGGCCCTCGTGGTGGCCTCGGCGCAGTCCACGTCCTCGGCATCGACACGCACGCGCCTCCCGAGCAGGCGGTCGCATGGATCCGCACTGTGCTGGGCAGTAGCCTCTCGAATCCGCGTAGTACCACGCACCTGCCAGGCAATGCCGCG
This sequence comes from Streptomyces sp. NPDC001157, assembly GCF_053598255.1. Classification (NCBI taxonomy): domain Bacteria; kingdom Bacillati; phylum Actinomycetota; class Actinomycetes; order Kitasatosporales; family Streptomycetaceae; genus Streptomyces; species Streptomyces sp. NPDC001157. The sequence continues at coordinate 537,042 of NZ_JBSFJW010000001.1, forward strand.
TAGTACTTGGAGACGACCGCACGCGAGTTCAACCAGAGCGCCCGGACACACCACATTCAGTGGGCGTGCTTCGCCTCCCGTCCGCTCTCCTCGCCCCGCTCAGAGGATCTCTTCCTCCTCCGGGACGACGACCTGGTCGATCATGTACTGGATCTTCTCGGCCGGCAGGGCGACCGCCATGGCCCAGTAATAGATGATGAGGCTGAAGCCCGCGGTGACCAGCATGTCCCACCACAGCGGGAACCACGGGTGCTTCAGGGGTCCGAAGTCGCTCAGGTAGACGATCAGCCCCATGCCGACCAGATAGACCGGCAGCCACTGCGCGGCGCGCAGGTCCAGCTGCGGCGTGATCGGGTTCATCTTGAACACCCGGTTGGCGACCAGGATGACGTAACCGATGAGGATGGCGACGCCGAGCTTCCAGTCGGTCGTCCAGCCCGACCAGAGGATCAGCAGGTTGGCGACGATGAAGGCGAGCGGTGACATCCAGCTGCCGCCGGGCAGCCGGTAGGGGCGGTGCGCGTCGGGCAGCCGGTTGCGGAACACACCGAAGGACAGCGGCGCGCCCGCGTACATCAGCACGCTCGCGCTGGTGATCAGTCCGACCAGGGAGCGCCAGCTCGGGAACGGCAGGAAGCAGATGCAGCCGATCACGAAGGCGGTGATCAGGCCGACCCAGGGGACACCGCGCCCGTTGGTCTTCTCGAACGCGGACGGCACGTAGCCGTTGCGGCTGAGGCCGTAGGAGACCCGGGAGGAGCCGGTGATGTAGATCAGGCCGGTGCCGCCGGGGGAGATCACCGCGTCGAGATAGAGGATCGTGGCCAGCCAGCCCAGGCTGATCAGCGTGGCGACCTGGGCGAACGGTCCGCTCAGGGCGTTGAAGGCGGAATCGGCCCAGGTATGGCCGATCTGGCCCGCGGGGAGTGCGGCGAGGAAGACGACCTGCAGGAGGATGTAGATGATGATGCCGAGGATGATCGATCCGATCACCGCCCGCGGGATGTCCCGCTTGGGATGGGCGCTCTCACCGGCCAGCTGGTCGGCCTGCTCGAAGCCCAGCAGGGCGAAGATGATGCCGCTGGTGGACACGGCGGACAGGATGCCCTTGGCGCCGTAGGGGTTGAATCCGTCGGCCGCGGTGAAGTTGCCCGTGTGGAATGTCGCGATGGCGAAGACGAAGATCGTCAGCAGCGGTACGCCGACCTTCCACCAGGTCGCCGCGCTGTTGGTGCGGGCCAGCAGCCGGATGCTGAGGAAGTTGATCGCCGTGATGACCGCCATCAGCCCGACCGCGACGGCGATGCCGGACCCGGTCAGGACATGCTCGCCGCCCTTGATCTTCTCCCAGCCGTGCGCCCAGGAGTAGTGCTGGCCGTACGTGATCATGGCCAGCACCTCGATGGGGGCCACCGTGGCGGCCTGCAGCCAGGAGAACCAGCCGAAGGAGGCACCGGCGGCGCCGCCGTAGGCGTAGTGCGGGAAGCGGGCGGTTCCGCCCGACACCGGATACATTCCGCCGAGCTCGGCGTGCACCAGCGCCAGGATGAGGATCGCCACGCCGCCGATGGCCCAGGAGATGATCGCCGCCGGCCCGGCCGCCGCCAGGGCACCCTGGGCGCCGAACAGCCACCCGGATCCGATGATCGATCCCTCCGAGGCCCAGATGAGGCCGATGAAGCCGATCTCGCGCTTCAGTCCCGGTTTGGTTCCCGCGCTGGGCGCTTTTTCCGATGTGGCCATGACGCGCACACCCCCTCATAGGGTGATCCTCGTCACATCATCGTCCCACGCCGACGCGCTCGCGGCAGCCGCACATGCGTGCACGACTCGGCAAAATGCCCATGCCGGGGCGACCGCGCCTGTGCCGGACCCGGGCTCCCGCGCCCGGGTCCGGCACAGAAGTCCTGTCTCAGGCCGCCTCGCGGATACGGCCCCGGTGAGCGCGGACGATCTCGGCGTAGCGGTGTCCGCTGCCCTTGATCGTCCGCACCTGCGTCCGATAGTCCACGTGCACCAGCCCGAACCGCTTGTCGTAGCCGTACGCCCACTCGAAGTTGTCGAGAAGCGACCAGGCGAAGTAACCGGCCAGCGGGGCGCCCTTGCGGGCCGCAGATGCGCAGGCCGCGAGGTGCCGCTCCAGGTAGTCCTGGCGCTCGGGGTCGTCGACGGTGCCGTCCGGGCGTACGACGTCGGGGTAGGCGGAGCCGTTCTCGGTGACGTACAGGCGCCGGGCGCCGTACTCCTCGGTGAGGCGGAGCAGGAGCGTCTCGATGCCGTTCGCGTCGATCTCCCAGTCCATGCCGGTGCGCGGGATGCCGAGGCGGCGGACCGAGCGCACGTGGGGCGGCGGGGCCGCGGGGTCGTCGGCGACTGTCGCCGGCATGTAGTAGTTCAGGCCGTGCCAGTCGAGCGGGGCGGCGATCGTCGCCAGGTCGCCCTCCTGCTCGGGGAGGTCGACGCCGTACACCTCGCGCATGTCGGCCGGGAACCCGCGGCCGTACACCGGGTCCAGCCACCAGCGGTTGACGTGGCCGTCCTGTCGGTGGGCGGCCCGCACGTCCTCGTCGCGGTCGGTGGCGGGGTGCACCGTGGAGAGGTTGGTGACGAGGCCGACCTGCGCGGACGGGACCGCGGCGCGGATCGCTTCGGTGCCGAGGCCGTGGCCCAGGAGCAGGTGGTAGGAGGCGCGGACGGCGGCCGTCAGGTCGGTCAGGCCGGGGGCCATCCTGCCTTCCAGGTGGCCGATCCAGGCCGAGCACAGGGGTTCGTTGAGAGTGGCCCAGTGCGACACGCGGTCGCCGAGACGTGCGGCGACGACCGAGGCGTATTCGGCGAAGGCCTGCGCGGTGTCCCGCTCGGGCCAGCCCCCGCGGTCCTGGAGGGTCTGCGGCAGGTCCCAGTGGTAGAGGGTGACGAACGGCGTGATACCCGCCGCCAGCAGGCCGTCGATCAACTTGTCGTAGAAGGCGAGGCCCTTGGGGTTCACCGGTCCGTCCCCGTCCGGCATCACCCTCGGCCATGCGATCGACAACCGGTAGGCGTTCGTGCCCAGTTGTCGCATCAGGCCGATGTCCTCGCGCCAGCGGTGGTAGTGGTCGCAGGCCACGTCTCCGTTGTCGTTGCCCGCGACCTTGCCGGGCGTGTGGGAGAAGGTGTCCCAGATCGACGGGGAGCGGCCATCCTCCGCGACGGCGCCCTCGATCTGGTAGGCCGCTGTGGCCGTGCCCCACAGGAAGTCGGGCGGGAAGGCGGCGAGGTCGATGCGGTCGGACACGGAAGTCCCTTCGGAATCGGTGGAGTTGGTTTCCCGACGGCTCACTTGACGGCTCCCGCCGTCAGCCCGGCGACGAGATAGCGCTGCAGCAGCAGGAAGCCGGCCACCACGGGCACGCTGACGACCAGCGAGGCGGCCATGATCTGGTTCCAGTAGACGTCGTTGAGGGTGGAGTAGCCCTGGAGGCCGACGGCGAGCGTGCGGGTGGTGTCGTTGGTCATGACGGAGGCGAAGAGCACCTCGCCCCACGCGGTCATGAACGCGTAGACGGCGACGGCGACGATGCCGGGGATCGCGGCCGGTACGACGATCCGCAGCAGCGCGCCCAGCGGTCCGCAGCCGTCCACCAGCGCCGCCTCGTCCAGGTCGCGCGGCACGGAGTCGAAGTACCCGATCAGCATCCAGATCGAGAAGGGGAGGGAGAAGGTGAGGTACGTGAGGATCAGACCGCCGCGGGAGCCGAACAGGGCGATGCCCGTGGCGTTGCCGATGTTGACGTAGAGGAGGAACAGCGGGAGCAGGAAGAGGATGCCCGGGAACATCTGCGTGGACAGGACGGTGACCGTGAAGATCCGTTTGCCGCGGAAGTCGTAGCGGCTGACGGCGTAGGCGGCGAACACCGCGATCACCACCGAGCAGACGGTCGCCGTACCCGCCACGATCAGCGAGTTCACGAAGTAGCGCGCCAGCGGGACCGTCGACCAGATGTCGATGTACGGGCGGACCGTGAGACCGCTGGGCAGCCAGCGGAACTTGCCCGTGACGTCGGCGAGGGGCTTCAGCGAGCTGGACACCATGACGTACACCGGCACCAGGACGAAGCCGGTGAGCAGGATGAGGAAGATCCGCCGGGACCAGAGGAAGGAACTCGGCGGCGCCATGGGCGACTTCAGCCTCTGGGCCTCAGACATCGGCCGTCCTCCGTCCGCGCGAGGTGAGCGCCAGATACGCGCCCGTCACCACCAGCAGGAAGAGCAGCAGCAGTACGGACATCGCGGAGCCCGTGCCGAAGTTCCAGGTGACGAAGGACGCCTGGTAGATGTGGACCGAGATGAGGTCCGCGGCCTCGGGCGCGGCCTTCCCGAACAGGACGTACGGTGTGTTGAAGTCGTTGAAGGTCCACAGGAAGAGAACCAGGACCAGGACCTGGTTCACGGGGCGCAGGGACGGCAGCGTGATGCGGCGGATCTGCTGCCACATCCCGGCACCGTCCAGGGCGGCCGCCTCGTACAGCTCGCGCGGGATGTTCTGCAGGCCGGCCATGACGATCAGGAAGGCGAACGGCCAGCCCTTCCACACCGACACGGTGAGCAGCGCGTAGAAGCTGTTGTCGCCGATCAGCCAGAAGGACGGCTTGTCGGTCAGGTGCAGCTGGTCGTGCAGGACGTGGTTCACCAGGCCGTTGTCGTGCTGGAACATGAACACCCAGGTGATGACGGCCGCGTAGACCGGTAGGGCGTACGGCACCAGGAACAGCGCCCGCAGCAGGCCGCGGCCGCGGAAGGTGTCCTGCATGAAGACCGCGGCCGCCGTGCCGATCAGCCAGCACAGGCCGACCGAGAGCAGGGTGAAGGCGACGGTGACGAAGAAGGAGTGCAGCAGCGCCTCGCCGACGGGGGCGTCGAAGTCCACCGAGACCTTGTAGTTGCCGAGGCCGGACCAGGGCGCGCTGCCCCAGTCCCGGATGTAGAACTGCGTGAGCTCCTTGAAGCTCATCACGATGCCGATGACCATCGGCACGAGGTGGACCAGGAGTTCGAGGATCAGGGCGGGCAGCAGAAGCAGGTAAGGGAGTCCGATACGGCGGACCCGGCCGGAGCGGCGGCCACGCGGTTCGCGCGCCGCCGCCCCGGAGGAACTCCCGCTCACCGAAGGCTCCTTGAGGGCGGTGGTCGTCATCGGATCACTTCGCCGGCATCTGCTGCTGGGCCTTCTCGAGCGCCGCCTTCACCGAGCCGGTGGTCACCGCGCGCCCGGCCGCCGCCTCCGCGAACAGGTCCTTGACCGCCGTACCGACCGCCGTCTCGAACTGCGACTCGTCGGCCACCTGCGGCAGCGCGGCGGCGCTCGTCGCGAGGGTCTGCTTCAGCACGGAGTTGGACGCGCTGTTGAACGCGGCATCCGACTGGGCGGCCTTCACCGGCGGGATCGAGCTGTACGCCGTGTTGAGGATCTTCTGCTCGGCGTCGCTGGTCATGAACTTCACGAACTTCGTGGCGCCGTCGAGGTTGTGGGTGTTCTTGAAGACGGCGAGGTTGATGCCGGCGACCATCGAGTTGACCTGGGTGCCTGTGCCGGGGGTGCCGGACTGCACGGGTACCGGCGCGATGCCGTACGAACTCTCGCTCATCCCCTGGGACTTGAGGTTGGCGGCGGCGGACTGCCACAGCAGCATGGCCTGCTTGCCCTTGGCGAAGTCGCTGACGGACTGGTTCTGCGCGTACTCGGCGTCGCCGGCCGGGATGACCTTGTCCTTGGCCATCAGGTCGACGTACTGCTTGACCGCGGTGACCACGCCGTCGCTGGTGAAGTCGGGCTTGCCGTCCGCGGTGAAGAAGTCGGCGCCGTGCTGCTTGGCGAAGACGAAGACGTGGTGGATGTTCTCCGCGAGGTTGGCTCCCTCGGCGCCGAGCGGTGACTTGCCCTTCGCCTTGATCTTCTTGCCGTCCGCGACCAGTTCGTCCCAGGTGGCCGGCGGCTTGGAGATGCCCGCGTCGGCGAAGATCTCCTTGTTGTAGTAGAGGGCGTAGGCCATCGAGTACAGCGGTACGGCCGCAGGGTCCTGGCCCGCCGCTCCCGTCGAGCCGAGTGCGGAGTCCACGAAGCGGTCCTTGCCGCCGATCTTCGTGAAGTTCTTGGCGTCCCAGGGCAGCAGGGCGCCGGTGGCCTGCAGGGAGGCGCTCCAGGTGTTGCCGATGTTGAGGACGTCGGGGCCCTGGCCGGAGGTGGTCGCGGTGAGGATCCGGTTGAGCAGATCCGACCAGGGGACGACCTCCAGTTTCACCTTGATGCCCGTCTGCCTCTCGAACTTGTCGAGCTCGGGCTGCAGGACCTTCTTGTCGACGGCGATGCTCGCGCCCTGGTTGGAGGCCCAGTACGTGAGCGTCTTCGGCGAGTCGTCGGACCCTCCGCCCGTCGACGAACCGCCTCCGCAGGCCGAGGCGGCAAGGGCGAGTGACATGGTGACGGCGCCTACGGCCGCGGCTCGGATGCTGCGCATGGCTCCCGGTGTCCCTTCAGGGATTGCACTCATGACTTAATTTAGGACGTGAGTTAAACCTCAAGGGATGGGCTCGTCAAGGGGTACGGCAACCCTTTCCGGCCACACCTCTTGACGCAGCCGTTCGGGCAGTTGAAGCATTCAGCGGCGAGAGAGCGCTCCCAAACCCCACCTCGTTCACTTCCTGAACAGGAGAGCCGCCCCATGCCCCTGCCTGACTCCGGCCTGCCCGCCATGGGCCGCAGAACCGTCCTCGGCGCAGTCGCTCCCGCTGTGCTGGCCCTGTCCGGCCGCGCCTTGGCCACCCCCTCGGCCAAGAAGCCGCGACTCCTCCCCGGCGGCGGCGACCTCGGCCCGAACGTCCTGGTCTTCGACCCCTCCACCCCTGGCATCCAGGCCAAGCTCGACGAGGTGTTCAAACAGCAGGAGTCGGCCCAGTTCGGCACCGGCCGCTACGCACTGCTGTTCAAGCCCGGTACCTACAACGGCCTCAACGCCCAACTCGGCTTCTACACCTCGATCGCAGGGCTGGGCCTCTCCCCCGACGACACGACCATCAACGGAGACGTCACGGTCGACGCGGGCTGGTTCAACGGCAACGCGACGCAGAACTTCTGGCGCTCGGCGGAGAACCTGGCCCTCGTCCCGGCGAACGGCACCAACCGGTGGGCGGTCGCGCAGGCGGCCCCGTTCCGCCGTATGCACGTCCGCGGCGGCGTCAACCTCTCGCCCACGGGTTACGGCTGGGCGAGCGGCGGCTACATCGCCGACAGCCGTATCGACGGCCAGGTCGGCCCGTACTCCCAGCAGCAGTGGTACACCCGGGACAGCGCGATCGGGAGCTGGCTCAACGGCGTCTGGAACATGGTGTTCTCCGGCGTCGAGGGCGCCCCGGCGCAGAGCTTCCCGAACCCGCCGTACACCACACTGGACACCACCCCGGTCTCCCGCGAGAAGCCCTTCCTGTACCTCGGCGGCGCCTCCGACCTCCGCGTCTTCCTGCCGGAGAAGCGGACGAACGCCCGCGGTGTCACCTGGGGCAACGGCACCCCGCGAGGCACCTCACTCCCGCTGTCCCAGTTCTACGTCGCCAAGCCGGGCGCATCCGCGGCCACCCTCAACCAGGCGCTGGCACAAGGACTTCACCTGCTGCTGACACCGGGGATCTACCACCTCGACCAGCCGATCCAGGTGAACCGCGCCAACACGGTCGTCCTGGGCCTGGGCTACGCAACTCTCGTACCCGACAACGGAGTTACCGCCCTGCGCGTGGCCGACGTCGACGGCGTGCGCCTGGCCGGATTCCTGATCGACGCCGGACCGGTCAACTCCCCCACCCTGTTGGAGATCGGCCCGCGCGGCGCCTGGCGGGACCACTCCGCCAACCCGACCACCGTGCAGGACGTGTTCGTCCGCATCGGCGGCGCGGGCGCCGGAAAGGCCACCACCAGCATGGTGATCAACAGCCGGCACACCATCGTCGACCACACCTGGGTATGGCGCGCCGACCACGGCACCGGCGTCGGCTGGGACACCAACCGCGCCGACTACGGAATCGTCGTGAACGGCGACGACGTGCTGTGCACCGGCCTGTTCGTGGAGCACTTCAACAAGTACGACGTGCAGTGGTACGGCCAGCGGGGCCGCACGATCTTCTTCCAGAACGAGAAGGCCTACGACGCCCCGAACCAGGCCGCGATCCAGAACGGCTCGGTGAGGGGCTACGCGGCCTACAAGGTCGGCGACGGCGTCACCGCGCACGAGGGCTGGGGCCTGGGCAGTTACTGCTACTACAACGTCGACCCGACGATCGTCCAGCACAACGGCTTCGCCGCCCCGAACCGCCCCGATGTGCGCTTCCACAACCTGCTGGTGGTCTCCCTGGGCGGAAAAGGCCAGTACGAACACGTCATCAACGACACGGGCGCACCGACATCGGGCACCTCGACGGTGCCGTCCACAGTGGTGTCGTATCCGTGAGCCGGGGCGGCCCCGCCCGGGTACGGGGAGGGGCCGCCGTGCCTCGTTCGCCAAACGACGGTCGGGGCCGGGTTCGGCGCGTCGCGCGTCGGGCGGGTCGTGAAGGTGCCGCGGCCGCGGGGGCGGTGGCCGACGTCAGGGGCATCGCCCACACCCTCCACGGGTCGTGACGTATCCCCGAGCCGTGGCGACCCCGCCCCCATACGGGAGAGGCCGCCACGCCCGTCACCAGACCACGACCGCGGCCCTCGCCCACGCCTAACCCGCCGCACGGGCCATGAACGCGCCACGCCCCTGCGCCCAGCACGACAACGGCCCTACCGGCCCGTCCCCAACGCGACCGGCGCGCCGACCTCAAGACCATCCACCGCACCCTCCACGGATCGTGACGTATCCCCGAGCCGGGACGGCCCCACCCCACATTGCGGGAGGGGCCGCCACGCTGTTCAGCGGACCACGGTCACGCCCTGCGCCGGTGCGTAGCCCGTCGGGCGGGTCGTGAAGGTGCCGCGGCCCTGGGTTCGGCTGCGCAACCGGGTTGCGTAGCCGAAGAGTTCGGCCAGCGGGACGGTGGCCGTGACGGACGCCGCGCCGCCGTGGGTGGCCGAGCCCGAGACCCGGCCGCGGCGGGCGGCCAGGTCGCCGAGGACTCCGCCGACGGCGTCCTCCGGGACGGTGACCGTCACCTCGACGACCGGTTCCAGGAGGACCATCGCGCAGGCTCGCAGAGCCTCCCGCAGACCGAGCTTGCCCGCCGTGCGGAAGGCGGTCTCCGAGGAGTCCTTCACGTGGGTCGCCCCGTCGGTGAGGGACACGCGCAGTCCGGTCACCGGGTGACCGCCGAGCGGTCCCTCGGCGAGGGCGTCCCGGCAGCCGGCCTCGACCGCGCGGACGTACTCCTGCGGCACCCGGCCGCCGACGACGGCCGAGCGGAACTCGAAGCCGTCGTCGAGGGGCTCGACATCCAGGACGACATGCGCGAACTGCCCTGCTCCGCCGTCCTGTTTGACGTGCCGGAAGACCACACCGGACACCCCGCGGCCGACCGTCTCGCGGTAACTCACCCTCGGACGGCCGACGTTGACCTCCACCCCGTGGGCGCGCCGGAGCTTCTCCGCCGCGACCTCCAGGTGCAGTTCCCCCATCCCGGACAGCACCGTCTGGCCGGTCTCGGGGTCGGTCCGCACGACCAGCGAGGGGTCCTCCTCGGCCAGGCGTGCGAGTGCCGAGGCCAGCTTGTCGGCATCGGTGGATCTGCGGGCCTCGACGGCCACGGAGACGACCGGCTCGGCGACGCCCGGCGGTTCGAGCACGATCGGCGCGCCGGGGGCGCACAGGGTCGAGCCGGTGCGGGCGGACTTCAGCCCGACCACGGCGACGATGTCCCCGGCGACCGCACGGTCCACATGCGCGTGCCGGTCCGCCTGCACACGCAGGATCCGCCCGATCCGCTCGGTGCGGCGCGCGCCCGCGTCCCACACGGCGTCTCCCTTCTCGATCGTTCCCGAATACACCCGCAGATACGTCAGCCGCCCCGTCGGGGTGGCGTTCACCTTGAACGCCAGCGCCGCGAACGGCGCCGCCGGATCGGCCGCCCGCTCCTGCTCCGTACCGTCGAACGTCCCTTGTACGGCGGGCACGTCGAGCGGCGAGGGCAGATACGAGACCATGGCGTCGAGCAGCGGTTCGATGCCACGGTTGCGGTACGCCGAGCCGCACAGGACGACGACACCCTCGCCGCTGTGGGTCAGGTCACGCAGCGCGGCGGCAAGGGTCTGAGGCGAGAGAGCCCCGTGGAGGCAGAACTCCTCCAGTGCGCCGGGGTGCAACTCGGCCACCGCCTCCTCCAGCAGCCGCCGACGCCGCTGCGCCTCGGCCCGCAGTTCCTCCGGCACCGGACTCCCCACGGCCGTGTCGACGCCGTCCGCCCAGACCAGCGCCCGCATGCGGACGAGGTCGACGACACCCCGGAACCCGTCCTCCGCACCGATCGGCAACTGCACCACCAGCGGTGCCGGATGCAGTCGCTCGCGGATCGAGTCGACGGCCGCGTCGAGGTCGGCACCCGCGCGGTCCAGCTTGTTGACGAACGCGATCCTCGGCACCCCGTGCCGGTCGGCCTGCCGCCACACGGACTCGCTCTGCGGCTCGACCCCGGCGACGGCGTCGAACACCGCGACCGCACCGTCGAGCACCCGCAGCGAGCGCTCCACCTCGTCGGCGAAGTCCACATGGCCTGGGGTGTCGATGAGGTTGATCCGATGACCGTCCCAGGCGCAGCTGACCGCCGCGGCGAAGATGGTGATCCCGCGATCGCGCTCCTGCGGATCGAAGTCGGTGATGGTGGTGCCGTCGTGGACCTCACCGCGCCGGTGCGTGGTCCCGGTGGCGTACAGGATCCGCTCGGTGACGGTGGTCTTGCCCGCGTCGACGTGGGCGAGGATGCCGAGGTTGCGAACGACGGCGAGGGAGTTGAGGTTGGTGCGCACGGCCCGTCGGCCTTTCTGGTGATCGCTGATCATCGGCGATGATCGGAACAGGGCAGCGCGATTCCCCGGCGAACGGGCGCGACCACGGGCGCCGGTGAATACGGCGGTCGCGTCAGACGTTCGTCACGGGCATCCGGTACCGGCCGCGCAGCGGGCACCGGACGGACGAGGACACGAGGATCACCTCGAACAGCGAGCAGGGGACGACGACATCGGTGCAGTCACGCACGGCCGTCCTCCTCACTCGTCCCGCACGTCACGGCGACGCACGGTGCGTGGCGAGTGTAGGGAACGCGGAGGGGGCAGGGCACCGGATTTTCCGGCGGCACGCGGAAGTGAACTCTCCCGGAACGTCCGGAACTTATCCTCCGCGCCACGAGTTTCCACGGTGCTGTAGATCTCTTACGACACCGAACACATGGAGTTCTCATGGCCCTGTGGGACCGCATCAAGGAATCCGCGTCGACGATGCAGACCCAGCTCGTGGCGAAGAAGAACGACCTGAAGAGCGGGGCCTTCCGCGACGCCAGCATGGCGATGTGCGCCCTGGTCGCCGCCGCCGACGGCACCATCGACCCGGCCGAGCGGCAGCGCGTGGCCCAGTTGATCGCCACCAACGAGGTCCTGCAGAACTTCCCCGCCGACGACCTGCGCCGCCGCTTCGAGGAGAACCTGAACAAGCTGACCACGGACTTCGCCTTCGGCAAGGTCAGCGTGCTGCAGGAGATCGCCAAGGCGAAGAAGAAGCCCGCCGAGGCCCGTGCCGTCATCCAGATCGGCATCGTCATCGGCGGCGCCGACGGCGACTTCGACAAGACGGAGCAGGCCGTGGTGCGGGAGGCGTGCTTCACCCTCGACCTGCCGCCCCACGAGTTCGACCTCTGATCCGGCCTCTCACCTGAGCTGCGGCGCCCCCGGCTTGTCTGCTTCGTCTCCTCTGGTTTACGTCGCGCAGAACCGGTGAGGCGCGTGGGATGTCCCACCCCCAGACCACAGCCGTAACTCAGGTAAGACACGCATCAGAGAGCGCAGGTTCCCCACGCGGTGTGCAGCAAGGGCGGGTGAAGCAGCGCGACGCCTACTTCGACAACGCGAAGTATCTGGCGATCGTGCTGGTGGCGATGGGCCACGCGTGGGAGCCGCTGCGCGACGGCAGCCGGACCGTCACCGCGCTCTACAACCTCGTCTACGCCTTCCACATGCCGGCGTTCATCGTGATCTCCGGCTACTTCTCCCGTGGTTTCGACGCGAGCCCGGCGAAGATCAGACGACTGGTGACCGGCGTCGCCGTTCCGTATGTGGTCTTCGAGACGGCGTACACGCTCTTCACCCGCTGGACCGACGGTGTCCCGGACCGGCCGATCACCATCCTGGACCCCTTGTATCTGACGTGGTTCCTGGTGGCGCTGTTCATCTGGCGGCTGACCACCCCGCTCTGGCTGAAGCTGCGCCGGCCGCTGCTTGCGGCGCTCGTCGTCGCGATGCTGGCGACCGTCTCCCCGTCCATCGGCAACGACCTTGATCTGCAGCGGGTGCTGCAGTTCCTGCCGTACTTCGTGGTCGGCCTGTGCCTGCGGCCGGAGCACTTCCGGCTGGTACGACGCTGGAAGGTGCGCGTCCTGGCCGTGCCGGTGTTCGTCTGTGCGCTCGCCGCGTCGTACTGGGCGGTGCCGCGGATGACCGGAGCCTGGTTCTTCCACCGCGACAGTGCCCAGGAGCTGGGCGCCCCCGCCTGGTACGGGCCGGTGATGACGCTGACCGTGTTCGGCTGCTCGATGGTCCTGGTCGCCTGCTTCCTGGCCTGGGTGCCGGGTCGCCGCCTGTGGTTCACCGCACTGGGCGCGGGCACCTTGTACGGCTACCTGCTGCACGGCTTCGTCGCCCAGGGGTCGAAGTTCTGGGGCTGGTACTCCCCCGCCTGGATCCACGGGCCGCTCGGCGAGATCACCGTCACGGTCGGGGCCGCGGCGATCGTGACCGTGCTGTGCACACCGCCCGTACGGCGAGTCTTCCGCTTCGCGGTGGAGCCGACCATGGAGTGGGCGTTCCGACGGGACACCCGCGCGGCGTTGTCCTGACGCCACCGCATCCAGAACGCAAAAGACCCCTGCTGAGCAGGGGTCTCACTGGTGTCCGAGGGGGGACTTGAACCCCCACGCCCGATAAAGGGCACTAGCACCTCAAGCTAGCGCGTCTGCCATTCCGCCACCCGGACCAGGTGTCTGCCGCCTGACCGGGGGTGTTCCCCGCGGCGACATGGACAACAATACCAAGGTTTCAGAGTGCCTTTCACCTGCATATCCACCCCTCGGGCACTGGCTCCGGACGGCCCGGCGCGGGCAGCGGGACGCGTCACGGGAGGTGATGGCACGACTACGGCCGTCGGCCGGATCGCACCACCTCGCGCGCTTCACGTGAGCGGCTGGATCCCGGCGTTGTCCGCGAAGTCCGCCGCCACCGCCCGCACCTTGCGCCGCTGCTCGCGGGAGAGGGTCACGAGCATCTCGAAGGCGGTGGCCTCGTCGCAGCCGCGGCGGGCCATGAGCATGCCCTTGGCGCGCTCGATCAGGGCGCGTCCCTCCAGGGCCTCTCTGAGCTGGCGGTTTTCGACTCTGAGCGCCTCCACATCGTCGATCAGGGCGAGCGCCGCGCGCATTGCGTCCATGAGGGTGGCCGCATGGTCCCGGTCCTCTCGGGGCGAGGGACCCGGTGGTCCGTCGTAAGGCATGAGGGTCATGCTTGTCGCGGAATCACAGGTTCAGCAGGGGGACTGTGAAGAATGCGGTGACTTTCACCTCGGCGTAATCAAGGCGTAGATCTGGCTACGTTTGACCGTGACGGAGGGGGTCGCAGTGCACGTATGAGACGCATGCGATCGAACCAAGTAAACAGCAGGATAATTACCGGCGGATACGGGCCAAACGCCCAGCCAACGCGTCAACTCCGCTGCTAGCCTCTGGCATCCGCTCCTGACCGTGGAGCCCGGTGCGCGTTCGCCGTTGCACTGCGCACCTCCGGCACGTCCCGCACCTCCCCGCGCCGCGTCGAGACCGTACGCCCGCGAGGGTCACCGCTCATTCCTCCGCCCGTGTTCACGGGCGGTCGTCGGTGTCCGTCGCGCCGCTCGGCCGACGGCACGCGTTCTGGGGGGACTCCATGGCGCACATGATCGATTCCCTTTCGGCTGCCCATGACGGGGTGCCGGCAGGTGTCCGGGAACTCGGCGGCGGAGGCGACGGCGACACTGCCACGCCCCGGCTGACCGTCCTAGTACCCACCCGCAACGAGCAGGAGAGCGTTCCGCTTCTGCTCGACCGGCTCGGGCCGGCCCTCGCCCCGCTCGGGGCCGAGATCCTCTTCGTGGACGACAGTGATGACGCGACCGTCCAGGAGATCACCGCCCTCGCGCCGGACTGTCCTGTCGCGGTCCGCGCCCTGCACCGGCCCTCCGGCCTGCGCGTCGGCGGTCTGTCGGGGGCCGTGGTGGCCGGGATCCGGGCCGCGCGCGGCGCCTGGGTGCTGGTCATGGACGCGGATCTGCAGCATCCGCCGCAGGCCGCCGCACTGCTGGCCAGGACCGCGATGCGGGAGGGCGTCGACATCGCCGTCGGTACCCGGTACGCCGGGACCGGCCAGTCCGACGGGCTCGCGGGCGCGGGCCGGCAGGCCACCTCGTCCTCCGCGACCCGCCTGGTCAAGGCGGCCTTCCCGCGCCGGCTGGCCACCGTCAGCGACCCGCTCAGCGGGCTGTTCGCGTTCCGCCGGGACGCGATCGACACCGAGCGGCTGCGGCCGGTCGGATTCAAGATCCTGCTGGAGATCCTGGTTCGGCATCCGGCCGCCCGGGTCGCCGAGGTGGCGTACACCTTCGCGCCCCGCGAGGCGGGCCGGTCCAAGGCGTCCTTCAGGGAGGGCCTGGCCTTCGTACGGCATGTCGTGCGGCTGCGCCGCGGGGTGGCCGGCGGGCAGCGGCAGTTGATGCGGATGGTCGCGTTCGGACTGGTGGGCCTGTCCGGGGTCGCGGTCAACACGGCCGCCCTGTGGCTGTTCTTCGACGTGCTCGGGGTGCACCACCTGGTGGGGGCGGCGCTCGCGACCCAGTTCTCCACGGCCTGGAACTTCCTTCTCACCGATGCCGCCGTCTACCGGAACGGACAGCGCAAGGGCAGTTGGCCCGGGCGGGCCGGCCGCTTCTTCGCGATGAACAACCTGCTGCTGATCGCCCGGCTCCCGCTGCTGCAGTGGCTCGTCGTCGCCGGTGTGGGTGTCCTCACGGCCAACGCGCTCACCCTCGTCCTGCTCTTCGTCCTGCGGTTCCTGATCAGCGACCGCATGATCTACAGCGGCGGCGAGAAGAAGGTCAGGCGGCGCGACCCCGTGAAGATGCTCGTCGATGCCGATGCCCCGACCGCGCCGGTGAGCAGGAAGCGGTCTGTGTACCTGCCCTACCGCTACGACGTCGCCGGGACCGTCACCATCGGCTCCCAGATCCGGCTGCCCGAGCTGGAGTTCTTCCGGGCGCAGTGGGTCCCGGACGCGGACGTCGACATCGCCGTGCGCGTCGGGGACGTCGGGCGGCGCAGGCCCCGCGGGCGGGCGGCACTGACGGAGGACCACAGCGACACGGCGGCTCTGCGCTACGAGGAGCATCTGGGCCGCTTCGGCGCGAACTTCCGGGTACGGCTGGGTCCGCCGATCACGGTGGAGGTGGGCCCGCTGCTGGCCCGTTCGCCGCACGTCGTCTACACGAACGTCGTCGAGGCGCTGCTGCGTTTCGTGCTGATCTCCCGTGGGCGGATGCTGCTGCACTCCGCGTGCGTGGAGCTCGACGGACGCGGGGTCATGCTGTCGGCGCTGACCGACACCGGCAAGACCGCGACCGTACTGCGACTGCTGCGCGAGCACGGCGGGCGGTTCCTGTCGGACGACATGACGGTCGTGGACGCGAGCGGGCGGGCCGTGTGCTTCCCGAAGCCGCTCACCATCAGCGCGCACACGCTGCGGGCCGTGCAGGCCGAGGACCTGACGAAGAAGGAGTGGCGCCGGCTCAATCTGCAGTCGCGGCTGCACTCCAAGGGCGGTCGTTCGATCGCGCTGATGCTGTCCCGCTTCAACCTGCCGATCATGGGCATCAACGCGATCACTCAGATCCTGGTGCCGCCGCCGAAGTACAGCGTCGACCGGCTGGTGCCCTGCCGGCTGGGATCGAGCACCGAGGTCCGGGACCTGTTCGTCATCGAGCGCGGTGTGCCCGACCTGTACGACCTCGACGGCGACGTGGCGCTGGAGCGGATGCTGGTCAACACCGAGGACGCGTACGGCTTCCCGCCCTACCGTTATCTCGCGCCGGCGCTGCGCATCGACGGTCTCGACCATGCCGAACTGCGTGCCCGGGAGCGGGAGATCCTCGCCGGGTTCCTGTCCGGCGTCCGTACCCGGGTGCTCGCCTCGGACTGCTTCGGCTGGGCCGACGAGATACCGCGGCTGCTGGCGGGCGAGGAGCACCGTCCGACAGTGAGTGCCTCCGCCGAGGCCTGGCCGCGGTGGGGACTGCAAGCCGGCTCGGCCGCATGACCGACCGGTTCGTGCTCCCCAAGGGAGCATCCCGCACCGCCCCGGCGCCGGCCCCCTCCGGCGCCGGGGTGCGGGCTGCCGCGCCCCTGACCGCCGTACTGCTGCTGGCGGCCTTCCTGCGTCTGTGGCAGCTCACCGCGGCCGGGTTCAACAGCGACGAGGCGGTGTACACGGGTACGGCGGCCTCGCTCGCGGGGGACGATCGACTCGGTTCGCTCTTCCCGGTGTTCAGGGCGCATCCGGTGCTGTTCCAGTCGCTGGTGTCGCTGGCGTTGCGCGTCCACGAGAGCGACTGGGCGGCGCGCGCGGTGCCGGCGCTGCTGGGTGTGGCGACGGTGGCGGTGACGTACGGGCTGGGGCGGCGGCTGTACGGGCGGCGGGCCGCGCTGGTCGGGGCGCTGCTGCTGGCGGTGATGCCGTACCACGTCGTGGTCAGCCGCCAGGTGCTGCTGGACGCGCCGATGACGCTGTGCGCGACCGGCGCCCTGTACTGCGTGGTGCGCTACGCCGAATCGCCGTCCCCGCGCTGGCTGCTGGCGGCCGGCGGGATGCTCGGGTTCACGGTGCTGGCGAAGGAGACGTCGGTCGTCCTCCTGGGGTCGCTGTACGCGTTCTTCGCGCTGACCCCGGCCGTGCGCACCCGCTGGCGGCATCTGCTGCCCGCGCTGGGCGTGATCGGGGTGGTGGCGGTGGCCCATCCGCTGTCACAGCTGCTGGCCGGGCATGCGCGGGCGGGCGGCAACTATCTGCTGTGGCAGATGTTCCGCCGCGCCAATCACCCCTATTCCTTCTACGGGCGTGAAGTGCCGTGGGCGCTCGGCCCGTTGGTGGTCGTGGCGGCCCTGGCGGGGCTGGTGTGGCTGCGCCGCGAGAACACCTGGCGGGAGCGGCTGCTGGTGTGCTGGGTCGTGGTGCCCGCGCTGTTCTTCACGGTGTGGCCGGTGAAGGGCTTCCAGTATCTGCTGCCCGTGGCACCGGTGTTCGCGGTGCTGGCGGGCAGGACGCTCACCTCGTTACCGCGGGTGGTGCGGATCCAGCGCTTCGCGGCGGCCGCGGCCGTCTGGCTGGTCGTGGCCTCTGTGGCGGTGCCGTGCTGGATGCGGATCCAGCCGCAGACGAGCACCCGCTTCCTGGCCGGGACGGGCGGGCTGCCGGGAGGCCGGGAGGCGGGACTGTGGGTGCGCGAGCACGCGCCGGAGGGCTCGCGGCTGCTGGCCATCGGTCCGTCCATGGCCAACGTGGTGCAGTACTACGGCTTCTGTCCGGTCTCCGCGCTCTCCGTCTCGCCCGACCCGGCCCGCCGCAACCCCAGCTACCGGGCGGTCCCGAACCCGGACCGGGCGCTCAGGGACGGCGACTTCCAGTACCTGGTGTGGGACGCGTACACGGCCCGCCGTACGCGGTTCTTCACCGCCAAGTTGCAGGGACTGGTGGGGCGTTACCACGGGACGGCGGTGTTCACGGCACGCAACGGGGCCGGGGTGAAGGTGGTCGTGATCTACCGGGTGAGGGTGTCATGAGGGTGCTGCTGGTGGCACTGCTCCTGCTGCTGACGGGCAGCGGGACGGCGACGGCGTCATCAACTCCCCGCCCGTGCACGCCCGTTCAGCACTTCGTCTATCTCATGCAGGGCGACCGCACCTTCGACCACTACTTCGGTACGTACCCGGGAGCAGACGGCCTGACAGCGGGGACCAGGCAGCCGCGCGACCCGGCGCATGCGGACGCGGGCACGGTGGCACCGTACTCACTGCACGGCTCGCCGCCCCTGTCCCCCGGTGCCGGGCCGCGTCTGGTGCGGCAGCAGTACGACGGCGGGCGCATGGACGGCTTCGTCGGGGCCTTCGAGCGGCAGGGCCGGGACGGACGCGTGGCCATGGGCCACTACGACCGCCGTGACCTGCCCTTCTACTGGAACGCAGCCGACCGCTACGAGCTCTTCGACCACTTCTTCGCGTCCTCGCTCGACGGCACCCGCGCCAACCGCGCCCACTGGGTCGCGGGTACACCGGACCTGACCGGGCCCACCGTCTTCGACCGGCTCGACGAGGCAGGCGTGAGCTGGAAGTTCTACGTCCAGAACTACGACCCGAAGCAGACCTACCGCTCCCCCGACGACCTGACCACCCAGACCGTCCGCGTCCCGCTCCTGGACATCCCGCGCTTCGTCGACAGCAGGCGGCTGAGCGCGCACATCGTCGACCTCGGCGAGTACTACCGGGACCTGGACCGCGGGACACTGCCCTCGGTGGCGTTCGTCGCGTCATCGGGTGCGGGCGAGCGCTCGGCGCGCTCCGTGCCGGCCGGACAGCGGCTCGTGCGGGAGCTCACCGCACAGCTGATGGTCAGTCAGTACTGGTCGTCTTCGGCACTGTTGTGGTCCTACGACGGGTCCGGGGGCTGGTACGACCATGTGAAGCCGCCGGCCGGTCGGGGGCTACGCGTGCCGGCGCTGCTGGTCAGCCCGTACGTGACGCGGGGGAAGGTGCAGCACGGGCAGTTCGAGGCCGCGAGTGCGCTGCGGTTCGTGGTGGACAACTGGCGGCTGCGGCCACTGGGCGGCCGTACCACGCAGGCGCGGAGTCTCGCCGACGCCTTCGACTTCTCGGCGGCGCCGCGGCGGGCCGAGCTGATTCCGACGGGGGTGCGGGAGGCGGCGCTTCCGGTGGCGCGGCGGCCCTCGCCGGCGCCCGTGTACGCGGTGTACGGCGCCGCGTCGTTGCTGGTGGCAGGGTTGCTGTGGGGGGCGGTGCGGCCGAAGTGGCGTATGTCATGAGGTGGTTGGTGCTGGTCGGGGTGGTGCTGGTGGGGCTGGCCCCGAGTTCTGCCGTGGCCGTCACGGCGGTCACCGTCACCGTGCGGACGACCCCACAGCTCGCCGGCGTGCCGTTCACGTTCGACGGACGGACGGCGGTCACCGGGCCTGACGGGGCGGTGAGCTTCACCGGTGCGCACGACTTCGCGGGGCACAGGCTGGCCGTCGACGATCACGGACTGGCCTCGGAGGGACGGCAGTTCACGTTCTCCCGGTGGGCCGGGCAGCGCGATCCCGACCAGGCGTTCCGGCGCACGGTGCAGGGGCTGCCGCTGCGCCGGGACTACACGGTGACGGCGGCGTTCACGGCCCGCTTCCGGGTGACGGTGCGCTGCGTCGACCAGGAGGGTCGCGCCGTACCCCGTGACCGGGTGCCGTATGTGACCGTGCGCAGCGACACCGGGCACACCCAGCGGCTGCCGGTGGGACAACCGGTCTGGCTGGACGGGCTGTTGCCCGTGTACCGCAAGAGCGTGCTGACCTCGCGGAGGGTCGGGTACGCACTGCTGTCCGCAAACGCGTACGGCACGAACACGGTGGACGCCGGGCGGCAGCGGTTCCAGCCGGCATCGCATCAGGAGGCCGTCTTCACCACGCCGTTCCACGATCTGACGGTCTCGGCGCGGGACGCCGTCTTCGGGTCGTCGGCCGGGCGGGCGGCGCGGGTCACCCTGCCGGACGGGTCGGTGCGCGAGGTGACATTCGGTGCGGGACGGGAAGCGACGCTGCGGGATCTGCCGCACGGGCAGTACGAGGTGGAGGTCACCGGCGGCCAGGGGCTGCGGGCCGTGCAGCAGGTCCGGCTGTCGCGGACGCAGAGCATGCAGCTGCGCGTGGTCAGCCGGGCCGATCTGGCGCTGGCGGCGGGCACGGTGGGGGTGCTGGCGGCCGGACTGCTGCTGGTCGGGCGGTGGATGCGGCGACGCCGGGGTGGTGAGCACGGATGAGAAGACCGGGGCTGCTCGCCGTGCTGGTACTCGTTCTGGCGGGGCTGTTCCCGGCGTCAGCGAGCTCGGCCGAGGGGCGTCGGGTGCCGCTGCTCGCGTACTACTACCAGTGGTTCGAGCCGTCGTCGTGGCAGCGCGCGAAGACCGACTACCCGCGTCTGGGCCACTACTCCAGCGACGACGCCTCCGTGATTCGCACGCATGTCGACTGGGCGAAGTCCGCGGGCATCGACGGTTTCGTGGTGAGCTGGAAGTCCTCGGCCGTCAACGACCGACGGCTGCGGCTGCTGCTGGACGTGGCGCGGGCGCGTGACTTCAAGGTGGCGGTCATCTATCAGGGGCTCGACTTCCACCGCCGGCCGCTCGCGACGGACCGGGTCGCCGCCGACTTCCGTCTGCTGTACGGGCGCTACGCCCGCGACCCGGCCTTCTTCCGTCTCGACGGCAAGCCGCTGACGGTGTTCAGTGGCACCTGGCAGTACTCGACCGCGGACATCGCGCGCATCACCGGACCGGTACGGAAGGGGATGCTGGTGCTCGGCACCGAGAAGAGCCCGCAGGGCATCCGCAGGCTGGCGCACGTCACCGACGGGGACGCCTACTACTGGTCGTCGGTCAACCCGGACACGAACGCCCGGCACGCGACCAAGTTGCGCGAGATGGCCGCCCTCGCACACGCGGCGCACGGCTACTGGATGGCGCCGTTCGCCCCCGGCTTCGACGCCCGCCTGGTGGGCGGCACGAAGTCGGTGCCACGGGACGGCGGCCGGACGCTGCGCACCGAGTACGCGGCCGCCCTGGCCTCGGGCCCGGATCTGCTCGGGCTGATCAGCTGGAACGAGTTCAGCGAGAACTCGCATGTGGAGCCGTCGGTCCGAAACGGCACGCAATCACTGGACGTGCTGCGCGAGTTGCGCGGCGTTCCCGTGTCGGACTCGCCGTCGGCGCCCTCCTCCTCAGCCGCACGTCGCGACCCGCTCGGCTACTGGCCGGGCGTGCTGCGGATCACCGGCTGCGCGGTGCTGCTGGTGGGCGCCGTCGCGGCACTGGCGCGGCTGCGCGGGATCAGAATGAGAAAGGAAGAAAGAACATGACCAGAAGACTCTCGTCCCGGCACCGCAGACTCTCCCTGAGCCACGCTCGCAGCGCCGTGTTCGCCCTCGTCCTGGGGGCGGGCACGGCGCTGTCGTTCGCTCCGGCGGCGCACGCCGACCTTCCGGGCGCCGACGCGCAGTTGACACGCGCCCCCTATCTCTCCGACGCCACGACGACGTCCGTCCAGGTGAGCTGGGCGACCACCACACAGAGCCGCGGCTCGGTCCGCTACGGCCCGCTGGGCAACTGCGCGGCGGACACGGCTACTTCGTCCACCCTGGGCAGCCCGATCACCGTCGGCTCGACCCGGGAGTACGCCAACTCGGTGACGGTGACGGGCCTGACCGCGAGCACCACCTACTGCTACCGCGTCCACACCGCATCCGGCACCGACCTGCTGGGCACCCTGCCGACCCCCAGCTTCACGACCCCCGACTCCGCGGGCTCCACGACGTCGTTCACCTTCGATGTCCTCGGCGACACCGGTGAGACCACGAACTCCGGCGTCGACGACGGCTCGCTGAATGTGAACCAGGCGAACGTGATGAGCCAGATCGCCGCGAGCGGTGCCCGGTTCGTCGTCCAGACCGGCGACAACACGCATCCGGGCACCTCGCAGACCCAGTACGGCGACCTCAACCAGACCGGTGTGGACATCAGTTCGTGGTTCGGTCCGTCGTACTGGACGCAGCCGGGCATGCGCATTCCGCTCATCGGCACCGTCGGCAACCACAGCATGACCAACACCTATCTGCAGGTGTGGAAGCAGTCGGCGCTGGCGGCGGCCTCCGGCGGGGTGTGGGCGCTGGTCGACTATCCGTCGTACCTGGGCTCGAGTCCGATCACCTATCCGACGACGTACTACGCCTTCACCACCGGCGGCGTCCGTTTCTATCTGCTCGACACTGCGTGGGGGAACTCCAACACCGGCGCCGCCACGGGTGGTTCGTGTGGCTCGCACTGCGCGATCTACGAGCAGGACGCGCACGCCCACTGGCAGGACGGATCCGCCGAGTACGCATGGCTGAAGGCCGACCTCACCGCCCATCCCGGCGTGCCGAAGTTCGCCTTCTTCCACTTCCCGCTGCGCTCCGACAGTGCGAGCGAGCCGAGCGACACCTTCCTCGCGGGCGTCGAGCAGACCCTGCTGGACGGCGGCGTGGACCTGGTCTTCAACGGCCACTCGCACCTCTATCAGCGCAACACCGCGGGGGCGGGCCGGATCGCGTCGTATGTCACCGGTGGCGGCGGGGCCGATGTGCACTCCGTCGGGGAGAACGGCTGCTCGGCCACCGACGCGTACGGCATCGGCTGGTCCTACGGCCGCAACCGGGGTTCGGCCTGCGGTGCCGCGTCGGTGCCCACCGACGACGCGCAGGTGTACCACTTCCTGAAGGTGACCGTGAACGGCACCTCGGTGACGGTGGCGCCGACGAACTCGCTCGGTCAGACCTTCGACGTGCAGACGTACACGGTCACTCCGTGACGCTTTCGTGCGCCGGCCGGAGCTGATCCCCGGGTGGCGCCCTCGCAGCGAGGACGCCACCCGGCCCTCTGTCACGGCATGAGGTGGTAGTCCGGGAAGTTCCCCGGCAGCCGCTCTCCCGCCGGGCCCCGGGTCACGGCGCGCACCAGCAGTTCACCGCCGACGAAGGCGCCGTGCCAGGACGCGCCGAATCCGCCGAACAGTTCGTCGCGGTCGCCGCGGGAGCGCGGTGTGCCGTGGCCGACCTTGAAGGCGCGGATCTGCGGGGCCAGCCGGTCGAAGGTGGCCCGGTCGTCCGTGGACAGGGTGGCCACCAGCGCGCCGTTGGACGCGTTCATCGCGGCCAGCAGCTCCGCCTCCGTGTCGACCAGGACGATGGTGTCGACCGGGCCGAACGGTTCCGCGTGGTGCAGGGGTGAGGACGGTGGCGGGTTGAGGAGCGTCACCGGATGGACGTACGCCGAGGTGTCCTGGCCGGGCAGGAACCGGCCGTCGGCCTCGCTGCCGCGGTGCAGCGGGACCGCGCCCCGGTCGATGGCCTCGGCGACCTGGTCGCGCAGCTCCTTGGCCTTGGCCGCGTTGATGACCGGCCCGAAGTCCAGCTGCGGGTACGGGTCGTCGCTGTGCTCGACCGCCAGCGGGTGCCCGACCGTGAGTGTGCGCACCGCGGGGAGGTACGCCGCCAGGAACTCGTCGAACAGCTGCCGCTGGACGACGAAGCGCGGGTACGCCGTGCAGCGCTGCTTGCCGTAGTCGAAGAGCTTGGGGATCACCGCCGTGAGCGCGTCCCAGTCCGAGTGGTTCCAGATGCCCCAGGTGTTGAGTCCCTCCTGTTCGAGTACATGGCGCTTGCCGAGGTCGGCGACGGCCGTGGCGACCGCCGCGCCGGTGTCCCGGCCGCCGACGAAGGAGACACAGCCGATCTCGGGCGCCCGCACCAGCGCCTGGGACAGCTCGCCCCCGCTGCCGCTGACGAGGGTGACGGGAATCCCCTCACGCGCGGCGAGCGCACAGGCCAGGGTCAGACAGGCGAGGCCGCCGTCGGTCGGGGTCTTGGCGATCACCGCGTTGCCTGCCAGTGTCTGGACCAGCATGGCGTGAACGAGCACGCTCATCGGGTAGTTCCAGCTCGCGATGTTGGACACCGGGCCGTCCAGCGGGGTGCGCCCGTCGAGCATGGGGTCGATGCCGTCGACGTACCAGCGCACACCGTCGATGGCCCGGTCGACGTCCGCCTGCGCGAGCCGCCAGGGCTTGCCGATCTCCCACACCAGGAGCAGGGCGAGCAGTTCGCGGTGCTCGGTGAGGGCGTCGAGGGTCGCCGCGACACGTGCGCGGCGCTCGTCGAGGGGGACGTGCCGCCAGGCGCGGTGCTGGTCGAGCGAGGCGCGTACGGCCTGGTGCGCGGTGTCGCGGTCGAGGCGGGGCGGGCCTGCGATGGGGCTGCCGTCGACGGGGCTGGTGGCGGGCAGGGCCCGGCCGTCGGCCTGCCAGGCGGAGTTCCAGAGGTTGAGGACGCGGTCGTCCTGGAAGGCCTCCGGGGCGACGGACAGGCAGCGCTGCCAGGCGTCGGCCCAGGACGTGCCTGATTTGAGGGTGAGGCTTGTTGCCATAGGGGTTTCTCCGCTCTCGGTGCACAGTCGGGGGCGGGGGTGCATGGCTCGTCGCGCGCGGGCTCGCACTGCCGTGCGCGGACGTCGTACGAAGGGCGCCGTGACGCACGCGGTGGTGCGTCACGGTCGCCTCACATCAACTATGAGCGGCCGCGTGCCCGCGTTCGAGACACGCGAGCACAAGTTTCGCCGTCTCGGTCGGTGTGCTTCCCACACTCACCCCGGCCGCCTCCAGGGCCTCTTTCTTCGCCTGGGCGGTGCCGGAGGAACCGGACACGATCGCGCCGGCATGCCCCATCGTCTTGCCCTCGGGGGCGGTGAATCCGGCGATGTAGCCGACGACGGGCTTGGTGACGTGCTCGCGGACGTATGCGGCCGCGCGTTCCTCGGCGTCGCCGCCGATCTCGCCGATGAGGACGATCAGTTCGGTGTCTGGGTCATCCTGGAAGGCGGCCAGGCAGTCGATGTGGGTGGTGCCGACGACCGGGTCGCCGCCGATTCCGACACATGTCGAGAAGCCGATGTCGCGGAGTTCGTACATGAGTTGGTAGGTGAGCGTGCCGGACTTGGACACCAGGCCGATGCGGCCCGGCTTGGTGATGTCGGACGGGATGATGCCCGCGTTGGACTGTCCGGGGGTGATCAGGCCCGGGCAGTTGGGGCCGATGACGCGCGTGCCCTTCGCCTTGGCGTGGGCGTGGAAGGCGACGGAGTCGTGGACGGGGATGCCCTCGGTGATGACGACCGCGAGGCCGATGCCGGCGTCGGCGGCCTCGACGACGGCGGCCTTCGCGAAGGGGGGCGGCACGAAGACGACGGTGACGTCGGCGCCGGTCGCCCGGATGCCTTCGGCGACCGATCCGAAGACGGGGACGCCGCGGTCGTCGAAGTCGACGGTGCGGCCCGCCTTGCGCGGGTTGACGCCGCCGACGACGTTCGTGCCGGCCGCGAGCATGCGCCGGGTGTGCTTCATGCCCTCGCCGCCGGTCATGCCCTGGACGAGGACCTTGCTCTCCTTGGTGAGATAGATGGCCATGTCGGGCTCCTTCAGCCGCTGGTGGCGAGTCGGGCGGCACGGCCGGCGGCGCCGTCCATGGTGGTGGCCTGTTGGACCAGAGGATGCGCGCGCTCGTCGAGGACGGCGCGTCCGCGGGCCGCGTTGTTGCCGTCGAGCCGCACGACCAGCGGCTTGGTCAACTGCACGCTGTCCAGGGCCCGCACGATGCCGTCGGCGACCGCGTCGCAGGCGGTGATCCCGCCGAAGACGTTGACGAAGACCGACTTCACGGACGGGTCGGACAGGACGACCGAGAGGCCGTCGGCCATGATCTGGGCGGAGGCCCCGCCGCCGATGTCGAGGAAGTCGGCGGGGCGGGCGCCGCAGCCCGCGACGACGTCGAGGGTCGACATGACCAGGCCCGCGCCGTTGCCGATGATGCCGACCTCGCCGTCCAGCTTGACGTAGTTGAGGCCCTTGGCGGCGGCCGCCGCCTCCAGCGGGTCGTCGTGCTGCACGTGCTCCGCGCCCCAACGTGCCTGCCGGAAGCGGGCGTTGCCGTCGAGCGTGACCTTGCCGTCGAGCGCGAGGATCTGCCCCTGTGCGGTCCGCACGAGCGGGTTGACCTCGACGAGGAGGGCGTCCTCGCGGACCAGGACCTCCCACAGCCGTACGAGGACGTCGACCGTCTGCGCGGGCAGCCCGCCCGCCTCGGCTATCTCGTTCGCCTTCGCCGAGGTGACGCCCTCGGCCGGGTCGATGTGGACACGGGCCACCGCCTCGGGCCGGCTTGCGGCAACCTCCTCGATCTCCATGCCGCCCTCGGCGGAGGCGATGGCGAGGAAGCGGCCCGCCGCGCGGTCGAGCACATAGGAGACGTAGAACTCGGCCTCGATGTCCACGGGTTGGGCCAGCATCACCTTGCGGACCGTGTGGCCCTTGATGTCCATGCCGAGGATCTGCCGTGCGGTGAGCTCCGCGGCGGCCGGGTCCGCGGCGAGCTTCACACCGCCCGCCTTGCCGCGCCCGCCCGTCTTGACCTGAGCTTTCACTACCACGCGCCCACCGAGTGCGCGGGCGATCTCCCGGGCCCTCTTGGGAGAATCGGTGACCTCGGCCCTCGGCACCGGGATGCCGTGTTCTTCGAAGAGTTCCCTTGCCTGGTGCTCGTACAGGTCCATTCCGGCTCCTGACTCAAAAGTGCCGCACGCCCCCTGGACACCACCCACCGGATGCGGGATAACAAGGTTCATACAGTATTCGTCGACTGTATGCAATGTACCGCGAGAGCAGTTCGAACCCCCTACGAAGGGACAGGACTTCGCCATGCCCGACGACACCCAGGACGTGATTTCCGGTGGTCATCTCGTTGCCAAGGCACTCAAGGCCGAGGGGGTCGACCGCATCTACACGTTGTGCGGCGGCCACATCATCGACATCTACGACGGCTGCGTCGACGAGGGCATAGAGGTCGTCGACGTCCGCCATGAGCAGGTCGCCGCCCATGCCGCCGACGGTTACGCCCGCCTCACCGGCAAACCCGGCTGCGCGGTCGTCACCGCGGGCCCGGGCACGACGGACGCCGTCACCGGTGTCGCCAACGCCTTCCGCGCGGAGTCCCCGATGCTGCTGATCGGCGGCCAGGGAGCCCTCACCCAGCACAAGATGGGATCCCTTCAGGACCTGCCGCACGTCGACATGATGACGCCGATCACCAAGTTCGCGGCGGCCGTGCCGGACACGGCGCGCGCGGCGGACATGGTGTCGATGGCGTTCCGCGAGTGCTACCACGGTGCGCCCGGCCCCTCCTTCCTGGAGATCCCGCGCGACGTCCTCGACGCCAAGGTGCCGGTGAGCAAGGCGCGCGTGCCGAAGCCCGGCGCCTATCGCGCCTCGACGCGCTCGGCCGGCGACCCCGAGGCCATCGAGAAGCTCGCCGACCTGCTCGCGCACGCCGAGAAGCCGGCCATCCTGCTCGGCAGCCAGGTGTGGACGACCCGCGGCACCGAGGCGGCCATCGAGCTCGTACGGACCCTCAACATCCCGGCGTACATGAACGGCGCCGGCCGCGGCACCCTGCCGCCCGGCGACCCGCACCACTTCCAGCTCTCGCGCCGGTACGCCTTCTCCAACGCCGACGTGATCGTCATCGTCGGCACACCCTTCGACTTCCGCATGGGCTACGGCAAGCGGCTTTCGCCGGACGCGACCGTCGTGCAGATCGACCTCGACTACCGCACCGTCGGCAAGAACCGGGACATCGACCTCGGCATCGTCGGCGACGCGGGCCTGGTGTTGAAGTCGGTCACCGAGGCTGCCTCAGGGCGCATCAACGGCGGGGCGGCGAAGCGCAAGGAGTGGCTCGACGAGCTGCGTGCCGCCGAGCAGACCGCCATTGAGAAGCGGCTGCCGAGCCTGAAGTCGAACGCCTCGCCGATCCACCCGTACCGCCTGGTCAG
Organism: Streptomyces sp. NPDC001157; assembly: GCF_053598255.1. Taxonomy (NCBI): domain Bacteria; kingdom Bacillati; phylum Actinomycetota; class Actinomycetes; order Kitasatosporales; family Streptomycetaceae; genus Streptomyces; species Streptomyces sp. NPDC001157. Next base: position 564,994 of record NZ_JBSFJW010000001.1, read on the forward strand.
CGAGATCAACGACTTCCTCACCGAGGACTCCATCTACATCGGCGACGGCGGCGACATCGTCACCTTCTCCGGACAGGTCGTCCAGCCCAAGTCACCCGGGCACTGGATGGACCCGGGCCCCCTCGGCACCCTCGGCGTGGGCATCCCCTTCGTCCTCGCGGCCAAGCAGGCACGGCCCGACAAGGAGGTCGTCGCCCTCTTCGGCGACGGCGCCTTCTCCCTCACCGGCTGGGACTTCGAGACCCTCGTCCGCTACGACCTCCCCTTCGTCGGCATCGTCGGCAACAACTCCTCCATGAACCAGATCCGCTACGGCCAGGCCCAGAAGTACGGACTGGAACGCGAGCGGGTCGGCAACACCCTCGGCGACGTCCACTACGACAAGTTCGCGCGGATGCTGGGCGGTCACGGCGAGGAGGTCCGCGACCCCGCCGACATCGGCCCGGCGCTGCGGCGTGCCCGTGAGTCGGGCAAGCCGTCGCTGATCAACGTCTGGGTCGACCCGGACGCGTACGCCCCCGGAACCATGAACCAGACGATGTACAAGTGAGGTGAACGCCCGTGACCCGCAAGGCACTTGAGGGCATCCGCGTCCTCGACATGACCCACGTCCAGTCCGGGCCCTCCGCCACCCAGCTGCTCGCCTGGCTCGGGGCGGACGTGGTCAAGCTGGAGGCGCCGACCGGTGACATCACGCGGGGGCAGCTGCGCGACCTCCCGGACGTCGACTCCCTCTACTTCACGATGCTCAACTGCAACAAGCGGAGCATCACCCTGAACACCAAGACCGAGCGCGGCAAGGAGATCCTCACCGAGCTGATCCGGCGCTCCGACGTCATGGTCGAGAACTTCGGACCGGGCGCGGTCGACCGTATGGGCTTCACCTGGGACCGCATCCAGGAGATCAATCCGCGGATCGTCTATGCCTCCATCAAGGGGTTCGGGGACGGCCCGTACACCGACTTCAAGGCGTACGAGGTCGTCGCGCAGGCCATGGGCGGGTCGATGTCGACCACCGGTTTCGAGGACGGGCCGCCGCTGGCGACGGGGGCCCAGATCGGGGACTCGGGGACGGGGGTGCACGCCGTGGCGGGGATACTCGCGGCGCTGTTCCAGCGGGAGCACACCGGGCGCGGTCAGCGGGTGAACGTGGCCATGCAGCACGCTGTGCTCAACCTCTGCCGGGTGAAGCTGCGCGATCAGCAGCGCCTGGCCCACGGCCCGCTCGCTGAATATCCAAACGAGGACTTCGGCACCGAAGTTCCCCGGTCGGGGAACGCGTCCGGCGGCGGCCAGCCCGGCTGGGCGGTCAAGTGCGCGCCGGGCGGACCCAACGACTACGTGTACGTCATCGTGCAGCCCGTCGGCTGGAAGCCGCTCAGCGAGCTCATCGGCCGGCCGGAGCTTGCCGATGACCCCGAGTGGGCGACGCCCCAGGCCCGGCTGCCCAAGCTCAACAAGATGTTCCAGCTGATCGAGGAATGGTCCTCCACGCTTCCCAAGTGGGAGGTGCTGGCGCGGCTCAACGCCCACAACATCCCGTGCGGGCCGATCCTGTCCACCAAGGAGATCATCGAGGACGACTCGCTGATCGCCAACGAGATGGTCGTCACCGTGCCGCACCCCGAGCGCGGCGAGTTCACGACCGTGGGCAGCCCGCTGAAGCTCTCCGACTCCCCCGTCGAGGTGACCAGTTCACCCCTGCTCGGCGAGCACAACGAAGAGGTCTACATCGGCGAACTCGGCCTCGGCGACGAGGAACTGCGCCTGCTCAAGTCGAATGGAGTGATCTGACGTGATGGCCGAAGACCGGGAGCCGAGGGTGCGGTCGCTCCTCGACACTGTGCGGGCCGAGGGGCGCACCGCGCTCACCGCCCCCGAGGGCAAGGTGATCGCCGACGCGTACGGGATCGCCGTACCCGGCGAGGAACTCGCGACGGACGTCGACGAGGCCGTCTCGTACGCCGCGCGCTTCGGCGGACCCGTGGTGATGAAGATCGTCTCGCCGGACATCCTGCACAAGACCGACGCGGGTGGAGTGATCGTCGGGGTCGAGGGGGCGGCGGACGTCCGGGCGGCGTTCCACAAAATCATCGACAACGCGCGCGCGTACAACGCGTCCGCGCGCATCAAGGGCATACAGGTGCAGGAGTTGCTGCCCCAGGGGCAGGAGGTCATCGTCGGCGCGGTGACGGACCCGACCTTCGGGAAGGTGGTCGCCTTCGGGCTCGGCGGGGTGCTCGTCGAGGTCCTCAAGGACGTCACGTTCCGGCTGGCGCCCGTGAGCGCCGACGAGGCGCTGTCCATGCTGGACTCGATCCGCTCGGCGGAGATCCTGCACGGGGTGCGCGGCCGGGCGGGCGTGGACCGGTGGGCGATCGCCGAGCAGATCCGCCGGGTGTCGCAACTGGTCGCGGACTTCCCGGAGATCGCGGAGGTCGACCTCAACCCGGTGATCGCCACCCCTGAGGGCGCGATCGCCGCGGACATCCGGGTGATCCTCGCCGAGTCGGTGCCGAAGCCTCGCCGCACGTACACGCGCGAGGAGATCCTCACCTCCATGCGCCGTCTGATGCAGCCCTCGTCGGTCGCCGTCATCGGTGCCTCGGGCGAGCCGGGCAAGATCGGCAATTCGGTGATGCGCAACCTCATCGACGGCGGCTTCGCCGGAGAGATCCATCCGGTGAACCCCAAGGCCGATGACATTCTGGGCCGCAAGGCGTACAAGAGTGTCACGGACGTTCCCGGTGAGGTGGATGTGGCGGTCTTCGCTATCCCCGCCAGGTTCGTGGCCTCGGCGCTGGAGGAGGTGGGACGCAAGAAGATCCCCAACGCCGTGCTGATCCCCTCCGGGTTCGCGGAGACCGGCGAGCACGAGCTCCAGGAGGAGATCGTCGCGATCGCCGAACGGCACGGCGTGCGCCTCCTCGGGCCGAACATCTACGGCTACTACTCGACGTGGCAGGATCTGTGCGCCACGTTCTGCACGCCGTACGACGTCAAGGGCGGTGTCGCGCTGACCTCGCAGTCCGGTGGCATCGGGATGGCCATCCTGGGCTTCGCGCGCACCACGAAGACGGGTGTGTCGGCGATCGTGGGCCTGGGCAACAAGTCGGACCTGGACGAGGACGACCTGCTGACCTGGTTCGGCGAGGACCCGCACACCGAGTGCATCGCGATGCACCTGGAGGACCTCAAGGACGGCCGCGCCTTCGTGGAGGCCGCGCGGGCGACCGTGCCGAAGAAGCCGGTCGTGGTGCTCAAGGCGGGCCGTACGGCGGCGGGTGCGAAGGCCGCCGGTTCGCACACCGGGGCGCTGGCGGGCGACGACGCCGTGTACGACGACATCCTCAGGCAGGCGGGGGTCATCAGGGCGCCCGGACTGAACGACATGCTCGAGTACGCGCGCGCGTTGCCGGTGCTTCCGGCTCCCCGAGGTGACAACGTCGTGATCATCACCGGGGCCGGCGGCAGCGGTGTGCTGCTGTCCGACGCGGTGACCGACAACGGCCTGTCCCTGATGGAGATCCCGCCGGACCTGGACGAGGCCTTCCGCAAGTTCATCCCGCCCTTCGGAGCCGCGGGCAACCCGGTCGACATCACCGGGGGCGAGCCGCCGTCGACGTACGAGGCGACGATCCGGCTGGGTTTTCAGGACCCGCGCATCCACGCGCTCGTCCTCGGCTACTGGCACACCATCGTCACTCCCCCGATGGTCTTCGCGGAGCTCACCGCGCGCGTGGTGGCCGAGTTCCGCGAACGCGGCATCGAGAAGCCCGTGGTGGCCTCCCTCGCGGGCGACGTCGAGGTCGAGGAGGCCTGCCAGTACCTCTACGAGCGAGGGGTCGTGGCCTACCCGTACACGACCGAGAAGCCGGTGGCCGTACTCGGTGCGAAGTACCGGTGGGCACGGGCGGCGGGACTGTTGGGGGGCGGTTCATGAGGTGAGCGAAGCGCGGGGCCGGCCGACAGTGCGGTCGGTCGGCCCCCGGGACCCGTGCGCACGCGAAAGGCATTGGACAGGGGGCGCTGGCCAGAGCTTTCGATGCAAGGGGTGCTGAGCGATGACAACCACCGACCACACGACGTCCGTCCCCCACCGGGAGGTGACGGATCGCAACGGCCGCGTGTACCGGATCGGTGAGTCCGATACGGACGTCATGGGCCGAACACGCAAGTGGATGGTCGTCCTGCCCTGGGTGGGCATGATGGGCATCAGCTCCGCCGAGTACGCGTTCACGTCGGCGGAGGACACGCTCCACGAGGCTCATCTGTGGAGCAGCGGACACATCTTCTGGCTGATGGGCGTCTGGGTGTTCTTCCAGGCGGCCGTGGCCTTCCCCGCCGGGCAGTTGCGGGAGAGCGGCAGGCTGCCCGCCCGTACGGCGATGATGATCGGCGCCGTCGGCACCTTGCTGGGCTATCTGTCGCTGGCGTTCGCACCGACCGTGACCGTCGCGTATGTCGGCTTCGGCATGTGCAGCGGCATCGGCGCCGGCCTCGTCTACGCGACCTGCGTGAACATGGTCGGCAAGTGGTATCCGGAGCGCAAGGGCGGCAAGACGGGCTTCGTCAACGGCGGTTTCGCCTACGGGTCCGTGCCCTTCGTCTTCCTGTTCACCTCGTACATGGACCTGAGCAACTACCGGACCGTGCTCGCCTGCGTGGGCGTCGGGCTGTGCCTGGTGGTGGCCGCGGCCGGCCGGTTCTTCAAGGACCCGCCGAAGAACTGGTGGCCCGCGCACGTAGACCCGCTGAGGATGACCGCCGACCCGAAGATTCGCCGGGCGCTGGAGAAGAACCCGCCCGCCGTCAAGCAGTACACCCCCAAGGAGGCCGCCCGTACCCCTGTCCTGTGGATGATGTGGTTCTGTCTGCTGTGCACGGCCGGCATCAACATCTTCGGCATCGCCTTCCAGGTGCCGTTCGGCAAGGACATGGGCTTCGCGGGCGGGATCGTGGCCACGGCGATGTCCCTGAAGGCCATCGTCAACGGCACCGGGCGCGGTGTCATCGGCTGGATCTCCGACCGCTACGGCCGCCGCAACACACTGATCATCGTCTGCATCGTGCTCGGCACGGCGCAGTTCGGCGTGCTGGTCTCCGGCCAGACGGGCAGCATGCCGTTCTTCCTGTTCTGCTCCATGGTCTCCGGATTCGGCGGCGGGGCGATCTTCCCGCTGTTCGCGGCCATGACCGCGGACTACTTCGGTGAGAACAACAACGCCACCAACTACGGAATGGTCTACAGCTCGAAGCTGATCTCCGGACTCGTCGGCTCCGGCCTGGGCGCGGTCGTCGTCGGCGCATGGGACTACCACGGCGCGTTCGTGCTGGCGGGTTCCGTCGGCCTGGCCTCCGCGGTGCTGGCGCTCTTCCTCAAGTCCCCGGGACGGCCGAAGGCCCGGCGCATCGTCCCCAATCCGCACCCGCTCGGCGAGGAGATGGCATAACCATGACAGCAGACCCGCTCTCGGCCGATCCGACAGCCGCGAACCGTCCCTACCGTGAGGTGACCGACACCAGAGGCCGCGTCTACCGCATCGGCGAGACCGACCGGGACATCCTCGGCCACTCCCGCAAGCTCATGGTGTACCTCCCGTGGATCGCCATGATGGCCATCAGCGTCTTCGAATACGCGTACGGCTCCGCGGAGGACACGCTGTCCCACGCGCACGGCTGGACGCAGTCCAACACCTTCTGGATCCTCAGCGTCTGGGTGTTCTTCCAGGCCGGCATCGCCTTCCCGGCGGGCTGGCTGCGCGAGAAGGGCATCCTGACCGCCCGCAAGGCCATGTACACCGGCTCCGGGATGTGCCTGATCGGGTTCCTCGCCCTGTCGCATCTGAGCAATGTGTGGCTGGCGATCCTGGGCTTCGGTGTCGTCGGCGGGCTCGGCGCCGGCCTGGTCTACGCCACCTGCATCAACATGGTCGGCAAGTGGTTCCCCGAGCGCCGCGGCGCCCGCACCGGCTTCGTCAACGGCGGCTTCGCCTATGGGTCGCTGCCGTTCATCTTCATCTTCAACTACGCCTTCGACACCGGGAACTACCACCGCGTCCTGGACCTGATCGGCTGCTACATCATGATCGTGGTGTTCGGGTGTGCGTTCTTCTTCAAGGACCCGCCGAAGAACTGGTGGCCCGCGGACATCGACCCGCTGACCTTCTCCGGGGCCCGGAAGAGCGCGGAGAGCCTCGCCAAGAACCCGCCCGCGACGAAGCAGTACACGCCCAAGGAGGCCATCAGGACGGGCATGCTGCCGCTGATGTGGATCTCCATCGTGATGACGGCCGGTGTGTCGATCTTCGGGATCTCCTTCCAGGTCGACTACGCCAAGGAGGTCGGCTTCGGCCCCCTGGTGGCGGCGTCCTCCATGGGTGTCATGGCGGTCATCAACGGCATCGGACGCGGTGTGGTGGGCTGGCTGTCCGACAAGTGGGGCCGCAAGTCGACCCTGGTGTTCGTCATCGTCGTCCTGGGGCTTGCCCAGTTCGGTGTGATCCTGGCGGGCGAGACGAAGAACGAGTGGCTCTTCCTGTTCTTCGCCTTCCTCTCCGGCTTCGGCGGCGGCGCGTTCTACCCGATGTTCGCGGCGCTCACCCCGGACTACTTCGGGGAGAACTACAACGCCACCAACTACGGCCTGGTGTACAGCGGAAAGCTGGTCAGCGGCCTGTTCGGCGGCGGCCTCGGCTCCATGGTGGTCGCGGCCTGGGGCTACGACGGGGCGTACGCGCTGGCCGGCGGTGTCTCGATGGTCGCGGCGGCGATCGCCCTGCTGCTGCGGCAGCCGGGGCGCAGCAGCTCGGATGTGCCGACTCCGCAGCCGCAGCCCGCAGGTTGACGGCACGCGCGCGTGAGGCGGCCCGCTCCGGGATTGCGGGGGGCCGCCTCAGGCTGAACGGTCCCCTTCGGCAGACGGCGGGTCAGTCAGCGGAGACTGCAGGGCTCAGAGCGCGCGCCTGGTGCATTGAGCCGATGTCCTCTGCTGTCGCGGCGAAGAGCTCGGCCGCGTGGGCAGCGAGCATGCGCTGTTCGCCGGCCTCTGCCAATGGATCATTCCTCAGCGCCTCGACCTGGCGGGCGAACTCCGTTCGGGCCGACAGGCCTTGCGGGGTCAGTGCCGTGCACAGGCAGGGTTGTGTACCAGAGCGAGCCTGCCCTGGTGATCCGATGTCCGCTGATGCGGTCGCGGCAGCTTCGACGTGGGCAGTACCACCGAGAGGCGCTGGAACACCGTCACCAGGTTCAGTTGGCGGGGCCCGTCGGGGATTCCCCGCTCGAACAGCCGCAGCAGACTGCCGGTGAAGCCCGTATGACGGTCCGTCATGTCGTGGAGAGCCAGTCGAGGACCACGACGGACTGCTTGGGCTTCAGATAGCGCAGCCGCCTGAATACGGCGCTGACGGGCAGCCCCGTGCGCACCGCCTCGAAGCCGTCGTCGACCGAGCCGCACAGGGCGAGGAACAGTTCTTTGCGGCCACTGTCGTCATTCACCGACATCTGCATGGCGTGACCCACGTAGTAGTGACAGGACAAAGGAAAGTTGCGCGCCGCAGCCATGACAGGCTCATACGATCTGGTCAGCGCGTTCCAGGGGGAACGCCTGATCGATCCAGGGGGAGTCATGAACAGCGCAGTGGAGCAGGAGTCGGGTCGGAGAGTCACGACTCTCGAACTCTTCTTCGACCTCGTCTTCGTCTTCACCCTCACCCAGCTCACCGTGCTGCTCGCCGGCGACCTCACCTTCGCCACTGCGGGCCGGGTCGCGCTGATCTTCGTGGTGCTGTTCTGGATGTACGGCGCCTATGCGTACCTCACCAACCAGGTCCCGCCGGACCGCCCCTCCCGCCGGCTGCTGCTGATCCTGGGCATGGGCGCGTTCCTGGTGTGCGCCCTCGCCATCCCGCGCGTCTTCGACGACACCGGCGTGGTCTTCGGGCTCGGCTTCCTCGCGGTCGTGATCGTGCACACCGCGCTCTACACGCGCAGCCACGGGCGGGACTCGATCTGGTACGGCGTCCCGAACTCGCTGGCCGCCCTCGCCGTCACCGCGGCCGGTTTCTTCGACGGCCTCGCGGCGGACGGACTGTGGCTGCTCGTCCTCGCCCTCCAGTTCATGACGCCGTTCTTCGCCGAGCACGGGCCGGGCAGGGCCGACGGACGGCGGTCGGCGGCCGCCATGCGCGTCCAGCTGGGCAACCTGGACCCGGCGCACTTCGTGGAGCGCCACGGCCTGCTGCTGATCGTCGCGTTCGGCGAGTCCGTCATCGCGATCGGCACCGGAATCGGCCGACTGCCGCTCACACCTGGCCTGGTCGGTGGCGCGTTCCTCTCGCTGGCCCTCGCGGTCGCGCTGTGGTGGACGTACTTCGTGCGGGACGAGGAGGAGGCCGAGGCGGCGTTCCGGGCCACGCCGGCGCCGAGCCGGTGGCGGCTGGCGATGAACGCGTACTACTACTCCTTCCTGCCGATGCTGCTCGGCATCGCCTACCTGGCCACGGGCGTGAAGAAGACGCTGGGCCATCTCACGGAACACCTGCACACAGGCCCGGCGCTGGCTCTCGCGGGTGGTGTGGCGCTCTTCCTCGCCGGGGACGTGGCGTTCCGCGCGGTCCTGCGCCTGCACCCCCTGCGCTTCCGCGCGACGGCCGCACTCGTCACCCTGGCGACCGCGCTCCTCGGCGTCCGTGCCTCGGCGGTCGCCGAACTCTTCGCCCTGGTCGCGGTGTTGGTGGCCATGCTGGCGGTCGAGGCGCGGTCCGCCCGGCGGCCGGCGGCCGCCGCCGTGTCCTGACCGGCGTACTCCCTTCCGCGCAAAGGGGGTTGAAACGGTCCGCGATTGGCTACCCTGTGCCTGCCACAGAAGTGCTTCGGGGGACACGAATGGCTGACGAACTCTCACCTGCCGAGCCCGCACCTGACGCCCTCCCACCCGACGAGCGGCGCCCCGGCTACGCGATGCGGGTGGCGGACGGGTCGTACGACTGGTACCGCGCCGCGGCGATCAAGGCCCGCCGCTACTTCCGGCTCAGCGAGACCCTGCTGCTGCTCATCTCCGCGGCGATCCCGGTCTCGGCCGTCATCTCACCCGAGAACGCGCAGATGCCCGCGGTGCTCGGCGGGGTCATCGTGGTGATCACCGGCCTGCGTTCGGTCTTCCACTGGCAGGACGACTACCTGCGCTTCAGCGAGGCCCGCGAGGCAGTGGAGGCGGAACGCCGTCTCTACCGCACCGGCGCCGAGCCATATCACGACCCGGACACCCGTGACAGAGTGCTCGCCGCCAGCGTCACCCGCATCGAGCAGCGGGAGATGGGCACTTGGGTACAGCTGGCCAGCCCGCGCACCGACGCCCCGGCGAAGTGACGGTCAGGCCATGAGCACGGTGCGTCGGATCCCCACCTACTTCAGCCACAGCTACCGGCGCGAGGACCGTGACGTCAACGAGTTCTTCTGGCGCACCTTCGACGCGCACCACTTCGGGTTCACCGTCGACCCGCAGTCCGGGCCGCTGTCGACGTGCCACCTGGAGATGGTGATGCGGCGCAGCGCCTGCTTCGTGGCCGTGGTGACCCTGCGCCGACAGCAACACACCTACAAGTGCTCGCCGTTCATCGTCTACGAGTACGGTCTCGCGGTCCGGGCGCGCAAGCCCCGTATCGTCTTCGCCGAGAAGGGGGTGCCCGCGCACCTCTTCCCGGAGGCCACCGAGCGGTTCGTCTTCGACCGGGACGACCTGGACACGTACGACGGCTTCGAGCAGCCGGTGCGCCGACTGCTGCTGCAGTCCCAGGGCTACTCCTCCGTGGGCGACCAGCTCATCGGCGAGGTGGGCCTGGCGCTTCCGGACACGGCCGCCTACCGCACGGCGGTACCGCTGGTGACCCAGGTTCTGCAGAGGTTCGGCTACGCCGTCAGCAGGGTGAACCTCGACTTCCGGGACCCCGGCATCCTTCCCTTCCAGCTGGACCGCTTCGACTTCGTGGTGGTCGACGTGGCCTCCGCGCGGCTCCCCAAGTGGCTCTACCCCTTGCTGTTCGGCCGCTTCATCCCCACCCTCAACCTCCTCCACCACGAAAGGGAGGAGCGGGCGGACCGGCGCGTGCCCGCCATGGTCGTCGGGGAGATCCTGCGCGATGCGACCGAGTCCCAGGATCCCGTCCTGTGGTGGCGAGACCCCGCTGAGCTTGTCGCCGCGCTGGAGCGGCAGCTGGACCGCTTCGACCTGCCCCGTCACCAGTTCCGCACCCTCGACGAGGGCATCGGGTACATCCGCAGCACCGGGAGGGCCCACGGCCGTATCTTCCTGAGCACGGCCGGGCCGGACAACGCGCTGTCGCGGGAGCTCGGGCGCGCCCTGAAGCTGCACAACTTCGACTTCTTCCACTACGTGTACAACAACACGATCCCGAAGGGGTCGAACTGGCAGGTCCGCCTCGAGGAGCAGCTCGCCGCCAGCCAGGTGTTCGTCCCGCTGGTGAGCGAGGCGTATTGGCGCAGCGAGTGGTGCAAGCGGGAGCTGGCGACGGCACGAGAGCTGAGCGACCAAGGGCGCCTGACGATCATCCCCTATTTCCTGGACGGCAGTTCGGGGGAGACGATTCCCGAACAAGGCACGGACATCGCCGACATGACGGAGGCTCAGCAGGTCTCCCAGATCGTGGGTGACATGGACGTCCACTTCGCCGACAGCCCCACTGCGGACGGTTCGGAGGGCTGAGGCATGCGGGAATCCGGTGGCTGGACACCCCGTCCGGTCGACACGGACGCGGCCGAACTCGGCCCGGATCTCCTCGCGTTGGTCGAGCTCCTCGCCGAGAACGCGCACGACCGCTGGGCCCTGCGTCGCATCGCCGAGGGCTGGCGGTACGGGCAGTCACGGGACGACGAGAAGCTCACGCACCCGCTGCTCGTGCCCTACGCCGACCTGCCGGAATCCGAGAAGGAGTACGACAGGGAACTCGCCGTGGAGACCCTCAAGGTGATCCTCGCCCTCGGGCACCGCATCCTGCCGCCGCCCCGCCCGGCCTAGGGTCTGCTCGGCCCGGCGGTCACTTCGCCCGCTCGTGGTACGAGCGTCGCGTGTGCTCCGTGTGCTCCCGCATCAGCTGCGTGGCCCGCTGCTCGTCACGGTCCGAGATCGCGGCGATCAGCTCCCGGTGCTCGATCCAGGACTGCTGTCCGCGCTGCCGGGCGATCGGCGTGTAGTACCAGCGCACCCGGCGGTCGACCTGGGCCGCCAGTTCGGCGAGGACCGCGTTGCCCGCCAGTTCCATGATCTTCGCGTGGAAGCGGGCGTTCATCGTGACGGCGCCGTCCACGTCGTCCGCGGCGACGGCCTTCTCGCCCTCCGTGCAGAGTTCCTCCAGCACCGAGATGCCGCCGCTGCCCGCGTTGGCGGCGGCGAGCCGGGCCGCCTCGGCCTCCAGCAGTGTGCGGACGGTGAGGAGCTGGTCGGCCTCCGCCTCCGTCGGCTCGTGCACGAACGCGCCCTGGGCGGGCCGCAGATCGACCCACCCCTCGGTGTTCAGCCGCTGCAGCGCCTCCCGCACGGGCTGCCGGGACACCCCGAGGTGGCCGGCGAGCTCGCTCTCGACGAGGTGCTGGCCGGGCTGCAGGGCGCGCGTGGTGATCAGTTCGAGGAGCGCCTCGTAGACGCGGTCGCGCAGTGGGCCGGGCCGTTCGAGCTTGGGTACCGCACCCTGCGGCAGTCCTGTCGACAACATCGGTCGGTCCCCCTCCTGAGCAGCGCGGAGCAACTGCAGCCGGAAAGCCAGTATGGATTGTCTTTCGTCTACAGTCTACGGCGCACCGTGGCCAGGGGTACGGGTGGTCGAGTGCGTCACATCGGGCCGTACGCGCAGGTCAGGGACAGCGGACGACCTGTCCGGCGTACGACAGGTTCCCGCCGAAGCCGAACAGCAGCACCGGGTCCCCGCTGGAGACGGCGCCCCGTTCGACGAGCTTGGAGAACGCGAGCGGGATGCTCGCCGCCGAGGTGTTCCCGGACTCGGCGACATCCCGCGCGACGACGGCGTTGACGGCGCCGATCTTCTCGGCGAGGGGCTCGATGATCCGCAGGTTCGCCTGGTGCAGGACGACTGCGGCGAGGTCCTCGGGGGCGAGCCCGGCGCGCTCGCAGGCCCTGCGTGCGATGGGTGGCAGCTGGGTGGTGGCCCAGCGGTAGACGCTCTGCCCCTCCTGTGCGAACCGCGCGGGTGTGCCCTCGATGCGTACCGCGTGCCCCATTTCGGGCACGGAGCCCCACAGCACGGGCCCGATGCCGGGCTCGTCGGCGGCTTCCACGACGGCGGCCCCCGCCCCGTCGCCGACGAGGACGCAGGTGGTTCGGTCGCTCCAGTCGGTCACATCGGACATCTTGTCGGCGCCGATGACCAGCGCACGCATCGAGGCACCCGCCCGGACCGCATGGTCGGCGGTGGCCAGGGCATGGGTGAACCCGGCGCACACGACGTTGACGTCCATCGCGGCGGGCGAGGGGATGCCGAGCCGGGCGGCGACCCGGGCGGCCATGTTGGGCGAGCGGTCCACGGCGGTGGAGGTGGCGACCAGTACGAGGTCGATGTCGCCCGGCGCGAGACCGGCCGCGGCGAGCGCCTTGGCGGCGGCATGGGCGGCGAGCTCGTCGACCGGCTCGTCGGGCCCGGCGATGTGCCGCGTACGGATGCCCACCCGGGACGTGATCCACTCGTCACTGGTGTCGACCAGGCCCGCCAGGTCCTCGTTGGTGAGCACCTTGGCGGGCTGGTAGTGGCCGACGGCGGCGATGCGCGAGCCGTTCATTGGGGTCCCCCTCGTTGCCTTGGGTAGCGGGATCCACCAGTCTGATCAGTGACTCACGGGTACGACGGCAGCCAAGACGACAGGATTCGGGCGCCAGGGTTGTCGGCTTCTGTCAGGCCTTCGGACGCCCGAACACTTCCCGAACAGTCACCCGGTGAACAGCTTGGTCGCCTTCTGTACGAGCTCGTACACCCCGTAGGCGAGCGGTGCCCCGACCCACAGCCAGGCGAAGGCGATCAGCGGGCGCCGGTCAGGCGGACTCTGACTGCTGTCGTTCGACATCGACGGTCTCCTCCCTGGGGGCGGGGATGTGGTGGCGGGCGTTGACGGGCCGGACGAGTTCGTTGGCGACGAAGCCCACGACGAGCAGGCCGATCATGATGATGAAGGAGAGGCTGTAGAGGGACGCGCCGCTCTTGCCGTCGGCCTTCTGGTGGTCGGCGATCCAGTTCACGATCAGCGGTCCGAGGACGCCGGCCGTGGACCAGGCGGTGAGCAACCGGCCGTGGATGGCGCCGACTTGATACGTGCCGAAGAGGTCCTTCAGATAGGCCGGGATGGTCGCGAAACCGCCGCCGTAGAAGGACAGGATCACCATCGCGCACAGGATGAACAGCGGCTTGGAGGAGTCGCCGAACAGGGCGATCAGCGCGTACATCAGCGCACCGAAGCCCAGGTAGACGCGGTAGATGTTCTTGCGTCCGATCAGGTCGGAGGTGGACGACCAGCCGATGCGGCCCGCCATGTTGGCGGCGGAGAGCAGCGCCACGAAACCGGCCGAGGCCGAGACCGACACGGGGGTCGACGTGTTCTTGAAGAAGTCCTGGATCATCGGCGCGGCCTTCTCCAGGATGCCGATGCCGGCGGTCACGTTCATACAGAGCACGACCCACAGACACCAGAACTGCGGGGTGCGGACGGCCGTGTTGGCGGAGACCTGCGGCCCCTGGAACGCACTCGGCGCACCCTCGACCGGCCGCTCGCTGCGCGGCACCCGCACCAGCAGCACGCCGAGCGACATGAAGACGGCGTACGACAGCCCGAGCACGAGGAACGCGAGCGCGATGCCGGAGCTGTCGGTGCCGAAGGACTCCAGCATCTGCGCGGACCACGGTGAGGCGATGAGCGCGCCGCCGCCGAAGCCCATGATCGCGATGCCCGTGGCCATGCCGGGCCTGTCGGGGAACCACTTGATCAGCGTGGAGACGGGCGAGATGTAGCCGATGCCGAGGCCGATGCCGCCGACGAAGCCGTAGCCGAGGACGATCAGCCAGTACTGCTCGGTGGCGGCGCCCAGCGCGGATATCAGGAAGCCGGACGAGAAGCAGACCAGGGCGACGGTCATCGCCCAGCGCGGCCCGTTGCGCTCCACCAGCGTGCCGCCGAACGCGGCCGACAGTCCCAGCATGACGATGGCGAGCTGGAAGGGCAGCGCGCTCTGGGTTCCGCTGAGGCCGAGCGAGGACTCCAGGGGCGGCTTGAAGACACTCCAGGCGTAGGCCTGGCCGATGGAGAGATGGACGGAGAGAGCGGCGGGGGGAACCAGCCAGCGGCTCCAGCCGGCCGGTGCGACAGGGGGACTCATGATCCCGAACGTAAGGGAGCGGCAAGGGAATTGAGAAGGCGGCACGTCGACCGTATGCGATGAACGGTATGCGGGACGCGCCGAACGGTCGGACCGACCGGTATTCCGAACCCTGCGCGAACCCTTGCTGGGTCCATCCCCATACTGTAGACAATATTCAGTCGACAGTGTTCGGCAGAGTTCGACTGTGCGGCACATCTCCGCGGTATTCCCTCGACCGAACGGAGCTCCCTCGTCATGAAAGTCGCAGTTCTCGGCGCCGGTGCGATCGGCGCCTACGTCGGTGCCGCGCTCCATCGCGCCGGCGCCGATGTGCATCTCGTCGCCCGTGGACCGCACTTGGCGGCCATGAGGCAGCACGGAGTACGGGTGCTCAGCCCGCGCGGCGACTTCACCGCGCACGCCCACGCCACCGACGACCCGGCCGAGATCGGCCCGGTCGACTTCGTCTTCCTGGGCCTGAAGGCCAACTCGTACGCGGCGTGCGGGCCGCTGATCGAGCCCCTTCTGCACGACGGCACGGCGGTGATCGCCGCCCAGAACGGCATCCCCTGGTGGTACTTCCACCGGCACGGCGGCCCCCACGACGGCCACCGCATCGAGAGCGTGGACCCGGACGGCGCGGTCAGTGCGGTGCTCGCGCCCGAACGGGCCGTCGGATGTGTCGTCTACGCGGCCACCGAGCTCGAAGGACCCGGCGTCGTACGGCACCTGGAAGGCACCCGGTTCTCCATCGGGGAGCCCGACCGCAGCGTGTCCAAGCGCTGTCTGGCCTTCAGCGAGGCCATGGTCGCCGGTGGCCTGAAGTGCCCGGTCGAGCCGGAGCTGCGGGGCGACATCTGGGTCAAGCTGCTCGGCAACATCTCCTTCAACCCGATCAGCGCGCTGTCCCGCGCCACCATGCGGCAGATGTGTCTGCACGGCGGCACCCGCAAGGTCATCGAGACCATGATGGCCGAGACCCTCGCCGTCGCCGAGGCGCTCGGCTGCGAGGTCGGCGTCTCCATCGAACGCCGGCTGGCCGGCGCCGAACGCGTCGGCGACCACCGCACCTCCACGCTCCAGGACCTGGAGCGCGGCAAGCCGCTCGAACTCGACGTCCTGCTCGCGGCCGTCGTCGAGTTGGCGGAGATCACCGGCGTCGAGGTGCCCACCCTGCGCACCGTGCACGCCATCTCGGACCTGCTCGCCCTGAGGAGCGCCGCATGAAATCTGGGGGCCTCACATGAGGAAACGGCAACCGAAGACCTACACCCGATTGACTCACCCCCTCGTCCGCGACTCCCGTGACGAGCCGTTGCGGCAGGCGAGCTGGGAGGAGGCCCTGGACCGCGCGGCCCGCGGCCTCGAACGAAACCGCGGTGCGTTCGGCATGTTCTCCTGTGCCCGCGCGACCAACGAGATGAACTACGTGGCCCAGAAGTTCGCGCGGGTCGTGATGGGCACCAACAACGTCGACTCCTGCAACCGGACGTGTCACGCCCCCAGCGTGGCCGGTCTGAGCGCCGCGTTCGGCTCGGGCGGCGGCACCTCCTCGTACGAGGAGATCGAGCACACCGACGTGATCGTGATGTGGGGCTCCAACGCCCGCTTCGCACACCCGATCTTCTTCCAGCACGTCCTGAAGGGCATCAGGAACGGCGCCCGGCTGTACGCCGTCGATCCGCGCCGTACGTCGACCGCCGAGTGGGCGGAGAGCTGGCTCGGCCTGAACGTCGGCACCGACATCCCGATGGCGCACGCGATCGGCCGCGAGATCATCCACGCGGGCCTGGCCAACGAGGCGTTCATCGAGCGGGCGACGACCGGCTTCGAGGAATACAAGGCGCTGGTCGAGCCGTGGACGGCGTCCCTCGCCGAGAAGGTGACGGGCGTACCGGCGCGTGCCATAAGGGAGTTGGCGCACGCCTACGCCCGCGCGGAGCGCGCCCAGCTGTGCTGGACCCTCGGCATCACGGAGCACCACAACGGCACCGACAACGTCCGGGCACTGATCAACCTCTCCCTGCTGACCGGTCAAGTGGGGCGCTACGGCGCCGGGTTGCAGCCCCTGCGCGGCCAGAACAACGTGCAGGGCGGCGGCGACATGGGCGCGATCCCGAACCGCCTGCCCGGCTTCCAGGACATCCTCGACCCGGACTCCCGGCTGAGGTTCGAGTCGGCCTGGGACACCGTCATCCAGCCGCACTACGGGCTGAACCTGACGGAGATGTTCGAGGCGATGGAGGAGGGCTCCCTCAGGGCCGTCTACTGCATCGGCGAGAACCCCGCACAGTCGGAGGCCGACAGCGAGCAGGCCGTACGCCGGATGCGGCAGCTCGACTTCCTCGTCGTCCAGGACATCTTCCTCACCAGGACCGCCGAGCTGGCGGACGTCGTCCTGCCCGCCACCGCCGGCTGGGCGGAGACCGACGGCACAACGACCAACAGCGAGCGGCGGGTTCAGCGCGTGCGCCGGGCGGTCACCCCGCCCGGCGAGGCGCGCGAGGACATCGTCATCATCTGCGAGCTGGCGACGCGCCTCGGCCACGACTGGAAGTACGCCGACGCCGAGGCCGTCTGGAACGAGCTGCGCTCGGTCTCTCCGGACCACTACGGGATGACGTACGAACGCCTGGAGGAGCACCAGGGCATCCAGTGGCCGTGCCCGAGCACCGAGGAGGTCGAACCGACCTATCTGCACGGCCGGTTGTGGGACAAGGACCCGGACCGGCGCGGGATGCCGGCGCCCTTCGGGATCGTCCAGCACGATCCGCCCGTGGACCTCACCGACGAGGACTACCCGATCCGGCTGACGACCGGGCGGCGCCTCGACTCGTACAACACCGGTGTCCAGAGCGGCGGTTTCGCCTCCCCGCTCCGGCGCGGAGAGTACATCGAGCTGTGCCCGGAGGACGCCGAGCGCTACGGGGTCGTGGTCGGCGAGGAGGTCCAGGTGTCCTCGCGACGGGGGTCGGTCGTGGCGCCGGTATGGGTCGACATGGCCCTTCGCCCCGGGCTCGCCTTCATGACCATGCACTTTCCCGACGAGGTGGACACCAACCAGCTGACGATCGAGGCGAACTGCCCGATCGCGGGGACGGCGGAGTTCAAGGCGTCGGCGATCCGGATCGAGAAGCTCCCCGTCGCGACCATCGTGAGGTGACCTGGTGGATCTGCACTTCGGCGACAGCAAGCCGACGGACGACGAACGGGCCGCCGTGGACGCCCTGTTGGGCCCTCCCGAGTCCTCCTGGGAGGGGGCCGACCGCTCCGACGCCGACCTGCGGTGGGCCCGCGGCGGCCGCGCGGCCCGGGAACGACGCGACCTGCTGCTGCCGGGGCTGCACGCGATCAACGACCGGGTCGGCTGGATCAGCGAGGGCGCCCTCGACCACCTGTGCCGGCGGCTGACCGTCCCGCCCGCGGAGGCGTACGGCGTCGCCACCTTCTACGCCATGTTCTCGGTGCGGCCCCGCCCCGCCACCGTGCTGCACGTGTGCACGGACCTGGCCTGCGCTGCCGCCGGGGCGCCCGAGCTGTGCGCCGGGATCGAGGCGCGGCTGGGCCCGGACAGCGGGGTGAGCGTCGAGCGCAGCCCCTGCCTCGGCCTGTGCGAGCGGGCCCCGGCGGCCCTCGCGATCAAGGCGGGGGACCCGGTGCGTACGGCGGTGTCGGCGCCCGCGACGGTCGAGGCGGCCGTACTCGCCGCGAGCGCACCCGACTCGGCGCCGGAGGAACCGCCGGCGGCGATGGCGGTGCCCCAAGCCGGACAGGACGGGCTTGTCCTGCTTGGGCGGGTCGGCGTGGTCGACCCGGAAAGTCTCGACGACTACCGGGCCCACGGCGGCTACACCGCCCTGCGCCGGGCCTTCGCGCTCGGCCCCGCCGGAGTCATCCGCGAGGTCACCGACTCCGGCCTGGTCGGGCGCGGCGGCGCCGCCTTCCCCACCGGCCGCAAATGGCAGGCCACGGCGTCGCAGCCCGACCACCCGCACTACCTCGTCTGCAACGCCGACGAATCGGAGCCTGGCACCTTCAAGGACCGCGTGCTCATGGAAGGGGACCCGTACGCGCTGGTCGAGGCGATGACCATCGCCGGGTACGCGACCGGCGCGCACCAGGGGTACGTGTATCTGCGCGGCGAGTACCCGCGGGCCCTGCGCCGACTGGAGCACGCGATCGCGCAGGCACGCGCGCGTGGCTTCCTCGGCGACGACGTCCTCGGCCAGGGCTACGCCTTCGACATCGAGATCCGGCGCGGTGCCGGCGCCTACATCTGCGGCGAGGAGACGGCCCTGTTCAACTCCATCGAGGGCTACCGCGGCGAGCCGCGCTCGAAGCCGCCCTTCCCGGTGGAGAAGGGCCTGTTCGGCAAGCCCACGGTCGAGAACAACGTGGAGACGCTGGTCAACGTCCTGCCGATCCTGACCATGGGCGCCCCGGCCTACGCGGCGATCGGCACCGGGAGGTCCACCGGGCCGAAGCTGTTCTGCGTCTCGGGCAGCGTGAACCGGCCGGGCATCTACGAGCTGCCGTTCGGGGCGACACTCGGCGACCTGCTCATCCGGGCCGGGGTGCGGGAGCGGCTGCGGGCGGTGCTCCTCGGCGGCGCGGCGGGCGGCTTCGTACGGCCGGACGAACTGGACATCCCGCTCACCTTCGAAGGCACCCGCGAGGCGGGCACCACGCTCGGCTCCGGTGTCGTCATGGCCTTCGACGACACCGTCCCGCTGCCTCGGCTGCTGCTGCGCATCGCCGAGTTCTTCCGCGACGAGTCGTGCGGCCAGTGCGTGCCCTGCCGGGTCGGAACCGTGCGCCAGGAGGAGGCGCTGCACCGGATCGCCGAGCGCACGGGCGCTGCGGCCGCCGACGACATCGCCCTGCTCAGGGAGGTCGGCCGCGCCATGCGGGACGCCTCGATCTGCGGCCTGGGACAGACCGCGTGGAACGCCGTGGAATCCGCCATCGACCGTCTGGGGGCGTACCAATGACCGTGACACCGCTGGGGATACCGCGCCGGCTGCTGGAGTTCACCCTCGACGGGGAGCCGGTGCGCGCTCCCGAGGGTTCGACGATCCTCGACGCCTGCCGGGCGATGGGGAAGGACATCCCGACCCTGTGCCAGGGGGACACGCTGCGACCCAAGAACGCGTGCCGCGTCTGCATGGTCGAGGTGGAGGGATCCAGGACCCTGGTCCCGGCCTGCTCCCGCAGGGCCGAGCCCGGCATGGAGATCCGCACCGACACGGAGCGCGCCCGGCACAGCCGCAAGGTCGTCCTCGAACTCCTCGCCTCCTCGGTCGACTTGTCGACGACTCCACAGGTTGCTGAATGGATCAAGGAGTACGAGGCGAAGCCGGACCGGTTCGGCCCGGACGCGGCCCGCCTGAACGAGGAACCCAAGGTCGACAACGCTCTGTACGTACGCGACTACGACAAGTGCATCCTCTGCTACAAGTGCGTGGACGCCTGCGGCGACCAGTGGCAGAACACCTTCGCGATCTCGGTCTCCGGCCGGGGCTTCGACGCCCGGATCGCCGTGGAACATGATGCGCCGCTCACCGACTCCGCGTGCGTGTACTGCGGCAACTGCATCGAGGTGTGCCCGACGGGGGCGCTGTCGTTCAAGTCGGAGTTCGACATGCGCGCGGCGGGTACGTGGAACGAGTCGGTACAGACGGAGACGACCACCGTGTGCGCGTACTGCGGAGTGGGCTGCAACCTCACTCTCCACGTGCAGGACAATGAAATCGTGAAGGTCACCTCACCGCACGACAACCCGGTGACCCACGGCAACCTCTGCATCAAGGGCCGCTTCGGCTACCAGCACGTACAGAACCGGGACTGAGACACGACATGGGACGAGTCACGGAACGACGCAAGGTGATCCGCATCCGCGACGGGGTGGTCTCGTCCCGTCCGGACACGCTCGTCGCCGAGGAACCGCTGGAGATCAGGCTGAACGGCAAGCCGCTCGCGATCACCATGCGCACCCCGGGCGACGACTTCGCGCTGGCCGCGGGGTTCCTGGTCAGCGAGGGCGTGCTGGCGGAACAGGCCGACCTGCAGAACATCGTGTACTGCGCGGGAGCCACGGTCGACGGCTCGAACACGTACAACGTGGTGGACGTGCGGACGGCGCCCGGCGTCAAGATCCCCGACATCACGCTTGAGCGGAACGTGTACACCACCTCGTCCTGCGGGCTGTGCGGCAAGGCGAGCCTCGACGCGGTCCGTACGACGGCCCGCTGGCCGATCGCCGACACTCCCCCGGTCCGCGTCGGGCCCGAGCTGCTCGCGAGCCTCCCCGACCGGCTGCGCGCGGCCCAGCGGGTATTCGACCGGACCGGGGGTCTGCACGCGGCGGCCCTGTTCACGGAGGACGGCGAGCTGCTGGACATACGGGAGGACGTGGGCCGGCACAACGCGGTCGACAAGCTGGTGGGCCGCGCCCTGCAGAGCGGCGACCTGCCGCTGTCCCGCACGATCCTGCTGGTCTCGGGGCGTGCCTCCTTCGAACTGGCGCAGAAGGCGGTCATGGCGGGGATCCCGGTCCTGGCGGCGGTCTCGGCGCCCTCGTCCCTCGCCGTCGACCTGGCCGCGGAGACCGGCCTGACCCTGGTGGGCTTCCTGCGGGGCAGCTCCATGAACGTGTACGCGGGCGAGGACCGCATCGCTCTGCGGACCGCGGCCGCCCAGGGGTGACCGGCTCTCCGCGACACGGCGGCGGGGCCCCGGCCGGCGGGGAGCGCCCCCTGCGCCGCAGGGGCCCCGCCTCAGCTGCTCCCGCCGCCCTGCGGGATCAGCCCGCCACGAACCGCACGTCGGCCGCCGTCACCACGGTCCCCAGCCGGGGGAAGTCCAGCCGCACCGACGCCTCGTGCTCGGCGGCCGTGAGCGCGGCCATGGCGTCCTCGACGAAGACCAGGTCGTAGCCGAGGTCTCCGGCGGCGCGGGCGGTGGACTCGACGCCGAGGTTGGTGGCGATCCCGCCGAAGACGAGCGTGTTGACTCCCCGGCCACGCAGCAGATCGTCCAGTCCCGTGCCCTGGAAGCCGCCGATGGTCCGCTTCACGACCTCCAGGTCTCCTTCTCGGGCCAGACCGGCCACCAGCCCGCTGCCGGGCGGCTGTTCGGCGACGCCGGGGCGTTCGACCCGGACGAGGACGACGGCCGCGCCCGCCGAACGGAACGCGGTCGCCAACTCCTCGGCGGCGGACAGGACTTCGGTGCCCTTGCGGGGCTCCAGGGGCAGCGCGACGATCCGGTCCATGAGATCGACGAGGACGAGGGCGCTGCGCGCGGGATCGAGGGCGAGGGATACGGCCATGACGGAACGTTATCCGCCGTCAGCTCTCCGTACCGGAAATCCGGATCAACAGACCTATGAACCGGTCGCGTTCGGCCGCGGAGAGCGGCGCGAGCAGCTCGTCGTTGGCCGCGCGCGCCGCCCTCTCGCAGCGCTTGAGCAGCCGGGCGCCGTCCCCGGTGAGCGACACCGCGTTCTTGCGCCGGTCCTTGGGGTCCGGTTCGCGTAGGACGAGGCCGGCGGACTGCAGGTCGTTGAGGACGCCGACCAGGTCCTTGGGGTCGAGTTGCACGCTGCGACCGAGGTCGGCCTGGGCGACGGGGCCGAGGTCACGTACGGCGGAGAGCACCACGTGGTGCCACATCTTCAGGCCCTCCGCGGCCAGCGCCTCGGCGACCAGCGCGCGGCCGCGCGCGGCTGCACGGCCGAGCAGCCAGCTGGGGAGGGAGCGGATCTCGGCGAGGGGGGCTTCGGGCATGCGACCAGCCTAGCGAAAAAGTCATTGGACTTCCCAATGAAGTTCGGCTTATCGTTGGGATTCCCAACGGATTGGTTGGGAGCCCCAACGTCCCCTGGAGGTGCGATGCGCCGCGTCCGCTACGAGTCCACCGGCGGCCCTTTGTTTCTGGAGGAAGCCCCGGTCCCCGAGCCCGGCCCCGGTGAACTCCTCGTCCGCTGCGAGGCCGTGGGCGTCACGCTCCCCGTCGTCCGCAAGGTCACCGAGGCCGCCGAGCCGATTCCGCTGGGCGGGGAGATCGCGGGCGAGGTCGTGTCCGTCGGTGACGGAGTCACCCGGTTCCGCGTCGGTGAGCGCGTGACGGGGCTGTGCTTCGGACACGGGTACGCCGACTTCGCCTGCCTGCACGAAGCCATGGCCTCCCCCGTACCGGACGGCGCGTCCGCCGTCGACGCGGTCGCCCTCGTCCGCAGTGGGCTCGTCGCACTCGGCGCCCTGGAGGCCGCCCGCCCCGAACCGGGCGAGACGGCGCTGGTCACGGCCGCCGCGAGCGGAGTCGGCCACCTGGCCGTGCAGTTGACGAAGGCGCGGGGCGCGGCCCGGGTGGTGGGTGCCGTGTCCGATGCCGGGAAGGCGGACTTCGTGCGCTCCCTCGGCGCGGACGACGTCGTCGCGTACGGCGACGACGGCTGGGGAGATCCCGTCGACTACGCCTTGGACGCCGTCGGCGGCGAACTGCTCACCCCGGCCGTCACCGCGCTCGCTCCGGGCGGCCGGCTGGTGGCGTACAGCTCGGGTGGCGGGACGATCCAGGCGTACGACCTGCTCGTCGGCGCCAAGTCCGTGATCGGTTTCCAGATGGCGCGCATCGCCCGCGGGAAGCCGGAGCTGTACGAGCGTTGGCGGCAGGAGCTGTGGCAACTGTTCGGGGCGGGCACGCTGAAGCCTGCCGTGCACGGGGAGTTCGCGCTGGAGGACGCGGCGAAGGCGCATGCGGTGATCGAGTCGCGGAGCAATCTGGGCAAGGTGGTTCTGCGCCCCTGAAGTCCGCGATGGCGCGCCGCCGCGATCCGTCGAGTAGCTGCACGGTTCTTGTGAGGCTCCGGAGACCGCAACTAGCCTCTGTGGTACGGACATTGGACGTGGGATGTCCAGATGTCCAGACCTCTGAAGGGCAGGTTCGCACCATGCCGTCACGTCTTCGCGCACGTCTGAGAACCGTGTTCGCAGCGGTCGTCGTCACCGCCGCACTGGCCGTGTCGCCGAGCCCCGCGCATGCCCAACCCCGCGCCGCGACATCCGAGTTCGAACAGCAGGTCATCTTCAAGGCCTCCCAGGACCCCGGCTACTCCTGCTTCCGCATACCGGCGATCGTGAAGTCCGCCGACGGCACACTGCTGGCCTTCGCCGAGGGCCGCATCCGCAACTGCGGGGACGCCGGCGACATCGACATCGTCCTCAAACGCTCCACGGACGGCGGCCGCACCTGGGGCCCGCTCCAGGTCGTCAACGACGGCGGCGGCGACACGCACGGCAATCCGGCGCCGGTCGTGGACCGCGCCACGGGCCGCGTCCTGCTGGCCGAGACGTACAACACGGGCCGCACGGACAGCTCCAGTTGCACGGTGCCCTGCGACCGGACCCCGCATCTGCAGTACAGCGACGACGACGGGCTGTCCTGGTCCGAGCCCCGTGACCTGAGTTCCGAGATCCTGCCCGCGGACTGGAACTCCTGGTACGCCACCGGGCCCGTGCACGGCATCCAGCTCACCCGTGGCGGGCATGCCGGGCGGCTGGTCTTCGGCGTCAACACCGAGACATGGAACGGCAGTCGGGTCAGCGCCAACCACGCGGCGCTGGTCGTCAGCGACGACGGCGGCGACCACTGGCGGGTCGGCGCCACCGACTCCTGGCCGATCGCCGACGACGGCACCTTCCGGCAGAAGCCCTCCGAGCTCACGCTCACCGAGCGCACCGACGGTTCGGTCCTGGTCAGCGGCCGCGAGCAGGACGGCACCGACCTCGGCCACCGCACCCAGACGGTCAGCCGCGACGGCGGCGACAGCTTCACCGCCCCGTTCCGCGACCTGCCCGACCTGTACACGCCCCAGGTGCAGGGCTCGATGCTGCGCCTGGGCGACCGCATCCTGCTGGCCTGCCCCGGCGACCCCGACCGCCGCCGGACCATGATGATCCGCTCCTCCTACGACGGCGGACGCACCTGGGACAGCGTGGACCGCGGCACGGTGGTCACCACGGACTGGTCGGGCTACTCCGACATGGTGCGCGCCGACCGCGACACGGTGGGGCTGATGTACGAGGGCGGCGCCGTCGACGCCCGCGACGAGATCCGCTTCGCCCGGTTCACCGAGGACTGGCTGAAGCCGCGCCGCGGCCCGGACCCCACCACCGTCGACCGGGCTCCGTACGCGAGGCCCGCGGCCGTGCTCGGCGGTGCCGAGGAGACGGACGGCGTGTTCGGTGGGGCGCTGGAGTTCGACGGTGTCGACGACGCCGTACGCCTGCCGTACAGCGACCGACTCCCGCTCGGGACAAAGGACTTCACGGCCTCGCTGTGGTTCCGCTACACCGCCACGACCGGTGAGCAGCCGCTGCTGTGGATGGGCGGGATCGGCACCACGCAGCCCCAGGTCTGGCTGCGCGGCGAGCCCGCGAGCAACCGCATCCAGGGGCTGATCACCGTACGGGGCGGCGCGTCGGCCCCGCAGTCGGCGTCCGTCCGCACGAACGGCGCGTACAACGACGGGCAGTGGCACCATCTGGCGCTGCGGCGCGATGGGGGTACCTCCCGCGCGAGCGAAGCCGAGCGTGGGGGAGGGCAGCTGACGCTGTTCATCGACGGTACGCAGCTCAGCACCGCCGACGCGCCCGGTTCGGTCAGCCGCAACTCGCCGTTCGGTGTGCACATCGGGCAGCGCATGGACAGCCGGGCCTTCTTCACCGGAGCGATCGACGACGTCCATGTGTGGGACCGGGCGCTGAGCGACGAGGAACTCGCCGCCCCCGACACCTCCCTGAAGGACACCGTGCTGTGGCTGCCCATGGACCATGTGAGCAACAGCCACTAACGTCCCGTGGGTGCCCGACGACGTACGAGCACGACAGCGGACGGGAACCGGCTTCGGCCTGCTGCTGGCCCTGGTTCTCGGGGCCGTGCTGCTCACCGCCCTCCCGGACCACGGTCGACGGGAGGGCGGTGCCTGTACACCGCACACGGTCACCTCGTGGTCGGCCGCCGACCGTCTCACACGTGAGTTCGCGCGGTACGGCGACGACGCGACCCGTACCGACGACTGGACCGGCGGCGACGGCACCCACTCGGTGCGGCTGCCGGACGGGCGGGTGCTGTGGCTGTTCTCGGACACCTATCTCGGCCAGGTGCACCGCCCGCCCAACCCGGTCGGCGAGTCGTCCGCCTGGCGGGACACGACGGCCCCGCTGGTGCGCAACTCGGCCGTGGTGATGGACGGGGGAGGCCACCTGCAGAGCACGCTCCCCGCCCCCCTCTTCCCCGACCCGGCCCAGAACCAGTGGCGCTGGCCCGTCGCGGCGCGGGTCGAACCGCGCGCTCCCGGTTCCTCCGAGAAGGTCGTCCGGGTGCTGCTGTGGGTGCGGGCGGCCGGGCAGCCCCCGTGGATCTACGGGGTGCCCACCGCGACCGAGGTCGCCACGCTCTCCCTGCCGGATCTGCGGGTCGAGTCGGTGGTGAAGGTGCTCGACCAGAGCCTGGTGCCCGATCCGTCGCGTCGGATCCTGTTCGGTACGACGCTGGTGGAGAAGGGCGGTTGGACGTACGTCTTCGGCGGCGACGACGGGCAGGCCGCGTCCCGGCCGGCCTCGTCGGCGTATGTGGCGCGGGTGCCGGAGGGACGGCTCGGGGACGCGGCCGCCTGGCGCTACTGGGACGGTTCGGGGTGGGGTGTGCGGCCGCGTCCGGTGAGCGGGGCGAAGGTGGGCAGCGCGTTCTCGGTGGTGCGGGTGCGCGGGACGTATGTGCTGTTCACGATGGCCGCGGGGACGGCGGGGCTGACCACCGTGACCTCGTACTGGGCGTGCTCCCCCGTCGGGCCGTGGCACGGCCCGACGAGGAACTTCAGCCCCTCGCTGCCGACGGCGGGCGTCGCCGCGTACAACCCGCAGGTGCATCCCGAGCTGAGCGGCGACGGGCGGCTGGTGCTGAGCTACGACGTCAACTGGCTGGAGACGAGCGGCGCTTCGGCGAGCATCAACGCGAACGTGACCCTGTACCGACCGCGGTTCGTGACGGTGCGGCTGGCTCGGGGGCGGTGACCTCGCCCGCGTCCGCCACGGGGTCGTGCGAGCGGCGCTTGGCGATCACCGCGCACACCATCAGCTGCATCTGGTGGAAGAGCATCAGCGGCAGCACGGCCAGCGAGGCGTGCGCGCCGAACAGGACGCTCGCCATGGGCAGTCCGGAGGCGAGCGACTTCTTGGAGCCCGCGAACTGGATGGCGATCCGGTCCTCGCGGTTGAAGCGGAGCGCCTTGCCGCCGTACCAGGTCAGGGCCAGCATCACGGCGAGCAGGACGGCCTCGACGACCAGCAGGCCGCCCAGCCGGAGCGGGCTCACCTGGTGCCAGATGCCCTGGACCATGCCCTCGCTGAACGCGGTGTAGACGACGAGGAGTATCGAGCCGCGGTCGACGAGGCCGAGGACCTTCTTGTGCCGGGCGACGAACCCGCCGATCCAGCGGCGCAGCAGCTGCCCGGTAAGGAACGGCACCAGCAGCTGGAGCACGATCTGGACGAGCGAGTCGGCCGAGAACCCGCCGGCGCTGCTGCCCAGCAGGGCCGCCGCGAGGAGCGGGGTGATCACGATGCCGACGAGGGAGGAGAAGGAGCCCGCGCAGATCGCCGCCGGAACGTTTCCCCGGGCGATCGACGTGAAGGCGATCGACGACTGGATGGTGGACGGGACGAGCGTGAGGAAGAGCAGCCCTTGGTAGAGCGGGTGGGTCAGGAAGACCGGGACGAGACCCCGGGCGGCCAGGCCCAGCAGCGGGAAGATCACGAACGTACAGGCGAGGACCGTGCCGTGCAGCCGCCAGTGCTTGAGCCCGTCCAGCGCCTCACGGGTGGAGAGACGGGCGCCGTACAGGAAGAAGAGGAAGGCGATCGCAGCCGTGGAGGCGCCCGAGGCCACGTCGGCCCCCGCCCCGCGCGCCGGGAGAAGAGCCGCGAGGCCCACCGTCCCGAGCAGCAGCAGGATGTACGGGTCGATCGGCATCCAACTCGGCCATCGCAGGCGTTTCACGGTGCTCCACTTGCTTCTTGCGGTCGGGTGGTCCGGGGCCGGAGGGCCCCCGTTCATCGTCCTCCTCCGGAGGTCGATCGGGAATCCGTCATACCGCTCTGACTGTCATCGCGATCCACGATAAGCGGCTACCGTTGTTCCCATGTACGACCCCTCCCACCTGCGGACCTTCCTCGCGGTCGCCCAGACGTTGAGCTTCACGCAGGCCGCCCGGCGGCTGGGGTTGCGCCAGTCCACCGTCAGCCAGCACGTGCGGCGGCTGGAGGACGCCACCGGGCGCCAGCTGTTCTCCCGGGACACCCACTCCGTGGAGCTGACGGAGGACGGCGAGGCGATGCTCGGCTTCGCGCGGCGGATCCTGGAGGTGCAGGAGCAGGCATCGGCGTTCTTCACGGGCACGCGGCTGCGCGGCCGGCTGCGCTTCGGCGCCTCGGAGGACTTCGTGCTGACCCGGCTGCCGGAGATCCTGGAGGGCTTCCGGCACGAGCATCCGGAGATCGATCTGGAACTGACGGTCGAGCTGTCGGGCACCCTGCACGAGCAGCTGGCCGCCGGGAAGCTGGACCTGGTGCTGGCCAAGCGGCGCCCGGAGGATCCGCGCGGCGAGCTGGTCTGGCACGACGAACTGGTGTGGATCGGTGCGGAGCGGCTGCGCCTGGACGCGGACCGGCCGGTGCCGCTGATCGTCTTCCCGCCGCCGGGCATCACGCGCGCGCTCGCCTTCGAGTCCCTGGAGCGGCAGGGCCGGCCGTGGCGCATCGCCTGCACGAGCGGCAGCCTGAGCGCCCTGATCGCGGCGGCCCGGGCGGGCCTCGGCGTCATGGCGCACTCCCGGGGCCTGGTCCCGCCGGGCCTGGTCCGCGTTCCCGACCGCTTCGGCCTCCCCGAACTCGGCCGCGTCGACTTCGTCCTGGACCACGGCACCCGCCGCACCTCCGCCCAGAGCGCGGCGGACGCCCTGGCGGCGACGATCCTGGCGGGCGGGGTGCGGATGCAGCGGCGCTGAGCGCTCCGCGGGACGTGCCGCGACATGCCGTCGCTCGTCTGCGGCGCCGTCGTGGCTGGTCGCGCCCGCGTGGCAGAGCCGCATATGGGTACGGCCCCGCGCCCCTTCGGGGCGCTGCGGAACCGCAGCGGAATGCGCCCGACCTGCTCAGGGCCTGGTCAGCGGGTCGGGAGCGGGTAGGTGAGCTGTTTTATGCGGCGCAGGAAGACCGTCGTCTCCACGTGCTGGACGCCCTCCAGGTGGCCCAGCGGACCGCTGAGGTAGGCGTACAGGCCGGCGGTGCTTTCGGCCAACGCGGTCGCGATGATGTTGCAGGGGCCCGTGGCCGCGGAGGCATGGGCGATCTGGGGGTGGCCGGCGAGGGCCTCGCCGACGGAGTGCAGGGCGGCCGGGGCGGCGGTGATCCACAGGATCGCGGCCACCGGGTGGCCGACCAGCTCCGGGTCGCTCTCCGAGTCGACGTACACGGCCCCCGAGGCGAACAGTGCGGCGAGGCGGCGCTTGACCGCGGACTCGGACAGGCCGGTGGCGCGCTGCAGTTCCGGGTAGGTGGCCCGGCCGTCCCGCTCCAGCGCGGCCAGCAGCGGTTCGTCCTGCGCGGTGAGGCGGGCGGGGCCGGCCGCCGGCTCGACCCGGGGGCGCAGGGCGTCCGTCTCCTCGGCGGTGAGCACCCCGAACTTGGTGATCCAGCCCTGCGGGCCGCCGTAGAACCGGTGCAGCAACTGGTGGGCGCGGATCTCCACCACGCTGGGGGTGCGCGGGAGTTTGCCGAGGAGCAGGTCGTCGTGGTCGCCGGAGCTGCGCGGTCGGGTCAGGCAGAGGACCTCGGTCCCGCCCGAGACGAGCGCGACCCAGCTGGTGTCGGACCGCTTCGCCAGCGCTTCCCCGATGGCCAGGGCACTGTCCGGCGCGCAGCGCACCCGCAGCATCCACTGGTCCCGGCCGAGCCGGTCCGCGTCCCGCATCACCACGATCCGCAGCCCGCCCTCGGCGCACAGCCGACGGTAACGGCGGGCGACGGTCTGGTCGGAGACCCCGAGCACCGCCGCGATCCTGCTGAAGGGAGCCCGGCCGTCGACCTCCAGCGCCGACAGCAGGCGCAGGTCGAGCTCGTCGAACCCGGGTGCCAGCCGTGCGTGGGAATTCGTCTCCATACCACCCTCTGGTGTCGGATTTCAGCGCCTGGACAACTACAGCCACCGCGATCGTCCGGCCTGCCCCATCGTACGGATTCCTACGCATCCATCGCACAAGGAGTTGAGGACATGCGTACATGGGGGCCGCTCACGGCGGTGTGCCTGAGCACGTTCATGTTGTTGCTGGACGTGACCATCGCGGTGGTCGCGCTGCCGGACATGGCGGGTTCGCTGCACGCCTCGCTGAGCGATCTGCAGTGGGTGATGGACGGGTACGCGCTGGCGCTGGCCGCGCTGCTGCTCGGCACGGGCGCCGCGGCCGACATCCTGGGCCGGCGGAGGGTGCACGTCGTGGGCGTGGTGGTGTTCGCGACGGCCTCGCTGCTGTGCGGCCTGGCGGGCGGGCCGGGGATGCTGATCGCCTCGCGCGCACTGCAGGGTCTCGGCGGGGCCGCGATGCTCGCGACCACGCTGCCGCTGCTGGGCTCCGTCTATCAGGGCAGGCGGCGGTCGGTGGCGCTCGGCGTGTGGGGCGCGGTCAGCGGGGCGGCGGCCGCGGTGGGGCCGGTGCTCGGCGGGGTGCTGACGGACGGACCGGGCTGGCGGTGGATCTTCTACGTCAATCTGCCGGTGAGCGTGGTCGCGGTGTGGCTGACGCTGAGGTTCGTGCCGGAGTCGCACGGTTCGCGTGACCGGCGCATCGACTGGGCGGGCACCCTGACGTTCGCGGCCTTCGCGGGCGGGCTGACCTACGGGGCGGTGCGGGCCGGGGAGCACGGCTGGGGCGATGCGGGCACCCTCGTGACGTTCGCGGCGGCCGTGGTGGCCCTGCTGCTGTTCGTCACGGTGGAGCGGCGCGGCGCCGACCCGCTGCTGGATCCGCGGCTGTTCCTGAACCCCCGGTTCTCGGTCGTGATGGTGGGCGCGCTCGCCTTCAACGCGGGGGCGTTCGGCCTCATGGCGTACGACTCGATATGGATGCAGTCGCTGCTCGGGATGAGCCCGGTGCGCGGGGGGCTGGTCTTCCTGTGGATGTCGCTGGCGGCGTTCGTGGTCGCGGCGGCCGGCGGGCGGCTGCTGCACGGGGTGCCGGCGCGGATCACCGTCGGCGGCGGGCTGCTGCTGGTCGGCTCGGGGCAGTTCTGCACGACGGGCCTGGACGCGGGGTCGACGGCGTCCGTGCTGGCGCCGGGGCTGGTGCTGATCGGTGTCGGTACGGGGCTGGTGGCGCCCGGCATCGCGGGCGCGGCGCTGGCGGCCGTACCGCCGGAGCGGGCCGGGATGGCGGGCGGAGCGGTCAACACCTTCCGGCAGCTCGGCCTCGCGCTGGGCATCGCCGTGTACGGCTCTGTGCTGACGTCGCGCATGCAAAGCACGCTGCCGCACGACGCGGCCCACGCGCTGGCGGGCGGAGCGGCCGGTGCCCTGCGCGGAGGTTTCCCGGAGCATGCGCTGCGGTCGGCGTTCGCCTCGGGGCTCAACGCGGCGGCGGTGGTGGCGGGACTGACCGCGACGGCCGCCGGAGCGCTGGTGATCGTCCTGGTCAGGACCGTGCGGCCGAACCGGACGGAAGTAACGGAATCCTCCGCTCCGGCGCTGGAAGGGGAGAGGACGGCACCGCTCGAACAGGGCCGCTGACGGGCGCCGGGGGCGGTTGCCAGGTCGTACAGATTCGGTGGAGATTACGGGACCGAAACTTACTCAACCGTCAGTTTTCTGTCCGACCCTTCCGGATGTGAGCGCATTTTCCGGCCGTGACCAGCGTGTACCTGAGCACCGCTCGGATTCGGCCCCCCTCCCGCCCTGTCGCCGTCTGGGGTAGCTTTCACGCCCTGTGCGGAGTAGCACTAAATCGGGCGCTGAGGAGCGGGGAGCGGGTTTGCGCGAGTTCACCAACCCTCCGTTGACGTTGTCACCGCCGGTGGGCGGCCTGGCCGACGTCGTCTTCGAGCGTGCCCAGGAAGACCCGCTGCACATCAGCCTCGGCCGCAAGGACGACCAGCAGCAGTGGCGTGATGTGACGGCGGCGGAGTTCCGGGACGAGGTGCTGGCCCTGGCCAAGGGGCTGCTGGCCCGCGGAATCCGCTTCGGCGACCGCGTCGCGATCATGTCCCGTACCCGCTACGAGTGGACGCTGTTCGACTTCGCGCTGTGGACGATCGGCGCCCAGGTGGTGCCGATCTACCCCACGTCCTCGGCCGAGCAGTGCTTCTGGATGCTCTACGACGCCGAGTGCTCGGCGGCGATCGTGGAGCACGAGGACCACGCGATGACGATCGCCAGCGTCATCGACCGGCTGCCGCAGCTGCACCAGCTGTGGCAGCTCGACCTCGGCGCCGTGCAGGAGCTGTACGACGCGGGCGCGTACATCGACGACGAGGTGGTGCACCGGCACCGCCAGGCGGTCACCCCCGACTCGACCGCGACGATCATCTACACCTCGGGCACCACGGGCCGCCCCAAGGGCTGTGTCATCCCGCACGGCAGCTTCATGTACGAGGCGGACACGGTCGCCGAACGCTGGGATCCGGTCTTCCACTCCAAGAAGGGCGACGAGGCGTCGACCCTGTTGTTCCTGCCGCTCGCACACGTCTTCGGGCGGATGGTGGAGGTCGCCGCGATCCGCGGCGGGGTGCGCTTCGGCCACCAGCCGCAGCTGAACGCCGCCGCCCTGCTGCCGGACCTGCAGGCATTCAAGCCGACGTTCATCCTCGGGGTGCCGTACATCTTCGAGAAGGTCTTCAACGCCTCGCGCCGCAAGGCCGAGAAGGAAGGCAAGGCCGGGCCGTTCGAGAAAGCCGTCGAGATCGCCGTGAAGTACGCGGATGCCGTCGAGGCGAAGGCCTGGGGCATCGGACCCGGGCCCTCGGCCGGTCTGCGCGTGCAGCACCAGCTGTTCGACAAGCTCGTCTACTCCAAGGTGCGGGCCGCGATGGGCGGCCGCATCCGCAACGCCATCACGGGCGGCTCCGCCATGGACCGGCGGCTCGGCCTGTTCTTCGCGGGCGCGGGCGTGCAGATCTACGAGGGTTACGGCCTCACGGAGTCGACGGCGGCCGCGACCGCCAACCCGCCCGGGCGCACCCGCTACGGCACCGTCGGACAGCCCATCCCGGGCATGACCGTGCACATCGCGGACGACGGCGAGATCTGGCTGCACGGCCCCAATGTCTTCCAGGGCTACCTCAACAACCAGAAGGCCACCGACGAGACCCTGCACGACGGCTGGCTCGCCACCGGTGACCTGGGCTCCCTCGACGAGGACGGCTACCTCACGATCACCGGCCGCAAGAAGGAGATCCTGGTGACCTCCGGCGGCAAGAGCGTCTCCCCCGGGCTGTTGGAGGAGCGGGTGCGCGACCATCCGCTGGTCAACCAGTGCATCGTGGTCGGCAACGACCGGCCGTACATCGCCGCCCTGGTCACCCTCGACCAGGAGGCCGTCGAGCACTGGCTGACCATGCGCGGAAAACCGCAGATGTCGCCGGCCGAGCTGGTGCGGGACGCCGACCTGGAGGCGGAGGTGCGGCGCTCGGTCGTAGCCGCCAACACCCTCGTCTCACAGGCCGAGTCGATCCGCACCTTCCGGATACTGGCCCAGCCGTTCACCGAGGAACACGGTCTGCTGACCCCGTCCCTGAAGCTGAAGCGGAAGGCCATCGAGAACGCCTACGCCAACGAGGTCGAGGCGCTCTACCGGGCCTGAGCCGGTCCCTGACGCTCTGTCAACTGCTGGCGCTCCGTCAACTGATGTCGATCCGGAAGAGCTTGTCCGATCCGTCGGGCTGGTTGCCGTTGTTGTCGCAGTTGGTGGTCGACAGCCACAGCTGGTCGGCGCCCGGCACCTTGGTCACGGTCCGCAGACGGCCGTACGTTCCCACGTAGTAGGCGGTCGGAGTGCCGACGCTCTCGTTGTCCCCGTTGATCGGGATCCGCCACAGCCGCTCGCCGCGCAGGGACGCCATGTAGACGACGTTGCGGACGATCGCGATACCGCTCGGCGAGGCCTCGGAGACGTTCCAGGTGGCCTTCGGGTTGGTCATCCCGGCCGTGCTGCAGGTGCCCTCGCAGATCGGCCAGCCGTAGTTGGCGCCCGGCTTGATGAGGTTGAGTTCGTCCTTGGAGCTGTTGCCGAACTCCGCCTCCCACAGACGGCCGTTGCGGTCGAAGGCCAGGCCCTGCGGGTTGCGGTGGCCGAGGCTGTAGACGTAGTTGCCGAACGGGTTGCCGGGGGCCGGCTTCCCGTCCGTCGTCATGCGCAGGATCTTGCCGTTGAGGGAGTTCTTGTCCTGCGCCAGGTCGGGTGTCTGGGCCTCGCCGGTGGAGACGTAGAGATAGCCGTCGGGGCCGAAGGCGAGACGGCCGCCGTTGTGGTAGCGGTTCTTCTTGATGCCCTGGAGCAGGACCTTGTAGTCGCTGAGCCCGGTGCCGTCGTAGGTCATGCGGACCACGCGGTTGCCCTCGGACGCGGTGTGCATGAAGTAGACGTAGTGGTCGGTCTCCCACTTGGGGTCGACGGCGACACCGAGGAGACCGCCCTCGCCGTTGGTGGTCACGGCGTTCGGCACGGTGCCGACCTGGGTCCTCGCGCCTGCCTTGGTGACCTTCCAGACGCGGAAGTCGTCCCGCTCGGTGACCAGTGCGGTCTGGCCGTCGGGCATCCAGTAGGTGCCCCAGGGGATCGTCCAGCCCGTCGACAGCGTGGAGACGGAGCTCGGGACGCCGCCGTCGGTGGCGCAGGCCTTGGTCGTGAAGGTGACGGTGTTGCTCGGCTCGGAGGTGTTGCCGGCCGCGTCGCGGGCGACGACGTTCAGCGCGTACGGGCTGTTGCAGGCGAGCCCGGTCAGCGTGGTCGACGTACCGCTCACGACCGTCTTGTAGACCGTGGTGTCGCTGCGCACGTCGTATGCGACGACCGCCTTGTCGTCGGTCGAGGCGCCCCAGGTCAGTCGGGCACTGTTCGCGGTGACGTCGGAGGCGCCGAGCGTGCCCGGTCTCGTCGGCGGGGTGGTGTCGGAGCTGGGTTTGGTGGTGCAGTCGACGACCGGGCTGGCGGAGGACGTGTTGCCGGCTGCGTCCCGGGCGATGACGGTGAGGTTGTAGGTCGTGTTCGGGGTGAGTCCGGTGAGTGTCTTGCCGGTCGAGCTGCCGGGTGCCTCGCTGAGCTTGTTGCCGTGCTCGTAGATGTCGTACGCCGTGACGCCGACGTTGTCAGTGGAGGCGCCCCAGGAGAGCGTGAGGGCGTCCTCGCCGATGTCGGAGCAGCTGGGCTGTCCGGGACGGGTGGGGGCCTGGGTGTCGGACGCCGTACCGATGGTGATGCGGTCGAGGTTGGGGCCGCCGTTGGCGGTGGTCGCGGTGGCGCGGATCTTGTGGGTGCCCGCGGCCAGCGGGACGTCGACGGTCTTGGTGGCCCAGGTGTTCCAGTCGGCGGTGGCCGGGAAGGACACGGCGGAGGCGACGACGGTGCCATCCACGGAGAGGTCCATCGGGCGGTCGGTGGCGGTCCCGTTGGCGTACCGCAGCGTGACGGAGGCGGTGCCCGCGGAGGCCGCGCTGACCGTGAACTCCACGGACGAGCCCTTGACGTTGGTGTAGTCGACGAAGCCGGTGCCCGTGTATCCGGTGTGGTTGGTGGCCACCGTGCCCTGTGAGATGGCCGCGTCCTCGGCCTGGTAGTCGGTGGCGGCCTGGGCGGTGCTCGCCGTGAGGCCGACGAGCGGTGCGGCGAGGGCCACGGAGAGGGCCCAGGCGAGAGCTCTGTCGCGTTTCATGACTGTCCCCTCAGTTGGCTGTTGACCGGGTTCACACGGATCAGCCGTGCTTCGCCCGGCCGCAGCGTCGCGCTGTACGAGTCCGCGATCACGCCCTTGTGCGAGCCGGACCAGAGGTCCGTGACATCGCCTGAGCCGGTGAAGCCCACCTGTGACCAGTTCACACTGACCGTGGAGTTGCCGGACGTACCGGTGTTGAACAACGCGACCACATAGGCGCCGCTGTTTTCGTGTTTGCTCCAGACCTGCTTGACACCACTGTTCACAACCCGTTTCGCCGCCGCTCCGTCCTGGTCGACACCGATCAGCCGGTCGTTGGTGAGCATCGCCTTGTCGACGGAATCCAGGTGGGTGAGGTCGGTGCCGAGCAGCAGCGGCGAGGCGGCCATCGCCCACAGAGTGAAGTGCGAGCGCCGCTGGTCTGCCGTCAGGCCCGCCTGGTCGCCGTTGCCGACCTCCAGGGAGTCCAGGTCGTTCCAGCCGCCGGGCCCCGCGTACGGCTGCCAGGAGGCGGCGGTGTTGAAGCGGGCGGAGACGTGGGACCAGTCGGTGAGCGGGTAGCCGCTGCCGTGGGAGCCCGGGCCGCAGTAGCACTCGACGTCGCCCTGGGTGCGCCAGCTGTTGGCGAGCCCCCGCCAGGTGGCGGCATCGGCGATCGGAAGGTTGTTGGAGAGCGCGAAGTTGATGGGCCGTCCGCTCGCCCGCAGTGCCTTGTCCCAGGCCCGCACGTCGGCGATGTCCTGGCTGCCCACGCCATCGATCTTGAGGTAGTCGACTCCCCAGGAGGCGAACTGCTTCGCCCACGAGTTCACGAACTCCTGCGCGCCCGGCTTCGAGTAGTCGATGTAGTACATGTTCTTGCAGTTGTAGTTCTTCTCGGTCTTCGAGGTGTCCGCGATGTCCTTCGCGTGGTACGAGGTCCCCTCGATCGGCGTGTTCTTCGTGACGGCGTTCTTCGCGATGCCGGGTGTCACGTAGAAGCCGAACTTCAGGCCCCTGGAGTGGATGTAGTCGGCCAGCACCTTGATGCCGCCGGGGAATTTGGCCGGGTCGACGGCCCACCGCCCGTAGTTGTCGACGGCGAAGCCGTTGTCGTCGCACTTCTGCCAGAAGTCGTCCAGGTTGACGTACACGAAGCCGTGGTCCTTCAGACCGCTCGACACCAGCGCGTCCGCCTGGGCCTTGATCTTCGCCTCGGTGGGCAGGCGGCGCACGAAGCTCCAGCTGCTCCAGCCCATGGCGGGGCGGAGGGACTGCCCGTTGTCCGACATGGGGGTGAAGGCCGCCGGTGTGGCGTACGACGTGCCGATCCACGCCTCGTCGATCCGCAGCCGCTGGTAGCGGGTGGTGTCGGTGGAGGCGGCCCAGGTGGTGTCGACCTCCAGACGGACGTAGCGGGCGCCGGCCCCCGTGAGGTCAATTCCCTGCATTCCACGGCGGCTTGGCAACTGCCCGGTCTTGACCGCGCTCCCCCAGGTCGTGCCGTCGTTGCTCAGGTACACCTTGTAGTCCTTGATCCGCGCCGACTGCTCGGTGTCCGAGCGGGCGTAGGCGACAGAGTCCTCGCGCTGGTTGAGGCCGATGTACTGGACCTTCTTGGCCGAGCCGAGGTCGAAGGTGAGGCTGACCGGGAGCGTCTTGTCGTTGTCCCAGTAGGTCAGGTAGTCGCCGTCGCCCGCGGCCGTACCGGCATGGCCGCTCGCGGAGGCGCTCGCGGTCACCTTGACGCCGGTGAGGATGCCCTGACGGCCGGCGGTGGTGACCTTGAAGACGGTGTCGTACGGGTCCCAGTCGTCGAGGCCGGTCAGGGTCAGCACACCGCCCGACTGCGACCACGAAACCGCCTTCCCGGTACGGAGGTTGGTGACGGAGGCGATGCGGTAGCCGTTGTCGCGGATGCGCAGGGTGCTGGTGCTGGGCGGGGTCAGGACGTGGACGTACTGTCGGTTCGGGTCGTCCTTGGCGACGGTGGTGACGCCGTGCGCGCCGTCGTTCCAGAAGCCGGGCTTGAGGCCGCCGTACATGTAGCCGCCGCCCTCGGTACCGTGCAGGGATTCCCAGATGGGGTCGAGGTAGGAGTCGGCGAAGTTGTTGAAGGCGGCCTGGTTGGCCGGGAACCTGCCGTTGACCTGGGCGGTCTCGGCCATCAGGGCCTTGACGGACGAGCCCGCGTTGGTGATCAGACGGCCGAGGGTGAGCTTCTTGTCGACGGTCGGGTCGGAGCCGTCGTACCACCAGGCGCCGGTCGACGGCAGCTTGAAGTCGGCCTCGGTCAGGCGGGGTTGGGCGGTGTAGATCGCCTGCGGGTAGTCGTACGACGGGGTCATGCCCGTCTTCTGCTCATTGCTGATCATGTCCATGATCGGCGTGTCTTCGTTGTTGTTGCTGAGCGTGTAGTTCGGGCGCTTCTGGTAGATCTGCCGGTAGAGGTCGTGGCTCTCCCAGTACACGTTGTCGTTGTCGATCCAGAAGCCGCCGAGGCCGGGATAGCGGTCCATGACCTCGAAGAAGTTGTCGTAGCTGAACTGCCCGAAGCCGTCACGGGTGGTCAGGTCGACGTTCTTGCCCTTGTAGGCGGAGTAGGCGGCCGAGTCGAGCCACTCGTGGCCGCCCTCGTCGTGCCACTTGGGGTCGTCGGTCATGTACAGGATGACCTTCATGCCCTTGGCCTTGGCAGCGGTGATCAGCTCGCCGAGGAAGTCCCGCTTGGTGGAGCAGGATCCGGGGATCTTCGACGGCCAGGGGCGGGCGTAGCCGAGGCGGCTGTGGAAGGTGGCGAGGACGAGGTACTGGGTGTGCAGTTTCTTCGCCTCGTTCACCCAGTAGTCCGGTGTCCAGCCGCCGCTCGTGACGTCCTTCTCCCAGGCGGTGCAGTTGGTGTGGGCGGGTGCGGTGCGCAGGCCCCAGTGCAGGAAGAGGCCGCCGACGGAGTTGCGGAGGAAGTCCTGGCGGGGGTTCTCCAGGTCGAGGGGCCGCACGGCGTTCGCGCAGTTCTCGGTGGACCCGCTGCTCGACACTCGCAGCGTCACGCCGGTCAGGCAGTACCCGTCGACGTCTTGGAACCCCATGTCGTACGGCGAGTTGGAGCCGCGCCCGGCGGTGAAGCCGGTGAAACGGATGTCGCTCGCCGCGTTGGCGATGACCGCCGGGCGGCCGTCGTTCGCGGCGAACTTCACCGAGCTGTCGGTGAAGTGGACGTTGTCGGCGTTGTGCAGGTACCAGCCGTACGCCGGGCGCGTGCCGATGGCCTTCGGGTTGTAGTCCCCCGGGTCGTTGCTCGGCACGCCGGTGGACATGGTGCCGTTGCCGCCGGGCACGGTGATGTTGACGTTGTTGAAGGTGACGCCGTTGATGCGGTGGCCGGTCTCGCCCCACAGGGTCGGGCTGAAGGACGGGCTGTTGCCGGTGGCCGTGATGTTGTCGTACGTGATGTCGCTGATCGATCCGACGCCGGGATGGTTGCCGCAGCGCTTCCGCGTGCCGATCTTCTGCATGATCGGCGAGTGGACGTTCGTCATGGTGATGTCGCGGTAGTGGACGTCGGAGATCTTCGCGCCGTCCATCGACACCATGCCGAGGCCCGACTTGTCGGCGCCGTCGATCCGGATCTTCTCGAACCGGTAGTCCGAGAAGTCTCCGCAGGTCTCGGAGCCGAACATCAGGGCGTTGCAACAACGGGCGGACAGGGAGGAGTCGTTGACGCGGACGTGGCCGTTGGGGAGCTTGGCGCCGAGGGCGTAGTCACTCTTGAAGACGAGCACGTCGTCGTTGGCCCTGATGTCGGCGTTCGTCACGGTGACGTTCGTCGTGGAGATGATGTTCCAACCGTCGCGGTCGCTCGCGGTGTCGATGGTCAGGTGGTCCGAGACGACGTTCTTGCAGCCGTTGATCAGCGCGGCGAAGTGGCCGCCGCGGCGCAGGGTGAGACCGTCGCCGATGCGCAGTCCGTCGCAGCGCGTCAGCGAGATGATCTTGTCGGCCTCGCCGGACTTCGGGTTGCCGGTGATCAGGTTGCCCATGCCGTCGATGACGCCCTGGCCGACGAAGCCGATGTCGGTCAGCTTGTCGCCGTAGATCATCGCGTCGTGGAAGTGACTGTGCCCGTAGTCCTGGTAGGCGTCGTTCGGGTTGGGCTCGGCCTTGTCGTAGGTGTCGGCGCCGGAGCCCCGGATCGTGGCGCCCTTGTCGAGCTGGAGCGTCACATGGCTCTTCATGTGGATGGTGTTCTGGGACTTGTAGGCGCCGGCGGGGAAGCGGACGATGCCGCCACCGTCGGCCGAACTCGCCGCCGTGATGGCCTTGTTGATGGCCGGGGCGTCGTTGGCGGAGCCGTCCGCCTTGGCTCCGTAGTCACGGACGTCGTAGACGGTGGCGGTGCGTGGGGTGTGGCGCGGGGCCGCGAGCGCGGCGGGGTGGGCGAGCCCGAGGACGACGGCGATGACGAAGAACACGATCGCCGCCGCCCCCGTCCGCTGTGCGGTGGGCGGTCTCATATGACGGTCCCTCAGACGAGTTGGTAGCCGCGGAGATTGGTGAGCAGCAGGTAGGTGTCCTGCAGGGATCCGGAGGTGTCGCCGAGGGAGCGGTAGATGCCCCACTTCGGGCGCACACGGTCGGCCAGGAAGGTGTCGACGCCGGTCTTCGACGCGTCGACGACGGTCGAGCCGCCGGACTTGAGGATCCACCGGACCGAGCCGGCCGAGCCGTTGCCGACCTTGATCTGGAAGTCGACGTCGGTCCATTTGTCGTGCAGCGGGTCCAGGTCGGTGCGGCCGACCAGGATGTCGTCGATGGCGAGCTTGAGCTCGATGGTCTGCTTGCCGTTCACCCGGCGCAGGGACTGCACGACGATCGGCGAGGTGCCGTTGCCCGGCTGCTTCATCTGCATGATGTGGGTGAAGGTGGTCGTGGCCTTCAGCGAGCTCGGGATGTACATCGAGTACGTGAGCCGCCAGGTCTGGCCCTGCGTCCACTTGAGGTAGTTGCTTCCGCTGCCGTTGCGCAGGCCCGTGACCTCCTGGCGCTGGCGGTCCGTCGAGGTGTCGCGGTCGACGGTGTGCATGTTGAAGCGCCAGTTGTCGCCGGTGGCGTAGATGTGCGGATGACCGGCGGGGTGCGAGTCGGCGCGGTCGTCCTCGACCGTCTCGAAGGCACCGAGGCCGTCGCCGCTCGCGGACGGAGCCCACTTCTGCTGCCAGGAGGCGGCGTGGGCGGTGGTGGCCGGCAGGCCGACCGCGGCCCCGGCCGCGCCCCCGAGGGCGGCTCCCAGGAGAACCCGCCTGGACGTGCTCATGACACTAATCACCTCGCAGTTCTTCGTTCATGATCAGGAAGGCACCCAGGCCGTGGAAGTCGTTGGTGGCCCGGGTGCGGGCGATGTAGTACGCGTAGTCGCCGACGTTGGTGCCGATGGAGATGTCGGCGAGGTCGGTACGGCCGTCCGGGCCCGTCGAGAGCTTGGCGAGGACACCCTGGTAGCCCCGGCGGGCGATGTCCGCGTAGTGCGGGTCGAGGTAGTGCTGCCGGACTCCTCGCGAGAGGGCGAAGGTGAACATGCTGGAGCAGGACGTCTCGGTCCAGTTGCCGCTCCGGCCGCCCTTGTCGATCACCTGGTACCAGCGTCCGGTCGCCGGATCCTGGTACTTCTCCAGAGCGGCCGCCAAGTTCCGGAAGATGTCCATGAGTTGGGCCCGGCGCGGATGGTTCGCGGGCAGCGCGTCCAGCACGTTGACGATCGCCATGGAGTACCAGCCGACCGCGCGGCACCAGTGCTCGGGGGCGAGCCCGGTCTGCGGGTCGGCCCAGCTCGCACTCTTCGACTCGTCGTAGGCGTGCCTGAGCAGACCGTTCGCCACCTGCAGATGGCTGCCGTACACGTACAGCTGCTTGGCCGCCTCGTCGTCGGTGTACGCGCTGTCGCCGAACTCCTTGCCGTACTCGACGAGGAACGGGTTCACCATGTAGACACCGTCCGACCAGAGCTGGTGGGCGCGACTGGAGGAGTCCGCGTGCCAGAAGCCGCCGTCGGCGGTGCGCGGGTAGGTGCTCAGGCGGTCGAGGATCTTCTTGGCCGCCCTGCGGTAGCGGTCCTGGCCCGTCTCGTGGTGCAGGATCACCAGCAGCCGGCCGGCCTGCATGCTGTCCAGGCTGTTGAAGGACTGGTTGATGGAGCCGTCGCTCTTCACGAACCGGTCGACGTAGTTCCTGATGTACGTCAGGTAGCGGGCGTCGTGGGTACGCCGGTACGTGAGGTACTGGCCGTAGAGGTAGAGGCCGACCGGATAGGACCAGCCGCCGATGGTGCTCGGGGTGTAGCGGGCCATGGTGGAGTCGACGACGGCCACGGACCAGTCGGGGGCCGCCCTGGGACGGTGAACGGGCGCGGACAGGGCCGCAGTTGGCGGGGGTGCGGCGGCCGGCAGGGTGACCAGGCCGGCGGTGACGAGGGCGAGGGTCGCCAGTGCCGTCCGCAGACGTCCGGGGCTCATGTTCCTCCCTTTCGGTAGGCGTACGCGAGGTCGTCGCGCGGCCCCTGCACGAGATCGCGTACGAGGTGGTGGTCGGGGGCGTGCCGGCAGGCGGGGTCGGTGCGGCCGGCATCGCCGGTGAGCGCGTGGGCCTGGCAGCGGCAGCCGCCGTGGTCGGTGGTGCGCAGGGCGCAGCCGCGGCAGGGTTCGGGCATCCAGGACTCGCCGCGGTAGGCGTTGAAGGCCTTCGACTCCCGCCAGATCCAGGCCAGCCGCTGCTCGCGCAGGTTCGGCGGGTCGAGGTCCGGCAGGGCCGCCGCGGCCGGGCAGGGCAGGACCGTGCCGTCCGGGGCGACGGTGAGCGAGACCGCGCCCCAGCCGCCCATGCAGGGTTTCGCGGTGGCGTCCATCCAGTCCGGGGCGACCCACACCAACTCCACTGTCGGGCCGAGGAGTTGGCGCCAGTGGGCGACCGAGGCGCGGGCCTGTTCGACCTGTTCGCGGGTGGGCAGCAGGGCCGCGCGGTTGCGCAGGGCCCAGCCATGGAACTGCGTGTGGGCGAGTTCGATGCGGTCGGCGCCCCACGCCAGGCCGAGGGCGATCAGGTCGTCGAGGGCGTCGAGATTGGCGCGGTGGAGCACGATGTTGAGGCCGAAGGGGAGACCGGAGGCACGGATCAGCCGGGCGGCCCGCTCCTTCGCCGCGAACGAGCGGGCGCCCGCGATCCGCTCGGAGGCCCCCGGGTCGGCGTGCTGCACCGAGAGCTGGACGCTGCGCAGCCCGGCCTCGACGAGTTCCGCCGTGCGCCGCTCGCTCAGGCCGACGCCGCTGGTGACCAGCTGGGTGTAGAGGCCGGCGGCGTCGGCGACTGCGACGATTCGGGGCAGATCGCGTCGGAGCAGCGGTTCGCCGCCGGACAGATGTGTCTGCACGACGCCCAGGTCGGCGGCCTGACGGAACACGTCAGACCACTGCCCGGCGTCCAACTCCCTTGACCGACCGATCAGTTCGATGGGGTTGGAGCAGTATCCGCAGCGCAGCGGACAGGCGTGGGTGAGTTCGGCGAGCAGCGCCCAGGGGGCGGCCACGGTCATGCGAGCCAGCCCTCCTTTCGCAACGCGGCGAGGAAGTCGGGTACTTCGTCGGCCACGGGCGCGGCGGGGTAGTGTCCGCCCAGCTCGGCGACGATGTCGTCCACCGCGCGCGTGCCGTCGCAGAGGCGGAGGACGGGGCCCGCGCTGCCGCGCAGCACGACCACCCGCTCGGGGAGCAGCAGCAGATCGGTGTCCCGCACGCGGTCGTGGCGCAGGACGACACCGCGGGAGAGTTCCGGACGCCAGGTCATGGCACGCCCCCGTCTGCCGCGCCCGCCCCGGCCACCGCGTCCAGCAGCGACCACAGCACTTCGCACTTGAACTCCAGTGCGGCGAGCGCGCGTTGCTGCTGCTCGCGGGTGCGGGCGAGGTCGAGGACCAGGGTGAGGGCCTCGGCTCCGTCGCGGCCACCCTGGCCGATGCGGGTGCGGAAGTAGGCGAGGCCGTCGGGGTCGATCCAGGGGTAGTGGCGCTCGAAGGCGGCGATGCGGGTGCGCATGAGGTCGGGCGCCGACAGCTCGGTCAGCGAGGCGGCGATCGCGTCCAGGGCCGGGTGCAGGCGGCAGAAGTTGACGTACGCGTCGACTGCGAAGCGGACGCCGGGCAGCACCCGGGAGCCTTCCCACAGTTCGTCGCGGTGCAGGCCGGCCGCCTCGCCGAGGCGCAGCCAGCGTTCGATCCCACCCTCCCCCTCGGCCGTGCCGTCGTGGTCCTGGATGCGGCGCAGCCAGGACCTGCGCAGCTCGGGCCGGTCCAGCTCGGCGAGGATCAGGGCGTCCTTGACGGGGATGTGGCGCTGGTAGTGGAAGCGGTTGGCTATCCAGCGGCGCAGCTCGGCCGGGGTCAGTTCACCGCGGTGCATTCGCAGGTTGAAGGGGTGGCGGTCGTGGTAGCGCTCCGCGGCGACGGCGCGCAGCCGCTCGGTGAACTCGGCGGTTCCCCAGGCGTTGGCGCCGTCGACACGGACGGTTGTCGCGGTCACGGTGCGGTGGCCGTACGGCCGGTCAGCGGTCGCCGAGGGCGTAGGCGGTCACTTCGAGCGCGGTCTCGACCACCTCATAGTCAGGCCTTTGCCAGACGTTTTCATCCGATGTCTTCCGCCCTTCCGGGAGGGGCTGTTCCGTGCGGAGGGCGCGAGGAAGCGTCTCGTTCATGTGGTCGTACCTGCTTTCCTGAGGGGTGGGGGGCTGGGGAGGCCCAGACAGGTGCAAGGTGTTCACATGCATGCACCGAGTTCATGAACTCGTTCGGTGGCGCGATCCAGAGTTGCGGGGAGGAAGGGTCGGCGTCAATGGTCCGGACCGAAGACGTCGGATGCATTTCCGGACAATCCCCGGTTCCCTCAACTGACTCGTCGGTCAGTTCGCATGGATTCTCCCGTCAGGAATGCATGACCGCCGGTGATCGTTGACGATGGGAGTACCACCTGACGACAACCGTAAGGATCAAGAGCTCGTGAGCAGCAAGGTCCCCCCGATCATCCTCAACAACGGCGTCGAGATGCCCCAGCTGGGCTTCGGCGTC
Organism: Streptomyces sp. NPDC001157; assembly: GCF_053598255.1. Classification (NCBI taxonomy): domain Bacteria; kingdom Bacillati; phylum Actinomycetota; class Actinomycetes; order Kitasatosporales; family Streptomycetaceae; genus Streptomyces; species Streptomyces sp. NPDC001157. The sequence goes on from NZ_JBSFJW010000001.1 coordinate 609,434, forward strand.
TGGCAGGTGCCGGACGACGAGGCGGAGCGGGCAGTCGCCACCGCGCTGGAGGCCGGGTACCGCAGCATCGACACAGCGGCGATCTACGGCAACGAAGAGGGCACCGGCAAGGCGATCGCCGCCTCCGGCGTCCCCCGCGAGGACATCTTCCTCACCACCAAGCTCTGGAACAGCGACCACGGCTACGACTCCACGCTGCGCGCCTTCGACGCGTCGCTGGACAAGCTCGGCGTGGAGTACGTCGACCTGTACCTGATCCACTGGCCGACGCCGGCCCGGGACAAGTACGTCGACACGTACAAGGCGTTCGAGAAGCTGCACGCCGACGGCCGCATCCGCGCGATCGGCGTCTCCAACTTCGAGCCCGACCACCTTCAGCGGCTGATCGACGAGACGTCGGTCATCCCGGCGGTCGACCAGATCGAGCTGCACCCGCACCTGCAGCAGCACGCGGCCCGCGAGTACCACGCGGAGCAGGGCATCGCCACGGAGGCCTGGTCGCCGCTCGGCCAGGGCAAGGGCCTGCTGGAGGTCCCGGCGATCGTCGCCATCGCCCAGAAGCACGGCCGCACCCCGGCCCAGGTCGTGCTGCGCTGGCACCTGCAGCTCGGCAACGTCGTGATCCCCAAGTCCGTGACGCCGTCCCGGATCAAGGAGAACATCGAGGTCTTCGACTTCAGCCTGGACACCGAGGACCTCGCGGCGATCAGCGCGCTCAACGAGGACCGGCGCCTCGGTCCGGACCCGGCGACGTTCAACGTGGCCTGACGGCTGCCGCGGTACACAGGTCGGCCCCCGCCGAGCGGCGGGGGCCGACCTGTGTCCGAAGCCGACGCCTCGGCCAACTCCCGTACGGAACCCGTCAGTTGCCGCGCACGTCCGCGTAGACGACCTCGAACTCCTCCAGCGAGGTCACGGTCACGTGCGCCTTGGCCGCGCCCTCATGCCGGGCCGCCGCCTGGGGCCCGCGGGACGCAACGAGGGAGCCGCGGTCCGTGAACGTGGTGCCCACTCGGCCGCGTCCGCGCTCCCGGTCGACGAGCAGAACCGCCCTGGCCAGCCCGGACAGCGTCTCGAGCCTGGGCACCACCGAGGCGCGGAAGGTCTCGGTGAGCAGGTCCGCGTCCATCGGGTCGAACTCCAACCTGGTGATCCGCAGTCCGCCGCCCGCCTCCGGCGGCCGCACCTGGTGGACGACCACCGCCTCGTAGTTCTCGACCGCGGTCGTCGCCGCGAACGGCTCCAGCAGCGCACCGCGCCGCTCGCGCATGACCTCGTCGCTGTTGCGCCGGGCCTCCTCGGACTCCCACCAGCTCGCGGCCAGCAGCTTGCCGACCTCCCGGTCCACGAAGATGCCTGCCCCGCGATAGCCCGGGCGCTCCTCCAGCAGTTCCCGCCCCTGCGAGTTCAGGGCCCTGATGGCCGTGTCGACCTTCGCGGGATCCCCCGTCGCGTACACCGTGCGAACGAACATGACGCCTCGCCTCCCAGAAGTCGGGCGCATATCTGGATATTCCCTCTCCAGTCTTCTCCTCCGGGCAAACCGCTGCAATCAGGTCCGGAAACACCGCCGTGGCATGGAAGTCCAGACCAAGGGGTTGACGGGGACACGCAAAGAGGGCCACCTTGTACGGCACCCAAGTAAGGAAACTTTCCTAACAGAAGGGTCCCCCACAGTGCGCATACGAACACTGACCCTCGCCGCGGCCTCCGGGGCCGCACTGCTCGCCGCCGGAGTACTCCCCGCGAACGCCTCCGGTACGGCAGGCCCGGCGTCCACCCAGGAGGGCTCGGTCAGCGCGTCCGACCTGCTCGCCAAAGTGACGTCGTGTCAGCAGATCTCCCACGGCAAGTACAAGACGGACGACGAGACGTCGGCCACGATCCCGGTCTGCGGCAAGAACGGTGCGGTCTTCTGGAAGGCCGACATGGACATCGACTGCGACGGCCAGCGCACCTCGAAGTGCAACGAGAACACCGACCCCTGGTACCAGGACGACACGGCGTTCCACCAGTCCAACGGCAAACCCCTCAAAGCCGATTCACTGCCTTACGTGGTCGTGCCCAGCTCCAGCAGCATCTGGAACTACTCCGGCTCCGGCATCAAGGGCGGCGGCGTGGTCGCCGTGATCTACAACAACAAGGTCGAGTACGCCGTCGTCGGCGACACCGGTCCCACGAAGATCATCGGTGAGGCCTCGTACGCCACCGCCCAGGCCCTCGGCATCGACTCCAACCCCGAGACCGGCGGCACCGACTCCGGGGTGACCTACATCCTCTTCAAGAACTCGCAGGTGTCCCCCATCGAGAGCCACAGCGCGGCGGTCTCGCTGGGGGATCAGCTGGCGAAGAAGTTCTTGCAGAACAACTAGGACACGGGCCGGGCAGGCTTCAAGGCAGTCCGACCGGCCTTCCGCGACGGCCGGTCGGACTGCCCCTCACATGGCATGGGCAGCCGTGTGCACCGTGTGTGCCGCCAGCACGAACACGTCCGGGCGGTGGTGGACGCTCGCCTTGTCGTCGGGGTCGAGGAGCTGGTCGAGGGTGGCGCGGTCGGTGGCGTCGAGGTGGTCGCCGAGGCCGTCACGCAGACGAGAGAGGGAGGCGGCGACATAGGCGCGGGCGCGGTCCTTGGCCGGGGCGGGCAGGTCGAGCAGGAAGGTGCGGGTGCCGGTGGGCCTGAGGCCTGCGGCGGCCATCAGGGCCGGCCAGTCCTCGGTCTCGGCGACCGCGCCGGGCAGGCTCGACCGCATCTCGGCGAACCACTCCTCCTCCAGCACGTCGAGACGGGCCTGCAGACCGGGGCGGCCGATCCCGATGTCGCGCGGCAGGAACCGCGCCGGCAGACCGCCCTCCATGAGCGCGAGGGTGCCGCCGGGCGCGAGCCGCGCGGCGAAGGCGGCCAGGGCGGCCCGCTGGTCACCGATGTGGTGCAGGCTGCGGCTGGCCCACAGCAGATCGGCCGGGTAGTCCAACTCGTCCAGCACGCCGGGCAGTTCACCGGTGAGCGTACCGAAGCGATCGCCCACCCCCAGCCGGTCGGCCCGGGCACGGGCCCGCTCCAGCAGCGGCGCCGAACCGTCGACCGCGACGACCCGGGCGCCCGGGAAGGCCTCGGCGAGCAGACAGGCGACCACACCGGGCCCGCTGCCCGCGTCGACGATCAGCCCCGGTTCGGTCTGCTTGTCGCTCAGCCAGGTCATGGCCCGCTCGTACAGGGACGTGAACAGCTCCGCCTGCGACTCCAGCAGCGGGGCCATCTCGGCCCAGTCGATGTCGGTGTGGTCGTGGTGGTGACCGTGACCGTGCTCTCGGTGTTCGTGGTGGTGTCCTTGCGCCATGGAGGTCAGCCTCTCGTCCGGGTGCGACCCAGCGTGCTCCGACGCACCGCATGACGGCCAGCACAGTTGCCGTAACGGCAAAAGTCGGCGGCAAAAATGAGGTGCACGGTGCCTGACGGGTCATCGACGATGGCCCGATGAATGATGACCTGGTGGACGGCTTCCTCGCGGACGGGTTCGTGAAGATCGAGGGGGCGTTTCCGCCACGCGTCGCGGAGAGCTGCACCCGGCTACTGTGGAAGGAGACGGGGTACGACCCCCAGGACCCCGCCACCTGGAAGGACCCGGTGGTCTGGGTGGGCGGAATGGCACAGGGACCGTTCGCGGCTGCCGCCAACTCGCCTGTTCTGCATGAAGCGTTCGACCTGCTGGTGGGCGAGCGGCGCTGGATGCCGCGCTACTCCCTCGGCAGCTTCCCGCTCCGGTTTCCGCACGAGAAGGAACCCGACGACGCCGGCTGGCACATCGAGGGCAGCTATCTCCCGGAGGGCGCCACCCTGTGGCACACCAACCTCCGCTCACGGGAGCGCGCCCTGCTGATGCTGTTCCTGTTCAGTGAGGTCACCGAGGCCGACGCCCCGACCCGCATCAGGGTCGGCTCGCACCTCGACGTACCCTCGGTGCTGGAGCCGTACGGCGACGAGGGCGCCTCCTTCATGGAGCTCGGCCCGAAGGTCGCGGCGGCCTCCGCCGACCGTCCCCTCGCCTACGCCACCGGCCGCCCCGGCGACGTCTATCTCTGCCATCCCTTCCTGGTGCACGCGGCCCAGCCCCACCACGGCACCCGCCCCCGCTTCATGGCGCAGCCGCCGCTGATGCCGGCCGTCCCCTACGAGCTGGAACGGCCGGACGGCGACTACTCGGCGGTGGAGTACGCGATCCGCCGGGGCCTGACCAAAGAGGCCTGACCCCAGCGGACCTGCTTTCAGGGGCGCAGGCGCAACCTACAACGGCGGGTACGCATTCTGCATGAGCTGCTGGAACTCCGCCGAGAACCAGTGCCCCGACAGCGGAGCGTTGGGCAGGGCACCCGACATGTTGTTGTTGTTCCGCGGGTTACCCGTGTATGTCGGATCGCACATGCGGTCGAAGCCCTTGCTCTCGTCGTTCGGAATGGCGGAGCTGGACCCGTCCGACTCCCCCGGAGGCTTCATCCACACATACGCGTCGATCCCGGCCGCCGGGTTCGCCTGCGGACGCTCGCCGAGACCGGCCCCGGCCTGGTTGCACCAGTTGCCGACGTGGATACGGCGGTCGTAGCGCCCGCCGTCGACATACGCGTCCACACTGGTCTTCGGACCGGGACCGGCCGGCCGGGCGGTCCCGCCCCACCCGTTCCTGGACGTGTCGATCAGCATGCCGATGCCGGAGTTGAAGCCGACGGAGACCAGTTCGTTGCGAAAGGCCTGCGCGTACGACAGCTCGTCCACGTACCGGTTCCAGTCGACCCACTTGGACTGGCGCACGGACGTGCCGTTCACCGTGTCGTCGATGGTGAAGTTGTTCTCCTTGAGGGCGCTGTAGTTCGCCGTGTTGGTGATGAAGCCCTGCACGTCGTCGACGGTCGCGCCCTCGCTGGTCGCCGCCTGCTTGAGCACGTTCGCGGAGGGGGCGAAGTTGTCGTCCCAGCCGAGCCAGCCGTGGTGGCCGGCGTCGATGTAGTTGTAGACGTTGGGGATCGCGCCGAGCTTGGCGAGCGCGTAGCCGACGCCCTTCACGTAGTTGCCGTTGGCGAGCATGGTGTCGCAGTTGGCGGTGGCGGTGGCCCGGCTGCCGGTGTTGGTGACCAGGTTGGGCAGCGAGTCGAGCTCGACGGTGGTGACGATCCGCAGCGAGCTGTACTTGCTGTCGGCGAGGATCGCCGCGATCGGGTCGATGAACTGCGTCTTGTACTTGTCGATCTCCGTCGGGCCGAGTTCGCCGTTGGAGGCGAGCGCCGAGCAGTCACGTCCGGGCAGGTCGTAGATCACCAGCTGGACGACCTCCTCGCCGCTGCCCTTCTGCGCGAGGGCCGCGTCGAGGTGGGCGCGCAGGCCCATCCCGCCGCCCACGCCGTTGATGGCGGCGATGCGGTCGAGCCAGACGCCGGTGGGCTGGTTGGAGACCCGGCTGCCGCCCGGCTCGGCTGCGGCATGCGCGGACCACTCGGGGTTCACGTACACCTTGGCGCCGGCGTACGGGTTGTCGACGCGACCGCTCGGGTCGGTGCCGCCGCCTCCGCCACCTCCCCCGCTGCCGTCGTCGACGTTGCAGGTCACGCCGTCGAGCGTGAATGAGGTCGGCACCGCGTTGGTGCCGCTGTAGGAGCCCTGGAAGCCGAAGCTGACCGAACTGCCGGTCGCCAACTGGCCGTTGTAGGTCTCGTTGGCGGCGGTGACGGCGGTCCCGCTCTGGGTGAGCTTGGTGTTCCAGGAGTTGGTGACCTTCTGGTTGCCTGCGTACGACCACTTCACCGCCCAACTGCTCTTGGCGGCACTGTTGTTGGTGACCGTGACGGCGGCGGTGAAGCCGGAGCCCCAGTCGTTCTGGATCTTGTAGTCGACGGTGCAGGGGACGGAGGCCGCCGAGACGTCGCCGGGGACGACGGCCGTCGCGGTCCCGGCAGTCCCGGCGACCAGCGCCAGGGCGGCGAGCATCGCTGTTCTGGTACGGCTCATGAGTGCGGGTTTCCTTCTCCGATGCGGTGATTACGGGTTGATGGCGCGCAGGTGATCGCGCAGCCCGATGCCGTACGACGTGGGGGTCCCGTCGTAGTTGGAGATCAGGGAGGGACCGGAGGAGCAGTCCCAGGTGTTCCAGGTCCAGCCGAGGTAGGACAGGCCCCGGTCGTCGAGCCACTTCATGACCCGGTCGACGAACGAGTGCGAGCAGGTGTTCTCGCCGATCTCCCCGGCCACCAGCGGCACTTGGGCCGCGACCGGGGCGAGGGTGGAGTTCCAGCAGCTCTCGTTCGCGCAGGTGTTGAAGTTGTAGACGTGGTAGGCGGCGACGAGATTGCCCGTGGGGTCGGTGGGCTTGTACGTCAGCCACTGGCCGAGGTCGTTCGAGTACGCCAGACCGCCGGCCATGACGACGTTCTTGGCTCCGGTGCCGCGCACGGCGTCGACGAGGTCCTGCATCCCGGCGACCTGGTAGCCGATGCCGGGGCAGGTGCCGCCGTCCTTCCAGCACTGCCACGCCTGGGTCGAAGTGGAGGTCGCCCGGTCCGGATACGGCTCGTTGAACAGGTCGAACACGACCGCCGGGTCGGCCTTGAAGGCGCTGGCCACCGACGACCAGAACGAGGGTGCGTACTGCATGTCGGGCATCGGCTTCTGGCAGGTGGCGTGCACGTCGGAGCAGCCTGCCGAGTTGCCCGTGTACTGGCCGTAGGTCCAGTGCAGGTCGAGGATCGGCGTCATGCCGTGCGCCTCCACCTTGGCCACCAGGTCCTTGACGGCCGCGATGTAGTCGGCACCCGCGTACTCGGGTTTGATGTTGGAAACGCCCAGCCAGCACTCCTCGTTGAGGGGGATGCGGACGGCGTTCGCCTTCCAGTCGGCGATCGCCTTGAGGGCGGCGTCGTCGACCGGTCCGTCCCAGACGCCGCGGCCCTGCACGCACATGAACTCGCCGCCGGAACGGTTGACGCCGAGCAGCCGGCGGTTCCTGCCGTCCGCGTCCACGAGCTTGTTCCCGGAGACGTGCAGGGCAGGTGCGGTGCCACTGGCGGGCGGCTCGGTCGGCGTCGGGGACGGCTCCGAGTCGACGTTGCAGGTCGTCCCGTTGAGCTTGAAGGACGTCGGTACGGCGTTCGTCCCCGACCAGGAGGCGAGGAACCCTGCGCTGACGCTCGCGCCGGTGGCCAGCGAGCCGTTGTAGCTCTCGTTGGCCGCGGTCACCGTCGTACCGGACTGGGACCACTTGGCGTTCCAGCCCTGGCTGACCTTCTGGCCGCCTGCGAAGTCGAAGCTGACGCTCCAACTGCTCATGGCCGCCGTGTTGTTGGTGATCTTCACGGCGCCCTGGAAGCCGGTGTCCCACTGGCTGGTGACGGAGTACTCCACCGAGCAGGCGGGGGTGGCTCCCCGTGCCGTGACGACCGGTGCGACCGCCGTGCCCACCAGGGCCACGGCGGCGGCAACAAGTAAAAGACCTGAACGCGGGGGGTGTCGCATGAGCGACTCCTTGCAGTTCGGGCGCGCCGTGACGGACGCGTCGACTGATGGAATCGCTCCCACTGGTGCCCATGAAGCTAGCGCCAAGCGACGGCAAAGGACAGGGGAGTCACAGACTTTCCTGACTTTCCCTCAACTGAAAAGCACCTGAAAGCCGTCGAATCTTTTCGACTCTTCAAGCACCTTGACCCCCCTCGCACCCATCCCCACTATGGGAGCGCTCCCACTGGTTCAAGGCTTGTTGCTCCTCCCCTCCCCCACTCTTTTCCGAGCCGCAAGGAGGAACCAGCACATGCAACCCAGAAGGAGACGCAGAGCTGCCCGGCGATGGTGGACCGCCGCGGTGGCGGCCCTCGCTCTTCCGCTCACCATGCTCGGCACCGGCACGACTCCCGCTCATGCGGCGGCACTTCAGTGCAGCGTCGACTACAAGACGAACGACTGGGGCTCCGGCTTCACCGCGGACCTGACCCTCACCAACCGCGGCACGGACGCCATCGACGGCTGGACCCTGACGTACGCCTACAGCGGCGACCAGAAACTCAGCAACGGCTGGAACGGCACCTGGTCCCAGTCCGGCCAGTCGGTGACCGTGAGGGACGCCGGGTACAACGCGAAGATCGCCGCGGGCGCCGCGGTCTCCACCGGCGCGCAGTTCACCTACAGCGGCACCAACACCGCCCCCACGAGCTTCGCGATCAACGGCACCACCTGCGCCGGCGCGCACCAGCCGCCGGCCACCGTGCTGACCAGCCCCACCGCGGGCGCGGTCTACACACAGGGCGACGCGGTCCCGCTCGCGGCCACCGCCGCCGCGGCCGACAACGCGACGATCAGCAAGGTCGAGTTCTACGACGACACGACCCTGCTGGGCACGGACACCAGCGCGCCCTACACGCTCTCGGCCTCTGGTTTGACCGTGGGCAGTCATTCGCTGGTGGCGAAGGCGTACGACAGCCTGGGCGCGTCCGCGGAGTCGACGCCCGTCGGCATCACGGTCGCCTCGGGTCCCGCCGTGGTGGCCTCGCCGACCCAACTGGGCGTCCAGCAGGGCAAGACGGGCACGTACGCGGTGAAGCTGTCCACACAGCCCTCGGCGAACGTGACCGTGACGACGGCCCGCGCGAGCGGCAACTCCGGGCTGTCGGTGACGGGCGGCGCCTCGCTCACCTTCACACCGTCCAACTGGAGCACGGCCCAGACGGTGACCATCACGGCCGACTCCTCCGGGACCGGCGCGGCCTCCTTCGAGTCGACGGCGACGGGCTTCACCAAGGCGGCGGTCACCGTCACCGAGCTGGCGGCCTCGAAGGCGTACGACGCCCGCTTCCTGGACCTCTACGGGAAGATCACCAACCCGGCGAACGGCTACTTCTCACCCGAGGGCATCCCCTACCACTCGGTCGAGACGCTGATCGTGGAGGCCCCGGACCAGGGCCATGAGACCACGTCGGAGGCCTACAGCTACCTTCTCTGGCTGCAGGCGATGTACGGCAAGGTCACCGGTGACTGGTCCAAGTTCAACGGCGCCTGGGCTCTCATGGAGAAGTACATGATCCCCACCCACGCCGACCAGCCGACCAGTTCCTTCTACAACGCCTCGAAGCCGGCGACGTACGCGCCGGAGCTGGACACCCCGAACGAGTACCCGGCGAAGCTCGACACGTCGGTCTCGGTCGGCTCCGATCCGATCGCGGGCGAGCTGAAGAGCGCGTACGGCACGGACGACGTGTACGGCATGCACTGGCTGCAGGACGTCGACAACGTCTACGGGTACGGCAACACGCCGGGCGGCACCTGCGAGGGCGGTCCGACGGCGAAGGGCCCGTCGTACATCAACACCTTCCAGCGCGGCCCGCAGGAGTCGGTGTGGGAGACGGTGCCGCAGCCGACCTGCGACGCCTTCAAGTACGGCGGTACGAACGGTTACCTGGACCTCTTCACCGGCGACTCGTCGTACGCGAAACAGTGGAAGTTCACCGACGCTCCGGACGCCGACGCGCGTGCCGTGCAGGCCGCGTACTGGGCCGATGTGTGGGCCAAGCAGCAGGGCAAGGGCAGCGACGTCTCCGCGACGGTCGGCAAGGCCGCGAAGATGGGCGACTATCTGCGCTACGCGATGTACGACAAGTACTTCAAGAAGATCGGCAACTGTGTCGGTCCGTCCACCTGCCCGGCCGGCACCGGCAAGGACGCCTCCGCCTATCTGCTGTCCTGGTACTACGCCTGGGGCGGCGCCACGGACACCAACGCGGGCTGGGCCTGGCGCATCGGCTCCAGCCATGTGCACGGCGGCTACCAGAACCCGCTCGCCGCGTACGCGCTGAGCTCGTACGCCGATCTGAAGCCGAAGTCGGCGACGGGCACGACCGACTGGTCCAAGTCGCTGCAGCGGCAGCTGGAGTTCTACCAGTGGCTGCAGTCGTCCGAGGGCGCCATCGCGGGCGGTGCGACCAACAGCTGGGCCGGGCGCTACGCCACCCCGCCGTCCGGTACGTCGACCTTCTACGGCATGTACTACGACTGGCAGCCCGTCTACCACGACCCGCCGTCCAACCAGTGGTTCGGCTTCCAGGCGTGGTCGATGGAGCGGGTCGCCGAGTACTACCAGCAGACGGGGAACGCGCAGGCCAAGGCGATCCTCGACAAGTGGGTCAAGTGGGCGCTGTCCCAGACCACGATCAACCCGGACGGCACCTATCGGATCCCCGCGACTCTGCAGTGGTCGGGGCAGCCCGACACCTGGAACGCGTCAAGTCCCGGTTCCAACAGCGGACTTCACGTCACCGTCGCCGACTACACCAATGACGTCGGGGTGGCCGCCGCGTATGCCAAGGTCCTGACGTACTACGCCGCCAAGTCCGGTGACGCGACAGCCAAGTCGACGGCGAAGGCGCTGCTGGACGGTATGTGGAACAACTACCAGGACGGGCTTGGTGTCGCCGTGCCGGAGACCCGGGCCGACTACAACCGCTTCGGTGACAGTGTGTATGTGCCGAGCGGGTGGAGCGGGAAGATGCCGAACGGCGATGCGGTCAACTCGTCTTCGACGTTCTCCTCGCTGCGGTCGTTCTACAAGAACGACCCTGCCTGGTCGAAGATCCAGGCGTATCTGGCGGGTGGGGCGGCGCCGTCGTTCACGTATCACCGGTTCTGGGCTCAGGCGGACATTGCCTTGGCCATGGGCTCGTACGCGGAGCTTCTCGAATAGCCCTGCGAGGCGCTCCGCGGGTTGGGCGGTTGTTGGGCTGCGGGCCCGCTGTGGTTGGTCACGCACACGCGGCGGTAGCCGCAAATCCAGCACAGCCCCGCGCCCCTATCGGGCGCTCCCGCACCGCCCGGCTCCTCGGAAGCGCTTGAAGGCTCTGCGTACGTAGGTCTCGACACGTGACGTCGGGGCCAACCGCCGGGCGGCCCCCACCCGCACTGGGGGCCGCCCGGCACTCTCGCTGCATCAACGACGACGCCCACCAGTGGGGCTGGACGGACGGGGCGATCACCGGTGACCCGCGTGTCTACGGACGGGTGTACGTCTCCACCAACGGCCGGGGTGTCGTCTACGGCGACACCTCCGACACGACCGGAGGCGGCGGCACCGGCGGTGGTGGCGGCACGGACCCGACGCCGACCGGTGCCTGCTCGGTCACCTACAAGGTCACCAACCAGTGGTCGGGCGGCTTCCAGGCCCACGTACAGCTCACCAATACGGGTGCGAGTGCCTGGGGGGGGCTGGTCACTCGGCTGGACCTTCGCGGACGGACAGAGGGTCACACAGCTGTGGAACGCCGACTACACCCGGTCGGGCGCGGTGGTGACGGCGAAGAACCTGAGCTGGAACGGCACGGTGGCGGCCTGTTCGTCCGTGGGCTTCGGCTTCATGGGGAGCTGGTCGGGGGCGAACACGAACCGGCCTCGTTGAAGTTGGGCGACCGGACCTGCACGGTCGCCTGACTGGGCCGAACGGTTGCCGGGAGTGATCCTCGAGTTGCGGAGCGCAGAGGGCCACCTGAATCTGATTGAACCTGATCAAGGAAGGTCCGGTCCCACATGCCCGTCGAAAGGACAGTGATGTCGCAGCGCACACGCAAATCGACCCGCTCTCGCGTCGCGGCGGTCCTCGCCGCTCCCGTAATCGCCCTGGCTTTCATGGCGCCGAGCGCCTCAGCGGCCCCGGCGCCCGCCAAGTGCGAAGGAACCATCCACATCTCCCTTCTGGGCCACCAGACATGCGTCTCCTCCAAGGGCGACAACGGCGACCACCATGACGTGCTCTCGGGCCTTCTGGGCGTCGTGACCGGCCTCCTGGGCGGCCTGTTGGGTGGCGTCGTGGGCGGCTGAGGCCGACCCGGTGAGGTGAGGCGGTCGCCCGCGATCGGTGGGCGACCGCCTCCGTGTCACGGGGTGTGGACCGAAGGTCTCGGCGCCGTCGCCGTCCCGTCACTGATGAAGAAGCTCGGGTGCGGAGGCTGGTTGCAGGCGGTGTTCTGCCAGGGTCGTGATCCTCGTGCTCGTCTCGTACGGCGTGGAGTAGATGCGCAGAGCCGTGTCGTCGGCCGTCGGCCGGACGGCCTCCTCGCGCCAGCAGGTCCCGCACGCTGGCACCGTATCCGGCGTCCCAGATCGCACGATCTCCGTAGCCCGAACGGCCCAGGCCACCGCAAGCTCAGAAGTCTGCTATCACACGATCGAGTTAAGCTGCCCCCGTACGCGCCCCGGTAGTTGGCAACCCTTGCCGTGCCGTCCGCCGTCTTCATCGCGACCTCGGCCTTGCCGTCACCGTCGTAGTCGTACACCTGGAACTGCGTGTAGTGCGCGCCGAAGCGGATGGTGCGGCCGAGGTCGATGCGCCACAGGCGGGGGCCGTCGAGTTCGATGCCGTCGAGGAACGTGTCACCCGTGTAGCCGGACTGGGAGTTGTCCTTGGCGTTCGTCGGCTGCCGCTTGAGGACGAAGTCGAGCCTGCCGTCACCGTCCAGGTCGCCGACGGAGGCGTCGTTCGCCGTGTAGGTGTACGAGACCCGTCGGGGGTGGTGCCGCTGCCGGTGGAGTGGTGGGCACGTCCTTGTGGCCCGTGCGGAACTCGGTGCCCAGCCAGCGCCTGACGACGCCCTCGTCGAGCTTCTCGACCATGGCCGGGTGCTGCATATGACCGGACCTCCAGATGAGGACGGACGGGTCTGTCCCCTCAGTCGCCGTCACTTTCCGCCAAGCTGCCGTACTTTTCTGCCAGTTGGGCCGACGTGCGGGCGATGCGTTCGCGCAGTTCGGGCGGCTGGAGCACCTCGATGTCCGTGCCCATGCGGAGGAACTCGCCATGAGCGTGCTCGACCGACTCGATGGGGACCGTGGCGACGGTCCAGCCGTCCGCGTCCGTACGGCCGTCGACCCCCCTCGGCAGTCGCACGCCCGGTGCCAGCCGGACGACTGCCTCGCCGCGGTACAGCCGGTCGTGGAAGTCGCGCTGGTACGCCGTCCAGTAGGAGGCCAGGTCGAAGTCGTCGGGGCGGGTGAACTCCTCGTCGGAGGCGGCTAGTTGGAGGATCTGGTCGACGCGGAAGGTGCGCGGGCCCGGGCCCGCGACGACGTACCAGCGGCCGGCCTTCAGGACCAGTCCGTACGGCTCCAGGCGGCGCTCCACGTCGGTGGGTTCGGCCCAGCGGCGGTACAGGACGTTCAGGACACGGCTGTTCCACACCGCGTCGGCCACGGCCGGCAGATACGGCGCCTCCTCGGCGTCCGCGTACCAGCCGGGGGCGTCGAGGTGGAAGCGGCCGCTGATCCGGTCGGCGTGCGCGCGCAGCTCCGGCGGCAGGGCGGCCCGGACCTTGAGCTGGGCGGCGGCGAGCACCGACCCCAGGCCCAGCTCCGCGGCCGGGCCGGGCGCACCGGCGAGGAAGAGGGCCTCGGCCTCGTCGGCGGTGAGGCCGGTCAGGCGGGTGCGGTAGCCGTCGAGCAGACGGTAGCCGCCGGCGTGGCCCGCGTCGCCGTACAGCGGCACGCCCGCCGCGCCCAGCGCCTCGACATCCCGGTAGACCGTGCGGACCGAGACCTCCAGCTCCTCGGCGAGCTGGGCGGCGGTCATCCGGCCCCGGGTCTGGAGCAGGAGCAGGATCGAGACGAGTCGACTGGACTTCACTGACACAGGATGTCAGTGAAGTCGGCCTAGCGTCCTGTCCATGCCCTTCACGGAGAAATTCCTGACCGTGCCGCCACCCGTCGAGGTGGCGGGACGGCTGGTCAAGCGCTACCACGTCACGGCCGACCCGGCCGGCATCGCACCCGACGTGGAGAAGGCGGCGTACGCGATCCTGCCGGAGCTGCTGCCGGAGCCGGACGGCACTCCGCCCGCGACCTTCGTCGTCGTTCACAGGGGAAACGACGACGGGGCCTACATCAACGCCTACAGCTGGGTGTGGGACAACGTCCTGCACTACGCGAACGCCGCCGCGAGTCAGCCTGTCGTCGGCTGCCCCGATCACGACCCGACCCATTTCGTCAGGCCCGGACTCCCCTGGATCGGCTGCGTCTTCGAGCTGCCGCCGATCCAGCACGAACGGGACGCCTGGGTACGGCACATGCTCGTGCCCGAAGTCCCGGACCTCGACGCCTACTTGGCCGACTCCCTGCCCGCAGGAACCACTGGAGAGCGCTCATGAGCAGCCCGCACGACTTCGACTTCTTCACCGGCGAGTGGCAGGTCGCGAACCGTCGCCGCACCGACTTCCTCGACCCGGACAGCGACTGGGTGGAGTTCCCGGCCACCCACTGGTGCCGGCCGCTGTTCGACGGGGCCGCGAACATCGACGAGATCGACATGCCGTACCTCGGCGCGAAGGGGCTGACCCTGCGCCTGTTCGACGTGGAACGCAGGGAATGGTCGCTGAACTGGTCCTCCAGCCGGAGCGGCAAGCTCTTCCCGCCCGTGATCGGCCGCTTCGAAGGCGATCGCGGCGAGTTCTACGGCGACGACACGCACGACGGCAAGGACGTACGGGTGCGGTTCGTGTGGGCGGACGTGTCCCCCACATCCGCCCACTGGGAGCAGGCGTTCTCCGTCGACGGCGGGGTGACATGGGTGACGAACTGGACGATGGACTTCAGTCGGCCGTCGGCTTCTTGAACGCCCGGAGGCTGAACTCCGGGTCGGCGCGCGGTCGTTCCTGGTCGGGCAGCGACTGAAGGCGTGCGACGAAGCGTTCGGTGAGCGGATCGCCGGGCGGCAGCCGGGTGAACCAGCCGCGCCGCAGATCGGCGGCGGTGCGGAGGGGGCTGCGGCCCTGACCGCGGCCCGGGAAGCGGGCCTCACCCGCCGGGTGGAGGCGTTGCGCGGCGGCGTACGACTCCACGAGCGGGGCGGCGTCCGGGGCCGGGCGGCGCGGGCGCGGGGCGAGGACGGCGTCGATGTCGCTGCCGACGTCGTGGGCGGCGGCCTTGTCGACGGTGGTGACGTACACACCGCCGGGCTTCAGGACGCGGGCGCACTCGGCGACGACGGCGCGGACGTCCTCGGGTTCGTCGAACAGATGCAGCAGCCAGACGCTGGTGACGGCGTCGAACGTCCTGTCGGGGAACGGCAGCCGGCGGCCGTCGGCCAGGAGGACAGAGCCGGGCAGGCGCATGGCGGCCATCCGGGCCATGCCGTACGTCAGGTCGGCGCCCGTCACCCGGGTGGCGGGCCGCGCGGCCGCGAGACGCCGGGTGACGATCCCGGTGCCGCAGCCCACGTCGAGGAGCCGCTCGGTGGCCGCCGGGAGCAGGCCCAGCACGGCGTCGGCGGCGGCCGCGGCCCTCGGCTCGCCGCCGCGGCTGGCGTCGTACGCGTCGGCTTCCTTGTCGTAGTCGAGCACGCGGGTCAGTGCGCCCCGTGGGCCTGTGCGAGGTCCTCGACCCTCTGCGCGAGGCCGAAGTCGAGCTCGGTGACCTTGCCGCCGACGCTGTGGGTGTTCACCGACAGGGAGACGGTGTTGTAGCCGAGGGTGAGGTCGGAGTGGTGGTCGAGCTCGTCCTGGACCTGGGCGATGTGGATGACCATCGCGGTGGCCGCGAAGTGCGAGCCGAGCCGGTAGGAGCGGGTGAGCCGGTCGCCGTCGACCGCCCAGCCCGGCAGCTCGGCCAGTCGGTCCTCGATCTCCTTCAGCGACAGGGGTTCGACGGGCATGGGCTCGCTCCTTCCTCGGCACCGGGTGCTTCTTCAGCGTGCCACAGCCGCTGACTGCGGTCCTGGTCAGAAGGGTTCCCGGGGGCGGGCCGGGGAACCCTCCGGACGGTTGGGGAACGGCTGCTCCCTCACCGCTCGTGCAGACGCTCCGCCGCCAGATCGTCCGCGATCGCGACGATCGTGCGCCTGCCCTCGACCCGCTCGACCCACTCGTGCGGCAGGCCGACGTCTCCGTGCACGGCGCCGAGGAGGTTGCCGCAGATGGAGCCGGTGGAGTCGCTGTCGCCCGAGTGGTTGACGGACAGCAGCAGGGCCTCTTTGACGTCCAGCTCGACGAGGGCGCAGTAGACGCCCATCGCGAGAGCCTGCTCGGCGACCCAGCCCGCGCCGAGGGACTGGAGCTTCTCCGCGGTGGGCCGCCCCTGGGCGGCGAGGTCGAGGGCTCCCTCCAGGGCGGCCGTCGTCTCCTCGTGACCGGGGTGGCGGGCCAGCAGCCGAAGCGTGCGCAGCACCGCACCCTCCAGGGAGTCCCCCTCCACCACGTACGCCACGATCGCGGCCAGCGCGCCCGCCGCGTAGTAGCCGGTGGGGTGGCCATGGGTGATCTGGGCGCCTCGGGCGGCCATGGCGAAGGCCCCGTCGGCGGAGTTGATCAGGCCGAAGGGGGCCGAGCGCATCACGGTGCCGCAGCCCTTGGAGTCGGGGTTGACCTGGCCCGGCTTGCCGTCGAGCGCGAGCCACGGGTCGGGGGTGTACGCCTGGGCGATCCCGGTCAGACAGGCGTTGCCCGGCGCGCGGCGGGCGTACAGCCAGGCCTCGCCGATGAGGCCGCACGCTTCGGACACCTCGGGGCCCGGCTTGTTCTGGGTCCCCAGCCAGTACTGGTACGCCCGGCGCAGTAGGACGGTCCAGCTGCCGTCGCTCCCGTTCGCCCGCTCCCGTGCCTGGGCCTGCACCAGAGCCTCGGCGGTGAACAGGGTCATCTGTGTGTCGTCACTGATCAGGCCCATCGCGCCGTGCGCGCCCGGCACGAACCCGGTCAACCCGCGTTCGCCGTGGACCGTACGAATGCGGTCCAGGGACAGGAACTCGATCGGGTAGCCGAGGGCATCCCCGATCGCCCCGCCCAGCAGACAGCCCCGCACTCTGGCCCGGTACACCGCGGCGGTCTCCAAGGTCGGCTTCAACGGCGGCCAGGTCATAAGGTGCGCTCCTCGACTACGGTCGTACGTATGACCATTGTCGTGACGGGAACCAGCACCTCGGCCACCGCCCCCACCGACAAGGGCGTCGGTCCCCTCCTGCGGTCCTGGCGGGAGCGCCGCCGGGTGAGTCAGCTGGAGCTGGCGCTGCGGGCCGACTCCTCGGCGCGGCACATCAGCTTCATCGAGACGGGCCGTTCGCGGCCCAGCGAGGAGATGGTGCTCCGGCTCGCCGAGCACCTCGACGTCCCGGTGCGGGAGCGCAACTCCCTGCTGTTGGCGGCCGGTTACGCCCCGCACTACCCGGAGACCCCGCTCGACTCGCCCGGGCTGGACGCCCTGCGTCAGGGCATGGAACGCCTCATCCAGTGCTACGAGCCCTACCCGGCGTTCGTCGTCGACTCGGTGTACGACGTGGTCGCGGCCAACCGGGGCATGACGATGTTCCTGGAGGGCGTAGCGCCGGCGCTGCTCGAACCCCCTCTCAACGCCATGCGGTTGACGCTGCACCCCGAGGGCCTCGCACCGCGCATCCGCAATCTCCCGGAGTGGCGGGGACATCTGCTCGCGCAGATGGAACGGGAGATCGCCCTGCACCGCTCCGAGCAGCTGCGGGCGCTGTACGAGGAGGTGGCGGCCTACCCGGTGGCGCAGCCGGAGCACGGCCACGACGACGAACCGCCGGAGCCCGTCCCCTACTTCGCGCTCCCGATGCAGATCGAGCACGAGGGCCGCACACTGTCCTTCGTCTCCTCCATCTCCACGTTCAACACCCCCATGGACGTGACGGTCGCGGAGCTCGCCATCGAAACGCTCCTTCCGGCCGACCCGGCGACGGTCAAGTACCTCCAGTCGCTGATGCCCTGACGGGACGCGGCCCCCGCAGCCCCGCCCAACCGCCGTACGGCCCACGTGGCGAGCGCCTCACCGTCGAACCCGTGAGACTGTCGGCGGAACATGACACACTGCTGCGCGGTTACTTCGGCGCGTAGGGGAGGCGTGGCGTGAGCGAGCGGCGTCCCGCGCCCACCGTGGGCCAAGTGGTGCTCGGCAGGCGCCTGCAGGAACTGCGGGAGGCGGCCCGGCTCAAGCGTGAGGAGGCCGCACGCGTCCTGCGGGTGGCCCCCGCGACCGTACGGCGGATGGAGATGGCCGAGGTCGCCCTGAAGATCCCGTACGTCCAGGTGCTGCTGGAGACGTACGGCGTGCCGGACGACGAGGCGGCCGCGTTCGTGGCCCTGGCCGAGGAGGCCAACCGGCCGGGCTGGTGGCAGCGGTTCCACGACGTGCTGCCGGACTGGTTCAGCCTGTACGTGAGCCTGGAGGGCGCCGCCACCATCATCCGCTCCTACGAGCCGCACTTCGTGCCCGGGCTGCTGCAGACCGAGGACTACGCCCGTGCGGTGATGGAGGCGGGCACGGTCGGGCAGACCGGTCCGGAGACCATCGACCGGCATGTGTCGCTGCGGATGGCGCGGCAGCGGCTGCTGGAGCGCCCGGACCCGCCGCACCTGTGGGTGATCATGGATGAAACGGTTTTGCGGCGCCCGGTGAGCATCCGCGGCGAGGTGATGCGCGAGCAGTTGGACAAGCTGCTGGAATTCGCCGAGCGGGACCGGGTCACGCTGCAGATCGCCGAGTTCAAGGACGGCCCGCACCCGGGGACGTACGCACCCTTCACGCTGTTCCGCTTCGGCGAGCCCGAGCTGCCCGACATGGTCTTCACGGAGTATCTGACCGGCGCCCTGTACCTCGACTCTCGCAAGGAGGTCTCCGCGCATCTGGAGGTCCTCGACCACATGACGGCGCGGGCCGCGTCGGCCCAGCGCACGAAGAAGATCCTGCGGGAGCACCGCCAGGACTTCTGAGCCACCCACCGCACCTGTCCGACCGGAGGAGAAGACCCCGCATGACCGGATCCGACGCCGCACCGCAGATCGACACCAGCCGCCCGCACCCTGCCCGTGTGTACGACTGGTGGCTGGGCGGCAAGGACAACTACCCGGTGGACGAGGCGCTGGCCCGGAAGATCCTCGCCGTGGACAACAGCGCGGTGCGTGGGGCGCGGGCCAACCGGCGGTTCATGCACCGGGCCGTCCGTGCCGTCGCCGAGGCCGGGATCCGCCAGTTCCTGGACATCGGCACAGGTATCCCCACCGAGCCCAATCTGCACCAGGTGGCACAGTCCGTGGCGCCGGAGTCCAGGGTGGTGTACGCGGACAACGACCCGATCGTGCTGCGGCACGCCCAGGCGCTGCTGCGCGGCTCCGAGGAGGGCCGCACGGACTATGTGCACGCGGATGTGCGGGACATCGACACCTTGCTGCAGCAGGCCGCCGAGTCCCTGGACTTCTCCCGGCCGGTCGCGCTGTCGTTGGTGGCACTGACCCACTACCTGGACGATGACGTTCACGACCTCCTGGCGAAGTACGTCGCGGCGCTCGCCCCGGGCAGCCACCTGATCCTGTCGCAGGTCACCCCCGACCTGAACCCGGAGGCCATCGCGAAGGCGGCCGCTGCCTTCCGGGCCGGTGGCACTGCGTTCCACCCCCGGTCGATCACCGAGTTCCAGCGGTTCTTCGAGGGGCTGGAGCTGCTGGGGCCGGGCGTGATCCCGGTGACGGGGTGGCGGCCGGAGGCCGAGGACGTGGCGGCTCAGACGGAGGGCGTCGTGCCCGTGTACGCGGGGGTCGCCCGCAAGCCCTGACGCCTTGCCCGTGCACCCGTACGGGCGCCATGAACGGGTGCGTTCCCCCGCCCGCCCCTAGCGTCGAAGCAGAGGGCGAGCAAGGGAGCGACGCAGGTGGCCGACACGCGGATACCGTCCGCCGAGCCGGGAGCGGCACTGCTCCGCGCAGGATTCTTGCGGCCCGGAGCCACCGCCCCGACCTGCACGGCATCGCGCTGCCGGCAGACGGACCACCCCTCGGTGGGCCCGACCGCCCCGAGCACGAACCCCGCGGCCGCACGCGCGGCGCCGCCTTCTCCTGGTACACCTCCTCGCCGACCCGCGTGCGCCACCCGTACGTCCGGGGGCGTCCTGCTGGAGCTGTACCGGGAGGCCCTCGCCCGCACCTGCGACCCGGTACTCGCCTGGGCCGACATCCAGAGCGCCCCCGAGCGCCGCCGCAGCTACCAGCAGGCCCCCGGCAAGGACGGCCTGGTGCGGACGAGTCGGGACGAGGCGGTCGAGAACTCGGGACGCAGGCGGCTGCCGCTGGTGCCGGTGGAGAACTTCCACGCCCTGCGCAGACGCCGGACCACGGATGAGACCAAGGAGACCTGATGCCCTCGGACGCCGTGCTGTACCAGGCGGCAGCGCTCTGCCTGACCTATCCCGACGACGACTTCCGCGCCCGGCTGCCCCTGTTGCGCGAAGCGGCCCCGCAGCTGCGGGAGTTCACCGACCACGCGGCCGTCACCCCGCCCGGGGAGCTGGCCGCCCACTACCTCCAGGTCTTCGACTTCAAGAACCGGCACAGCCTCTATCTGAGCTGGTGGCGGGACGGGGACACCTGGCGGCGCGGCATGTCCCTGGTCCGCTTCAAGGACGTCTACCGTGCCGCCGGCCTGGAGTTCACCGGCGAGGAACTGCCCGACTTCCTGCCCGCGGTACTGGAGTTCGCGGCCCGCACCGGCAACACGGACCTCCTCACGGAACACCACGAGGCCCTGGGGCAGCTCCGGGGCCGGCTCACCGACTTCGGTACCCCGTACGCATCCGTCCTGGACGCCGTGTGCGCCACCCTGCCGATCCCCCACACGGAGGTTCGCTCATGACCACGCTCCTGTGGGGCGTCCTGCCGTACGTCGCCTTCGCCCTGCTCGCTGCCGGCCTGATCTGGCGCTACCGCTACGACAAGTACGGCTGGACCACGCGTTCGTCGCAGGTGTACGAGTCGAAGCTGCTGAACATCGCCTCCCCGGCCTTCCACTACGGCATCCTCTTCGTGCTCGCCGGTCATGTCGTGGGCCTGTTCGTGCCGAAGTCGTGGACCGACTCGATCGGTGCCCGCGAGCACACGTACCACCTGTTCTCGCTGTACGGCGGCACGGCGGCCGGCGCGCTCGCCGTCGCCGGGATCCTGCTGCTCGTCCACCGCCGACGCACGCACGCCCCGGTGTTCCGGGCGACGACCGTGAACGACAAGCTGATGTACGTCGTCCTGGTCGCCGCCATCGCGATGGGCGTGGCCGCCAAGCTCACCCATGTCTCCGGCGACGGCTACAACTACCGTTCCTCCATTGCGCCTTGGGCCCGCAGCCTGTTCACGCTCCAGCCGAGGACAGAGCTGATGGAGGGGGTGCCGGTGCTGTACCGGGTGCACGCGACGATCGGCATGGCGCTGATCGCCCTGGTGCCGTACACCCGCCTGGTCCATGTCCTCAGCGTGCCGGCGCAGTATCTGTTCCGCCCGTACGTGGTGTACCGCAGCCGCGACCCCGGGCAGTTGGGGCCGCGGCCGGAGCGGCGGGGCCGGGAGAGGACGGGCGTCTGACGGTTATGCCGCGCCGCCCTTGGTGTCCCGGTCCTCGTCGACGATCTCGGCGTCCACCACGCCCTCCTCGTCCTGCGGCGAGGTGTGCTGCTCGGTGCCGCTGCCGGCGGCGCCCTGGTCGGCCTGGGCGTACATGGCCTGGCCCATCTTCTGGCTGACGGTGGCGAGTTTCTCGACGCCGGTGCGCAGCTCGTTGGTGTCCGCGTTCCGTTCCAGCAGGCCCTTGAGTTCGGTGGCCGCCGTCTCCACCTCCGACTTGGTGTCCGCGGGGATGCGGTCCTCGTTGTCCCGGATGAACTTCTCGGTCTGGTAGACGAGTTGTTCGGCCTGGTTGCGGGTCTCCGCGGCCTCCCGCCGCTTGCGGTCCTCCTCGGCGTACTGCTCGGCCTCCCGCATCATGCGGTCGATGTCGTCCTTGGGGAGCGCCGAGCCGCCGGTCACCGTCATCTTCTGTTCGCGGCCGGTGGCGAGGTCCTTGGCCGACACATGCATGATGCCGTTGGCGTCGATGTCGAAGGCGACCTCGATCTGCGGGACCCCGCGCGGGGCCGGGGGCAGACCCGTGAGGTCGAAGACGCCCAGCTTCTTGTTGTACGCGGCGATCTCGCGTTCGCCCTGGTAGACCTGGATGCCCACCGAGGGCTGGTTGTCGGTGGCCGTCGTGAAGATCTCCGAACGCCGGGTCGGGATGGTCGTGTTGCGCTCGATCAGCTTGGTCATGATGCCGCCCTTGGTCTCGATGCCGAGGGACAGCGGGGTGACGTCGAGGAGGAGCACGTCCTTGACGTCGCCGCGGATGACGCCCGCCTGGAGGGCCGCGCCGACGGCCACGACCTCGTCGGGGTTGACGCCCTTGTGCGGGTCCTTGCCGGTGAGTTCCTTGACCAGGTCGGTGACCGCGGGCATCCGGGTCGAGCCACCGACGAGGATGACGTGGTCGACCGCGGACAGCTTGATACCGGCGTCCTTGACCGCCTGGTGGAAGGGGGTCTTGCAGCGGTCGAGGAGGTCGGCGGTGAGTTCCTGGAACTGGGCGCGGGTCATCTTCTCGTCGAGGTGCAGCGGCCCCTCGGCGGATGCGGTGATGTAGGGGAGGTTGATCGTCGTCTCGGACGAGCTGGACAGCTCGATCTTGGCCTTCTCTGCGCCCTCGCGCAGCCGCTGCACGGCCATCTTGTCGGCCGCGAGGTCGATGCCGTACTGCCCCTTGAACTTCTTGACGAGGTGCTCGACGATCCGCTGGTCCCAGTCGTCGCCCCCGAGGTGGGTGTCGCCGTTGGTCGCCTTGACCTCGATGACGCCGTCGCCGATCTCCAGGAGCGACACGTCGAAGGTGCCGCCGCCGAGGTCGAAGACCAGCACGGTCTGCTCCTCGCCGCGGTCGAGGCCGTAGGCGAGGGCGGCGGCCGTCGGCTCGTTGATGATCCGCAGGACCTTCAGGCCGGCGATCTCCCCGGCCTCCTTGGTGGCCTGCCGCTGGGAGTCGTCGAAGTACGCCGGCACGGTGATCACCGCATCCGTGACGTCCTCTCCGAGGTAGGACTCCGCGTCCCGCTTCAGCTTCTGCAGCACCCGCGCGGACAGCTCCTGCGCCCGGTAGCGGGTGCCGTCCACGGAGCCCTGCTCGGGGAAGCGCCAGCTCGCGTCGCCCATGTGCCGCTTCACGGAGCGGGCGGTCCGCTCCACGTTGGTCACGGCCTGCCTTTTCGCGACCTCCCCGACGAGCACCTCGCCGTTCTTGGCGAAGGCCACGACCGACGGTGTGGTCCTGGCCCCCTCCGCATTCGCAACGACGGTGGGTTCGCCGCCCTCCAGCACGGCCACCACCGAGTTCGTGGTCCCCAGATCGATCCCGACCGCACGTGCCATCTCCGTCCCCTTCCGCCAGGGCACCTCTCGAAGTCCAGCACAAAACTTGAGTGGGCTCTTGTCAATGGGACGAGTGACCTGGTGGGCCGACACCAAACGGGGCCTGAGCGGTCGCTCAGGCCCCGGGGGAACGCTCAGGCCAGCTTGGCCGACAGGGTGATCGTCGTGCCGGTGAGGGCTTGGCTGACCGGGCAGTTCTTCTTGGCGTCCTCGGCGGCGGCGACAAAGGCGTCGTTGTCGATGCCGGGGACCGTGCCCTCGACGGTCAGGTGGATGCCCGTGATGCCCTCACCCGGCTGGAAGTTCACGTCGGCCGAGGTGATCAGCTTGGTGGGCGGGGTGCCGGCGCCGGCCAGGGCGTGCGACAGCGCCATGGAGAAGCAGCTGGAGTGCGCGGCGGCGATCAGCTCCTCCGGGCTGGTCTTGCCGTTCGCGTCCTGGGAGCGCGAGGCCCAGGTGACCGGCTGCTCGGCGATGGCACCGGAGGAGTCGAAGGAGACGACACCGTTGCCCTCGAGCAGGTTGCCTTCCCAGACGGTGTGTGCGGAGCGCGTGGTTGCCACGATGAATCCCTTCGAATTCTGGCTGTTCCTGTACGACACCATCCGATCACATTCCGGCTCACTGCACCCGGAACACGGGCCCACGCGCGGTGAACGGCAGCCGTGCCCCCTGCGGGATCAGATACGCGTGCTCGCGCCGCACCCGCAGGACGTCGCACCAGCCGTCCGTGATCACCAGTACCGGCGCGCCCGGCGGGAAGTCGTCCGCGCGGTGGAGCAGGTCGATGCCCGGCTGCAGGACCGTACCGCCGCGGCCGTGGACGCGCACCCGGCCGGCGATCTCCGTGACCGGCACGAAGCCCGCGTCGTGCGGGGCCGTGTCGCAGAAGATCACGCGGGCGGCCGGGACGTCGCGGGCCTCGGCGTAGGAGGCGATGGCGCCGAGGGCCTTGCCGAGGAGGGTGCGGTCCATGGAGCCGGAGGTGTCCAGGACGACGCCGAAGGTGCAGCGGGCGATCTCCTCGGGCGGGAAGTAGCGGCCGGCGCGCGGGATGTCGGGCGAGGAGGACTGGCGGCGCGAGGGGCGCGCGTATGTCCGTACGGGCTGCGGGCTGGGCACGAACTCGTCGAACCAGCGGGCCAGTCGGGCGTCCCAGGGCAGGGGCGGGTGGCTGAGGGTGCGGATCTCCTCGACCAGACCGCCGGGGAGGAAGCCGCGCCCCTGCTGCTGGTGCAGGTCCAGGCCCTGGCTCAGGCCCCGGCGGTAGAACTCGTCGAGGTCGACGTACGCGCCGGGCGGGCCCAGCGGGGCGCCGAGCATGTCGCCGCTGCCCTTGCCGCGCAGGGTGGACAGGCGGCGCATACGGCGCAGGTCGCCGGCGAGACGGTCGTAGACCTCCTCGGAGGAGAGGCCGGTGAGGGCCGGGTCGTGCAGGAGCCCCTCCGGCATGGTGCCGACCTGCATCTCCTGCAGCCAGCCGTTGATCACGTAGTCGCAGGCGATGTTGAAGAGGTAGTGGTCGCGGGTGCCGCAGCGGTCGCCGTGGCGCAGGGCGGCGTGCAGCATCTCGTGGGCGAGGATGAACCGCCATTCCTCGTCGTCGAAGCGGCGCAGCGGGTTGATGTAGATCACGCCGGCCTCGGCGTTCACCGCGGCCACGGAGATGCCGTGCGCGCGGGCGAGTTCGGCGTCGGCGACGAGTGTGATGCCTGCCGCGATGCCGCCGAGCAGCGGGTAGGAGGAGATGAACCAGCTCAGGGCCCGCTCCCAGGGGCGCTGCGGGGTGACTTCCCCGCTGAGGGAGTCGCGGCGACCGCCCGCCATGTCCATCGCCGCGGACACGGTCCGGGTCAGGGCGGTGGCGAACGCCAGCTGGTGGTCCGGGGGCCGGCCGTAGTACCCGTGCCAGGTCAGGAGCAGCTGGTCGGGCTCGCCGCCGGCCGTGCCGCAGCGCTCGTACGCGGGCGGGAGCCCGTCCCGCCGCCAGCGCGCGGCGAGTTGCTCCTCGTCGCCGTCGGGGTAGGAGGCGGGCAGCGCCTCCGGGGTCTCGCCGATGGTGAAGTTCAGCAGGAAGCGGTTGACGACGACACAGCGTGCGGCGAGGTCGTGGCGGTCCGGCTGGGTGCGCTCGCCCTGCGCCGCCGGGACGTGCCCGAAGCCGAGGTGCAGGACGGCGTGGGCGAGGGCCCAGGCCCAGGCGGCGGGTTCGGCGAGCCGGTGCGGGTGGACGTGCAGGTCGGCGGCGGAGTCGACGACCACGAGCCCGTCGCGGGGCGCGATCTCGCACTCCTCGTCGCGGCAGACGTCGAACTCCACGGCCGCGAGGGCCGGGTTGGCCTTCACCAGCGCCATCCCCTCGGCGAACGCCTCGGTCGCGAGGTCCCGCTTCTGCTGCCCCTTGCCCTTGGTACGGCTCACCGCCGCGCCTCCACCAGCCGGGGCATGTCCCGAGCGGCCTCGATGAGGAACCACGAGGGCAGGACGGGGTTGCCGTCGGTGTCGGAGGCGATGACGGTCTGGGCGACCTCGACGGAGATCTCGGCGAGCTGCACCAGCAGCGACTTGGCTCGGTACGCGGTCTGCCGGCCGTTCGCCGACATGTGCTCCTTGCTGACCGGGAGTTCCTTGATCAGGCGGCCGCGGAAGGACTCGGCGAGGTAGTAGAGCAGGTCGCGGTCCTCGACGCGGTTGGGCCAGCGGGCGTCGCCCTTGATGATCGCCTCGATGCCGAACTGGCTGCGCACGATCTTGACGTAGCCGCAGAAGGCCGTGGCGTGCGCGGGCGTCAGCGTGCCGTGCGCGAGGACCTTCAGCGTCTCCTCGTCTAGGTCGCGGCCGAAGGAGTGCAGCGCGTCGGAGAGCATGTGCCAGGAGCGGGGCGTGGAGAAGGGCTCCTCGGTCTTCGGCGGCCTGGACCACAGGTGGTCGGGCCGGTCGGTGAGGTGGTCGAGGATCCAGGGGTGGATGTCGTTGTTCGCCGCCCAGGTCAGCCAGTCCTTGGCGGAGGCCTCCAGGTGGACGTGGGCGAGACGGTTGACGAGGGCGGAGGCGACGGGGCGGGCGAGCGCGTTGTCGGTGGCGCGGTTGCCGGCGCCGATGACGATCGATCCCTTCGGCAGCTCGTAGTTGCCGATACGGCGGTCGAGGATCAGGGAGTAGAACGCCTTCTGGACGTCCGGGGTGGCCGCGTTGAGCTCGTCCAGGAACAGGCAGTACGGCTCGTCGCGGGCGATCGCCTCCGGCGGGCAGAACACCGACCGTCCGTCGCGGATCTGCGGGACGCCGATCAGGTCCTCCGGCGCGAGCTGGGTGCCGAGCAGGCTCACGCACTCCAGGCCCAGCGACTCTGCGAAGTCCCGCACCAGGGAGGACTTTCCGATGCCGGGGGCACCCCAGATGAAGACCGGCCGAACGGTGGCGAGGCCGAGAAGCAGTTCGGGGATACGGGCGGGAGTGACGGACACGGCAGCCTGCAAGAGGCATCCCTTCGGCGTGTTCGAGAGGTTTGCGACTCGAACAGTGTGTGCGTACGACCCCGGCGGCGCAGCCGAATTTCAGGCGGCCCGCTCTGCCTCGTCCTCGTCGGTGACCGGCACCTGAGGGCCGTCCGTCTCGCGCAGCCAGCGGCGCAGTACCCGGTGGACGTGCTCGGCGCCGGTCAGCTCCTCGCCGTCCTCGACCGGTGGCGAGAGGACGACCGGGGAGAGCAGGAACGGTCTGGCCTGCGCGCCGCCGAGGCCGCCGTGCGAGCCGATCTGTTCCTCGAAGGCGAGGACCTCGCCGTCGGCCGGGTCGTGGAAGGAGTTGACCATGATGTCGGCGGTGTGCGGGAACGAGTGGGTGCGGCGCACGGCGTCGGCGGCGCCCGGGCCGAATGCCTCCAACAGGCCCTGTTTGTCGTCGAGTTGGTCGAGCGGGATCTCGGCGCCGTACGCGCCGAGCACCACCCCGCCGTGCTCCTCGCTGCGGACGAGCAGGAAGCCGATGCCAGGATGGTTGGCGAGGGTGGTCAGCAGGGCGGGATGGCGGGCGTCGATCTCCTCCTTGCTCATCCGGTGCGGCACGTCCGGGAAGGAGACCAGGCCGAGGTTGCCGGAGGCCAGCACGAGCGGCTCCGAGCGGCGGGAGGGCCGGTGCTGCTCCTTGCCCTCCTCGACGGGTCTGCGCAGGGCCGCGCGCACGGCTGCGCGGGCCTCGGCCCCGCTGTGGGTGCGCTGCGCCCGGCGCGGCACGGGCAGCCCGCAGCCGGCCCGCACCAGATCGCCGAGGCCGAGGCCGTAACGGGCGCGGAAGGTCTCGCCGGGGCTCTGACCGTGGTCGGACAGGACGACGATGCGGTACGGCCGTGGGGCGTGCTCGGCGACGTTCGCGATCAGCGCCAGGGCGCGGTCGAGGCGTTCGAGCACCTTCTCCGCGTCGCGGCTCGTCGGCCCGGAGTGGTGCGCCACCTCGTCGTACGCCACCAGGTCGGCATAGACGGCGGTGCGTCCGGCGAGCATGTCGCCCATCACCGCGGCGACGACGACGTCCCGCTCGACGACGGTCGCGAAGGCGCGGACGAAGGGGTAGAGGCCGCCGCGCGCGACCCGCGGGCGCTGCTTCCTGATCCGGGCCCGGGTGGACTCGCCTATTTCGCGGCCGACTTCGGCGACGAAGGACATGGCGGTGCGCACGGCGTTGGCCGGGTCGGAGAAGTACGCGAAGTAGCCCGCCCGGGACCGGTTCTCCCGGCCGCGGCGGCGGGTGGCGATGGACAGCACCAGGGCCTGCTCGTCGGCGCCGCCGCTGAAGAGATTGCCACGGCTCGCGCCGTCGGCGGCGAGCAGACCGCCGTCGCCGGTGCGCTCGACGGCCCGGCGCTGGAGTTCGGCGGCGCTGGTCGGCCGGTTGCAGACCATCACCTCGCGGCTGTCCTTCTCGTACCAGCGGAACGCCGGCACGTCGTGGTTGCTGCCGTGCAGGATGCCGAGCTGGCTGGCGCCGGTCTGGCTGGACCAGTCGGTGCGCCACGGGGTGAGCCGGTGGGTGGACTCCAGCCAGCGGGCGACGGTGGGCATCACGCCCTTGCCGACCGCGGCCAGCAGCACGTCGTGACCCACCCCGTCGAGTTGCAGGAGGACCGTGCCCGGGGCGGACGGGCCCGGCGGCCCGCGTCTGCGACGGCGGTCGGCGAGGCGGTAGAGGCGCCGCCGGTACGCGTCGTCGTCGCGCACGGCCAGGGCGGCGCCGGTCGCGGAGGCCACGGCGGACATCACGGCGGCCACCACCACGGCCGTCTCCGGAGCGGCCTCGGCGCTGCTGGACGGGTTGAGCCGCAGCGCGACCAGCAGCAGCGACCCGTTCAGGACGAAGACGAGCAGTCCCAGCACCAGCGCCGGCACGAGCAGCAACAGCCGTACGAGCAGCGGCCAGACCAGGGCCGACAGCACACCGAAGGCCCCGGCGCCGAACGCGGCGGTGACGGCGATGTGAGTGGCGCTCTCGCCGTCGGCGGACTGGAGGCGGAAGTCCGGCAGGATCCCCGCGAGCACGAGCATGGTGACCGTGGAGACCGCCCACACCGCGACGCTCCGCCCCGTCTGACTGGCGACCCGCCGCCAACGCCCGCCACGCACGCCCAGCCCACCTCACGTCCTGGCCCGTCGTCGGTGCGGGCCTGCACCTCAGACTGTCACACGGGTCGGACAATCCGGTCCGTCACCGGCAGCGGCGGCTCAGCGGCCGTCGTATCCGGCCGTCGGCATCGACAGCCGCCGGTGCACGCGGGCCTTCATCTGAGCGTCGTAGCAGGGCTCCTCGAACCCGACCGTCTCCACCCGCACCCCGCGCCGGGCGCACTCCGCGGTGAACTCCTCCACGGACGACAGCGCGCTCTCCAGCACCCGGCGGCTGGGAGCGACGAACAGGTCGATCCCCGGCCGGACGCCGTCCCACAGCACACAATGGTCGGCCCGCAGTCCCCGCACCAGCAGCTCCCGGCTGACTTTGTAGCCGCGCTCGGCGGCCCAGCGGGCACACATCGCGTGCTGGCTGCGCGAGTCCACCAGGAAGGGATCCTCGTCCAGCTCCTGCAGCGGCGTCAGACTCGCGATCGCCGTGACCCGCACCGGTCCCATGGCGTCCCCCTCACCTCCGGGTTTCGGCGCCGACCCTACTCCTGCCCGTAGGCTTCGGGGAGTCGCGCGAAGGAGGCAAAGAGGTGCCGGTGGAGATCACCTGGTGGGGTCACGCGACCTGTACGGTCGCGGACTCGGGCGTACGGCTGCTCACGGACCCTCTTTTCGCGCGCCGTCTCGCTCATCTCCGCCGCCGTCGCGGGGCGCTGCCGCCGCCCGGCGCGTGGCGCGCGGACATGGCGCTGGTGTCGCATCTGCACGCCGACCACCTGCACGTTCCATCGCTGGAGCGGCTCGCCGAGGGCACGCGCCTGCTGGTTCCCCGGGGTGCGCCCCGGGCCGTGCCGGGGCTGCGCCGACTCAGCCATCTCGCGGTGAGCGAGGTGGCGCCCGGGGACCGGGTGGCGGTCGGTGACGTGGTCGTACGGGCCGTTCCGGCATGGCACGACGGGCGGCGGCTGCCGCTCGGGCCGCACCGCTCCCCCGCTCTCGGCTACGTGATCGAGGGTGAGGCCCGGACGTACTTCGCCGGGGACACGGGACTGTTCGACGCGATGGCGCAGGAGGTCGGGCCGGTCGACGTGGCGCTGCTGCCGGTGGGCGGCTGGGGGCCGTACCTCGGCAGCGGGCATCTGGATGCGGGGCGGGCGGCCGAGGCAGTGGCCCGGCTGGCGCCGCGCAGTGCGGTACCGGTGCACTACGGCACGTACTGGCCGATCGGGATGGACGCCGTGCGCCCCCATGAATTCCACGCGCCCGGCGACGAGTTCGTGCGCCTCGCGGCCGAGCACGCGCCGGATGTCGCGGTGCACCGGCTCGGGCACGGGGAGAGCGTGCGCCTGGAGGTCGCACGGTGACGTGGCTTGCCGCCACGGCGGCGATCGTGCCTCCGGAGTCGACGCAGCGGGCGATCGGCTATCCGTCGTTGTTTCTGCTGGTGCTGTTCGGGGCGCTGGTGCCGGTGATTCCCACGGGGGCGCTGGTGAGTTCGGCGGCCGTGGTCGCCTTTCACCAGACGGCGCCGTTCGCGCTGGCGCTGGTGTTCGTGACGGCGTCGCTGGCCGCGTTTCTCGGGGATGCGGCGCTGTACTGGCTGGGGCGGCGCGGGATGCGGTCGAAGAACGGGTCGCGGTGGCTGGAGGCGATTCGGGCGCGGGCGCCGGAGGAGCGGCTTGCGCAGGCGCAGGGGAAGTTGGCTTCGCACGGGGTTGCCGTGCTGGTGCTTTCTCGGCTGGTGCCGGCTGGGCGCATTCCGGTGATGTTGGCTTGTCTTATGGCCGAGTGGCCGTTGCGGCGGTTTTCTCGGGGCAACTTGCCGGCGTGCCTGGCTTGGGCTGCGACGTATCAAGTGATCGGGATTCTTGGGGGTTCCCTGTTCCCGGAGCCTTGGGAAGGCGTGGTGGCTGCCGTTGTGTTGACCGTGGTGATCAGTGTGGTGCCGAGTTTGTGGAGACGGGTTCGGTCTGCCGGGTGACCGTTTTGTTGCGGGGCGCGGCTGCGTTTGTGGTTTCTCGCGCAGTTCCCCGCGCCCCTAAAGGGCGCTACAGGACCCGGGAGGCTCCCACTGGGAGGTCCCACAGGTCGTCGCGGGCCAGACCTGCCTTCTCCCAAGCTGCCCGTACCCGGGTGAGGGGCTCGAGTACCGGCTCGGCCGACAGCACGAACGTGCCCCAGTGCATGGGGGCCATCCTTTGTGCGCCCAGGTCCTGGGCTGCTCGGACCGCCTCCTCCGGGTCGCAGTGGACGTCGCTGAGCCACCAGCGGGGGTCGTAGGCGCCGATGGGGAGAAGGGCGAGGTCGATGCCCGGGTAGCGTTCGCCGATCCGGGAGAACCAGTGGCCGTATCCCGTGTCACCCGCGAAATAGACGCGTTGACCGTCGGGGGCCGTCAGTACCCAGCCGCCCCACAGGGAGTGGCAGGCGTCGGTGAGGGTGCGCTTGGACCAGTGGTGGGCGGGGACGAAGTCGAAGCGGACGCCGTTCAGTTCGGCCGCCTCCCACCAGTCCAGTTCGGTGACGGCGGTGAAGCGGCGGCGGTGGAACCAGCGGGCGAGGCCTGCCGGGACGAACACCGGGGTGTCGCGCGGGAGTCGGCGCAGGGTGGGGGCGTCCAGGTGGTCGTAGTGGTTGTGGCTGATGACGACCGCGTCGACGGGCGGCAGGGACTCCCAGGGGACTCCGACCGGGGTGATGCGGGCGGGGGTGCCGAGGATGCGGCGGGACCAGACCGGGTCGGTGAGGACGGTCAGGCCGCCGATCCGGACGATCCAGCTGGCGTGTCCCGCCCAGGAGACGGCGACGGTGCGGGCGTCGACGCGGGGCAGCGGGGCGGGTGCGAAGGGGAGCCGGGGGATGTCGGCGAGGCCTTCGCGTCCGGGGCGGATGGAGCCCTCTCGGGCGAAGCGGGCCATGGCTTTCAGGCCGGGCAGCGGGGCGGTCAGACGGTCGTGGAAGGTGCGCGGCCACACCCGGCGCTCGCCCAGCGGGCGGGGTTCGGCGAGCGGCGGACGGGCGGGCGCGAACGGCCCGGACACCGTCTCGTCGGCATCCCGAGTGGTCGTACTGGTACTCGTGCTCGTGGTGGTGGTCGACTCGGACTGCTGCGTCATCGAGGAGGCTCCCATCGCTGAGCGTCGTCGCGTAGATCGTCGAAGACCGACTTCACATGACTCAACGCGCGTTGCACGTGTGGCAGTTCCAACGGCGTGGGTGATGTGAGACATTCCGCGCGTTCCTCGTCCGTACGGCCCAGCAGCGGGCCGGTGGACAGGCGGACGCGCAGGGCGCCGAGTTCGTCGCCGAAGCGGTGGCCGCCCGGTGCGGGCATGCCGAGCCGGGCCGCGAGGAAGTCCTCCAGTTCCTGCGCGTCGCCGACGCCGTGCGCCGAGAGCGCGGAGCGCAGCGGGCCGAGGTCGGCGTAGAGGTGGCGGCCGGCCTGCGGGGGACGGGAGAGAGCGCCTGCCGCGACGACCGCCGCGTGCACGGCGGCGGCCACGCGCGCGTGCAGGCGCACGGTGGCGGCCACACGCGCGGTGACCGGCTCCGGCTCCCCCAGCGCGTACGCGGCCGGGGCGGCGAGGGGGCCGGCGATGCGGGCGCCCAGGGCGGTGAGCACGTCGAGCACGCGCGCGTGGAGGTCGCCGCCCGTATCGCCTGCCGGGAAGCGGGCCACCGCGGCCGGCCAGCCGGGCGGCAGCAGCGCGCCCGCCAGGTCGGTGACGACGGTGACGTGGTCGGGCAGCATCTCGGCGGGGCTGAGCAGCACCGTGTCGTGCGGTGCGTGCAGGGTGTCGCGCCAGGTCTCGTCGCTGACCAGGTGCAGCCCCTCGCCGGCGGCGGCCTCGACGCACTCGTGCAGGAACTCGGGCGGGGCGACGGTGGCGGTCGGGTCGTCGGCGACGGACAGCACGAGCAGCCGCGGGTCACCGCCCTCGGTGCGCACCCTGCGCACGGTCTCCAGGAGGGCGTACGGGTCCGGGACGCCACCGCACTCGGCCGGCGTCGCCACATGGAAGACGGGTCTGCCCAACAGGCGTGCGTACGGCGCCCACCAGGCCGCGCAGGGCCTCGGTACCAGGACGTCACCGCCGAGGGCTGCGGTCAGCGCGAGCAGCAGGGCCGGGGCGCCGGGACCGGCGGCCACGCGGTCGGGTGTGGCGGACAGTCCGCGCCGCTCCCAGTAGCCGCACGCGGCCTCGATCAGCCCGGGTCCGCCGCCGATCGGTTCCCCTTCGGCCCGTGCGGCGGCCGCGGCGAGCAGGGCGGTGAGTTCCGGCGGCACGGGCAGCCCGTCCTCCGGCAGGGGCGGCCCGTAGCGGACGGGGCCATGGCCTTCCGGGTCCGTCCGCCGCATGCGTACCTCCGCGCAGTCCCTGTGCCGTGTCCGTCGCCGTGCTCCGAGTACCCAGGGTGCCGCTGCCGCATCGGAGTGCGCACGGCTTTCACCGGTCGCCGGGCGGGGCAGCGCTCCCCGACGGAGTCCCTGAGCAGACGCGGCCCCTGGCGGACAGGGCTGCGGCCTTCCCGGTCCGTCCGCCGCATACGTACCTCCGCACACTCCCTGCGCAGTGTCCGTCGGCGTACTCCCAAGGGAGTGCGCACGGGTTTCGCGGTCGCCTGGCGGGTCAGCGGTCCCAGACGGCGTCCTTGGGCCACAGCCGGTAGGCGGCGGCGCCCAGTGCGCAGGCGATCAGGAGGCCGCCGGCGACCAGGGCGGGCACGGAGTCGGAGAAGGTGCCGCCCGCACCGGCCTCCACCCCGTGCTGCATGCCGTTCTGTACGTCGTGCTCCCTCCCGTTCTGCATTCCCGCGCCGCCGCAGGAGTCGGGGGCCGGCTCGGTGCAGGGGCGGCCCTGGTCATGGCCGCCGACGGCCCCGACATCGCCGCCGCCCCCAGCGCCGCCGCCGAGATCGGCGCCCTCACCGCCGCCGTTGTCTCCCCGTCCGCCGCCACTGCCACCGTCGTCACCAGTGCTGTCGCCGCCCACACCACCGTCACTCAGCCCGGCACCATCGCTGCCGTCGCCGCGGTTCACGTGGGAGGCGGCGCTCCACGCCTTGCCCTTGCCGCCGGGCGCCGTCGCGCAGCTGCCGTCGGTGGTCGCGGCGTTCCCGCTCCTGCTGTTGGCCTGTGCGAGGGCGTCGAGGGTGGCGGGCGGTGGTCCGCCGGTGGCTTCGCAGGCGACCGAGACGGAGACGCTGCCGCCCGGGGAGACGCTGCTCGGGCCGGCCTCTGCGGCCGAGTCCGCGTAAGCGGCGGAGGCGAAGCCGAGCGTGGCACCGGCCAGGGCCGCGACGGACAGGACACGGGCGGTGCGAGGCATGGGGAGGGCTCCTTCGACAGGTGAATTCTCAGGAGCACGGAGTCGTGCCCCATAGCCCATCACAGCCCGCCCGGCGGCCAGGCGCGCGCGGCCGAGCCCCATTCGCGCTACGGGGGCGTCCGAGCGGGTGACACGGCCCGCGCCTCGCCCGGGTGTCGGGGCCCCGGTGCGCGGGACCTCAGTTCAGCAGCGCGGCCAGGTCCCTCTCCAGCCCCCTCCCCCTCCGTTCGACCACCCCCGCCGCCACGTCGGACAGCTTGCGGTTGCTGCCCTGCGAGATGCGGCGCAGCACTCCGAACGCGGCGTCCGCGTCGCAGCCCAGCACGTGCATGACGATGCCGCAGGCCTGGTCGACGAGGGGGCGGGAGCGCAGGGCGGTACCGAGCTGGTCGAGTTCGGTGAGCGCTGCGCGGTAGGAACGGTCGCGGACCAGGCACGTCATGGCGAAGTCGCCGAGCGCCCGGGCGGGCCCGTGCGGGGCGTCCTCCAGGGCGCCGGGCCGGAAGCTGTAGAGGCTGAGCGTCACCGTCAGGCCGGAGCGCCGGAAGGGCAGCGTGACGCTGGAGCGCACCCCGGAGTCGAGCGCGAGGGCGCGGTAGTCGGGCCAGCGGTCCTCGCGCAGCAGGTCGGAGCAGCGGGCGGGCTCCCCGCGTTCCAGGGCGGCCGGGATGGGCCCGTCCCCGGAGCGCAGCTGCACGGCGACGAGCGGGGCGAGGTCAGGATGGGTGACGGCCGCGGGCCGCTCGCTGCCGCCCTCGGCCACCATTCCGCTCGCTCCGCAGCACTCGACGGTGCAGCGCGCGGCCTCCTCGACCAGTTCCGACAGCCGCCGCCCGGGGAGGGCGGGCTCGGCCACGTCCGTTCCCCAACGGCGGGTGTGGTGCCCGGTGTCCGGCATGGTGCACTCCTCCTCTCACCGCGCGCCTTCCCCTTCGCCCGGTCCGAAAACGGTGGCCTCGAACGGGAGTCGCGCTACGTTCGTCGCATGACGCAGACGGACGAGTTCGGGGAAGACCTCGCGGATTTTGTACGCCGCGTCGCGGAGCTGAAGACGGCGAGATCCGTGTCGGGCGGGGACCTGCCCACGGTGCTGGACGCGGCGATCTTCGAACTCGACCATGCTGTCGGCCAGTTGTGGCCCCGGTACGAGCGGCTGACGGAAGCAGGACCGGTCCGCACCGGCGCCTCGGCGGACCGTCAGGAGCAGCAGCTGCTGCGCACCGTGTTCCAGCGCCTCCCCCTGCCGGTCGCGCTGGTCGACAAGGAGACGGCGGTGCGGCGGCTGAACGGCGCGGCGACCGCCCTCACCGGTGTGCGCGCCGGTTACGCGACGGGCCGCCCGCTGACCGGTTTCCTCGCCCACGCCGACCGGGCCGCGTTCCGCTCGCAGGCCGCGGCCGTGGCCCGCGGCGAGGGCGACCGCAGTCTCACCGTCCGCCTCCAGCAGCAGCCGTCCGTACCGGTGCACGCCACGCTGGCGGCCGTACGCCCGAGCGGCGAGCACCGCACGACACTCCTGGTGGTCCTGCAGCCGAGCGGACCCAGCGTCCCCGTCATGCCGGCGGACCCGCCGGCGCGGCAGCTCCCGGACCTCGCCGAGACCACCCGGCACGCGGCCGTGATGGACCTCCTGGACGCGATGACCACGGCCCTGCTGACCACGGACCGGCAGTCCGCCCCGGACGCGGCGGCGCGGGTCCTGCACGGCAGGTTCGCCGACTGGGTGATCGCCGACGCGGGCGCGGACGGTCTCTCGCGCGCGGCCGTACTGGCCCCGCCGGACGGGAACGCGGCCGCGCTCGAGGGGCAGGATCCGGCCGACTGCCCCCTGGTCGTCGAGACGGCCCGGACCGGGTCCCCGGCTCTGCAGATCCGCCCGCAGGACCCGAACGCCTTCGGCCGGACCGCGACGGGCGCCCCCGTCCTCGTGGCGGCGGACGTCACGTCACTGCTGTGCGTGCCGCTGAAGGACGGGGACACCGTGCGGGGTGTGCTGACGATGTTCCGGTGCGGGCCCCGCCTGGCGTTCTCGATGGCGGAGGCGCAGGCGATGGACCTGATGTCGCGCCATCTGGCGCTGGCTATGCGGCCTCGCGCATGATCTGGTCCCGCATCCGCGTGCAGCACCGGCTGATCAGCCGGGACACATGCATCTGGGAGATCCCGAGCTCATCGGCGATCCGGCTCTGCGTCATGTCGCCGAAGAACCGCATGTACAGGATGGCCCGCTCCCGTTCGGGCAGCGCGGCCAGCCGGGGCTTGACGGACTCGCGGTCCACGACCGTGTCCAGCGCGGGGTCGGGCGAACCGAGGGCGTCGCTCAGCGAGTAGCCGTCCTCGCTGCCGGGCAGTTCGGCGTCGAGCGAGAGCGCGGTGAAGCTCTCCAGCGCCTCCAGTCCGACCAGGACGTCCTCCTCGCTCATGTTGGCGTGCTCGGCGATCTCCGCGACGGTGGGCCTGCGGCCCGAGATGGTCTGGGAGAGGTCCTGGGTGGCGAACCGGACGCGGTTGCGCAGGTCCTGGACCCGGCGCGGTACGTGCAGGGTCCACATGTGGTCGCGGAAGTGCCGTTTGATCTCGCCGGTGATGGTGGGCACGGCGTAGCTCTCGAAGGCGTTGCCGAGTTCGGGGTTGTACCGGTCGACGGCCTTGACCAGGCCGAGTGCGGCGACCTGACGCAGGTCCTCGAAGCTCTCGCCGCGGCTGCGGAAGCGCCCCGCGAGACGGTCGGCCATCGGCAGCCAGGCCTCGACGATCTGCTCACGCAGCGTGTCGCGCTGCTGGCCCTCGGGGAGCTTGGCGAGTTTGCGGAAGGCGTCGGCGGTGTCGGGGGCGTCGTCGTGCGGGTGGTGCTTCGCGCTCACTTTGGTGGGCATGGTGCGTCGCAACTCC
Organism: Streptomyces sp. NPDC001157; assembly: GCF_053598255.1. Classification (NCBI taxonomy): domain Bacteria; kingdom Bacillati; phylum Actinomycetota; class Actinomycetes; order Kitasatosporales; family Streptomycetaceae; genus Streptomyces; species Streptomyces sp. NPDC001157. Next base: position 646,494 of record NZ_JBSFJW010000001.1, read on the forward strand.
CTTGAAGGTGCTCTGGGGTGGACGGTCACCGTGGGAGTGCGGCCGCGCGTTCGAGACAGGCGCGGCCGGGGCGGCTCAAGGGCCGTTCCCACGGACGTGCCTCCTGTCCGAAGCACTGGAACTGCGCCTGCCCCGGGCCCCGGGCCGCAAACACCCCGCATGTTTTCCGGGGGCCCACCGGGTGACTCGGCCCGCAGACGACTGCTGTCCGATCACATCAAGGCCCGGGAGGTCGACATATGAGCACCAAGGTCTCCGACCACGTCCTGCAACGACTGCGCGAGTGGGGCGTGGACCATGTCTTCGGCTACCCGGGCGACGGCATCAACGGTCTGCTGGCCGCCTGGGGCCGGGCCGAGAACAGGCCTCGTTTCGTCCAGTCCCGGCACGAGGAGATGTCGGCGTTCGAGGCGGTCGGCTACGCCAAGTTCAGCGGCCGTCTCGGAGTGTGCGCGGCGACCTCGGGCCCCGGCGCGATCCATCTGCTCAACGGTCTCTACGACGCCAAGCTCGACCATGTGCCGGTGCTGGCGATCGTCGGTCAGACGCACCGCACGGCGATGGGCGGCTCGTACCAGCAGGAGGTCGACCTGCACACCCTGTTCAAGGACGTGGCCTCGGACTTCATCGAGACGGTGACGGTCCCCGAGCAGCTGCCGAACGTCATCGACCGCGCGATCCGCACCGCGTACGCACGCCGCGCCCCCACCGCGATCATCATCCCCGGGGACGTCCAGGAGCTCGACTACTCGGCGCCCACGCACGAGTTCAAGATGGTGCCCTCCAGCCTGGGCCGCAGCTCCTGGACGTCGGTTCCGTCGCAGGAGTCCATCGAGCGGGCGGCCGAGATCCTCAACTCCGGTGACAAGGTGGCGATCCTGGTCGGCCAGGGCGCCGCCGGGGCACGCGCCGAGGTCGAGCGGATCGCCGAACTGCTGAAGGCCGGCGTGGCCAAGGCACTGCTCGGCAAGGACGTCCTCAGCGACGAACTCCCGTATGTCACCGGCTCGATCGGCCTGCTGGGCACGCGCCCCTCGTACGAGCTGATGCGGGACTGCGACACCCTGCTGACCATCGGTTCGTCGTTCCCGTACACGCAGTTCATGCCGGACTTCGGCAAGGCGCGCGGGGTGCAGATCGACATCGATCCGCACATGGTCGGGATGCGTTATCCGTACGAGGTGAATCTCGTCGGCGACGCGAAGGCGACTCTGGAGGCGCTGATCCCGCTGATCGGCCCGGACCGCGGGCGCGAGTGGTACGACCAGGTGTGCGCGAACGTGACGCGCTGGCGTGAGGTGATGGGGCGGCGCGCGGAGCTGTCGGCCGATCCGATCAACCCGGAGTACGTCGCCCATGTGCTGGACCCGCTGCTGCCGGCCGACGCCATCGTCAGCTCCGACTCGGGTTCGGCGGCCAACTGGTACGCACGGCACCTGACCATGAAGCCGGGCATGCGCTCCTCGCTGTCGGGCACGCTCGCGACGATGGGCTGCGGGGTGCCGTACGCGATCGGCGCGAAGTTCGCGCACCCGGACCGGCCCGCGATCGCCTTGGTCGGGGACGGTGCGATGCAGATGAACGGCATGGCGGAGCTGATCACGGCGGCCAAGTACCGGGATCTGTGGGAGGACCCGCGGCTGGTCGTGGCCGTGTTCAACAACCATGACCTCAACCAGGTGACCTGGGAGATGCGGGCCATGGAGGGCGCTCCGTCCTTCCTGCCCTCGCAGGAGATCCCGGACGTGCAGTACGCCGCGTTCGCCCGTTCGCTGGGGCTGACCGGCATCCGGGTGGAGAAGCCGGAGGACGTCGAGGCGGGCTGGCGGGCCGGTCTGGAGGCGGACGGTCCCGCGGTGATCGAGTTCCTGACCGACCCGGCGGTCCCGCCGATCCCGCCGCACGCCACCTGGGAGCAGATGGAGGCCACGGCCGCCTCGATCCTGAAGGGCGACGCGGACCGCGGCTCCATGATCAAGCAGGGTCTGAAGGCGAAGGTCCAGGAGTTCCTGCCGGGGCGGGAGAAGCAGTAGCCCCTGCCGTGTTGAACGGCGCTGAAGAGTTCAGTTGCGCACGAAACAGTTCAGTGGTCAGTTCAGTAGCGCGGTGAACTGTTCAGTGCCGAACTGCCGTACTTGACATCGTGGTGCGGCTGATACTCCCGGACGTCACGCCACGGGGGCTTGCGGAACACGCTGGGCACCCAGCGGCCATCGGCGCCATCGGCGCACCGTGCGGGCAGGAGCAGCGCTGGCCTTCTCGGCCGGCCGGGTCCCCTCCCGTGACGGTGACGGGGCCACGATGAGGGCTCACCGCTGTGCCTGAGCTCAAGGCGGATGGAGGCATTGGCCGGGGACGTCTGTCTGGTCCGTCGGGCGTGAGCAGCGGCAGCAGGACTTGGTCGATGAGGCGCCGCGTGGATCGGATCACGCAGGGATGAGGTGACGGCCCTTCGTGCGAGAATGCCGATCTCGGGAACACGTGTAACCGTCAGACGCACGCCGTCCCCTTATCTGTTGGAGGGGCCGGGTCAAGTCCGTCTGGGCATGGTGATGGGCAGTGTGCTGCGTGGCTGGCCCAGCCTTATCTCGGTGCGCAGACGGCTTGATGGTTGTCTGGCGACATGATGATGGATGGGGTCGGGCTCACGGGGTGCGGCCTCTCGGTCTTTTGAGGCCGTGGGGTGGCACGAGGCGGCCGGGCAGGGGACCTGCGAAAGCCGGCCACGGGCATCGTGGAAGTCGGGCGGGGTCGCGCACCGGGCGCCGGGGACGTCGGGCCGGGATGAGTGCCTGGTGGCCAGTGCATGCGGCACGCTCCAGCCGCACTCCCGAGATGGACAAGATCGCGCCGACAGACGCCGCCACCGGGCACGACCTGACGCTCGACGCAGCTGTTGCCCTGGTCAGCCGCCATCACGGAAGTCCCCCAGCCCGCTGAGGATGGGATCCAACCCAAAGGGGAAGACCTCTTCGACAAGCACCGGCAACGCCTCCGCGATCGAGTGGACAGCGGGGAACCGTGCCGGATCCACGCCCCGGAGGGCAGCGACCGACACCTCGTTGCGCCGCCCACCGGCGCCGTTCTCATGGTTGAGCTGTATCGCCAGGCCACATACGTGGCGAGCCAGCGTCACATACGCGCATGTGGCCAGTGAGGCCTCGAATCCCGCCTTGAGCAAAAACGCGACACAGCGCTCCCGCAGCGCCATCGCGTTGGGGCCGACGGGAATCTGCTCGGCCAGCAGCCTGGCAGCGTTCCCGTGCCGACCCAAGGCGCGGAACATGGCGTGTGCCACCACCGTCAGAGACCACTGCCAACTCGCCGACGCCAGTTCTCGATCGTCCAGTTCGACGAGGCCGAACATGTGGTCCACGACCTGCGCCACGAGCTCTGCCCGGTTGCCGAAATGCCGGTACAGCGTCGCCGTACCCGAGCCCAGGCGCTCGGCCAGGGCCCTCATCGACAGCGCCTCCGCTCCCTCCTCGTCGACGATCTGCAGCGCCATGGCGACGATCCGGTCCGGTGGGACCGCCGGACGACCGGCAGGGCGGCGCACGAACTGATCCATCTCCTCGCTCAAGACCACCGTGGCCGTAACACGCGGGGGCTTCCACTTGACACGAAACTATATCGGTAACAGTGTAGCCATTATGAGTACCTGGTCTGAGCCCCAGCCCGATTCCCGGTTCGTCGAGGTGGACGGCCTGCGGATCCACTACAAGCGTGCTGGGCACGGCCCGGCACTCGTGCTGCTGCACGGCAGTGCCTCATCCCTGCAGCACTTCGACCGCGCGACGGATCTGCTGTCGGATTCGTTCGATGTCATCCGTCCCGACCTGCCGGCGTTCGGACTGACTGGCCCGCGCAAGGACCGCGACTACCGCGTTCCGGCGTACGCCGCGACGGTGGCGGGCTTCCTGGAGGCGCTGGGCGTGCCGCGCTACGCGTTGGCCGGCAATTCCCTGGGCGGCAACATCGCCTGGAACGTCGCGCTGGATCATCCGGAGCGGCTGACCGGCCTGGTGCTGGTCAATGCCACCGGCTACCCGGAGAAGACGGTGCCCGCGGGGATGCGCCTGACCCGCAACCCGCTGGTGCGGCCCCTGCTGAGGCGGGTGATGCCGCGCGGGGCCATCGAGCGCAGCCTGCGCGAGGCCGTCGGGCCGTATTCGCAGATCGTGGACGACGCCATGGTGGACCGCGCCCATCAGCTCATGAGCCGCCCCGGCAACCGCTCGGCCTTCGTCGACTTCTGCAACACCGACCAGCCGGACCGCAGCACTCAGATCCCCCGCATCACGATGCCGACGCTGGTGCTGCGCAGCGCGAGCATCGACGGCCAGCACTTCGCCCGCGACATCCCCGGCGCCCAGGAGCTCGTCCACCCCCACGGCGGACATCTGCTGCCGGAGGAGGAACCGCAGTGGGTCGCGGACGCGATCGCGAAGTTCCTCGGCTCCTGCACCGACACCCCCGCGAACTGAGGGCAAGGAGACCCGTTCCATGAAGTACTTCGTCGCCTCGGGCGAGGACCGCAAGCTCACCGCCGACTCGCGCAAGGCGCTGCGCGGCAGTTTCATCGAGCTGTCCGACGGCGTCACCCACTACGAGCTGACGGGGCCCGAGGACGGGGAAGTGGTCATGATGGCAGGCGGTCTGACCATCCCGCTGTTCTACTGGGACGGCCTCGTCAGCGAGTTGCACGCCCGCGGGCTGCGCACGCTGACCTGCAGCGCCTACGGCCGCGGCTACTCCGACCGGGTACAGGCGCGATACGACGAGACGCTGTTCACGCGACAGCTGGCCGAACTGACGGACCGGCTCGGCCTGACGGCGCGGCCCCTGCACCTGGTCGGCACCTCCATGGGCGCGCTGGTCAGCATGACGTACGCCGCCCAGTACCGCTCGTCGCTGTCCACGCTCACCATCGTTGGACCCGCCGGTCTCGCGAAACCGCGGTTGACCTCCCCCCACCGGCTGCTGCGCAGCGATCTGCTGGCCGGAGTGGTCGCCCGCCGTCGCGGCCTTCAGCTGCTCCAGGGGCACCTCGGGCACAACGTCCGCGACCCCGAACTCGGCGCGAAGCTGACCGAGATGGTCCTCGACGCCTTCCACTTCGAGGGCTCGCTGTACGCGGCCTTCGACACCCTGCAGCACCTGCCTTTCACCGGCCGTGACGACCTCTTCCGGCGGACGGGGGCACTGGACATTCCGACGCTGCTGCTGTGGGGCGACGAGGACGACGTCACGCCGCTGACGCACTTCGACACAGCGTGCGCTCTGCTGAAGCCTCAGAAACATCATGTAATTAACAAATGCGGGCATATGGCCCCATTCGAACGGCCTCGCGACGTCGCGGATCAGCTCGTCCCGTTCGTGTCCGCACGCACCGAAAGGCTCGACTCATGAACAGTCCGCAGGCCATCGACGTCCTGATCATCGGCGCCGGCCCCTCGGGCTCCGCCTTGGCGATCGACCTCGTACGCCGCGGACTCGACGTCCGGATCGTCGACAGGTCCCCCCATGCTTTCGACGGCTCGCGTGCCAAGGGCATCCAGCCCCGCAGCCTCGAAGTCCTCGAAGACCTCGGCGCTCTCGACGACGTGCTGGCCGGCGGCGACATCTATCCCAAGCTCGGGCTCCATGCAGGACCCATCGGTGTGCCGTGGAAGATGTTCCCCCACAAAGAGGCGACCCCGGACGTCCCGTACCCGAACACCTGGCTGATCCCGCAGTTCCGCACGGACCGCGCCCTGCACGCCCGGCTCGGTGAGCTCGGCCGCGAGGTCGAGTTCGGCAAGGAACTGACCGAGCTGACGCAGGACGAGGACACGGTGGTCGCCAAGGTGGTGGGCGCGGACGGGGTCGAGGAGATCGTCGCCCGCTATGCCGTGGGGGCCGACGGCGGCTCCAGTGCGGTGCGCAAGCAGCTCGGCATCGGTTTCGTGGGGACGACGGACGAGTCCGACCGTGTGCTGATCGTGGATGCCTCCGTCAGTGGCCTGGCCCGCAACCGGTGGCACATGTGGCCCGGCCTCGGCGGCAAGCTCATCGGCGCCTGCCCTATCCCCCACAGCGACATGTTCCAGTGGATGATCCGGCTCACGCCCGACGAGAAGCCGCCCCAGGAGATCGGCGCCATCATCGACCGGATCCACTCCCACACCCGCAACCGGCACATCCAACTGCACGAGATCCACTGGCAGTCCGTGTTCCGGCCCAACATCCGTCTCGCGGAGCACTACGGCCGCGGACGTGTCTTCCTCGTCGGCGACGCGGCGCACGTCCACACCCCGGCCGGTGCCCAGGGCCTGAACACCGGTATGCAGGACGGCTACAACCTCGGCTGGAAGCTGGGCCAGGTCCTCGCCGGAGCCGACCCGGCCCTGCTGGGCACCTACGAGGCCGAGCGGCAGCCGATCGCCGCCGGGGTCCTGGGACTGTCCACGGAGAAGTGGGGCGGCCTCGCCAAGCTGGACCCCTCCAGCATGAAGCGCGGCAAGGACGAGCAGCAGCTCTCCCTGACCTACTACGGCGGCCCGCTCGCCCCCGCCGACAGTGGCGGCACCAGCGTGCTGCACCTGGGCGACCGCGCCCCGGACGCCCGACTGCTGGGCGCCGACGGCGCCGAGACCCGCCTGTTCAGCCTCTTGCAGGGACCGCACTTCACCGCCATCGCCTACGGCCCCGGCGCCGCCCGGGACCTCGAACTCCTCGACTGGCCGACGACGGGCGCCCAGCTGAAGCGGCTCACCGTCGGATCGGCCGCGGGCGACGGCCGCGCCTTCTCCGACCCCAAGAACACGCTGCGGAGTGCCTACGGCCTGACCGGCGACACGCTGCTGCTGATCCGTCCCGACGGCTACATCGGGCACATCGCCACTCGGGATTTCCTCACCACCACACAAGCCGCCGTGCGGGCAATGACGCCGCAGGCAAGGAGCCGCACCATGACCCAGCAGAGCCACACCTCCCCCGGTTCGGGGGCCCCTGCATGAGCCGCATGCTGCTGCGCGGAGCGCAGGTCATCACGATGACGCCGGACCGGCCGGACGCCGAGCAGGTCGACATCCTCGTCGACGGCGAGACCATCGCCGCCGTCGGCGAAACCATCGAGGCGCCCGACGCCGAGGTCGTCGACTTCTCCGGCCGCATCGTCATCCCCGGCCTGGTCAACGCCCATCTGCACACCTGGCAGACCGCGCTGCGCTCCGCGGGCGCCGACTGGACGCTGATGGAGTACCTCACCCACCTGCACGGCGAGTGCGTCGGGCAGTACACCCCGGCCGACATGCACATCAGCAATCTCGCCGGCGCCCTGAACCAGCTCAACTGCGGTACCACCACCCTCGGCGACTGGTGTCACAACGCCCTGTCGCCCGAGCACGCCGACGCGGCCGTCGAGGGACTGGTCCAGGCCGGGATCCGCGCCGTCTTCCTGCACGGCACCCCCTACCGGTCGCCGGACACACCCCACCCGCTCGCCGAGATCGACCGGCTGCTCGACGGCCCCGTCCGCGACCACGCCCTCCTCACCCTGGGCATGGCCCTCCAGGGGCCGCAGTATTCCTCGCCGGAGACCGCGCTGGCCGACTTCCGAGCCGGCGCGGAACGCGGCCTCGTCGTCTCGATGCACCAGAGCGGCGGCGAACCCTCACCCGGCTGGGAGGCCGTGCGCGACGCCGGGCTGTTCAGCCCGCTGACCAACGTCGTGCACGGAGCCGACCTGCCCGACGACTGGATCAAGACGCTGGTCGAGGCGGGCGTCACCTTCACCACCACCCCGGAGAACGAACTGGGCCAGGGCCACGGCACACCCATCACCGGATCCCTGCTGAGCCTGGACGCGGCACCCTCCCTGGGCACCGACATCGACACCGCCGTACCCGGCACGGTCCTCACCGCCGCCCGGATCGCCCTGGCCCACCAGCGCAGCCTGGACCACGCCCACCACCGGCAGACGACCGGCATGTACGCCAACACACCGTCCGTCACCAGCAAACAGGCGCTTACCTGGGCCACGGTCGAAGGAGCGAAGGCACTGGGCCTGGCAGACAAGGTGGGCCGGATCGAGGTGGGCATGCAGGCAGACCTGGTCGCCGTCGACGCCCGGGCGCTCAACCTGTGGCCGGCGCACGACCCCATCGCCACGGTCCTGCACGCCGACATCGCCAACATCGAAGCCGTGATGGTCGCCGGCATCTGGCGCAAACGCGATCACGTCCTGCTCGCATCCGGCCTCGACGAGATCAAGGACCAGCTGCACGAGTCCGGAGAGCGGCTGCTGCGCAGCATCAGGCCCGCGGGCTCTCCCGGCTGACCTGCCGCAACGGCCCCCACGCATGAACCGCGCGCCGACGCGCACGACACACCGTCCTCGTCGGCGCGATGGCCACGCGCCCTCAGAGCCGCACACCGCGGCCTCGTACCCACCGCAAGAAAGTGCCGTGAGCAGCCCCATGCCGACTACCGCGGGCATATCCCGCGACGCCCTGCACCAGGAGCAGATCATCCAGGCGGCCATCGCCCTTCTGGACGAGGGCGGCATCGAGGGTCTGACCATGCGAAGACTCGGCAGCCGTCTCGGCATCACCGCGGCGGCACTCTACTGGCACATCAAAAGCCGACACGATCTGCTCCTGCTGGCCGCTGACGCCGTCTGGGGGCGGACACCCCTCCCCGCGCTCGACGGCCTCGCATGGCGTCCGGTCCTCCTGGCCATGGCCGACAACCTGCGTTCGATGCTTCTCAGGCACCCCTGGCTGCTGGCCGCCATGACCGCCCAGCCTCTCGACGGCCCGGCCAGAAACCGCCATGACGAGCACCTGCTCGCGGTCTGCGAGGCGTCCGGCCTTACCAGGCGGGATGCCGAGCAAGCCGCCCAGAGCGTCGCCACGTTCGCGATCGGCGCCGCCCTCGCAGCCACTCCTCGCCCGCATGTGTCCTTCGGCCTGCAGTCGCTTCTCGACGGTGTCGAAGCCAGGCTTGCCGCCCGCACCCGAGTCGACACAGCAGACGAGGCAGACGCTCAGCTCGACCGCCGTCCTCTGAACCACCTGGATCCACCGCGTGGATTCTGATCTTCGGTATCGGAGCGCGTCTCACCTGCGCAAGGACGGACTAATGAACCGGTCCGACTTCGACGTCGACGTGATCGGCCGACCCGGAACCTCGCGTCGGCGTCCTGGACGGCGAGGCAACGCGGACGCTGCAAAGGCTGGAGTGTACGAGCGCGCAATCGTTGACATGCTCCCAGGCACCGGTGCGCAGTGGATGTCGCCGCGTGGCAAGGTGGTGGTCACAACCCTTCCGGCCGAGAAGCCTCAGTGTCATCCGTCGGCACCTGCGCTCGGCGCTTGCAGAGTGCGGAGCGACGGACGTACGCCTCAACCACGCTGTCACGTTCCTTGATGCACGCGGCGAACTCGGACATGCGCGAGCAAGTATCGTCTTGGGGTGTGACGGCGCCAACAGCGAGGTACGCAAGCTCATTGGGGCCACGTTGGTCGGATCCGACTTCACCGACACATGGCTATCGACGAGCACCTGCACGGCATCCGGGACCCAGCTGAAGTCATGGCCGCCTCTTTTCGGATCGCCGCCCCAGCTGGCCAGGGCCCATCCGGAAGTGACCCGGATCCTGAACCGTCGTGGCCTGCAGCACATCCATTCTGAGATCGGACTCGCCCCCCGCGCCCTGCGGGACGTGGAGGAAGGCGTTGCGTCCGGCCGCTTCGACGTGCCCGATCCACTCGTCGCCCTCTCGGCGCTCGGTGAAGGCCAGCTGGCCCTCTGGGAACTGAGGTCCGCACGCCCCGATGTCAGCGCCGACGAAGCGCGGCTGACATGGCGGAAATGATCCTGTGCATGCTCGGTCTCCCCCGCGAGGAAGCACGCGAAGTCGCCCGGCGCCCCTTTCCCGCTCTCGACTGATCGAGCCGGCCTGGCCGTCGAGGCCGGTTCGGCATGTCCGGGGCGGTCAGGGCTTTGCCAGGGCAGTTCGCAGAGCGTCGAGGGCGGCAGCGCGGAAAGCGGTCATCGAAGGTGCTTTGCCGTCGAGCAAGGCATCAGCACCGTGGTACATGCCTGATTCGACCCGCAGCTCGCAGGCGACGCCGGCCTCGCTCAGGCGTCGGGCGTAGTCGACGTCTTCGTCGTGGAACAGGTCAATGTCGCCCACGCCGATCCACGCGGGCGGCAGCCCGTCGAGGTTCTTGCGCCTCGCAGCCGCAGCATAGGGGCGATCGTCGAGGTCCTGTGGCGGGCGGCCGAGGTAGGAGGTCCAGGCGAAGCGGTTGGAGTCCGGGGTCCACGTATAGATGGCACTGTCGGGAGGGTCGACGCGTAGAGCCGTGCGGTCGTCGAGCATGGGGTAGATGAGGAGTTGAAACCGGACCGGCACTCCTGCATCGTGGGCGCGCTGGACTACGGCGGCGGCGAGCCCGCCTCCGGCGCTTTCGCCGCCGACGGCGATGCGGGCGGGATCGATGCCGAGGGCGGCGGCGTTGGCGTGAAGCCAGCTAAGCGCACCGAAGCAATCGTCCAAAGCTGCGGGGTACGGATTTTCGGGTGCGAGGCGGTAGTCGACGCTGACGACCAGAGCGCCCAGTTCGTCGGCAACGCGGCTGCACCAGGTGTTTTCCTGCCGAGCGGCACCCATGACGGTTCCTCCGCCGTGGATCCAAAGCAGCGCTGAGCGCGGTGCTTGGCCTTCTGCCTGGTAGGTGAGCACCTCGACGGGGAGGTCGCCGGTCGTGGCCGGCAGCGTGCGCTGCTCGATGCGGACGCCTGGCCTGGAGGCGGCTCCCGCCAAGGGCACGAGGCGGCGAGCGATGGCCAGAGTGACCGGGTTGCCGAAGTTCAGCGGGAGGAAGAGCACTGGGTGCCGCAGCTCGCGAGGGACTGCCGCCAGGGCGCGGCGACGTGTGCTGATCGCCGCAGCAACGCCGAGGGTTGCTGCGGCGCCCAGTTCGGCGAGGACTCGTCGGAGCGTCATGTACTGCGCACCTTTCGTTCGGGTGGTCACGGTTCTCGGGTTCCAGGGTGGCGCCTTGACGGTCGGCCGCGGTTTCCAGTCCGGGCAGTGGTTGCCGGCAGATCGTGGGCCTCGTCTCTGGTAAGGCCGAACATCGGCAGCAGATCCTCGATGACCTGGTCGGCCGCTTCGGCGTCGTCGCGTTCGGGGTTGTCGTGCAGGAGTTGGCTGCGGCAGAGCGCCGCGTCCGCGAGGCCATGTCCCTGTTCACGCCAGCCAGGGCCAGTCCGTTCCCGCTCTGACGAGCCCTACTTCGGAGGCGAAAGCCACCGCCCGGTCGCGGGTCCCGGCACCGATCCTGGCGAGGATGCTGCTGACGTGTGACTTGACCGTGGTTTCGGCCGGATGAAGGTCCTCGGCGATCTCTCCGTTGCTCCGACCCGATGCGATGCGGGCGGGAACCTCACGCTCGCGTCCGGCGAGGTGGTGGAGCGGCCGCTGTCGTCCCGATCCTGGTCTGGGACGGAACGTTTCAGACGGTGAGCGAAGGTGTCGAGGAGTCTGTGGGTCACACTCGGCGCGATGACGGCGTCGCCTCTGGCCAGTGCGTGGACTGCGGCGATCAGAACGTTGTCGGGCTGTGGTGCAGAGGCCATACGGACCCTCTCGGAGCCGGTGTCGGCCTCGCCGACGACGGTCAGTCCAGGTTGTCGTTCGAGGATTACGCGCGCGGCAAGACGTGGCAGGGGCTCTTCGTCGACGATCAGCAGGGTCATCATGGTGCTGGTTCTTTCGTGGGGGCCAGCGGTACGGGCGTCTACGGCGCTGCCCGAGTAGGCCCTACTCGTGTGCGATGTGCCCGCGGTGCTCGGCGAGCACGTCCAGTCCGAAGTCGGACGTCAAGTCACGCCACACCGAGTGGGCGTGGTTGGCGTACCGCTGTGTGTTGTCGTACTCGATGAGGACGCGAGGGTCCTGCACCCGGTAGTAGTGCGGTTCCCCGGCGTCCGTGCTGCCCGCCCAGCCGAAATGCACCGCGTCGAGGACGGTGTCAGAGGCGTAGTGGGTGTCGTAGGCGTCTGCGAGGAACTCGGGTGCCCGTCCGGTGTAAAGGGTGACGAGGCGGCGCAACAGGTGCCGCTGCTCGTTGTTCAGGTCGCGACCGCTGATGCCCTTGGGGGGAATCGTGATGGCCACGCGCGCGTGATCGTTCTCGGTGTATCCGCTGCCCGCTTCCGCCCGGCGGTCGATGTCGTCGACAAGCCGGTCCAGCTCAGGGTCGGCGAACCGGCCGCGCCACAGGTCCTGCATGTGCATCATCGTGTCGCCGTGTTCGACGCGTGGGCGGTTGCCGGAGACGATGTCCGAGACTGCGGACGGGTGGAGCAGGGCGCTGCGGAGTTGGCCCGTGTCCAGACTGCGGACCAGTTGACGGGCCGTCTCCTCGGGGCCCTGCAAGGGCCGCAGGGTGCCTCCGATCAGCTCGGTCGTGGCCGGGTCGGCACCGATGAAGCAGGGGGTCGTGGAGACGAGCCGGCCGGCGACGACGAGGTTGTTCAGGGAGATGTGGTGGCCGCCGAACCGCCATGCCCAGACACGGTCGCCGGGGCGGCCGAAGATCCTCAGCCAGTACAGGCCGGGGTCCCGTCCGCGCTGCCGGCCCCAGTGGACCCGCCACCCTTCCAGCTGGTCCAGGACGTTCTCCAGTCCCATCACGGTGGTGACCGTGGCGTAGCCCGGGACGGACAGGCCGGTGGCCACCAACTGCATGGCCAGGCTCTGTTGGCGGGCGTTCTGGTCTCGGACGGCGAGCCCGCCGTGGTCGGTGGGAGTGTAGAACCAGCGCAGGCGCTCGGCCTCCGCATCCGGGTGGAGCGGGGAGTCGTAGGCGGCGAGCGGGAGTTGGTCCTCGCTCAGGCTGTTCAGCCAGGCGGTGGCAGCATCGGCCATGGCGGCCGCTGCCTTCTCCCGCCCGGCTGCCAGGGCGTCGGGCACGGTGCCCTCTCGGTCACCGGTCACCGGCGGACTCCGAGTCCTCGGAAATGTCGAGCATGACCTTGATGGCGTTGCCCCGGCGCTCGGCGTAGGTGTCGAACGCCTCGGCGACGTCGGGCAGCCCGAAATGGTGGGTGACCAGTTCCGCGGTGCGCAGCCGACCCCGGGCGGCCAGGCCGACGGCGCGGGCCAGCGAACCGGTGCCCTCGCCGCGGACCGTCTGGATCGAGATGCCGTTCATCACGGCGTGGTTGAGGTCGGCCCGTACGGGCTCTTCGAAGAAGCCGACGAGGACGACCTTCCCGGACCGCTTGGCCATGCGCAGCGCGTCGTCCACCGCACTCGGGGCGCCGGAGCACTCCAGGACGATGTCGGCGCCGATCCCGTCGGTCGCCTCCCGAACCGCCGCTACGGCGTCCTCCTCCCGGGAGTTGACGACCAGGTCCGCGCCGAAGGACTTGCCGATGGCGAGCCTGGCTTCCCGCGTGCCGGCCAGGGCTACGGTCCTGGCCCCGAGTTCACGTGCGACCTGTACCGCGAGCAGCCCTATCGGTCCGGGGCCGATCACCGCGACCGTGGATCCGACGAGCAGGGTGTCGAGCACGTCGAAGGCGTGCATCACGGTGCCCACGGTGGTGAGGACGACCGCGGCGTCGAAGTCCACGGTGTCCGGCAACCGGTGGAGGGTCGCCACGTGGTTGAGCGCGTACTCCGCGAAGCCCCCGTTGACGGTCATCCCCTGCACACGGTGCCCGGTGTGCCGCAGGCCGTAGTTGAGGCAGTCCGTGTAGGCCCCGGCCAGGCAGTTGGCGCAGCGCATGCAGCCGCGGTGGGCTTCCGTCACCACCCGGTCGCCGACCCGGAACTCGTCCACGGCGCGGCCCACCGCGGCGACGACGCCGGCGTACTCGTGGCCGGGTACGAACTCGCCCGCGGCCGGGCCGCCGTCCTTGAAGAAGTGGCGGCTGCGGATCTTCAGGTCCGTTCCGCACAAGGACGCCCTGCGGACGTGCACCAGAACGTCTTCCGGCCCCACCTGCGGCACGGGCAGCGTCGTGACGGCGAGGGTGCCGGGCTCACCCAGCACCGCGGCCTGCATGGTTTCCGGCAAGGACATAGGGGCCTCCAGTTACGGCCATGAACATGCGTCGGAAATCGAACCGAAACGGCCCTGTTCCCCACCTCATCTTGCACGCCGGCAACGCCTATTCCCTATTCGCGGCGCATAGGCATCCCTTATGCATGTCGCGAGAGATTCCTATTGGAGACCCATCACGACCTCGTGGCAGTGTCATTTGAAAACGACGAACGGGGCCACCGCCCAAGGAGCGAAGCTGTGGATCTGGGAATTTCGGGCAAGACCGCGCTCGTACTGGGCGGAGGTGGGGGTCTCGGCGGCGCGATCGCCCAGGCCCTCGCCGCTGAAGGCGCCGCTGTCGCCGTCGCGGACATCAGCCCACAGGCCGCAGAGAGCACCGCCGAGGCGGTGGCCGACGCGGGCGGGAAAGCCGTGCCCCTGGAATGGGATCTCGCGGACCTGGGCGCGATCGACCAGCACATCGCGGCAGTCGAAGGGGCGCTCGGTCCCGTGGACATCCTGGTCAACAACACGGGAGGGCCGCCGCCCTCGCCGGTTGCGGGGCAGGACCCTGAACTCTGGCAGAAGCACTTCCAGTCCATGGTACTGTCCGTCATCGCGATCACGGACAGGGTCGTGCCGCTGATGCGGAGCCGCGGCTGGGGCAGGATCATCACCAGCACCAGCTCGGGGGTGATCGCCCCCATCCCCAACCTGGGGCTGTCGAACGCCTTGCGGGGCAGCCTGCTCGGCTGGTCCAAGACACTGGCCCGGGAAGTCGCGGCCGAGGGTGTCACCTGCAACGTGGTCGTTCCTGGACGGATCGGCACCCAGCGGACCAAGTTCCTCGACCAGGCCAAGGCCGATCGGGAGGGCAAGTCCGTCGCGGAGACGTCCGCCGAGAGCGTCGCGTCGATCCCTGTGGGCCGCTACGGCGAGCCGCGGGAATACGCAGCCGCCGTCACCTTCCTCGCAAGCGTCCAGGCCTCTTACATCACAGGCTCGGTCATCCGAGTCGACGGCGGACTCATCACCAGCCTCTGAAAAAGACATCGGACTTCTGAGGAGGCAGAAAAAAATGGCACCCCTGGACCGCAACACCAATGGTGTTTTCGCCATCGCACCAACGCCCTTCGACGAGGAAGGCGCAATCGATTTCGACTCACTCAGCCGACTCGTCGACTTCTACGCAGACGCCGGCGTCACCGGACTGACCCTCCTGGGCCAGATGGGCGAAGCACCCAAGCTGTCCCACGAGGAAAGCGTGCGCATCGTCCAGCACGTCCTCAAGCGCACCGATCTGCCGATCGTCGTGGGCGTCTCCGCACCCGGCTACGCCGCCATGCGGGCTCTCACGGTCGACGTCATGTCAGCCGGCGCCGGCGGCGTCATGATCGCCCCGCCGAACACGCTGCGCACCGACGACCAGATCGTGAGCTACTACGAGGGAGCGGCGGACGCCATCGGCGCGGACGTGCCGTTCGTGATCCAGGACTATCCGCTGTCCTTCTCCGTCGTCATGTCCCCTGCCGTCATCGCCCGCATCGCGAACGCCGCGCCCGGGTGCGTGATGCTCAAGCACGAGGACTGGCCGGGCCTGGAGAAGATCAGCGCACTCCGGCAACTCGAAGCCGACGGAGCGATGCCCCGCCTGTCGATCCTGTGCGGAAACGGCGGCCTCTTCCTGGACTTCGAGACCGAACGCGGAGCCGACGGAGCGATGACGGGCTACTGCGTTCCCGAACTCCTCGTCGACGTGGTGCGCCACACCGCCGCCGGCGACCGTGACGCCGCCCATGACGTCTTCGACACCCACCTACCCCTGCTGCGCTACGAACAGCAGCCGGGCATCGGCCTGGCCGTACGCAAGTACGTCATGAAACGCCGCGGAATCCTGGCCTCCGACACCCAGCGCAAGCCCGGGGCCGCGCTGTCGGCGCGTGCCCGCACCGAGATCGACTACCTGCTGTCCCGACTCACCCTCAAGGACAGCAGGGTCGCACTCACGGCATGACGCGCAGATACCACCCCTCAGCAGCACAGCAGTACGGCACCACGTCACCTGGCCCCGCCCCACCAGCAGACCAGGACTCTGCCCATTCAGGAACTCCCGTCTCCTGTCTCCGACACGCGCTGCCCTCACGCATCCCCGCCAACGCGAGCTGCGTGCCATGCCGACAGCACGAGTACTGGGCAACGCTCGGCCGCGTAACTTGATCACATGCAGCTACGTCAGCTGGAGTACTTCCTCGCGGTCTGGGAGGCGGGCTCCTTCAGCAGAGCGGCTGCGCGGCTCTATGTCACGCAGCCTTCGCTGTCCCAGCAGATCGGGGCCCTGGAGAAGGAGCTGGGCGCGGTCCTGCTGGAGCGCGGCCGGCAAGGGGTGACGCTGACTCCCGCGGGCCGTGTCTTTCTGCCCCGAGCAAAGAACGTCGTCCGTGCGGTTCAGGACGCGCAGGACTCGGTGCGCGAGGTGGTGGAGGGCCGTCAGGGCGACGTCCACGTCCTGACCGTACGGTCCGTCGCCTCGGGGATCCTGCCGCCGTCCGCGGCGCGCTGGCACTCGACGTACCCCTCCACGGTGCTGAGACTGCACGACTACTCCCACCGCCGGGACCTAGAAGAGGCCATGCGCAGTGGCCAGGGCGACATCGCGGTCGGTCCACGGCCCGAACCGTGGGAGGGACCCGTCATCTCCCTGGGATACGAGGAGATGGTGGTGACCGGCTCGGCCGAATACCCGGCGGGGACAGCGGCCGATCCGGCCGAACTGGCCGCTGCCGACTGGGTGCTCTACGAGCAGGAACAGGGCATGAGCGAAGTGGTGGACCGCCTGGCAGGGCACCTCGGGTTCACACCGCGCGCCGTCGCACGCACGGGCCAGGTCTCCGCAGCGCTCCTGTTCGCGGTCGAGGGGATCGGTGTGACGGTGACACCGGAGAACGCGGTGCCGCTGCGCTGGTCGAGGCACGCCCGGCGGATCGGGCCCGGCTATTTCCGGGAGCTGGTGGTGTTCAGCAGGAAGCTCCCCTCCCAACTGGCCGAGCGGTACCGGGACATGCTCACCACTGTGGAGTTGCCGCTGACCGGGGAGCGGGATCTACCAGAAGGAGCACTCCGCTTCTAAGCCTGACTCTGTCGGGGATCTTGGAGTTTCCCGGTGCGGCAGCAAGATCGACGGGCAGTACTGCCCGTACGGTACGAACTGGCACCGGGGCTGAAGCTTCGGCACCCCGAACCGGTCCGGGAGGCGGGGGGCGAGGGGAAGGGGCTGCTGGCGACGCTGCGGAGGGTGATGTTCGGGGCGAAGAAGGAGAGTTGAGGAGGGGGCCTTTCCCTCGGGGGCCCACCCGTCATGAGCAGTGATGCGGGGCACCGCCAGGCGCACCCTGGCCCGTCGAGGCCCTGAAAGAGATTGCGGGCTCCGCATCATTCCGCTGCGGTGGGTGACACCGGTCCGCATCCGCCACCGTATCCGTCGAGCAGCTGCCGCCGCGTCCGCACCGCCGGACGACCCGGCTTGACGCGCTGCGGCAACAACGCCTCCAGCCAGGCCCATTGACCGTTCGCCAGAAGACCCTATTCGCGGCCTTCAGCCTTCGGAGAGGTGCTCGCTCCAGCGCGGTCGATCACAACGGCCGGGGCAACCGGCTCACGTCGTCACACTGCGCGGCGGCGGACACCCGGTCCCGGAACCAGCAGTGGGCCGGGTCGTACGCCCAGCGCGGAGACCACGCCATCGCCATGACGTAGGGCCGGGCGAGGGACGCGGGGACCGGGGCAGGGCGCGTTCCCGTCGGCCCGCACCACGTGTCCGCCAGCCGCCTGGGCACGAGCGCGGTGAGATCCGTACCCGCCACCAGCGGGAACAGTATCGCGAAGCTCTCCACCCGCACGGTGATCGACCCGGCGAGGCCCTCCCTCTCCAGCAGCTGGCCCGGCGACCACGGCATCAACGGTGTGTCGTAGCAGACGGCCCACCGTGCCTGCGCGAGATCGTCGCCCTCGGACTGCCGAGTCGCGCTGACGATGCGCACCCACTGGTCCTCGTAGAGGTCGAGCGACGGAGTCCCGTCCGGGAGCGCGGCCCGGGGCACGATCACTGCATCATGCCTGTCGATCTCCTCGACGATCCCTGCCCGCATGTCGTTCGTGAGCAGATCCAGGCGGATACGTGCACCAGTGCCGTGCGCCGTGACCTCGCGCACCAGTGACGTGGCGAGCGTGCTGCAATCGTAGTCGGAGAGCAGCAGGGAGAACTCGCGGTCGAGCGAACCTTGTTGCAGGCCGGCGTTGGCCCCGAAGACGCCGTCGAGTTCCGCGGTCAGCAGTGAGACCCGATCGCGCAGGCGCTCGGCCAGCAGCGTGAGCTGGGTTCCCTGGCCGGGGACCCGGACCAGCAGTTCATCGCCGAAGTGCCTGCGCAGTCGCTTGAGCGCCGCGCTGCAGGCCGGCTGGGAGAGGCCGATACGGTGCGCCGCGGCCGTCACACTGCGCTCTTGGAGCAGCGCGTTCAGCGGCACGAGCAGATTCAGATCGAGACCCATCACGTTCCAACTTCATCCATGCGGTGAATGAAACCCATAACAAAGTTCCACTGTACAGATGGAATGGGGTGTGATGAGACTAAAGCAGCGGCCGCGCCGAGCACGCGCCGCCGCAACGGATCGACCATTCGCGAGCAAGTCAGAAAGACCCAGGGGGCTGAACCACCCAGCAACAACGGCGTTTCCTCGCCACCGCTTCCAATCGGCCGCTTCAGGTCGCCCCACCTCCAGGATTCTCCCTGGGTGCAACGTATCGGAGTGAATCATGATCAAACTTATTGTCGCGGCCCGTCGCCTGCCGGGCATGACACGTCAGAAGCATTGGCAGCATTATCAGAACGTCCATGCGGCCAAGATCCTGGCGGGCCCCACCGATATGCTGGCCCACCTCTCAAGGTATGTACAAAACTTTGTGATCGACGCTGCCTATGGCGCACCGGATGCGGCACGAGTGGCGCCGGCCGAAATAGATGTCGTAAGCGAAATCTATAACCCCTCGCCGGAAGCGGTAGGTCTCCTGACGTCGCACCCCTATTACCTTTCGGTTATCCAGCCGGACGAACACCTCTTCGCCGATGGGTCGGCCCTGAAGGTGCTGGTGACAGCCGAGGAGCGTGAGCAGGTTGCCGTGCCCCGGCGCGGTGCCGTCAAGCTTGTCCATTTCATAGCCACGCGCGAAGGTGTCGACCGGGAACAATTCTTCACCGCATGGCGTGCGGCCTCGCAGGCGATTGTGGCTGATCCTTCATTGTCGCCCGCGCTGTGTGGCTACACCCGCAGTCATGCACTGCCGGTGCCCGAGGAAGCGACGCGCGATCTTTTGGGCGGCGCCCCCATAAATGTCCATGCCGGCGCCACAAGCATCTGGCTGGACAGGGCAGACGACCTTTCCGGCGTCGCCCGCTACCGCGAGCTCTTCGAGGAAATCATGGTCTCGGCATCGGACAGCCTGGTCGATGCCTCTCAGTCCATGTTCCTGATCGTGCAGGAACTGGAACATTACCCGTATCACGCCTAGGGCCCGTTGCGAAAGTGCTGGTCACAGCCACTCGTTGAGGACTGCGACCAGTACGGCCGCCTCGTATCGGACAGCGAACTTAACTCTGTCGGGGATCTTGGTGCCGGCGGAGTCAAGTGCCCAGGGTTCGCCAGGACTTCAGGCGAGGCATCTCGCGTTGGTCGAGGTAGTTCTGGAAGGCAGTGGGCCGGCGGGGTGTGGGGGCTTCCTCAGCCGGTGGCAGTCCGCTGAGGCGTTCGATGTTGACGGCGATGGCTGTCAGGACGTGCTGGACGTGGGCCTTTCCCTGTCCTCGGTAGCGGCAGCGCCGCATACCGTCCCGGTGGGCGAACTCGTTGACCGTGCTCTCCACTCCGGAGCGGACCGCGTAGCGGGCCTTCCACTCGGGGGTCTGCTGCTCGGCGCGGACGCGGAGTTGCAGGTCGCGGAGCTCTCGTGGGGGAAATCCCACGGTGCGGGCGTAGTCGGCGGTGCTGGTGCACTGGGTGCGGGTCGGGCAGGGGCGGCACTGGCTCTTGGTGAGCCTGGCCACGATCAGCGGGGCGGCGGTGGGTGAGGAGGTCGGGTAGGGGCCGTGCCAGCCCGCGCTGACCTGTCCCTGGGGGCAGGTGACCTGCTGCTTGTCGTAGTCGATGTGGAAGTCGTCGCGGGCGAAGCCCTCGTTTCGGCGGTGCTGGCGGGTGGGGTTGCTCTTCAGCGGCCCGGAGACGGTGACCTGGTGTTCACGGGCGGCTTGTTCCAGGTGGGGGCAGTCGACGCGTCCTCGACGCCCGGGAGTCGTTTCGTTCCGACTACTCCTGTCTGCTCCCAACACGCCCCCGAGCGCTGCCATTTGACCGCTGGCGGGGCCGACCGCCATCGGCCACTTCGCACACATGACCCCGCACGGCCCGTATCCCAGCGACCTGTCGACTTCCCACCCTGGACCACGACCTACGGGTACTTCGCCAAGTGGCAACACGACGGAGTATTCGAGCAGCTCACCGGCCTGCTGCGACGCCTGGTCCGGGAAGCCGAGGGCCGAAGGGCGGAGCCGTCGGCCTGCGTGCTGGACTCCCAGACAATTAAGACTTCCGCCAACGTGCCCCTCGCGGACCAGGGTACGGACGCCGGGAAACGGATCATCGGGCGCAAGCGCCACCTCGGCTGCGACACCCTCGGCCTGCTACTGACCGTGCTGGTCACCGCCGCCAGCGTCTCCGACACCGCAGCCGGCGTGACCCTGCTCTCCCGCATCGCCGCCACCCACCCGCACATCACGAAGGCCTGGGTGGACGCCGGCTACCGCACCACCGTCATCGACCACGGAGCGCGCCTCGGCATCAACGTCCACCCCGTCCAGCGCCCGCCCGGCGCCCACGGGTTCACGATCATCCCGAGACGGTGGACCATCGAGCGCAGCATCGGCTGGCTCATGCACCACCGACGCCTCGCCCGCGACTACGAGACACACCCGCACCGCTCCGAAGCCATGATCCACCTCGCCATGATCGACCTCATGGCCCGCAGACTCAGAGGGCGACGCCACCCTGAACTGGCGCGGAACCTGACCCGGGACCAAACACGAATCACCGGACCAAGCGCTCAGTAAGGGCCCGTAAAGAAGTGGGGCCGTCGGGGAGTTCGCGAATGCGGGATGCCTATGGCAGCCGACCGGTGAACCCGTGCGGGCGACGTCCATGACTTCCTCGGCAACTCGCTGAGCAAAGGCCTGCCCTCAGGACCATCTACAACCTGGCGACGGCACCGGCTGCGTGAACGTCGTTACGCCCACGCCCCCGCGAACTCGCTCCGAAGCCGACCATCATAACGGTTACATTGTTGCCGTTATTTCGCTAGGCTGAGCCGCTGCATCGATCGACCGAATCGCCCGTCTGGGCGCCGAGCGATGCGCTCGGCCGGCAACTCGACCGCGCCCGACACATCCCATAACGGTCTCGTGACGCCCCGCCCGCCATCAGGCCGTCACCCTTGACGCCCACGCCGCCGCGACGCCGGCACCTGGAGATACCTCATGATCCTCACCATCACCCTCGCCTGCGCCATCGCCCTGATCTTCGGGGGGATCGGAGTGCTCAACACACTCGCATTGCCGAAGGCGCGCGAGCTGGCCGCCGAGACCGGCTTCTCCGTCGCCGCCTATCGCCGCATCGGCGCGCTGCAACTGGCAGGAGCCGCCGGCGTGGCGCTCGGCCTCGCCATGCCGCTGCTCGGCGGCCTCGCGGGGGCCGGGCTTCTCCTGCTGCTCGCCGGAGCTGTGGTCGTACACCTGCGCAAGGGCGACCCGGTTGCCAAATTTGTGCCCGCCGCTGTGTGCGCGGCGCTTGTCGCCTCATACCTCGCGGCCTTGTTCGCCTGAAGCGCTGCGGATCGAGCCCACGCCACGGAGGGCAGCTCCGGCAGTGTCACCCTGAAAGCAATGCCGCCTCGAGCTGTGACTTCACCTCGAAGAGCCGACCGACGGGGATGGCTTCAGACCGCCACGCTCCCGAAGGGCAGATCCAGGGCTGGCCAACAGGCATCCGATGGCACCACTGGACCAAAACCAGCTAAACGGCTACGTTGTAGCCAATATTAGAGGTGGCCGGAAACGCAGCCACCTGGGCTCGAGGGCGCTCAAGCCGCGACCGCACGGTCCGACTGCCTTCACCAGCGCCCCTTCGTCCAGAGTGCCCACCCCCGAGGGGTAGACGATGCCCGTCCTGATCGTGATAGCGATCTACGCCATCCGGATCGCCCGCGCCCCCTTGGACGCGCGCCTGAAGAAGCGCCACGTCGGACCCCTGTCGGTCACGACCGGAGCGGTCATGCTCTATCTGGCCTGGGACTGGCTCAGGCCCGAGGGCCTCAGCGCTGCCTATTTCGTCGGCGAGTTCGCCGGCGTCCTGTCCGTCTACCTGATGTCCTGCACCCTGGTGCTGGCCACCCGCCTGATGTGGTTGGAGCAGTGGTTCGGCGGCCTGGACCGCATGTACCGTCAGCACAAGCTGTACGCCGTATGGTCCATACTCCTGCTCACCCCCCACCTGCTCCTGCACTTCTTCTCCGGTTTCGACGGGAGCCAGTACGGCTACGCCCACCGGACCGCGTCGGTAGGGATGGGCCATCTCCTCGGTGCCGTCTCCGCCATCGGCCTGCTGCTGCTCGTCCTCATCTCACTCGGCCAGGTCGGCCGCATCCTCCGACTGCCCTACGAGCGCTGGCTGTTCCTGCATCGCCTCACCGGCCTGCTGCTCCTGTTGGCGCTGTTGCACGGCTGGTTCCTCGATCTCATCATCGACGGATCCACGCCCCTCCTGGCGATCTACGTCACCATGGCCACCATCGGCATGACCGCCTACACCTACGACGAACTGGTGCTACGGCACAGGGAACCCCGAGCGGACTACACCGTCCACCGTGTTGAGCGGCCGACACCCGACATCCTCGACCTCACCCTCACACCCACCGGCGAGACGACGCTTCCCGTGACAGGAGGCCAGTTCGTCTACCTGCGGGTCGGCGGCTGGCACGAACACCCCTTCAGCGTCGCAGGAACGCAGGCCGACGGCTCGGTACGCCTCACCATCCGTGCCCTGGGCCGCGGTACACGCGGCCTCTACACGGACATAAATGAAGGCCACCCCGCAACCCTCAAGGGTCCTTACGGCATGTTCGACCACACCCTCGGCGGACCCCGGCAGATATGGATCGCGGGGGGCATCGGTATCGCGCCCTTCCTGGGCTGGCTCACCCACACCGGTGCAGCGCCGCCCCGCACCGACCTCTTCTACTGCGCCCCCACCGCCGAAGACGCACCGTTCCTCCCGGAACTCACCGCAGCGGCAGCACACCGCCCCGAGTTGCGGCTCCACCCGACGTTCAGCCGCAGCCACGGCCGTCTGACCGCCGAAAGAATCCAGGCCGAGGCCGGACCGATCACCCCCGACACGCACGTCTTCCTCTGCGGCCCCGCCTCCATGATCGAAAACCTCACTCGCGCCCTCCATCGCCAGGGCGTCCCCCGCCGGCATCTCCACGCCGAGCACTTCGCCTTCCGCTGACGAGCCGCCGACCACACGAGATCACGCGCTCAGCACCAGCAGCTGTGGCGACGCTCCAGGCCGACCGAGACGACTCCGTAGGCGGGCGGCCTCAGGTTCGCATCGTCCTGGCTGGTCAGGCGTCGTCGCGCAGGCGGGCAAGCCCGCTGAGAAGGAGTTCGAGTCCGAAGGAGAACTCCTCCTCGATCGGAACGGGCATCGACCCGGCGACGGTAACCGTTGCCGGAAACAAGGCCGGATCGACGCCCTGAAAGACGGCGGACAGTTGCGCGTCGTCGAGTTGCCCGCCACCGCCATGACCGTTGACCTGTATGGCGAATCCGAGGACGTAGCGGGAGAAGGTGGCAAACGCATGCGCGGCCAGTCGCGGCGGGAAGCCGCTGTCGAGCAGCGCCGCGACACAGTGCTCCCGCAGCGCCATGGCATTCGGCCCCAGGGGAATCTCTTCGACCATCAGGCGCGCCGCGTTCCGGTGCCGGGCCAGGGCCTCGAACATGGTGTGTGCGACCGTCCGCAGCGCTTGCTGCCAGCCCATCGCGAGGAGTTCGTCGCCCTTCAGTTCCACGGCGCCGAACATGCGGTCCACGACATGGGCGACCAGCGCTGCCCGGTTGTCGAAATGCCGGTACAGCGTCGCCGTGCCCGAGCCCAGGCGCTGGGCCAGCGTCCGCATCGATAGAGCGTCGGCCCCTTCATCGTCCACGATCTGCAGTGCGGTAGCGACGATGCGCTCCAGCGGCACGGGCGGACGCCCCGGGCCCCGACCCGATGCCGTGGTCGCTCGCACAGGACCAGCTGCTGCCACTGAACGTCCACCTCCTCAGCCAGCACCATAACAGCAACACCGTATCCAGTATGGAGCTCGCCGGCTGGGCATGGAGCGGCAGTGCCCCTTCGATCAGCCCATCGACGACCGCTCATCGGGGACTCCATGCACCGGCCAATCCCACTGAGTGGTGTGCATCGTGAAATCGCAGGTCACGGGTCTGGTGTGAGTGACGATTCGGGGACTCGTGCCCGTCGGCGGCCGATGTCTATGCCGTAGATCATCGGGCAGGTCCGGTTCCGAGGGTCTGCCGGGTTCGGCTGCGCACGTGACCGCCCCCCTACGATCCGTCGGCAGGTCGGCACCCCACGAGATCGCGGGAGGGCCCGGGATGCCGGAGCGGCAGTGGATCACCGCTCGTCGGAGTGAACTGGACGCCCTCGCCGAGAGGTTGATCAGCCACTTTCAGGAGGTCCAGGTCGCCGACCGCCCGCATGCCGTTCTGGCCTTCCTGGCCCTGGTTCAGGTCCTGTCGGAGGCTGTCCGCTTGCGCAGGCGCGGTCGTCGGCGTGCAGCGGTGATCGGCGTGGGCTGCTCGCCCGGTACGACTCGGTTGCGGATCGAACCGATGCCCTCGACTGTCATTTCCACGATGTCTCCGGGTTCGAGCGGAGGCGGTGTTCGCATCCCGCTGCGGCCCCACAACTCACCGAGGCAGCCGCCGTTGCCGCAGGTTCCGGAGCCGAGGACGTCACCGGCCTTCACCCAGGTGCCGCGGGATGCGTACGAGATGAGCTCCTCGAACGTCCAGCTCATGTTGCTCAACAGGTCCTGGCCGACCTCGGTGCCGTTGACCGAAACCCGCATGTCCAGCTGCAGGAAGCCCTCGTCGTCGCGGTGGGCGTCCAACTCGTCGGCGGTCACCAGCCACGGCCCCAGGGTGGTGGCGAAGTCCTTTCCCTTTGCGGGCCCGAGGCCCACCTTCATCTCACGGCCTTGCAGGTCCCGCGCGGACCAGTCGTTGAGGACGGTGTAGCCGAACACGTGGTCCTGTGCCTCTTCGGGGGTGAGTGAGGCGCCGTCCTTGCCGATGACGGTGGCCACTTCGAGTTCGAAGTCCAGCACGTGTGACCCCGGCGGGACCGGGACCTCGTCGTGCGCGCCGATCAACGCATAGGGGTTGGTGAAGTAGAAGGCCGGGGCCTCGTACCACTCCGGTACGACCACACCGCCTCCGCTGACCGACCGCACGACACCCTCGACGTGCTCCTCGAATGCCGCGAAGTCCCGCACGGTCGGCGGTTCCAGCGGCGGCAGCAGCCGTACGGAATCGACCGGTGTCGGGGAGGAGTTGTCGAGGGCGGCGGCACCGGCCTCAAGGGCGGTCGGCAGTCCGGCTCGTACGAGGTCCAGGACCGTCATGGTACCGGGGAAGGCGTGCAGCCCGTGCTCGCCGACGACACCGGCGGCGCGGCGGCCGGCGCTTTCCCAGGTGGCGAAGCGCATGGTGTGCGTCCTTTCCGGGGCTCTACTTGATGGCGATGGGGTTGACCGGGGCTCCGACGGCACCGGTGACGGGGATGGGGGCGGCGGTGAGGAAGAAGTCGTAGATGCCGTCGGCAGCGCAGTCGGCCGCGAGGGCGTCGAGATCCCATATCTCGCCGATGAAGAGGCCCATGTGCGGGATGGCCACTTGGTGCAGGGGCTGGAAGGCCCGATCGAATTCGTTGGGCCGGACCTCGAAGCCCCAGGTGTCAGTGGCGATACCGGCGATCTCGCGGGTGTGTAGCCAGTCCGCGGTGGTGAACGAGAGGCCGGGTGCCGGCCCGCCCGCGTAGTCGCCCCAGCCGTCGCGACGCGTCCGCGCCAGCTGTCCCGTACGGACCAGCAGCAGATCGCCCCGGCCCACTCGGGAGGATTCGCCTTGTGCCGCGATCGTGGCTTCGAGGTGCTCGGCGGTGATGGCGAAGCCGTCCGGCAGTTCTCCGTCGGTGCCGATCGCTCGGCCGACGTCGAGCAGCACTCCTCGGCCTGCTATCCGGTCGGCCACGGTCTCGATACCCGTGAGCTGATCGCCTTCGCTGGTCACCACCGCGGAGGCGCGTCGTCCGTTGTAGGCCATGCCGTGGTCGAAGACGTGGCCGAGGCCGTCCCACTGCGTCGACGCCTGCAACGGCATGAACACCACGTCGTCGGCACCGCCCAGGCCGTGCGGGAACTCCGGCGGACCGAACTCGGCGTCCAGGCCCGAGGAGAGCATGGTGTGCACGGGATTGGTCCTGCGGCGCCAGCCGTTCTGCGGACCGTTCGCCTCGAAGCGCTGGGCGAGCGAGAAGGAGACCCCGCGCCGGATCAGGGCTGCGCCCTCCCGCCGTTTGCCCTCGTCGAGGAAGTTGAGGGTGCCCAGTACGTCGTCCTGTCCCCAACGCCCCCAGTTGGAGCAGCGCTTGGCGGCATCGGCGATCGCGCCGGCGGGGTTGGCACGGTCCAGTTCGTCCGGGGTCACGCCGGGTTCCTTCCGATGAAGAACTCACGGAACGGGTCCATGCTGGGCTCGAGTCCGGCGTCGAGGAGTCCCTTGCGCAGGGCGTGCATCTGGGCGTCGTGGATGCGCTGGGTGGGCTGGCGCAGCGGTCCGCCGTTGTAGCCCTGCAGCCACCCCTGGAACTTCCATGCCTGCCGGTTGATGAACGCACCGCCGTGCAGCATGGGAGCGAGGCCGCCCTTGATCTTGCGGGCCGGATGCAGCTGCCAGTAGATGTCGGTGGCGTCGTCGTACTTGCCCTCGCGCAGCAGCTGCATGACACGCGGGATCATGGGCCCGAAGTATTCGTGGTCGCTCGTGGCGGACAGTTGGACGGGCATGACCTGTGCCAGCGGGATGAGCTCGCCCTCGATGGGCACCGAGATGACGACCTCGTCGCCGAAAAGCCGGTGGCACTCGATGGCGCTCTGAATGCTGGGGAAGCCGCCCTCGGCCTTGATGACCGCGATGTTGGGGCAGTCGTCGATGAGCCGGCGGATGAGCCGCGTCGGGATGTCCGAGGGGTGCACCCGGGGACTGAACCCCCACAGGTACATCGGGAACAGGATGACCGCGAGGTTCGTGGCGTCGCAGACGGCCTTGGTGTAGTCGTAGACCTCCTGTTCCGACTCCGGGTAGAAGTTCGGCGGGTAGGACAGGAGCACCAGGTCGGCACCGGCCTCTTCGGCGCCGCGCACCGCCTCGATGTTCTGCTCCAGGGTGCTCCAACTGCCGTGGTGGACCACGACGAAGTCGTCGCCTGCCTCATCGCGGACGATGCGCAGGAAGTCGAGGTATTCGGGCAGGGTGATGCTGACCTCGGAGACGCCGAGGGTGCCGAGGAATCCGTGCTGCTCGGCGAGCCGGATGTCGTGCCTGATGCCCTGCTCGTTGATGCCGCGAAGGTCGGCGGTGAACGACGGGATCGTGCAGTTGACGGCTTCGACGAGCTTTTCGCGGGCCCAGTCGCGGGCCTCTGTGCGGGTGTATGCGGGCATGGTCGTCCTTGCCTCGGTGCGTGGGTGATGGGGGCGGTGACTCAGCGCCTGGCGGGTTGGTCTCGGCGCGACTCGTTCGTGCGGTGTCCGGCGCGGCAGTCGGCTCAGGGCGCGCCGGCGCCTTCCCAGGCCAGGTACTTCATCTCCAGGTACTCGTCGATGCCATAGACGGAGCCCTCCCGCCCCAGCCCCGACTGCTTGACGCCGCCGAAGGGGGCGACCTCGTTGGAGATCAGGCCGGTGTTGATGCCCACCATCCCCGCTTCCAGGGCGGCCGAGACGCGCCAGGTCCGCTCGGCGTCGCGGGTGAAGAGGTAGGCGGCCAGACCGTAGTCGGTGTCGTTGGCCATGCGGACGGCCTCGGCCTCGTCGGTGAAGCGGATGAGCGGGGTGAGCGGGCCGAAGGTCTCCTCGCGGGTGACGAGCATGCCCGGGGCCACGTCCGCCAGCACGGTGGGCTGGAAGAAGAGCCCTCCACGCCGGTGCCGCGAACCGCCGCACAGGATCCTGGCACCCCGCCTCGTGGCGTCGGCGAGATGTTCCTCGACCTTCGCCACCGCTGCCTCGTCGATGAGCGGTCCCTGCTGCACGCCGTCGTCGAAGCCGTCTCCGACGACAAGGTCCTCAACCCTGCGGGTCAACGCCTCCGCGAAGCGGTCGTGGATTCCCGTCTGCACGTAGACACGGTTGGCGCTGATGCAGGCCTGGCCGGTGTTGCGGTACTTGGTGGCGACGACACCGGCGACGGCGGTCTCGAGGTCGGCGTCGTCGAAGACGAGCACCGGCGCGTTGCCGCCCAGTTCCATCGAGGTCTTCTTCACCGTCTGGGCGGACTGGGCCAGGAGCAGCCTGCCGACCTCGGTGGAGCCGGTGAAGCTGACCTTGCGGACCAGCGGATTGCCGGTCAGCTCGGGCCCGATCTCGCGCGGGTCGCCGATCACCACGCTGAGGACCCCGGCCGGTACACCGGCCCGCTCGGCAAGCTCGGCGAGGGCCAACGCCGTCAAGGGCGTCTGCTCGGCGGGCTTGACGACCATCGTGCAGCCCGCGGCCAGTGCCGGAGCGGCCTTACGGGTGATCATCGCGGCGGGGAAGTTCCACGGGGTGATGGCCACGCACACCCCGACCGGCTCCTTGAGCACCAGCACCCTGCGCGAACCTTCCGGTGCCGCGAACACGTCGCCGCGGATCCGTTTGGCCTCCTCGGCGAACCACTCGATGAAGGAGGCGGCATAAGCGACTTCCCCGCGGGCCTCGGCGAGTGGCTTGCCCTCCTCCAGGACGATCAGCCGGGCCAGGTCCTCCGTGTGCTCGGTGACAAGGTCGAACCAGCGCCGCAGCACCTGTGCGCGCTGTTTGCCCGACCGCGCCCGCCACTCGGGCAGAGCACGATGAGCGGCGTCGACGGCCTGGGCGGTCTGCGCTCTGCCGAGTGCCGGCAGGTCCGCGATGAGGTCACCGGTCGACGGGTTGCGGACGGTGAGCCGACCGCCGTCGCCGGCTTCCAGCCACTTGCCCTCGACGTAGGCGGCCGTGCGCAGCAGCGTGGGGTCGGACAGACCGAGTGGAACGGTCGTCTCTGTGGTCATGGCGGCTCTCTCACTTCTGCACGGGATGAATGGTGGCCGGCATCCGGGTGCCGAGTCCCAGCCGCTCGGCGTTGCGCGCGCACATGCCGGCGACCGCCAGGTCCTGGACCGCTGAGCCGACCGACTTGTACAGCGCGATCTGATCGGCGCGGGTGCGCCCGGGGACGCGCTCGCCGACGAGGTCGGCCAGCGAGCGGATCTCGCCCGCCACGTCGAGACCGGCGGCCCGCGCGGCGATCAGGTCCCCGGTGTCGTCGAGCACCTCCTCGACCATGTCCGCCACGATCACGTCGGCACGGGCGATCACATCAGGGTCCACCTCACGCTGCTCGGGCAGGGTGGATCCGATGGACACGACGGTCATGCCTGGTCGGAGCCACCTCCCGAGCAGAGTCGGGGTCTCGTCGCGGGACCGGGCGGCGCAGACCACCAGCGTGGCGCCTGCGACGGCCTCCTCGGCGCCGGCCGCCTGCGTGATCGGCAGGTCGGACAGTTCGGCGACGAAACGGGCTCGGCTCTCCGGTCGTGGGCTGTACACCCGTACGTCCTTGAGGTCCCGTACGACGGCGAGGGCGCGCACATGGTTCTGCGCTTCGAAACCGGAGCCGATCACGGCGACGGTCAGGGCGCCGGGCAGCGACAGCAGGTCCGCCGCGACGGCCGAGGTGGCCGCCGTCCGGTAACCGGTGATGGAGTGGCCGTCGAGCAGGGCCACCAGCTCGGCCGTCCGCTGGTCGAACAGGGGGATGAGGTAGGAGGCGCGGCGCGTCGGCATCGCGGCCGCGATGATCTTCGCTCCCATCAGGTCGCGTCCGGCCGGTACGCCGGTGAGGGTGCGCAGCCAGCCGTGGTCTCCGCGGGCCATGCCGCGGGCCGGATAGCGTGCTGCGTCCACGCTCGTCGCGTATGCCTCGCGCACCGCCGAGGTTGCCAGCTCCCAGTCGAAGGCCGCCTGTACCGCCGCGTCATCGAGGAAAAGAGTCACTTCAGTGGCCTTTGCGGAGGAGGGATCAGGAGGAGGGGGAGGGATCAGATCGGCGAGGGGGTCCACAGACCGCCGTCCGTCTGCTTGAGCAGCACCGGCAGCATGGTTTCGGTCATCGACCCGCCGGTCCCCCACTGGTCCTGCGACTGAGGAGAGGTGCTGTCGAAGACGCGGGGCTCCCACGCCTCGTCGTCCTCGATCGTCTCCAGCTCCGTCGTGTACTCGACGACGTTCTCGTTCGGGTCGAGGAAGTAGGTGAAGGTGTTGTCTCCCGGGCCGTGCCGGCCTGGGCCCCACAGCGGGCTGTGACCGGCCGCGCATCAGACGCCCGGACCCGCGCATGTACTCGTCGATGCCGCGCATCTCGAAGGAGATGTGATTCAGCGAGACGCGCGGTGCTCGGGAGATGGCGAGGATGTGATGCTGGGTTCCGCTGCGCATGAAGCACATCAGGTCGCCGAGCCAGTCCGAGAGGCGGAAGCCGAGGTACGTCTCGTAGAACGCCTTGGTCGCGGCCACATCGGTGGAGTTGATCACCACGTGGCTGAGCTTCTTGGGGACGGATTCGCGTTCCTCGAGCTCCCGGAAGGGCTTCTGCGCGACCCCGGCGGACACCTCGACGAGTCGGCCGTCGGGGTCGAAGAACCGGACGCCGTATCCGCCGCCCGGGGTGTCCAGCTTGCCGGGCTCCCGGTCGAGCGTGATCCCGCCGACGGCCAGCCGGCAGGCCAACTCGTCTACTTCTTCAGGTGAGTTCACACCGAATGCGATGAGGTCCAGTCGCTTGTCCTGGTCCTGCCGGACGCGAAGGACGTACTGCTCCGGGTCCGCGGGAGTGGCGAAGAAGGTCACACCGCTGTCGTCGGCCACCGGTTGCAGTCCCCAGAGGTTCTTGTAGAACTCCAGAGCCTTGCCGTAGTCGGGCACACCGATACCCACATGCCTGAGATGGGTGATCGGACGGAAGGCTGCGGTCATCGTCGACTCCTGCTCTTCAGTGACGCCGAACAGATCGTTCGCGTCGCTTTCCCGCTGCAAGACGCTAGACAGACGCACTCCTCGATACAAACAATCGATAGTGATGCGTTCGGATTGATGACATCAATCCGTGGTCGGAGTCGACCGTCGAGCCGCGGCAGCCGACTTCTTTCGGCATGCCTTCAGCACAGACAGGAATTCCGGTCGATGCCCACCACCAATGCGCCCCTGGATCTCAACCGGGTGGATCTGAATTTGCTCGTCGCCTTCGACGCCCTGATGGCGGAACGAAGCGTGACCGCGGCGGCGGCCCGTCTGTCCGTCGGACAGTCGGCCATGAGCTCCACGCTGGCTCGGCTCCGCAAGCTCCTGAACGACCCGATCCTCGTCAGGCAGGGCCGGACCATGGTTGCCACACCGGTTGCCGAGTCGCTGGTGCAGCCCGTGCAGAAGACGCTGACCGACATCAAGTCGCTGCTGTCACAGCGCGACCGCTTCGATCCCGCGACCGACCACAGGACGTACTCGGTGATGGCGAGCAGCTACGCGGCCGTCGCCGTACTGCATCCGCTGCTGGTGCACCTGCCGACCGAGGCTCCGAACGTGCGGTTGCGCATCCAGCCCTTCGCGGAGGAGTACGCGGAACAGCTGATCCGCCACCAGATCGACCTCGTCATCGTTCCGCGCGAGCTGGTGCCCAGCGGCCCTGACCTGTGCAGTGAGGCCGCGTACACCGACCGCTACGTGCTCGCGGTCGACCAGGAGCACCCCGATGTGGGCGAGAGCATCTCGGTCGAGCAGTTCAGCGAGCTGCCGTACCTCGCGACGAGCCCCGACCGGCGCCCCTCCCTGGCCGAACTGAATCTCGACCTGCTCGGCATCCCGCGCCACGTCGAGGTCACCACGAGTTTCGAACTCGCCCCGTTCCTGATCCGCGGTACCCGGCTCATCACCTTGATCCCCGAAACGCTCGGGCGCCGCATCGCCCCGGCGACAGGCCTGCGGCTGCTCGAGCCTCCCATGGAGCTGCAGCCGGGCACCGAAACGATGGTCTGGACGAGACGCATGGACGACGATCCGGGCCATGCCTGGCTGCGGCAGCGCATGCATCATTTCGCAAATGCCTACATCCGGGACACGCCGCCCGCCTCGGCAGCCGGCTGAGACAGGACCGGTCAGGAGGAGCCTGGCCGCGTTCCATCGATTGGATCAATGCTGTCGCATCGACGGGAATTGCTTTTCACCATGTGATGGCAGCCATAGCCTGACGTCTCGAGCCGCAGGCAGGGCCACGGAATTCCGCTGATCGCCCCTGCTGAGCACGACTGAGGCAAGGGAGCCCCATGACTGCCATCTCTCCAGAAACGGCCGATGCCGCTACCATCCTGGACCGCGTCGAGGCCTCGCTGAAGAACGATCTCGTCCCGGTGGAAATCTTCAACGACGAGGCGGTTTTCCGCGCCGAAATCGAGCGGATATTCACCAAGTGCTGGGTGTTCGTCGCGCACGAGAGCGAGATCCCCAAGGCGGGTGACTTCGTGCAGCGCAGAATCGGCCTCGATCCGGTGATCGTCACGCGCGACGGCAAGGGCGGTATCAACGTGCTGTCGAACTACTGCCGTCACCGGGGCACCCAGGTGTGCCAGACCGATGCCGGCAACTCCCGGTTCTTCAAGTGTCCTTACCACGGGTGGACCTACAGCAACAACGGAGACCTGGTCGGCACCCCGCACCTGCACGACGCCTACGGCGAGCGTCTCGACCCCAAGGCATGGGGCCTGATACACGCGCCCCGGGTGGCCACCCGGCAGGGCTTCGTCTTCGCCTCGCTGGACCCGGACGGACCGTCGCTGGACGAGTACCTGGGCGGGGCAGGGTGGATGCTCGACCTGATCGTCGGGCTGGCACCCGGCGGCATGCGGGTCGCCGGGCCTCCGGAGCGCTACCGGCTGCACGCCGACTGGAAGACGGCCGCCGAGAACTTCACCGGCGACGGTTACCACGTCGACACACTGCACTGGAGCACGGAGGAAATCGCGGTCTCCCAGGGGCTGCAGACGACGTGCGAGATCGCGCGCTTCTACGAATTCGAGAACGGCCACGCCTTCACCGGCCATGCCTGGACCAAGGCGGTCCATCCCGGCTACGTGCTCTGGGGCTACGCGCCGGAAATCACCCAGCACTTCGACCTGTCGGGCCTGGACGAGGCACAGCTCCACGTGGTCAATCACGAGCCGCCGACGGTCGGCACGATCTTCCCCAACCTCAGCTTCATCCGGCTGAACACCCCGTCCGTGCCGGGCGGTCCCCTGTCGGTGATCACCAGCTTCCGGCAGTGGCAGCCGATCGGCCCCGGCGAGATCGAACTGTGGAACTGGCAGTTCGTCTGGGACTTCATGTCGGAGGACGAGGCCCGCGAATCCTACGTCAACGGCCAGTTCACCTTCGGCTCGGCAGGCATCTTCGAGCAGGACGACACCGTCGCCTGGGAAGGCGCACCGCGCGCCGCCCAGAGTCCGTGGATGCGCAAGGCCGGCATGGAGTTCCACTTCCAGCAGGGCAACAACAGTCAGGTCGACCAGTCGCACGACCCCTCGTGGACCGGCCCGGGCCGCAAGCGCAACACCGGCTACGGCGAGCACGTGCAGCTCCACTTCTACCGCCACTGGCTGAACGTGATGCGCGGGAACACCGGCGCCGGCACCGAGGGAGCTGCGTCAGTATGACCACGACCGACACACCCCGCGTCGTCCCGCCCGTGAGCGCCAACCCCGAACTCCAGGCCTTGGCCACCCAGTTCCTGGCGCTGGAGGCCCGGCTGCTCGACGAGGGCCGCGAGGAGGAGTGGTACGGACTCCTTGACGACGAGCTTCTCTACACCGTGCCCATCCGGCAGGCAGCGGAACCGCGTTCCAAGGAGATCGACCGCAACGCCTTCCGCGTCCGGGACACCAAGGCCCACGTACGCACGCGCCTGGACCGGCTCAACACCGACCACGCGTACTCGGAGGTACCTCCGTCCCGCACCTTGCGCATCGTGGGCAGCGTCGAGGTCGAGGAGACCGACCGCCCCGACGTCATCAAGGTGTCGAGCGCCCTGCTGGTCTACCGCCAGCGCGGCATCGACCCGCACTTCGATCTCATCCCGTGCAGGCGCTACGACCAGCTGCGCCTCACACCGTCGGGCCCACGCCTGCTGTCCCGCGAAATCGTGCTGACCGAAACGGCGCTGGCCACTCCGAACCTTGGGGTCTTCCTGTGAGCGACAGCCTCTCCGTCTCCCTCGACGGCACCCGCTGCAAGTCCTACGGCATCTGCGTCAGCGTCATGCCCGACGTCTTCGACACCCCGCCCGGCAGCCCGACGGCTGTTCTCCTGCGCGACACCGTCGACGCCGACGAGCGGGAGGACCTCGAAGAGGCCGCCCGCGTCTGCCCCGCACAGGCCATCGCGCTCAACTCGGGACCCAAGCCGTGACCGGCGGCTTTGAGCGGGTCGTCGTGGTGGGAGCCTCCGCTGCCGGCCTCAGCGCCGCCGACGGCCTCCGGGAGGCCGGATTCACCGGCTCCATCACCGTCCTCGGCGCCGAGCTGCACCAGCCGTACGACCGGCCCACGATGTCGAAGGCCCTGCTTGTCGCCGAGGAGGACCCGCAACTCCTCGAACTCCGCTCTCCCGAACGCATCGAGGCGAGCCGCATCGACCTGCGTCTCGGGCACGCCGCGGCGGGGCTCGACGTCGACCGCCGCTATGTGGTGACCACGTACGGCGAGGCGCTTCCCTGGGACGCTGTGGTCATCGCCTGCGGCAGCCGCCCCCGCGAGATGAGGACCCTCGCGGGCGAGGTACTGCCGGCCCTGCGCACCCCCGAGGACCTGCGGGTGCTCCGCGAGGCCGCGGCGCGATACGGCGAGATGACCCTGATCGGCTCCGGCTTCATCGGACTGGAGGTCGCGGCCGCTCTCGTCGCGCGGGGCGTGACGGTCACGGTCCTCGACGCGCTCCCGCTGCCGCTGGAGCCCGTACTGGGGCCCGACCTGGCCACCCATCTCCGCGACCTGCACACCGCACGCGGGGTCCGCTTCCGCAGTGCCGTCGCGGTGGCGTCGGTCACGGGACAACCCGGGGCGTACGAGGTCCGGCTCACGGACGGAAGTGTGCACCGGACCCCGTTCGTACTCACGGGCATCGGCGCCGAACCCGCCGTCGACTGGCTGGCGGGCTCCGGGATCGAGGTGACCGGCGGGGTCGTCACCGACGCCGCCGGCCGGACCAACGTACCCGGCGTGTGGGCCGCCGGTGACGTGGCCGCGTTCCACCACCCGCTGCTGGGACAGCGCGTACGCGTGGAGCACTGGACCCATGCGGTCGAGCAGGGCCGGCACATCGGCTTGAACATCGCCCGCGGCGAGACCACGCCCTACCAGGGAGTGCCGTACTTCTGGACCGACCAGTACGGCATGCGGTTCCAGTGCTACGGCCGCCGCCGCGCGGGCGACCGCAGCCTCGTCGTCGAGGGTTCACTCGACGCGGGCGAGTTTCTCGTCCTGTTCGGCCACGCCGGCGAGCTCCACGCCGCGTTCGCCTGCGGGCGCGTCCGCTCGCTGCGCGACTACCGCAAGCTGCTCGCCCGCGGCGGCACCTGGGACGAGGCACTCGCGCTCGCCCGCACGAACAATCCCGCCCTCGACACCACAGTGTCGTGCGCCAACCGGAAGGAACGCACCACCCATGAAGCTGCTTGACGACCACGTCGTTCTCATCACCGGCGGCGGCTCGGGGCTCGGTCTCGGGGTTGCCCGCCACTGTCTCGAACAGGGCGCGCAGCTCGCGATCCTCGAGTACGACCAGGCCAAGGTACTCGGGCTGAAGAAGGAGTTCGGCGACGACGTCCTCGTCGTGCACGGCGACGTACGCGACGTCGACGATCTTCGTGCCTGCCGGTCTCAGATCGAGGACCGCTACGGCCGGCTCACCTCCCTCATCGGCGCGCAGGGCATCTTCGACGGCAACGTCCGGCTGACCGACATCCCCGTCGAGCGCGTCGGTGAACTGTTCGACGAGGTCTTCTCCATCAACGTCAAGGGCTACGCCCTGACCGCGCGGATCATGCACGACCTGCTGCAGGCCGAGGAAGGGGCGATCGTGCTCACCGCGTCCCAGGCGGCGTTCGCAGCCGACGGCGGCGGTGCGGCCTACACGGCCAGCAAGGGGGCGGTGCGCAGCCTGGTGAACCAGCTCTCGTTCGAGTTCGCCCCGCGGGTACGGGTCAACGCCGTC
Organism: Streptomyces sp. NPDC001157; assembly: GCF_053598255.1. Classification (NCBI taxonomy): domain Bacteria; kingdom Bacillati; phylum Actinomycetota; class Actinomycetes; order Kitasatosporales; family Streptomycetaceae; genus Streptomyces; species Streptomyces sp. NPDC001157. Next base: position 683,273 of record NZ_JBSFJW010000001.1, read on the forward strand.
GCCCCTTCGGGCATCGCGGGCAGTCAGCTCCGCGGACCCGGCGCTCTCGACCTGCACGAGTCCAAGCAGTCGGACATTCCCGCGGACGCCTTCCGCGCGGCGTTCGAATGGTCCACGCCCCTTCAGCACCTGCCCACCCCGGAGGAGTACGGGCCCTTCTACGCACTCCTCGCATCCCGGCACAACAAGGTGATGACAGGCCAGACCGTGATCGCCGACTCCGGCACCCTGAACCGGGCCCTCATGAGCATGGGCCAGCTTGTCAGCAGCTACCCGTCGGCCTGAGTGCTGCGCCTCTGCGCACAACACCGGGTCGCAGAGGCGCGCATGCCGTCTTCCTGCTGGACGTGCGTCAACCGTACGACCGTTGACGTGCGTGCTGTTGCCGCTTGGCCGACCTGTCCCGAACCCACATTCCAAGCCGTCTCCGCAAGCAGGTGCCGACGAATCAGCCGTACGAAAGCCAGCCCAAGGGGCGCTACATCAGCCGCGTGGTGGGGTGGCGCGCGTTGGGAGGGTGCCTCAGCCACTTGTCGGGTGCCCGGAGGAAGGAGACGTGCGCAAAAGCCGAGAGACCAAGTGGTCAGCACTGCGGGCGGCAAGCTCGTCGTAGGTCCATCCCCGCACCGCACGCAGCCGGGCCAGCTCCAGACGCAGAGCCTCGAAGTCCGGGTCGGGCGGGAAGATCGTCACCCACCCATCGGAAGGTGCAGACACCTGCCGTGTCAGTGCAGACCTCTGCCCTATTTCCGCCCGTCAGGGGCGCAGCGAAGGGCAGAGGTCTGCACTAGCGTGTGCGCCCGACTCCAGTCCGGCAGAGTGCCGGCGCAATGAACGACGGGAGGAAGACGCGCGCCATGAGGCTCTGCTCCGTACGCCCGGGAGTCCGGCGCACCTGGACGGTCGAACTGCGCCCCCAGCCCGGCGGACCGGTACTCGTGTGCCATCAGTGCACGCACGGCGGGCGGCCGCTCGTCGGCACCGCCGCTCGAACCGAGCTCTTGGCCCACCTGGCCGCGCATGCACGTCAAGATCCTCTCCCCGCGCATCTGCGGACCTGCCAGTGCCACGAACGGGGTTGTCGACAGCATCCCCGCCACCGCGGGTGCAACGGCCCGATCCGACTCCTCCTCGTCCGAGAACGAGGCGGACGCCGCTGGCGCCTCTCCGACGCATGCACAGCGTGCGCGGCGGCCACGTCCCAGGCCGCCGTCGTCCCCGAGACAACCCTGGCCGCAGTCACACCTTCCGGGCAGACGCGCGCTCGACGCAGGCGACGCCCGAGAGGGCCAGACAGCCAGACGCGGGTGCGCGAGATGCTCAACTATCTCGCCACGGTGCTGCCCGAGGAGACAAGGGCTGGCGCCCGCATGCTCGCCCTTCAGTGCGCACTACGCATGAACAACTCGGCTCAAGTCAGGTTGCCCCACGGCGTGGTGCGCAGCCTTCGCCTCGAACCCGCCAGGGATTCGTGGCGTGAGCTCATCGAAGCGGGGCTGCTTCGTCCACTTCCACCGGACCGCGCAGTTGCCGTCCAGATGCTCGACGCGGGTCTACTCACTCAGTATCCGGCCCGGCCAGACCGGTGCGCGCCGCCGACTGGGCATTGCGCGGCACCTGCCCTGCTCGTACCTCGACCCCACTCCTACGACTTGCCGCCCTGTCCTTCGTCGTCCGCACCGCCCGCGGAAGCAATCATGGAGTCGCCGAGATGGACCTTGTAGCGCGAGAGTGCGGGGTGCCTGCGGCCGTCCTTCCCCCGCTACTGGAGCAGTTGGTGATCGCAGGGGTTCTCACGACCTGGCAAGCGGCACTGGACACAGGAGAGCTGTCGTGGAAGCTGGGCCCGAAAGGGCTCCATCCGTGTTCCGTCAACGAGGACACCACCCAAACGCCCTGCACCAGCTGACCGCCGACCACGGCGACCTGAGACGCCTTCCGCTTTCCGAACGTGATCGTTTGGTTCGGGGTGGGTGGGCATGAACTCCGGCTGGCTGCGGGAGGGATGGGCGTGGTGCGTCCGTTCGTCTCGCTTGTGGAGGTGGCTGGTGCCGTCGGTGCTCGGTCTGCTGGAGGCCCGGGAGAAGAAGGTCCGGGAAGAGGTCGCGTGGTTGCGGGATGAGGCCGAGCGGGTGCAGGCCGCACTCGACGAGGCGGAACGCGCGCTTCAGCGTCTTGCGGATGCTCGTGTGACGGTGGCCGAGGTGCTGGCCGAGCCTCCGCGTGCGGTCGTAGAGCCGGTGCGGAGCGCGGTGGCGGGGGCCGCGGTGCCGCGACGGACCGAGGGGATGACGGCGTCGGCCCTGCCTGCGGACTACCAGCGGATCATTTCCGTGCTGGAGTCGGAGGCGGGCCGGGAAGGCATGCGGTGCCAGCAGCTGGCTGCGGCCCTGGGGCTTCAGGCGGTCCCGGCGAAGGTCGAGGGACTTCGGTCGAAGGCGAAACGCCTGGTGGAACGAGGCTGGGCGCTCCAGACGCGGCCGGGAGTGTTCACCCCGCTCGGGACGCCGGCCGTCCGAAGGCACCGGGCCGGCGCCCGGCCAGGCGGCCGCTCATGAGCATGGTCATCGACCACAGCACCATGGCCTCGTGCATGGCGGGCAGCGTCTCGTAGTCGCGCACCAGGCGACGCGAGCGCATCAGCCAGCTCAGCGTTCTTTCCACCACCCACCTGCGCGGCAGCGCCACGAACCCCGTGGTCTCGTCAGAGCGTTTGACGATCTCGAGCGTGAGGCGGAGGTTCTCGGCCGCCCAGTCGACCAGGCGCCCCGCATAGCCGCCGTCCGCCCAGACGAGCCGGACGGAGAAGCAGAGCCTGCGCAGCCGCTCGAGCAGAGGTACTGCAGCGTCCCGGTCCTGCACGCTCGCTGCGGTCACTGCGACGGCCAGGACCAGGCCGAGGCAGTCCACCACCAGGTGTCGTTTGCGGCCGCCCACCCTTTTGCCGCCGTCCCAGCCGGTCGTGGAGCCCGGGATGTTCGCTGCTGCCCGCACTGACTGCGAGTCCACGATGGCAGCCGTCGGGCGTCGCGGCCCTCCTTCTGGCGCACCTTGTCGCGCAGCCGGTCGTGGAGCTCGGCGAGCAAGCCCGTAACCTGCCAGCGGCGGGCGAACGCGTGCACCCGCCGGTACGGCGGGAAGTCACAGGGCAGGTTGACCCACTTGACGCCGTTGTCGACGACATAGCGGACTGCGTCCAGCATCACGCGGTGGCAATAGCCCTCCGGCCGCCCGACCCGTCCCTGAAGCCACGCGGGGACCGGCAGCAGCGGCCGGAGGACCTGCCACTCCGTCTCCGTCAGGTCGGAGCCGTAACACCGCACGCGGACGGGCCCGTCCGCCGCGTGGCCGAACCTGTGCGCGAGACAGTCACACGCAGGAGACGGCCCGTTGGACTCCACAGACGCAAGCGCGACAGACTGCGACAACAGGGCCTCCTGGTACTGCTCGGTTGGGATCGCAACCCCGAGCTACCAAGAGGCCCTGCCGCTATGCCCCGACCACCGAGAGATCACCCGAAAAGGAACCCTGTTCGACTGATCAAGCCTGCCGAACGGTAAGCGGATGGCGTCTCACCATCCACACCCGGTGCGCCTTTGTGGACGGGTCCGGACACCACCCGTGGTTTTAGCGGGCCTGGGTGGCGTCCACGTTCTTGCGAGACGACCCCACCGTGCCAAAACAGCGAGTCCGGCCCGGCGTCGACCACGGCGGCGTCAGGCTACGACGATGACCGTCTTGCCGAGAAGTTTGCCGTTGCTCTCATCCTCGTGGACGGTCGGCAGTTCCTCCAGCGGTCGACGGTCGGCGATGTGCAGCTTGAGGACGCCGTTGTCGACGCGGGAGACGAGGTCGGCCAGGTGGGAGGCGTCGGGGCGGGTGAACACGCCCGCCGTGCGCACCGAGCGTGCCTCGTCGACCGGCACCGGGCCGGCTGAGCTGACGACGATGCCGCCGTCGGCCACGTAGGCGGTCAGCTTCGCGGCGTCCTCGGGAGCCAGGCGTACGTGGTTCACCACCGCGTCGAAGAAGCCACCGACGGCGGCCGGGCCTGCGTCGAGGTCCAGGGGACCGACGACATTCTCCGCACCGTAACCGTTCAAGCGATCGGCGTGCTGGGGGCCTGCGACGGCGGTCACCTTGGCGCCGGCTGCGACGGCGAGCTGGACCGCGATACTTCCCACCGCACCGCCTGCCCCGTTGACGAGAACGGTCTGGCCGGCCTTGATTCCGGCGAGCTCGACTACCGCTTGGCGAGCGGCCAGCCCTGCCAGGGGTAGTGATGCGGCGTCGGTCAGAGTGATGCTGCGGGGAGCGGCGGTCACCAAGTCGGCCGCCACGACCGCGTACTCGGCGGCCCCGCCGTGCTCCTCCAGCGGGAGCATGGCGATGATCGGGTCGCCGACCTGCAGTCCGCTGACTCCGTCGCCGAGCTCGGCAACGGTGCCGGCGACGTCGAGGCCGGGGGTGATCGGCAGCGGGGTGGGGATCATCTCAGCCATGAGACCCAGCCGGGTGTGGTCGTCGGCGGGGTTGAACGAGGTGGCTGCCACCTTCACGAGCACCTGGCCGGCACCGGGAACCGGACGCTCCACCTCCTCCCGGCGCAGGACGTCGGTGCTACCGAACTCGTGATAGCGAATCGCCTTCACGGCACTCTCCTATGGCTTCGTGGTTGTCGGATCCATGGCGAACGGGGGGAATCTCCGGACCGGTGATCGCCACCTCGTCCATGCCATCGATCGGCGCGCGAGCCGATCAGCTCATCTGCACCGACCGGATCGAGTCGCCCAGCACATCCGGTCAATGGCGAAGGTGCTTGTCGTAGGCCCCGGCGGACCGGCTCGGCCGGAGAAAGGGCATCGGGTTGTTCGTCATGGCCATCGGTGTCGATCTCTTCAGGGCGAGACGCCGGACGCCGCCGGACTTGCCTGGGCAACTGTGAAAGAGTGTGTCTGACTTGCCTGGGCAAGTCAAGGTGTGTGGCACCACAGAGCCCCTCCGGGTCATTACCTGCTTCCTGAGCAGCCAAGACGTCTCTGGATACCGTGTTGTCCAGTCAAGTAAGCTGCGTGTATGACACTCCCTGTGTCGACCTCAGGCAGCGAGCAATTCGTTCTGCCCGGGTTGGATGAGCCGCCGTCGAAAGGATGTGCCCTAGTGACCGGCTCCCCCCATGGGCTCGACGACGAGCAGCAGAAGCTATGGGAGGACCTGCTGACTGTGGTCATGGCGCTGCCCGCACTGCTGGACCGTCAGTTGCAGCGAGACGAGGGCATCTCGAACTTCGAGTACAGCGTGATGGCCCGGCTGGCCATGACTGAGATGCACACGATGCGGCTCAGCGACCTGGCCGCGCAGTGCAACAGCTCGCTACCACGGCTGTCCAAGCTGATGGTCCGTTTCGAGCAGCAGGGGTGGGCGACCCGGGCCCCTTGCTCGAACAACGCCCGATACACCCTCGCGACCCTGACCGACGCCGGTCTGCAGAAGGTCAAGGACAGCACCCCGGCTCACGTCGAGCAGGTCAGGCAACTGGTGTTCGACCCACTCAGCGCTGCACAGCAACGCCACCTCGGCGCCGCAATCGCCCGCATCGCCGCTCTGGCACGTGAGCGACTCGACGGCAGGTGAGCGACGCCTGCCTGACTGACACGCCTTCCGCTTTCCGAACGTGATCGTTTGGTTCGGGGTGGGTGGGCATGAACTCCGGCTGGCTGCGGGAGGGATGGGCGTGGTGCGTCCGTTCGTCTCGCTTGTGGAGGTGGCTGGTGCCGTCGGTGCTCGGTCTGCTGGAGGCCCGGGAGAAGAAGGTCCGGGAAGAGGTCGCGTGGTTGCGGGATGAGGCCGAGCGGGTGCAGGCCGCACTCGACGAGGCGGAACGCGCGCTTCAGCGTCTTGCGGATGCTCGTGTGACGGTGGCCGAGGTGCTGGCCGAGCCTCCGCGTGCGGTCGTAGAGCCTGCGCAACCGCTCGAGCAGAGGCACTGCCTCGGCCTGGTCCTGCACGCTCGCCGCGGTCACTGCGACGGCCAGGACCAGGCCGAGGCAGTCCACCACCAGGTGTCGTTTGCGGCCGCCCACCCTTTTCCGGCCTGGGCATGAATCTCGGTTCGCCGTATCCCCGAGATCGGTCAACAGCAGCCCGAGCCGATTGCATCGAGGTAATGCGGCGTCACTTGTGACAGGGCTCACTGACAAACGGGGTCTCGGACCGCGTTGGTTGACCGCCTCGTCCGCCACACCGAAAGATCTCTCTAAAAGCCGACGGCCACCGCGTGCGAGGCCAACACCTCAGACGGATTCTCGCCGTGAACATTGGCAAATGAACAACGTCAAGTGACCTACTGGGACCGGGCGTTCACGCGTTCGTCAGGAGAGGCCGCCGAAAGATCCTGAGACGGACGCGCAAGCGGGAGGGGCGGCATTGGCGGCAGCGCACGTGCTACCGAGACGCACGATCACACAAGTACCTGCGCAAAGTCCCGTTGCCGTACCCCGTGCCCGCCGGCTTCCTGTCGTACCGAAGCCGGTTAGCGGCGAGGCTTTCCCCTCTTGGGTAGATTGTGTTGCGGGCACGCTGAACGTTTCTCCCGGCCGGGATGCCCACGCACTGGGGTTGGAGTGTGCCGAAGGCGCGGCAATCACCCGGCCCGTGTTTTTCGGAGTCATTCTCACCCCTAAGAGCCTCAGCGGCTTGCGCGATGCGACAGGGTTGCCAGTGCGAACCCTTCAGGACATGCAGCTCGCCCGGTATGACGGAACCGCACTCGACCTCGCGGGCCTGGAGCCGAGCGACCGGACGTCGATGCGGCTTGTCGCTCTTCGTGAATGGATGTTGACGACGTCAAGTCGGGCCTGCCCGTACTGCCTCGCAGAGAGACCGGAATGGCCTCTGTGGTGGCGTCTTGGGGTCGCGGCGGTATGCCCCGTCCACCGTTGCCTGCTGATCGACGTCTGTCCCACGTGCGGCATCCCACTCAGGCGCGGCAACCACAGCAACCAACGTGGCCTGCTCTCGAGGCCTCCACTGCCTGGTCCCGGTGAATGCGGCAATCGTCCGCCTGGCGGGCCGTCAGCCCGTGGCGGCCGCCGCGGCGGGCTGTGCCCGCAGCAGTACAAGGACATGCCGACGGTAGCCGTGAACGACTCCTTAGCTGGTCTCCAACTGCAGGTACTCGCCATCGCAGACGGGGCCGAAGGGTCCGTGGCCGGTACGTCTGTCTCCTCGAGGGAATGGTTTGCTTCCCTACGACTGCTGACAGCCATGGCCCGTCTCGCCTCTGATGAGACCGATGTCTCCGCCTTCCCTGGCTACATGGCCCAAGCGGTGACAGAAGACCGTCGACGGCGCCAGGCCATTCGCAGCGGTAGCGCGAGTCACCTCGGAGCAATGCCTGCAACAGCTGCTCACGCCATGGCCTATTTGGCGCTCGCTTCCACGGTCCTCGATGCCCCGAACTTCGAGACCGGTGCACAAGCACTGGCTCCTTGGGCCCGGCGCCTGGCGGACCTGCAACGGGCCGCCGGTGTCGGAGACCGGCTTCGCAAGATGCGCCGCCCCGCTGTCCTCAACGAAATGATGGCTGCCGTTGCTCCTCGTTCCTCTCGTGTTGTCGGCGCCCTCACAGCCGTCAGACCAGTGGGAATCAGCCCCTGTCACGTTCCTCATCTCACTGATGCTGCGGACTACAGCGAGCTCGTTGCCGCGCATCTGCCCGGAACCAGTCCGTTGTGGGGAAGGCGGTTCACCGCCCTGGCCCTGGCCCGCTGATCCTTGCGCGGCACCGAGGCGAACACATCGGCCACGAACAGACCCAACGCCGCGCGTAATCGGTTCACTTCATGCGTGTCCACACACCCAACATGCTCTTGATCAGCCCAAACGCCTAGACCTAACGAAGCACTACTAGCCCTCGCGCGGTACCTGGTGGCTCCGGCGTGATGCCGGGCACCGCGTCCGAAGCTGCCGCCGCCCTTGCACTCACGGAACCCATCCTGAACGCCTCCGACTGGGGTGCTGGCGCACGCCATCTTGCTCCCTGGGCGCGCAGGTTGGCCGCAGAACGGCAAACCAGGCACTTTGGCCGCAACCCGCTGCGCGGCATCCAGCACCCGGCGGGACTGCATCGCATGATGACGGCGATCGTTCCCCACCACTACCGAATCGCTGGCGCCGTTACCACTGGATCATCCGTCACCCTGGAGTTCCGGCATATTCCGAATCTGATAGACGCTGATGACTACCGCAACGTCATGGCCATTCACCTTCCCGGAACCACACCTGTCATCGGCAGGCACTTCTGCTCCCTCGCACTCGCTCGCCTGGCCGGGGCAGAGACTTGGGCCCAAGCCGAAGAATCGCTCGACACCATCCCACAGTGCCGCACGGGAAATTGGGGAAAAACTACTCAGAAAATCTCTGACTCTCAGGCTTTCTGGAGTGGAATTCGAACTTTGGCGGATCTATTGCGGAAACGAGGAGCCATTGATTACGCCGCTCGCCGGAGAGCACTATCCCAACTTCTCGAGGTCCCTTATGAAACCCTGTTCTCGATCTTCCATCCAGTACGGATGGGCGTTACTCGCCAGCGGCAACGCCACGCCGCAGCCTGGATCTGGCAGACCCTCACCGGCAGCCCAGCCCACGACTCCCCTGTCTACGCCGGTGGCTGGGAGGGACAGAGCGCGGCCTCGGTGACCCAAGCCCGGCGGAAGTTCCACGAACGCGTTCCGGAATCCGCCGCCAGGGAATTGACTTTGGGGGCTGGAATGGCTGGACGAGAAGGGCACGGGACCGCAGCCTGACTCGAGAGCCGCTGGTGCTGTGGGCGACCCGGTTCGATCATGGTCTGCGCACTGAACTGTTCCGCGCGAGGGTCGCTACTTCCTTCCATGCAGAAAAGAGTTCAGTGCCCAGGTCAGGACCACGGGGACTGAACTTTCTCCTTTCGTCCGACATGCCGGACTCCGCTGCTGGAAAGGCCGTTGATCGGCATCTCACCGGCGCATAGGTTCCGGGCATGACGAATGTACGGATCGGTGTGATGTACGACCGTGACTGGGCGCCGGAAGAGCTGCCCGGGTTCGCGCGGCGGGCCGAGGCGCTCGGGGTCGACGACCTGTGGGTGGTCGAGGACCTCGGGTGGAACGGCGGAGTGTCGGCGGCGGCCGTGGCACTGGGAGCGACGGAACGCGTCAGGGTCGGCATCGGCATCACGCCCGCCCCGCTGCGCAGCCCGGCGCTGCTGGCGATGGAACTGGCCACGCTGGCACGGGTGTTCCCGGGGCGGCTGGTGGCCGGGGTCGGGCACGGGGTGCGGGAGTGGATGGCCCAGGTGGGCGTCGCGCCGCGCTCGCCGCTCGCCCTGCTGGAGGAGACGATCACCTCGGTGCGCGCCCTGCTGCGCGGGCAGGGGGTGGAGCTGGCCGGACGTGAAGTGCGCCTGGAGGGCGTCGAGTTGGTGCATCCGCCGGCCGAGGTGCCGCCGGTGGTCGCGGGCGTCGTACGCCCCCGTTCGCTCGAACTGTCCGGCAGGGTCGCGGACGGCACCGTGATCACCGAGGGCCACGGCCCCGGTGACCTGGCCAACGCCCGTACGCTGATCGCCAAGGGGGGCGCCGCGCCCGACCACACCTTGACGGTCCTCGCCTTCGCCTCCGTCGGTGACGACGCCGACGAGGTGGCCCGCGCCCTGCAGCCGCACGTCGAGGGCCATGCCGGCTGGCTCGGCCGCCCGCAGGACGAGGTGTTTACCGTCGCGGGACCCGCCTCGCAGGCCGCCGGACGGATCGATGAGCTTGCGGCGGCCGGCGCGGACACGGTCGTCCTGCGGATCGCCGGCGCGGAGCCGCTGCGGCAGTTGGAGGCCCTCCTGGAGGCGGCCGGCCGACGGGGCTGAGGGTCAGCGAGGAGAGTGCGGGGAAGGGTGGCGGCGGCGCCCGGGACGCGCGGGCCTGATCGCACCCGTTCCTGAAGCAACCACTCGCACCGGGCGCCGCGGGACCCGCAGCGCCTGGAGTGGCACTGTCGCGCCGAGTGGGCCGACCGGGGCGTCATCGCTCGGGCCGGCCTTCTTCATGGGCAGCAGGAGCTCCTCGTAGCGGCCGAGTGCGAGCACCATGCCGAGCATGAGAAGCGGGATGATCACGGCGAGCAGCGCCATGGCCGTTTCCTCCCCGAGGATGTGCGTGGAGGGCGTGTGACGGGTTCCCGGCTTTCGGGCCGCAAACCCTGTGTCGGCCTCCGGTCTGCGGGTACGCGGAGGCCACCCCCGAAGATCTGGAGGGAGTCATGCAGCGAGGCAGTGACCGGCTGAGCGTCCACCGCGACGAAGAGATGAAGCACGAACTGCAGGGTCTGCTCCGTTCCGGGCACCCCACGCGGACCGAGGAATGGCACGACCCGGAGCCCACCGCCGACGACGACCCGGAGGTCGCGGGCGGTCCCATCGCACCGGGACGCTCCCGCGCGTCCCTGGCCGCGGTCCGCACGGAACTGGCCCGGCACCTGAACCGCCACGTGTTCCCCGCGGGCCCCCGCGAACTCGTCCGCGCGCTGCGCCGGGCCTACGCGCCCGACGCCCTGATCGACCCCGTGGAGCGACTGCCCCGCACGGCGCGCTACAGCACCGTCCAGGAACTGGCGGAGGCCCTCACCGGGGCCGGACGGGAACGACCGGCGTAAGACCCGGACGCGGCCGGATCCCGCGGTCGCCGGAGTACGAGGGTCCGCCGCGGCGCATAGGCCCCGGGCCCGGGGGTACTGCGGGCGGCGTCACCCCGACGACGGCCACCGGCCGGGAACGGAGAAGGGCCCACAGTGATGGCAGCGAGCGCGGATTTCGTCAGGGAGGTCATGACACCGGGCGTGGTCGCCGTCCGCCCGGACGCGTCACTCGTCGAGGCGGCGCAGCTGATGCGGGCGCAGGGCATCGGCGATGTACTGGTGGCCGACGGGCAGCAGCTCGTGGGAGTGCTCACCGATCGTGACATCACGGTGCGCGCGGTCGCGGACGGCGCCGATCCGCTGACGGTGAGCGCCCAGTCCGTGTGCACCCCCGATCCGGTGCTGGTCGGCCCGGACGATCCCGTCTCGGCCGCCGTGGCGCTCATGCGCGCGCACGCCGTGCGCCGGCTGCCGGTCGTGGAGGACGGGCTGCCGGTCGGGATGGTGAGCCTCGGTGATCTGGCCACGGTGCAGGACCCGGACTCGGCACTCGCCGAGATCAGCCTTGCCGTGCCCGACGGCCGGGCCGGCCTATGAGCCGGGACCAGGCCGCCGAGATCAGTGCCGCCGGTGTCACCGTCGACGTCGGTGATGTGACCACCCGCTATCTGCTGTACGGGCTGCTGCCCGGCTGGTTCCTGCCCGGTCTCGCCGACTGGGTGATGCACCGGCGCAGCCGCATCGAGGACACGGCGGGCACCAAGGAGTCGTTGATCCACTCGTTGATGATGGCTGAGGTCGGCATCCCCATCGCGCTGACCTTGCGTTACGAGGTCAACCCGCTGCTCCTGACGGTGCAGTTGGGCGGTGCCGCGGTGCATGAGGCGACCGCGCTGTGGGACGTGCGTACGGCGGTGAAGAGCGACCGCGAGGTCACGCCGCTGGAGCAGCACATCCACAGCTTTCTGGAGTCGCTGCCGTACGGCGCGCTGTCCGCACTGATGTGTCTGCACGCCGACCAGGTCAAGGCACTGGTGCTCGGTGGCAGCGGCCGCACGGACGCCTGGCGTCTGGTGCCGCGCCGCCGCCCGCTGTCCCGCAGCTATCTCGCGGGCATCGCCGCCGCGATCGGCACCTGTGTGGTGCTGCCGTACGGCGAGGAGCTCGTGCGCTGTGTGCGCGCGGGCCGCCGCAACAAGAAGCGCGTCACGACCGACGAGGCCAACTGGCGTGCTACGAAAGGACGTTGAACCATCATGCGTATCGCATTCCTGACCGCACCCGAGGGCGTCGAGCAGATCGAGCTCACCGATCCATGGCAGGCGGCGAAGGACGCGGGCCACGAACCCGTGCTGGTGTCGACCAAGTCCGGCCGCATCCAGGCCTTCGACCACCTCGACAAGGCGGACACCTTCCCTGTGGACGAGGTGGTGGGCGAGACCTCGGCCGCCTCCTTCGGCGCACTGGTCCTGCCGGGCGGTGTGGCCAACCCCGACTTCCTGCGCATGGACGAGAAGGCCGTCGCGTTCGTACGGGACTTCTTCGACCAGGGCCGACCCGTCGCCGCGATCTGCCACGCCCCGTGGACGCTGGTCGAGGCGGACGTCGTACGGGGCCGTGAGCTGACCTCCTGGCCGAGCCTGAAGACGGACATCCGCAACGCCGGCGGCACCTGGGTCGACGAACAGGTGAAGATCGACGACAACGGCGCCGGAAAGCTGGTCACCAGCCGCAAGCCGGACGACCTGAAGGCGTTCTGCGACGCCTTCCTGCATGTGTTCGCCGAGGGGGCCGGCTGATGGGGTCCCCCGCCGACCGGAAGCAGCAGCAGCGCGCCTCCTTCCACGCGGACGATCCGGCGGGCGGGCCGCTCACCACCGATCAGGGCGTCGAGGTCGACCACACCGACGACTCGCTGGCCGCGGGCGAGCGCGGTCCGACGCTGATGGAAGACTTCCACTTCCGGGAGAAGCTGACCCACTTCGACCACGAACGCATCCCGGAGCGGGTGGTGCACGCGCGGGGGGCGGGCGCGTACGGCTACTTCGAACCGTACGAGTCCTGCGCCGAGTTCACGCGGGCGGCCTTTCTGCAGGACCCCTCCGTGCAGACACCGGTCTTCGTGCGGTTCTCGACGGTGCAGGGGCCGCGAGGCTCGGCGGACACGGTGCGGGACGTACGCGGCTTCGCGACCAAGTTCTATACATCAGAGGGCAACTACGACCTGGTCGGGAACAACTTCCCCGTCTTCTTCATCCAGGACGGCATCAAGTTCCCGGACTTCGTGCACGCGGTGAAGCCGGAACCGCACAACGACATCCCCACCGGGGCCTCCGCGCACGACACCCTGTGGGACTTCGTGTCGCTTCAGCCCGAGACACTGCACGCGATCATGTGGCTGATGTCGGACCGGGCGATCCCGCGCAGCTACCGCATGATGCAGGGCTTCGGCGTGCACACCTTCCGGTTCGTGAACGCCGACGGGCGCGGCACGTTCGTGAAGTTCCACTGGAAGCCGAAGCTGGGCGTGCACTCCCTGGTGTGGGACGAGGCACAGGAGTGCCAGGGCCGCGACCCCGACTTCAACCGGCGCGACCTGTGGGACGCGATCGAGGCGGGCGAGTACCCGGAGTGGGAGCTCGGCGTCCAACTCGTCCCGGAGGAGGACGAGTTCGCCTTCGACTTCGATCTGCTGGACGCCACGAAGCTCATCCCGGAGGAGCAGGTGCCGGTCCGGCCGATCGGCCGGATGGTCCTCAACCGCAACCCGGAGAACTTCTTCGCGGAGACCGAGCAGGTCGCCTTCCACACCGGCAACGTGGTCCCCGGCATCGACTTCACCAACGACCCGCTGCTGCAGGCCCGCAACTTCTCCTACCTGGACACGCAGTTGATCCGCCTGGGCGGCCCCAACTTCGCGCAGATCCCGGTCAACCGTCCGGTGGCACCCGTGCGCACCAACCAGCGCGACGGCTACCACCAGGGCGCGATCCACCGGGGCACCAACTACTTCCCGAACTCCCTCGGCGGCGGCTGCCCCGCCCACGCCGGGGTGGACGCGAACGCCTACACGCACTATGCGCAACGCGTCGACGGCGCAAAGATCCGCAAACGCAGCGAGAGCTTCAAGGACCACTACAGCCAGCCCGCGATGTTCTTCCACAGCATGACCGACTGGGAGAGGCAGCACATCGTGGCGGCCTTCCGGTTCGAGCTCGGCAAGGTCGGTGCGATGACGGTCCGGGCCCGGACCGTCGGGGAACTGGCCGAGGTGGACGGCGAGTTGGCGCGCGAAGTGGCGCGCGGCATCGGGGTGCCGGAGCCGGACGGCACCGAGCCGGGGACGTACAAACTCGCCTCGCCCGCGCTCAGCCTGGAGTCACTGCGCGGCGACGGCTCGATCCGCACCCGGCAGATCGCGGTGCTCGTCAGCGACGGCGTGGACGCCGAGCAGGTGACCTCCGTACGGGAGGCGCTGGCCGCCGAGGGGGCGATCGTCGAGGCGCTGGCGCCGACGGACGGCACCGTGACAGGCGCCGACGGTGCCCGGTACACGGTCGACCGTGCGCTGCCGACCGTCGCCTCGGTGCTGTACGACGCGGTCCTGCTGCCCGGCGGGAACGACGGAGCCGCGCCCGCGGCGAAGGACCCGGACGCGCTGCGCTTCGTTCGGGACGCCTACCGGCACGGCAAGCCGGTGGGCGCGCTCGGCTCGGGCGTGGGCGTCCTGTCCGCCCTGGAACCCGACGGCCTGCGGCTGTCCGCCGGGGGCCGGAGCACGGTGTCCGACCGGGGCGTGGTGACGGACACGTCACCGGGCACCGCGGACACCGAGTTCGTACAGGCATTCGTCGACGCGATAGCGGCGCACCGGCATTGGGACCGGCCGCCGGTACGCCACTGAGCAGGCGCCGCGTCTCAAAGCGCAAACGCTGTCACGTTCTTGAGTGCGTTCACTTCCGATCCTGACGTCGACCTTTCGATGCTCGTCGAAAGGTTGGACCATGCGCCCGGGCGCCTGGAGAGTGGTGATCGCCTCAGCCGCCGCCTCCCGTGAAATTCCTGCATGTCCCCCCGGCGCCGATGGTTTTCGTCCCGCGTGCGTCGGGTGGTCGATCGCTGGTACGGGAGGGGCGGCACGCTTGGAGAACGGACAGGTGAGTGGAGAGCATCTTCTCGGGTGAAGGGCGTTCCATCAGCGGTTTCCTTCGTGAACGCTGGACGGAAATGTGCGACGGGCTCGGCCTGCCGCAGTCCATGAGCGGGCCGGTGACGGACCAGGTCCACGATCTTTTACGGCCATGGGCCGACCTGCCCGTCGGACAGGCGAGCCCGTTCCCCTCGTACGTCGCCGGCGACGGCTTCCCCGCCGAGACGTCGGTGAAGTGGTCCCGTGGGAGACCGGAGCTGCGCATCCTGTTCGAGGCGCTGGGCGCCTCCAGGCCCATCACCGCACAGTCCAACCGGGCGGCCGCGGCGGCGCTGACGGACCGTTTGGCCGGGGAGCCGCTGGTCAGTCTGGACCGCTACGGGAAGGTGGCCGATGTGTTCGCACCGGCCACCGCCCAGGGGTCGGCGCCCGTGCCCATGTGGCACTCCCTGGCCTGGCGGCCGGGGCACCCTCCGGCCTTCAAGATCTATTTCGGGCTGTACACCCTGGCCCCGCAGGAACGTTACGCCCTGGTGAGCGAGGCCATGGAGCGCCTCGCGATGGGCTCGGCGTGGGCCCACACCTCCGCGAGGGTGGCCCGAGGGACACAGGCGGACGGAGCCGAGCGCGAACTGGAGTTCTTCGCCCTTGACCTGGACACCGGCACACGGGCCCGGGCCAAGGCCTACTACCGCAACCACACCAGCAGTGTCGCGGTCCTGGAACAGATGGCCGCGCTCGCCCGGGCACATGATCCGGACAGGGCCCGCTCGGCTTTCCGCGCTCTGCTCGGCACGGCCCCTGAGGCAGCGGGGGAGGCTCCGCTGACCTGCTTGGCCTTCCGGCCGGACGCCACCTGCGCCGACGAGTCGACCACCTACTTCCGGGTGTCGAGTTTCACCGCGTCCGACGAGGAGGCCGCGGCCAGGATCGGCGCACTGATGGTGCACGAGGGCCTTGACCCACAACGCCACCACGCTCTCCTCCATGCCATGGCCCCACGGCCCCTGAATCAGAGCCGGGGCCTCCAGGAGCTGGTCAGCTACCGCTCGCTCGGCCACGACGGCGATGTGTCCGTCTACTTCAGGTTTCCGCTCTACCTCGCGCAGGCCACCCGTCCCGGCCCGGCGCCGCAGCCATCCAGAGGAACGCTCCGGGAGGACGAATCCCCATGACCACCATGCCCGCACCCCTGAGGGACGTCGCCGACAGGAACGAACAGCACGTCCGCGCATACCGCACCAGTGGCCTGATCGTCCTGCTGGAGGACCCCACGACACCGGCGGCCACCAAGGACGCCGTACTGGCACACCTGAAACCGTGGTCGGACGGCTTCCAACGGATGATCAGGGCGCGGGTCGCGTTCGAGCCCGACCCCCAGCTCAGGGAACTCGCTCTCCAGCACCAGCAGGAGGAGTTCGGCCACAACGAGATCCTGGCGGACAGCCACCGCACCGGCCGGGCCGCCCGCTGGGACCCCGTCGTCGAAGCCGGAGCCGCCTGGTTCGTCGACCAGTTCCGCACTCTGCCCGGACTGCACCGTGTCGTCCTGGCCCACCTCGTACTGGAGGCGGGCAGCCTCACCTTCAGCAACGCCGGCTCCGTGGCGTTCCCCGGCAACGCCTACTTCGCCCTGCACGACGAAGCGGACGAGGAGCACATCGAGATGGGCTACCGCCTGCTCGCCGAGCGCCAGGAGTGGCAGCTCGGCGAGGTCACCGAACTCCTCGACCGCGCCTGGCAGATCATCACGATGGTCTCCGACCGGATCGCCGAGCTGGCGCGCCGCGACACCGCCGCCCCAGCATGAGCGCGCTCCCCCAGGAGATCCTCGATCCCGGCTCCGCCACAAGGATCGCCGAGCGCTGCGCGAGGCTGTTCCAGGAAACCCTCGCCGACCGGCTCGTGGCGGCCTACGCCCTGGGAAGCCTGGCGCACGGAGGGTTCGCACCCGCTGTCAGCGACATCGACCTCGGACTGGTCCTGGCGGACCGCCGTCACGACGACGACCGGACCATCCACCGGGTGACCCGCGACCTCCAGGAGAAGGACGGCTCCCACCAACGCCTGTCGGTGTTCTGGAGCTCCTTGCCGGCTCTGCGCACGGACCGGGACGACGGCAGATTCCCAGCCGTCGACCGGCTCGACCTCAGGAAGAGCGGCGTCCTGCTCCTGGGCGAGGACGTACGCCAGGACGTGGCACCCCCCGGCGCCGACACGCTGCTGAACGACAGCATCCGCTTCGCGCTGGAGATGCTCGCGACGGGCCCCGTCCTGGCCGAGTTCCACAACCCCGCGCGCCTGGCGGGCGACATGAGGCGGTTCACCAAGGCGGTCCTGCTCCCCGTCAGGTTCCTCTACACCGCCGCGACGGGAGATCCCGGATCCACCGACGACGCCGTCCGCCACCACCTCGCAGGCCCCTCACCGGTGGCCGCGGAACTCGTCCGTGCCGCCATGCGTGCACGCCACGGGCAGCCGGCCTCGGCGGAGCACCTCACCGAACTGCTCCACGCCCAGCTCGTCCCGCTCTACCGCCACTACATCGACAGCTGCCTGCGCAACAAGCCGGCTCCCGGGGACAGTGACCTGTCACAAGGCCTGAGCCAGTGGCGGACACGACTCCTGGACCGGTAGGGCCGCCCAGCCCCTAGGCCGAGGAGCAGGATCAGAGGCGGGGAGTCGCCGACTCCCCGCACCGGCGGTCCCGCGCCCCTTCACGGGTGCGGCCCGCGGCCACCATGCGCCGCGGGTTGCGGCGCAGGTACTCGCCCTCCAGCTGGGCCATGCGATCGTTGTGGGCCCGCAGCGCGTCCGTCGAGCCGTACAGCAGCGTGTCGTGGCGTGTGCGGTGGATCGTCTCCAGCTCCTTCATGAGCTGCTGGTCGTCCAGCCGGCTGGGGTCGACTCCGTTCATGGTGGCACCCCGCTCGTCGTGTTCGTCCATGCGGTCCGGGTACCCGCCCGGTGAACACCAGTCCCAAGCGGCATCCGGGAGGGAGCCATGGATCTCGCTTTCCTGCATCCACTCTACGAACATCCGGGCCCCTGGGCCTCCGTGTACGTCGACACTTCCCGGCATACGGAGGACACGCCCCACGAACGGCATCTCACGGCCGTGGCGCTGGCCCGCGACCTCGACCGGCAGGGGGCGGACCAGGCGACCTGCCAGGCCGTCCAGGAGGCCCTCGACGAGCTGCAGCACTCCTCCGAGCCCAACGGGCGAGCCCTGTTCGCCAGGGCCGGCGAGGTCGTGCTGGACCCGCCGCTGGCCCGGCCCCCGCAGCGTGACAGCGCCCATTGGGCGCCCCTGCCGCACACCTCGCCCCTGCTCGAGCTGGCCGGTGAGGACCCGGCCTGCGTGGTGGCGTACATCGACCGCAAGGGCGCGGACTTCGAGCTGCGCACTACGCTGGGCCAGCAGGAAGCGGGCACGGTCAGCGGGCGGCAGTGGCCGGTCCACCGTACGAGCACGGGGGACTGGTCGGTGCGGCACTTCCAGCTGAAGGTGGAGAACACCTGGGAGCACAACGCGGCCGAGATCGCCGACGCGCTCGTCGTCTGCCAGGAGGAGACCCGCGCCGACCTGCTGGTTCTCGTGGGTGACGAGCGGGAGAAGCGGGCGGTTCACGACCGGCTGCCCCAGCGGCTGCAGGACATGGTCGTCGAGGCGCCGCACGGCGCCGGCAGCAGGCTGCTCGACGAGGATGTCGAGCAGGCTCGCGCCCAGCACGTACGGCAACGGGCCGAACGCGAGCTGGAACGGTTCCTGGCGGCCCGCGAACCGGACCCCGAGGGACGCTCCGGTGCCGTGGAGGGCGTGCCCGCCCTGGTCGAGGCCGCCCGCGAGCACCGCATCGACGAGCTGTTGATCCGTCCCGACGGCCCCGACGCCCACCGCGAGGTGTGGATCGGCGAGGACCCCGACCAGCTGGCGGTCCGCCGCACTGACCTGAAGATCCTCGGCGAACAGCGCTCCTGGCCGGCCCGCGCGGACGACGCCCTGATCCGCTCGGCGGTGACGACGGGCGCCCCGGCGCTGTCGGTGAGCCCGGCGGCCGAGGCGACAGGGGGCCAGATCCCTGCGGGCGGCTTGGGTGCCCTGTTGCGCTGGACGTGAGTTCACCGCGCGTCTGGGGGCTACCGCCCCCAGACCCCCGTTCGGCCCTGAACGGGCCTCGTCCTCAAACGCCGGACGGGCTGGTTGACGCCTACCGAACCCGCTCCACACGCCGCTCGTCCCACACCGGCTCGGCGGTCTCGCGCACACGCCCGTCGCTGCCGAACACCAGATACCGGTCGAAGGACCGAGCGAACCAGCGGTCATGCGTGACCGCCAGCACCGTCCCGTCGAACGCCTCCAGCCCCTCCTGGAGCGCCTCGGCGGACTCCAGGTCGAGGTTGTCGGTCGGCTCGTCCAGCAGCAGCGCCGTCACGCCCTCCAGCTCCAGGAGCAGGATCTGGAACCGTGCCTGCTGCCCCCCGGACAGGCGGTCGAACGTCTGCTCGGCCTGGGCCGTCAGCTCGTAACGGCGCAGGCGGGACATCGCCGCACCCCGGTCCTGGGAGTGCTCCTGCCACAGGATGTCCAGCAGCTTGCGGCCCTGGAGCTCGGGATGGGCGTGCGTCTGCGCGAAGTGCCCGGGTACGACCCGCGCGCCGAGCTTCCACTCCCCCGTGTGCGCCACGTCGTCTCCGGCCAGCAGCCGCAGGAAGTGCGACTTGCCGGAGCCGTTGGAGCCGAGGACGGCGACCCGCTCGCCGTAGAAGACCTCCAGGTCGAAGGGCTTCATCAGACCGGTCAGCTCAAGTCCCTTGCAGGTGACGGCCCTTACCCCGGTGCGGCCGCCCTTGAGGCGCATCGTGATGTCCTGCTCACGCGGCGGCTCCGGGGGCGGCCCCGCCTCCTCGAACTTGCGCAGACGGGTCTGCGCGGCCTGGTAGCGGGACGACAACTCATGGCTGATGGAGGCCGCCTGACGGAGGTTCAGCACCAGCTTCTTCAGCTGGGCGTGCTTCTCGTCCCAGCGGCGGCGCAGCTCCTCGAAGCGGGCGAAGCGTTCACGCCGGGCGTCGTGGTAGGTGGCGAAGCCGCCGCCGTGCACCCAGGCGTCCGCCCCGGCCGGAGAGGGCTCCACCGACACGATCTTCTCGGCGGCGCGGGCGAGGAGCTCACGGTCGTGGGAGACGAAGAGGACCGTCTTGCGGGTCTCCTTCAGGCGCTCCTCCAGCCAGCGCTTGCCGGGCACGTCGAGGTAGTTGTCGGGCTCGTCCAGCAGCAGCACTTCGTCGGTGCCGCGCAGCAGCGCCTCCAGCACGAGCCGCTTCTGCTCACCGCCGGACAGCGTGCGCACCTGCCGGAACTGCGCCTTCTCGTACGGCACCCCGAGCGCGGCCGTGGTGCACATGTCCCACAGCGTCTCCGCCTCGTACCCGCGCGCCTCCGCCCAGTCGGCGAGGGCCTGCGCGTACTGCAGCTGGGCCGCCTCGTCGTCCACGGTCATGATGGCGTGCTCGGCCTTGTCGACGGCCTGCGCGGCCTCGCGGATGCGGGGCGGCGCCACGGACACCAGCAGGTCCCGTACGGTCGTCTCGTCCCGTACGGACCCCACGAACTGCCGCATCACGCCGAGGCCGCCACTGACGGTGACGGTGCCGCCGTGCGGTTTCAGCTCGCCGGAGATCAGCCGCAGCAGAGTCGTCTTGCCGGCGCCGTTCGGTCCGACGAGGGCCACGATGGCCCCTTCGCCCACCCGGAAGGACACATCGCCGAGCAGCGCCCTCCCGTCGGGGAGGTAGTACTCGAGGTGCGCGGCTTCCAGATGTCCCATGAGGAGGCATTCTGCGGGCCGTGCCGGGGGTCGGGCAAACGCTTATACGGTCTGTGCGGTCCCGTCGAAGGGACGGCCCGCGGGTCCGCCCTCGCCTGCCGGGGCCACCAGGGCACCCGCCCACGACAGGGCCTTCCAGCCGTCGCCGGGCGAGCCCTCCAGGATCACCACGCCGGTGTTCTCGAGGGGGCGGGCGGCGGCGAAGGGGACGTCGACGTTGTCGGCGCGGGCCGCGGTCCACATGCGGATCGCCGCGCCGTGGCTGACCATGGCGACCGTCGCGGCGCCGCTGCGTGCGGCCTCGGCGACGACGGCGTCGTAGCGGGCGAGCGCCTCGGCGCCGCTCTCGCCGCCGGGCATCCGCAGCTCGGTGTCGCCGGCCGCCCACGCGAACACCGTCTTCATGTAGAGCGCGCCCTGCTCGGTGTCGCCGGGCAGCATCTCCAGGTCGCCCGCGGTGAGCTCGCGGATCCCGTCCCTCACCAGGACGTCAAGGCCGCGGGCGGCGGCCAGCGGGGCGGCGGTGAGCTGCGTACGCACCAGTGTGGAGGCGTACAGGGCCTCGATGTCCTCGTCGGCGAGCGCCTCGGGGAGGGCGGCGGCCTGCTGTTCGCCGAGCGCGGTCAGCCCCGGACCCGGGACGGCGGTGTCGAGCAGGAGATCGACGTTCGAGGGGGTCTGACCGTGGCGTATGAGGAGCAGACGCATACAGGGCCCTCCGGGTGTCGATCACCGCCCGTGGGACAAGGAACGGGCACTTCAGGGTACCCGGCACTTCATGAGCCCCGACGTCGACCTCACCGTCCCGAAGCCCGGCCCGCACCCGCTGCGCGGCCGGCTGCTCGCCCTCGACTGCCGTCTCTTCGAGTTCGCGGCCGAGCGGAACTGGCCGGCCGCCGAGCGTGTGCTGCCCCGGCTGAGCCGGAGCGCGAACCACGGTGTGCTGTGGTTCGCGGCGGCCGCCGCCATGGCGGCGAGCCGTACCCCGCGGGCCCGCCGGGCCGCCGCGCGCGGTCTCGCCTCGCTCAGCCTGGCCTCGCTGACGATCAACACGCTCGGCAAGCGCTCGGTGCGCCGCCCCCGGCCGGTGCTGGATCCGGTGCCGCTGGTGCGGCAGCTGAAGCGCCAGCCGATCACGACCTCGTTCCCGTCCGGGCACTCCGCGTCGGCGGCCGCGTTCGCGACCGGCGTCGCACTGGAGTCGCCGGCCTGGGGTGCGGCGGTGGCCCCGGTCGCCTGGTCCGTGGCGCTCTCCCGCGTGTACACCGGGGTGCACTTCCCGAGCGACGTGCTCGCGGGAGCGGTCCTGGGCGCGGGCGCCGCCTTCGCCGTACGGGGTCTGGTGCCGACCCGCGCCCAGCACGTCCCGCCGGCCCGGCCCCGCGCCGAGGTCCCGGCGCTGCCGGACGGCGAGGGCCTGGTCGTGGTGGCCAACAACGGATCGGGCACCGCCGACCGGGTGCGCGCGCTGCGGGACAGCCTGCCGACCGCCGAGGTCGTCGAGTGTCAACCTGGCGAGCTGCGGGCCGAGTTGGAGAAGGCCGCGACCCGCGCCCGGGTCCTCGGCGTGTGCGGCGGCGACGGCACGGTCAACGCGGCCGCCGAGGTCGCCCTGCGCCACGGCCTGCCGCTCGCGGTGCTGCCCGGCGGCACCCTGAACCACTTCGCCTACGACCTCGGGGTCGAGGACGTCCGCGATCTGAGCCGGGCCGTCCAGCAGGGCGAGGCGGTGCGCGTGGACGTCGGCCGGTTCGTCTGCGGCAGGCAGCAGGGCGTCTTCCTCAACACCTGCAGTCTGGGCGTCTACCCGGAGCTGGTGCGGGTGCGGGACCGCTGGTCGGGCCGGATCGGCGGCTGGCCGGCCGGGGTGCTCGCGGCCCTGCGTGTCCTGCGCACCGGCCGGCATCCACTGGAGGCCGAGTTCGGCGGCCAGGTACGCCCGCTGTGGCTGCTGTTCGTCGGCAACGGCACCTACCACCGGATGGGCCTGGCGCCCGGCCGCCGACTCGACCTCGCGGACGGGCAGCTCGACGTGCGGGTGGTGCACGGCGGTCGCCGTCCCGCGCTGCGGCTGCTCGCGGCCGCCCTGGCGGGCCCGCTGACCCGCTCCCCCGCCCACGCGGCGGTCCAGGTGGGCCGTCTGCACCTGGAGGGCGTCGCCCCCGGCACACTCCTCGCCCACGACGGCGAAGTCACCGAGGCGGAGGGCGAAGTGACGCTGGAGAAGCTCCCCGAGGCGCTCACGGTGTACCGGCCCCTCACCGGCAGCTGATGCTCCATCAGTCCATATTGCAAAACACGGGTCTCACGATTCGACATACGAGCGTACGGTGATGCGTACCGACAAGCCGTCGAACAGGGGAGTTCCGCCATGTCGAAGCCGCAGGAGACCGCCGTCTACACGCACGGGCATCACGAGTCGGTGCTGCGCTCCCACACCTGGCGGACCGCCGCCAACTCCGCGGCCTATCTGCTCGGTTCGCTGAAGCCCCACATGAAGATCCTGGACATCGGCTGCGGCCCGGGGACCATCACCGCCGACCTGGCGGCGCTGGTCCCCGACGGCCAGGTCACCGGTGTCGACCATGCGCCGGCGATCCTGGACCAGGCCCGGGCCACCGCCGCGGAACGGGGCCTGACGAACGTCGACTTCGCGGTCGCGGACGTGCACGCCCTGGACTACCCCGACGACACGTTCTGCGTGGTCCACGCGCACCAGGTGCTGCAGCACGTGGGCGACCCGGTGCAGGCGCTGCGCGAGATGGTGCGGGTGACGAAACCGGGCGGGTTCATCGCGGTCCGCGACTCGGACTACGCGGCCATGACCTGGTATCCCGCGTCCCAGGGGATGGACGACTGGTCGGACCTGTACCGCCGGGTGGCCCGCGCCAACGGCGGCGAACCGGACGCCGGGCGGCGGCTGAAGTCCTGGGCGCTGCGGGCGGGCCTGACCGACATCACTGCCACCTCCAGCACATGGACATTCTCCACACCGCAGGAGCGGGCATGGTGGAGCGGGCTGTGGGCGGACCGTACGCTCGCTTCGGCCTACGCGCAGCGGGCCACGGAGGGCGGGCACGCCACCCCCGGGCAGCTGCGGGCCGTCTCGGACGCCTGGCGGGAGTGGGGCGCACAGGAGGACGGCTGGTTCAGCGTGCTGCACGGAGAGATTCTGTGCCGAAAGCGCGCCTGAATCTCCATTTCCGGGATACCCGGAGAACAGGAGGTTCGAATTATGGTTGCTGTTCTGCTCGTACTGCTTCTCGCGCTGATTCTTTTCGGCGCGGGATTCGCACTGAAAATACTGTGGTGGATTGCGCTGGCGGTTATCGTGCTGTGGCTGCTGGGATTCCTGGTGCGCGGCACGACAGCGGCCGGGGGCAGGGGTCGCTGGTACCGCTGGTAGTCAGCTCCTGGGAAGCAACGGCCCGAGCGGCCCGAGGTCCAGATTCAGGTCCTCGGGCCGCAGTCCGTAGCGCTCACGCAGCTCGGTCATACGGTCGTCCAGCAGCATGAGCGTGAGCCCGATCCGCTCCTCCTGCTCCTCGCTGAGGTCTCCCGTGTCGAAGCGGCGCAGCGCCTGGCGCTCCATGAGCTGGCGCAGCAGCTCGACCACGGTCAGCACGAGTTTGACGAGGTCGCGCTCGACGGTGTCGGGTTCCAGGTCCAGACTGTTGTGGCGCCGGGTCATGTCAGCTCTCCCCAAGGTGACGGGACCTGCTCGTTGACCGAGCTGATCAACGCGTTCAGGTCGATGCGCACCAGGTCGACGTCCGCGATGCGCAGGGTGATGTCCCCCGTGATGACGACCCCGCCGGCGAGCAGCCGGTCCAGCAGGTCCACCAGGGCGATCTCACGACGTTCGACAACCGTCACGACTCTTCCCCCGCAAAGGAATAGGCGGCCCATGGGCCGGTGAGTTCGACTCGTATCGCCGGACTGTTCAGTTTCGTTTCGTCCTTGCTCCGGTCCACCAGCTCCACGAATTCCTCGGAATCACGGCGGGACACCAGATAGGCGGCGTTGAGGACATTCCGGCCGGATACTCCGGACAGGGCGGGATTCTGCGGAGCATGCAATCGGGAATCATCGGCGTACGCGGAAAGCGCCGCGTGCAGGTGCTCGGCGAATTCCTCGGTCTGCTTCCACATGTCCTCGTCCGCCCGCACCCGCATACGCCGCTGACGCAGATAGTCCCGGCCCGACACCGCCTTCTGCTGAGGTGCGGCGCTTTCCTCGGGCTCGATGTCGGCATACACCTTGACGCCCCATTCCACCCGCCCCTCCAGCCGGTCGAGGGTGCGCCGGAAGTCGTCCTCGCGCTCCTCCATCATCACGCGGACACCGCTGTCGTCCCGGAAGACGGTCGCGAGCCGCAGCGGCAGCGGAGTGGTGACGACCGTGAGCGCGTCGATCACGGTCTGATGGGCCCGCGCCGTCTCCGTCAGCCAGTCCAGGTCCTCCAGACGCCTGCGCAGCGGCTCCTCCGCGAAGTCCCGCTCCGGCACATGACTGACCACGGCGACCAGGCCGTGGTGGGTGAGGACTCGGGGCGGATCACCCGCCACGCCTTTCAGCTGGGACTGCAACGGGGCGCCGAAGGGATGGCAGACGGCGTAGACGTACCGCAGTCCGGTCATGGGGCCTCCTCCTCTTCGCCGCGCACTGCACGGCCCTCTTCCAGCCGGCCGTTCTCCAGCTGGGCGAGCCGCTCGCGCAACTCGGCGTTCTCCCGCGCGAGCTCCTTGCGGCGGGCACCGGAGGACAACGCGGGGTCGTCCTCCCACCAGTCGATGCCCATCTCCTTCGCCTTGTCCACCGAGGCCACGATCAGCCGCAGCTTGACGGTGAGGAGTTCGATGTCGAGCAGGTTGATGCGGATGTCACCGGCGATCACGATGCCCTTGTCGAGCACGCGCTCCAGGATGTCGGCGAGGTTGGCGCCGCCGTTGGATCCGTAGGGCTCGGGCAGTCGGCCGGCCATGCTCATCGACGGCTCCCACCGTGGGCGGGCTCGTACTCGGGTTCCTGCTCTTCCTCGTACGCGTCCTCACCCTCGTCCTCTTCGTCTTCGTACTCGCCCTCGGGCTCTTCCTCTCCTTCTTCCTCCTCGTCGTACTCCTCTTCCTCCCCTACGGGTTCTTCCTCTTCCTCGTACTCGCCGTTCTCCTCCTGGCCGTTCTCCTCCTGGCCGTTCTCCTCCTGGCCGTTCTCCTCCTGGCCGTTCTCCTCCTCGGCGATCGCGTCCTCGTGGCTGCGCACGACCTCGCCGTCGCTGATCTCGCCCCGCCAGCCGTCCTCGGCCTCCCCCTTGAGGGTGATGAAGCGGGCGAAGTTCTTGAGGTCGAGCCGGGCCCTGCGGCCCTGGGCGCGCCAGAGGTTGCCGGTCTTCTCGAACAGGCCCTTGGGGTAGTACTCGATGACCAGCAGGACGCGGGTGAGGCTGTCGTCGAGCCGGTGGAAGGAGACGACGCCCTTGGTGGTGCCCTTGCCGCCCTCCGATGTCCAGGAGATCCGGTCGTCGGGCACCTGCTCGGTGGTCTTCGCCTTCCAGCTGCGGTTGGACCAGAAGACCTTGAGCTGCCAGTCGGACTCGGTGTCGCCGGCGCGGTTCGCGCTCTTGACGCCCTTCGCGAAGGTGCTGAAGTCCTGGTACTGGGTCCACTGGTCGTAGGCGGTGCGCTTGTCGACGCCGACGTCGACGGACTCGATGATGACCGTCGGCTTGTTGCCGGCCCCGCCCTTGCGCTTCCCCTTGCCGCCGCCGAGGTTCTTGAAGGCCTCGACCACCTTGTCCTTGGCCTGGCCGGCGCCGGTCTCCAGCGCCGCGCGCAGGGGGCCCTTGCCCTCGGCGAGCTTGCGGCCGCCGTCGAGCGCGAGCTTGCCGAAGCCGGGGCTGTTTCCCTCGGCGATGTCGTTCAGCTTGACGGTGGTCTCGCCGAGTTTGCGGCCGAAGCCGGTCAGCAGCCGGGTGGCCTGTGCGGCC
The DNA here is from genome assembly GCF_053598255.1 of Streptomyces sp. NPDC001157. NCBI lineage: Bacteria > Bacillati > Actinomycetota > Actinomycetes > Kitasatosporales > Streptomycetaceae > Streptomyces > Streptomyces sp. NPDC001157. The sequence continues at coordinate 709,908 of NZ_JBSFJW010000001.1, forward strand.
AGGTACTCCTGCAGTTCGGCCTTGAGCCGGTCGGCGGCCTCGCTGTGGGCCACGTCGGTCAGTGGGCCGGTCGCGTCCTTCGCACCGCGCGCGGCGGAGGTCGCGGAGCCGAGTGTCTCGGTCATCGCTCACCGCCTCCCTTCGGCCGGCGGGCCCGGGTGCCGCCGGACCCGCCCCTGGCGGAGGCCGTCTTGCGGGCGGCCGTCCTCTTGGCGGCGGACTTCTTCGCCGCCGTCTGCTTCGACGCGGCCTTCTTGGCCGGCGCCTTCTTCGCCGGAGCCCTCTTCGCGGCCGTCTTCTTGGCCGGGGCCTTCTTGACGGCCTTCTTGGCGGTCTTCCGCGCCGGGCCGCCATCGGTCTCGTCGTCCGGAGGCTCCTCCTCGCCCTCCGGCTCCTCGTCCTCGTACTCGTCCCGCGAGTCCTCCCCTTCAGCCTCTCCCGGGTCCTCGTTCTCGTCCTCCTGAGCCTCGTCCTCGTCCTCGTCGTCGAGGAGCCCCGTCGCCTGCCCTGTCGCACCCGAGAGCTGGTCGCGAACCTGGGCGGTACGTCCGTGGAGGTGGTCGGCGAGGGCGTCGATCTGCCGTTCCACCATGGCGCCCGAGGCCGCCTTGCCGACGCCGCGCAGGTCCTCGCGCAGCTGGTCCCCGATCTCCTTGAACTGCGGATTGTTCTGCAGCTGCTGGGACACCAGGTCCGCGAGCGCCCGCGGGCTCAGATGCATCCGCTTGCCGGCCACCAGGCTGCCGACGGCGAACGCCAGTTTCATCTTCTTCGTACGTCCGAGGACGTATCCGGCCCCTATCGCGAGGCCGAGTCCCACTCGATTCATCGTGCCGTCCCGTTGCCTGTGGCCACGCCGCCGCGCAGGCCGATGTCCAGCCGGTCCAGAAGCTCGTCCTCCTGTCGGTCGAACTCCTCCTCGTCGATCTCACCCGCCTCCAGCTGCTCCTCGAGCCGGGCGAGTTCCGCCCTGACGGTGGCCGGGTCGTAGTAGATCCGTTCCGCCTCGTGCAGCACCTGTCCGATCACCCACGCACTGCCGCGCACCGGGGCGAAGGGCAGCAGGACCAGCTCCTTGATCAGTCCCATGACCTCACTCCTGAGCGCTGCCCGGGCCGGCTGAGCTGCCCGCGTGCTCGGCGGGACCGGGTTCCACGAAGCTGTACGGCGGCAGCGGGCCGTTGACGCGCAGCTCGATGTGCGGATGGGTCTTGCGGACCTGCTCCACCTCAGCGAGGAACGACTCGGCAGAGTCACGCCCCACCAGGAAGGAGACGTTGAGCAGCCACCCGGTGGACTCGGGCCCCGCGCTCACGGCGGCGGCCATCGGTTCCAGGGCGCTCTGCACCTCGGCCGCGTCCTCGGCCTCCCGTGCCTTGACCGCGGCGACGACCATCTCGCCGAGCTGCAAGCGCTGTTCGTAGCTGCCGCCGCCCGCCTTCCGGTTGGCCTCGGTCATGGCGCGGATCTCCGCGTTCTCTGACATCACGCGGTGCAGGACGGCCTCTTCCTGGTGGGTGGCCTTGACGTTGTACTCGACCTTGCCCTCCAGGGCACGCAGCCGCTCCTTGTAGTGGTCGGCGCGTTCGGCGAGCACTCCGGTGACCGCGTCGTCGTCCGGGGCCACGCTGCCGAACCGCATGGGCAGCACCGGGCCCGCCGCCCCCGCCTCGGCGAGCACGCTCTGGTGGGCGAGCAGGTCCTTGCGCTTGGGCCGCAGCCCCTCGGGGGCGTCGCTCACGACGGCCGCCAGATCGCCCTCCTCCAGGACGCGCACCGGGCGCGGTGGGTCGCCGACGCCGCTCAGCTCCTCGGGGAGCGCGGGATGCGAACTCGCGGTGATGCCGTACACGTACGTGCTCACTCCTGCTCCTCCTTCCTGCGCGAGGACGTCGCCTTGCGGGCGCGCGGCCGGGACTCGGTCTCCCGCTCACGGCCCTCACCACGTGCCTGCTGGAAGGCGTCGGAGATGGTCTCCGCCGCTCCGGAGAGCGCGCCCTTGGACTTGCCGCGCGCACCGGACTCGGTGATCTCGCCGACGAGGTCGGGCAGACCGGGTTCCTTGCGCGGTCCTGCCTCCAGGTCGAGGCGGTTGCACGCCTCGGCGAAGCGCAGATAGGTGTCGACGCTGGCCACGACGACACGTACGTCGATCTTGAGGATCTCGATGCCGACCAGGGAGACCCGCACGAACGCGTCGATCACGAGACCCCTGTCGAGGACGAGCTCCAGAACGTCATAAAGGCCACTGGAGCCGCCTCCGCCGCTCTGCTGTGCCGGGACAACGGTCATGCCGACCGCGCCTCCTTGTCTGGTTGAGTTCCGGGAAGGCGGCCTAGCGGCCGCCGGACCTGTGTGCGTCGGCCCGACCGCGTTCGTAACGACGGACGCGCCGGTAGCCGGTCAGTTGTCCCTCGGGGTCCAGATCGACCTGATAGCTCGCCATCAGGCTCATCGTGTCCGGCACGCGGGCCAGCTCGAGGACCTCGACCTCCAGGGACCAGCCGTCCTCCGTCTGCTCGAAGGACGAGACGGTCTCGGCGGACATGCCCGTCAGCTCCGCGAGCTGCATGCGCGCCTGGCGCAGCACCTCCATGGGGCTCTGCTGCTTGTCCGCCGCACTCTCTTTGTCGGTATTCCGTGGACTGTGCGAATCTCTGGTGTCTTTTGTGTCAGCCATGGCCACCTCTGCGACCGGGTGGCCGCATTGGCGCTGGCCAAACCTTCAGGATTCACGCAACGCGTCGAGCCTGCGCCGCGCCGGTCCCAGGGCGCGGCCGCGGCTCATGATCCCGGCCCAGGGATCGGTGCGGGCCTGCTCGACGGCGTCGGCGATGGTCCAGCGGCGGGCGGTGAGGTCCGGGTCCTCCAGCTGCTCCCAGGTGATCGGGGTGGCCACGGGGGCGCCGGGGCGGGCGCGGACGGTGAGGGGCACGACCGCGGTCTGCGCGTAGGCGTTGCGGCCCACGTCGAGGTAGAGCCGGTCGCCGCGGTCCTTCTTGCGGGCGGCGGTGGTGAGCCGGTCGGGGTGGGCCCCGGCGAGGGTGTCGGCGACGTCGCGGGCGAACTCGCGGACCTCGTCGAAGTCCTGCCGGCCGCTCAGCGGCACGACGACGTGCAGTCCGCGCGAGCCGGTGGTCATCAGTCCCGAGGGGAGTTCGAGCTCGTCGAGGAGTTCCCCGAGCAGTACGGCCGCCTCGCGGACCGCCGCGAAGTCGTCACCGGCCGGGTCCAGGTCGAAGACCATCCGGTCGGGCCGGTCGAGCCGGCCGACCCGGGACAGCCAGCGGTGCAGGGTGAGGCTGGCCTGGTCGGCGAGGTAGAGGAGGGTGGCGGAGTCGTCGCACACGGTGTGGCAGACGGTGCCGCCCTCCTTGGGAACCTCGATGCGGGTGATCCACTCCGGGTAGTTCTCGGGAGTGTTCTTCTGCATGAAGCGCGGGCCGTCCAGTCCGTCCGGATGCCGTTCCAGCATCAGCGGGCGGCCGCGCAGATGCGGCAGCATGAGCGGGGCGGCGGCCCGGTGGTAGTCGACGAGGTCGCCCTTGGTGTACTCCTTCGCGTCTCCCTCGCCCGGGAAGAGCACCTTGTCGGCCCGGTGGACCTGCACCGTGCGGCGCCCGGCGCGCACGGTGCGTACGTCCTCGCTCACCGCACGACCGCCTCCTCCACCAGCAGTTTCCCGGCCGCCGCGATCGACTCGGCGTCGATGCCCGCCGCGTGCAGCTGCTGGTCCGGGGCGGCCGAGCCCGGCATCGTACGGACGGCCAGGCGCACCAGCCGCGGTACCGGCCGGCCGTCGAGGAACGCGTCCAGGACGGCGTCGCCGAGGCCGCCCTCCTCGTGGTGGTCCTCCACGGTGACCAGGCATCCGGTGTCCTCGGCGGCGCGGCGCAGGGTGCGCCGGTCGACGGGCTTGACCGAGTAGAGGTCGATGACGCGGGCCTGGATGCCGTCCCGGTCCAGCGCGTCGGCGGCGGCCAGCGCCTCGGCCACGGTGACGCCCGCCGCGACGAGGGTCAGCCGGTCGTGCGGGGAGGAGCGCAGCACCTTGCTGCCGCCGATGGGGAACTCCTCGTCGGGGCCGTAGATCACCTCGCTCGCCCCGCGCGAGGTGCGCAGATAGCGGATGCCCTCGCAGCCCGCCATCGCGGCGACGAGCTGTGCGGTCTGGTTGGCGTCGCACGGGTACAGCACGGTCGAGCCGTGCACCGCCCGCATCATCGCCAGGTCCTCCAGGCCCATCTGGGACGGACCGTCCTGGCCGATGGCGACGCCGGCGTGCGAGCCGACGAGGTTGATGCCGGCGCCGCTGACGGACGCCATGCGTATGAAGTCGTAGGCGCGGGTCAGGAAGGCCGCGAAGGTGCCGGCGTACGGCACCCAGCCGCGGGAGGCGAGGCCCACCGCCGTGGCGACCATCTGCTGTTCCGCGATGTAGCACTCGAAGTACCGGTCGGGGTGTTCCTTTGCGAAGAGCTCGGTCCGGGTGGAGTCGCCGACCTCGCCGTCGAGGGCCACGATGTCGCTGCGCCCGGTGCCGAGGGCGGTGAGCGCCTGCCCGTAGGCGTCGCGGGTGGCGACCCCCTCCTCGGGGGTCCCCTTCTCCCACCGGGGCAGTTCGAGGTGCCCGGTGCGCACGGCGTGCAGCATGCGGGTGGCGGTCGGCTCGTGGACGTGCACCCGCAGGTCGCGGGGGCCGCCGAGTTCGGCGATCGCCTCGTCGGCGTCCTTGAGGGGCTTGCCGTGCAGTCCCTCGCGGTCCTGGGCGGAGCTGACGCCCTTGCCCTTGAGGGTGCGGGCGAGGATCACGGTCGGCTGCCCGGTGGTCGAGAGCGCCTCGCCGTACGCGCGGTCGACGGCATCCACGTCGTGCCCGTCCACCTCGATGGTGTGCCAGCCGAACGCCTGGAAGCGGCGGGCGTAGGCGTCGAGATCGTGCCCGTGCCGGGTCGGGCCCCGCTGTCCCAGCCGGTTCACGTCGACGATCGCGGTGAGGTTGTCCAGATGCTCGTACGCCGCGTGCTCGGCGGCCTCCCAGATCGGCCCCTCGGCCAGCTCGCTGTCCCCGCACAGCACCCACACCCGGTATCCGCCCCGGTCCAGCCGCTTGCCGGCCAGCGCGATGCCGACGCCGACGGGCAGCCCCTGGCCGAGCGACCCGGTGGCTGTCTCGACCCACGGCAGCCTCCGCGGCGTCGGATGCCCCTCCAGGCGGCTGCCCAGCTTGCGGAAGGTGAGCAGCTCGCCGTCCTCGATGGCGCCGGCCGCCTTGTAGGCGGCGTAGAGGAGGGGCGAGGCGTGTCCCTTGGAGAGCACGAAACGGTCGTTGCCGGGGTGGGCGGGCCGGTCGAAGTCGTAGCGGAAGTGGTGTGCGAACAGGACGGCCATCAGTTCCGCGGCGGACATCGAGGACGTCGGGTGCCCCGACCCGGCGGCGTCGGCTGCGCGCACACTGTCCACCCGCAACTGCTGGGCGAGTTCGACGAGTTCGTCGGTATTCATGAGTCTCCTTCTGCGGGGGTGTCGGTACGTCGCTTCAGGGAGCCCGGAGGTTCACCCGATCCACCGCCGCTCTGCTCCACGGCACCCTCGGAGTCCACCTGCCCCTCGACAGGCTCACCACCGGGCTGATTCCACGCAGGCTCCCCGCCCGGCTGGTTCTTGGCAGGCTCCCCGCCCGATCGGTTCCCCGCGGGCGCCCCACCAGGCTGTTCCTCGGCGTATTGGGGTGCGGGCCGGCCCTTGGCGGGTTCACCGCTGGGCCGACCCTTCGCAGGCTCACTGGCCGGCCGATTGCTCGCGGGCTCACCACCCGCCCGGTTCCTCGCGGGCGCTCCACCAGGCTGGTCCTCCGCAGCCTCGAAGACGGACTCCCTCTCGACGTGCACGCCACCGGGCCGCCCCTCCGAGGTCCCGATGCTGGACCGGTCCTCGGCGACTCCGGAGGCCACCCGCCCCTTCGGCGGCTCACTGCCGGGCCGACCCTTGGCCGCCTCACCGCCCGGCCGGTTCCTCGCAGGCCCGGTGGTCTGCTCCGGGGGCGGCGCGCCTTGGCTGGTCGTGTCGGTCGCCGTGGCCGCTCCCGGGCCCGAGGTGGTCGAGGCCGCTTCCCGGGGTTCCGGGCGGCCCGGTACTCGGGCCAGTTCCGGGGAGGAGGTGTCCAGGGGGACCGACCAGGAGCGGACGAGGCCCAACTGGACTGCCTGGCGTGGGAGTACGGCGTCCAGGAGCCAGTCCGCGGCCACCCGGACGCGGTTGCCGGGCATCGCGGCGAGGTGGTAGCCGCGGGTGACGGCGCCCGCCAGCGGGCCGGGCAGGTGGATGCCCAGCGGGTTGGCGGCGGCCTTCGTGCCGCCCAGGTCGACGACGAAGCCCAGGTCGCGGTGTCGGTAGGCATGCCGTTCACCGACGCCGAGCGACGCGGCGACGTTCTGTGCCGCGACCTTGCCGTGCCGCCAGGCGTGCTGCGCGGTCATCGGCGTGTACGCCCCGGGGTTGTTCAGGTCCGGCACCGCGGCAGCGTCGCCGCACGCGAACACCTCCGGCCGGCCCGGCACTTGGAGATGCGGGTCGACGAGGAGCCGGCCTCGTTCCAGCGGCTGCCCGGTGGACTCGACGAGCGGATCGGGCCGCACGCCGACGCACCACACCAGCGTGCGGGTGTCGACGAACTCGCCGTCGGTCAGCAGGACCCCGCCCGGCGTGGCCTCCTTCACGGAGGTTCCCATGCGGACGTCGACCCTTCGCTGCCGCAGTACCCGGTCAGCGGTCCGCGAGAGCCGTTCGTCCATCTCGGGCATCACGCGCGGCGCGATGTCGAGCAGCATCCAGCGAGGGCGAATTCCTTGCCGGAGCGGGTGCTTGCGGACTTGCGCCTCGGTGTACATCTGCCCGTGCGCGGCGACCTCGGTCCCGGTGTATCCGGCGCCGACCACCACGAAGGTGCACCGGGCGGCGCAGCTCTTCGGGTCCTCGGCGGAGGCGGCGAGTTCCACCTGCCGGGTGACGTGATCGCGCAGGTACAGCGCCTCGGGCAGCCCCCGGAAGCCGTGCGCGTGCTCGGCCACGCCCGGGATGGGGAGCAGCTTGTTGACGCTGCCGACGGCGAGTACCAGTCGGTCGTACTCCAGCGTGCCACCCCCGCCTTCCGGGTCGGTGTAGTGCACGCTCCGCCCGTCGAGGTCGACGGAGTCGGCCTCGCCGAGCACCAGCCGGACGTGCGGCAGGGTGCCGGAGAGGGACACGGACACCCGGCGGGGTTCCAGGATCCCGGCGGCGACCTGGGGCAGCAGGGGCAGGTACAGGAAGTAGTCGGTCGGGTTCAGCAGGGTGACGTCGGCCTTGTGCCGCATCAGCCGGGACAGGGTGCGGGCCGTCCGGTACCCGGCGAATCCGGCACCGACGATCACGATGCGGGGTCGACTCACGGTTCGCCTCCGGCGCTGTCGCGTACGTCGTGCGGAGCCTTCCGCGTCCCCCTGGTCAAGGCCCCCAAACGTCCGCCGGTTTCCGCCGCGGGCGCCGGGTACCCGGTGCGGGCCCGGCCCCCACGCCCAGCACCTCCGGAGGTGTCCCCCATGCCCGAGTACGGCTACTTCCTCTCCTGCGAGGAGTTCGGTCCCGCGGAACTCGTCGAACAGGCGAGGATGGCGGAACAGGCGGGATTCCAGTCGCTGTGGATCTCGGACCACTACCACCCGTGGAACGACGCGCAGGGCCAGAGCCCGTTCGTGTGGTCGGTGATCGGCGCGCTCTCGGAGGCCGTGTCGCTGCCGGTGGAGACGGCGGTCACCTGCCCGACCGTGCGCATCCACCCGGCGGTGGTCGCACAGGCGGCGGCGACCTCGGCGGTGATGCTGAACGGCCGCTTCCGGCTCGGGGTGGGCACCGGTGAGGCCCTGAACGAGCACATCCTCGGGCACGTCTGGCCGCCCGCGAACGTCCGCATGGAGATGCTGGAGGAGGCGATCCAGATCATGCGCCGCCTGTTCACCGGCGAGGAGGTCAGCCACCACGGCACCCACTACCAGGTGGAGAACGCCCGCCTGTACACGGTCCCCGACGAGCCCGTCCCGATCGACATCTCCGGCTTCGGCCCGGCGGCGACGCAGCTCGCGGGACGGGTCGGCGACGGCTACATCACGATGATGCCGGACGCCTCGATGGTCGAGCAGTTCCGCAAGGGCGGTGGCGGCGGCAAGCCGGTGATCGGCGGCACCAAGCTCTGCTACGGCGCCGACCGCGACGAGGCCGTACGCACGGTGCACCAGCGGTGGTTCAACCAGTTCCTGCCGGGCGAGATGGGCCAGATCCTGCCCTCGCCGAGCCATTTCGAGCAGCTGGCGCCGCTGGTCACCGAGGAGATGGTGCGCGAGAAGGCGGTGTGCGGGGACGACGTCGACGAACATGTCTCGGCCCTGCGGGCCTTCGCCGACGCCGGCTTCGACCGGGTCTACGTCAACCAGATCGGCCCCGACCAGCGCGGCTTCTTCGACTTCTACCGTACGAAGGTGCTGCCGCAGCTGCAGCAGGCGTGAGGGAACCGCGATGAAACTCCACCGCCCCGTCGTCTCCGTGTACACGGTGCCGACCGACGCTCCCGAGGCCGACGGCACGCTGGCCTGGGACTCCACGACCGTGGTGATCACCGAGGTGACGACGGGCGACGAGACCGGCACGGGCTGGACCTACGGCCCGCCCGCGGTCGGCGACTTCCTGCGTGACCACCTCGCCCCGCTGGTCGAGGGCCGCTCCGCCCTCGACATCCCCTCCGTGCACGACGCGATGTGCCGCTCCGTCCGCAACGCGGGCCGCCCCGGGATCGCCGCGGGCGCGATCTCCGCGGTGGACATCGCCCTGTGGGACCTCAAGGCACGCCTCCTCGAACTCCCGCTGGCCCGCCTGCTCGGCGTGTGCCGCGAGCGGGTCCCGGTCTACGGCAGCGGCGGCTTCACGACGTACCACGACACGCATCTGGCCGCGCAGCTCAACGGCTGGGTGCACGGGCAGCACATCCCGCGCGTGAAGATCAAGATCGGGGAGAGCTGGGGCCGGGCGGTCCCGCGGGACCTGGCCCGCGTCCACGCGGCACGCCAAGTGATCGGCTCCGAGGCCGAGTTGTACGTCGACGCGAACGGCGCCTACACCCGCAAGCAGGCCGTCCGGGTCGGCCGCGCCCTGGCCGAGCACGGGGTCGGCTGGTTCGAGGAGCCGGTCTCCTCGGACGACCTGACGGGTCTGCGCCTGGTCCGTGACGCCCTGGTGTGCGATGTGACGGCCGGCGAGTACGGCTACGACCTCCCCTACTTCGCCCGCATGATCGCGGCCGGCTCGGTCGACTGCCTGCAGATCGACGCGACGCGCTGCGGCGGCATCACGGAGTTCCTGCGCGCCGCCGCGCTCGCCCAGGCCCACGGCCTGGAGGTCTCCACCCACTGCGCCCCGCACGCCCACGCCGCGGCGGCCGCCTCGCTCCCCAACCTCCGCCACATGGAGTGGTTCCACGACCACGTACGCATCGAGGACATGTTCTTCGACGGTGCGCTGGATCCGACGGGGGGCACGGTGCGCCCGCTGGCCGGGCCGGGCCTCGGGCTGACCCTGCGGACCGACGACGTGGAGGAGTACCGGGTCGGCTAACGGCGAGCGAGGCGGGTCAGTTTCCGTGCGGCCACGACGCCGGCCCCGACAGTGAGCGCCGTACCCACCCGGCCACGGTTGCGGGAGATCCACTCCTGCGCACTGTCCGCCCGGGACTCCTCGTCGAACCGTCCGTGCGCCCCGAAGTCCCGTCCGTGCGCCCCGTCCGCCGGGGTCCACAGGTTGCCGATCTCGCCGTGCTCGCCCTCGTCCTGCTGGGCGTCGAAGCCGCTGCGGGCCAGATAGCGGTCGAGCACTCCGGGGGCCACCGCGTTGGCGAGGAGGGTGGCCACCGTGGAGCTTCCGACCCAGTACTCGCGCCGTCGGCCGTGCGAGGCGGCGTGCACGATCGCGCGGGCCGCGACCTCCGGCTGGAACACCGGCGCCACCGGCCGGGCCCGCCCCGGCATCCGGCTCAACACCCAGTCGAACTGAGGGGTGTTGACGGCCGGCAGCTGCACCATCGTCGTACGGACCCCGCTGCCGCTGTGCAGCAGCTCGCACCGCAGCGACTCGTTGAACCCCTGGATCGCGTGCTTGGCCCCGCAGTACGCCGACTGCAGCGGAATCCCGCGGTAGGCGAGCGCCGAGCCGACCTGCACGATCGTGCCCCGGTCGCGCGGCAGCATGTGCCGCAGCGCGGCCCGGGTGCCGAACACACAGCCCAGATACGTCACTTCGGTCACCCGGCGGAACTCGTCCGGGGTGATCTCGGTGAAGGGCGCGAACACCCCGGCGAAGGCGTTGTTGACCCACACGTCGATGTGCCCGAACGTGTCGGCGACCTGCTGGGCCGCGTCGTCGACCGCCTTGGCGTCGGCCATGTCGACGGTGACCACGAGAGCCTCGCCCCCGGCGCGCTGCACCTCGTCGGCCGCCGCCGCGAGGCCCTCGCGCCCGCGGGCCAGCAGGGCGACCCGGTCGCCCCGGGCGGCGAAGGCCAGGGCCGCGGCCCGGCCCACGCCGCCGCTGGCCCCGGTGACGACGACGGCTTTACGGCCCCCCGGCACGGGTACGCCCCAACGCTTGCGGACCATGTGTCACGCCCGGTGGTGCGGCTGCTCGGGGTCGATGTCGTCCTGGCGCGGCGCGGGCGTGCCCTCGCCGCTCGGTTCGCCCGCGACGGGCGCACCGGCGGCCCCGCCCATACCGCCCGGCGCGACCGGCGGCATCGGCGGATACGGCGCCCCGAACCCGCTCGGCGGCGGGGCGGGCGCCCGGCCGCCCACGACGGTGTCGCCCTGGCTCGCCGCGGCCGACTGCTCCTCCCGCCCCGTGGTGGGCCGGGACGCGGAGGGACGGGCCATGCCCCGCAGGACGTAGGCGACGACACCGAGGATCACCGCGGTGATCAGCGCGGCGGCCCAGTCGGGCAGGCCGATGGCGAGGGCCAGTCCGAGGGTGAGCGCGAGGGCCGCGCCCGCGTACAGGGCGACGGCTCCGGACACGGCGTAGAGCATGGCCCTACGCCGCTGCTTGCGAGTCTGTTCGCGCAGTTCGTCGCGCACGGTCTCGCGCGCCACCTGCGCCAGCTCGTCGACCAGGTGCCTGTCCAAATGCTCCAGATGATCCAAGCCTTCCATGGCCGCCGAGTACCCGTACGGGCGTACGGATAACGCGGTCCGTCACGACCGGAAAGCGGTGCGTCAGCCCACGGCCCCCGGGTACCCGGCCCGCTCGCACGACAGAACGACCGCACGACCAAAACCCTCACAGACCCCTTCTACAGGAGTTGCAGGATGACCGAGCGCACCGATGTGGTGGAGCTGCTCAAGGGGCAGCACATCCGGATCCGAGAACTGTTCGACGAGGTGGCGAACACCAAGGGGGAGGACCGCAAGCGGCACTTCCACGACCTCGTCCGGCTCCTCGCGGTGCACGAGACCGCCGAGGAGGAGGTCGTCCATCCCTTCGCCCGCAAGCACATCGACGGCGGCGAGCTGGTCGTCAAGGACCGGATCGAGGAGGAGGAGAAGGCCAAGTCGGCCCTGTCCCGGCTGGACGACATGGACCCGGACTCGCCCGAGTTCCTGGACCAGTTCGCGGCCCTGCGCCAGGACGTGCTCGCCCACGCCGACAACGAGGAGCGGTACGAGTTCGCCCACTTCAACCGGGTCGCCGACCGCGACAGGCTGGAGACGCTGGCCCGCGCGGTGCAGGCGGCCGAGGCGCTGGCGCCCACGCGTCCGCACCCGGGCACCGACACCGCCCTGAAGAACGTGGCGGTGGGCCCGGTCGCGGCCGTCATCGACCGCACGCGTGACGTCGTACGCAAGGCGATGGGCTGATCCACGCCCAGGGGCGGCCGGGCCGAGGACGATCACCGAAACGATCGGAAGTGATCTCCTCGCCCGGCCGCCCCAACTAGGCTCTGCGCATGGACATTCTGGGAGCCACGCTGCGCATCTGCGTCGACGACCTGGAGACCGCGGTCCCCTTCTACGAACGGCTGGCGGGCGGCAGAGCCCAACGCTTCGAACGCGGCGGCGTCCAGGTGGCCGCGGTCGGTTGCTTCCTCCTGATGAGCGGGCCCGCGGCCGAGCTGGACGTACTGCGCAAGATCTCCGCGACGATCGCCGTCAAGGACGTCGAGGAGACCCACCGGGTACTCACCGAACTCGGCGCCCACATCGTCGCGGGCCCGGTGCCGACGCCGGGGGGCCGCAACCTGATCGCGATGCATCCGGACGGCATGGTGTACGAGTACGTGGACCGTAACGTGTAGGTTCTTACGCCTCCGGCGGCCGCATGCGGAAGTCGTAGTGGGCCGGGAGTGGTTCGTCGGTCAGTCTTGACCACAGGCGGCCGATCGCCTCCGCTCCCTCCCGCAGGTCGGCGGCCTCGAAGCCCGCCCGGAAGATGTCCAGAGCCTCCTCCCGTCGCCCCTCCGCGAGCAGCAGCCCCGCCTCGATCAGCCGGAACCGGCCGCGCTGCCGGGTGGCGGGGTGCAGCCGCCCCCAGACCCCGCGTGCCTGAGCCGTGCGGCGTACGGCGAGCAGGGCCTCGATCGCCTCGCGGCCCAGCGCTGCCGTGGCCGCCGTCCACCGTTCGCCGCCGTCGCGCCGCTCGTGGCACAGGTCGTCGAAGGCGTCGGCGTACCGGTCCGCCGCCCGTTCGTGGTTGCCGCTCTCCTGGTCGGCGACGGCGAGGCAGCGCAGCAACGGCCAGAGCGACGGGGCGAGTTCGAGGGCCCGCTCCCAGCTGCGCACCGCCTGCGCCCGATCGCCCGCGTGCCACTGGGCGACACCGAGGTGGTACTCGGTGAGCGGGGTCGCGGGCGCGGTCTCCAGCATGTCCCGCCAGTGCGGGGCGACCAGCGTCTCGCCGGGCGGCCGCACCCGGCGCGGCTCGGGGAGGGAACCGGTCCGCAGCAGTTGCAGCCAGGGCTCCTGCGCCTCGCCGAGCGTGCCCTCGTCGAAGGGCGTGCCGGGCAGCTTCCAGTCGGCGCGCAGCACTTCGAGCGCGCCCCAGCCGGAGCCGACGGCGAGGGTCTCGCCGGGTTCGGTGTCGGCGTGGGGCTTCCAGGCGGCGTAGGCGGCTTCGACGTCGGCGCGCGGGAGGGCGGCTTCGAGACGCGCCTCCACTTCGTCGGCGGCCTCCGGGGAGCTGAGCGGGCCGTAGGCCTCCAGCCACGACACCTCGCTCTCCGGCTCCAGCCGTACGTGCTCCAGCTGGGTGCGGGCGAGCCCGGCCTGGATCTCGGAGTAGCCGCCCGTGCCGGGTTCGGTGAGCCATTGCTGCCAGCGGCGCCCTCCGGGTCCCTTCCCCCAGACGAAGAGCTTGCGTCCGCGCAGCAGGTCGGTGGAGGTCTGCACCAGACCGTGCCCGTCCTCGTCGAGGGCGGCGATCCAGCGCCGCCGCGCATCGGGGACGTCGTAGAAGTAGTCGGCGGCGTAGGGGAGTTGCTGGATCTCGGCACACGACGGTGCGGGCACTTTCCGCAGGCGCCGCTCGTAGCCGAACTGCCAGGCCTCCTCGGCGGGCGCCGGCACCCGGCGCTCCTCCGGGACGGCGATGTTGGACCACCAGTAGGCCGGCACGGGCCGCTCGTGCGGGTTGCGGATACGGACGCCGACGTACAGGAAGTCGGAGTCCTGCGGCAGCCAGAGGTCGACCTGGAAGGGCAGGTCACGCAGCCGCTCCCACTCCCACAGCCGGAGCATCTCGCCTCCGTCGGGGGCGCGGACGCGGGCGGCGTGCAGCGGGGAGCAGGAGAGGGTGGTGTGGCCGGTGGCGCCGATGTTCCATTCGATGCCGCCGGAGTACCAGGCGCCGTTGAGGGCGAAGTTGGCGGGCTGGAACACCGGGTTGCGGTACAGGAGTTCGCGGCCGGTCGGCTTGTGGAGGAGGGAGGCTACACGGCCGCCGAGAGAGGGCAGTACGGTGGCGCGCAGCCGGCCGTTCTCGATCACGAGGGCGTCGAAGTCACGGGGCTCGCGCGTCCGCCCGTACCCGTCCCGGACCCGCACCGGCAGCAGACTGCGCAGCACGTCCCGGTCCCGTTCCTCGATGCGATGAACCTCGTGCAGCAGCCGCAACGGGGGCAGCGGATTGTCCTGCCCCAACTCCGCGGCGGGCAACGTCAGTACCTCACGTCGGATGCTCGTCACGATCACCATGGAAGCCGCTCACCGCCTAACCGGCCAGGGGCCCTACCGGTCAGGATTCCGCAAAGGGATACTGCAGCGCCCCCCAAAGGGGCGCGGGGCTGTATCGATATGCGGCTACGCCGCGTGAGCGCGGTCAACCACGACGGCGCCGCAGTCAAACGACAACCCGGCGCGGCACCCCCGTCGCTGTCCTCACAGCGAAGCGCCCCGCATCTCGGCGGTGATCGCCCAGCGCTCATGATCCCGCCAGTCCCCGTCAATAAAGATCATCTTCGGCGAGAACCCCTCCAGCCGAAACCCACACGCGCGCGCCAGCGCAATGGACGCCGCGTTCTGCGGCTGCGCGTTGATCTCCAGGCGGTGCAGCCGCATCGGCCCGAACGCGTACCCCACCACCAGGTCCAGCCCCTCCCGCATCAGCCCGCGCCCGGCGGCGTGCGCGAAGGCGCCGTAGCCGAGCGCGCCGTTCTGGAAGCCGCCCTCGACGATGTTGTTGATGTTGATGTACCCGGCGATGGCGCCCTTGCCGTGGGCGCCGGCCTTCTCACAGACGAGGAACCCGGCCTTGGTCGGGTCCTCGATCAGCCGGCCCGCGTACGCGGTGTAGGCGCCCGCGGTGTCCGGCGGGAACAGCCAGGGGTGGTGCAGGTCCTTGCTCTCGCGGGCACGGGCGGTGAACTCGGCACCGTCCTCGTAGGTGAAGTGGCGTATACCCACGCGGGGGCCTTCGGCGAGGTAACCGGATGCGATGTGCGGCATCCCGCCACCCTATGGCGGGCTAACGCTTCCGCCTCATGAAATACGCCCCGAAGAACGCACCGATCGCCGCCGCGACGAGCAGTGCCGTCGACAGCGGCATCGTGACCTCGGGGATCAGGAGGCGGATCCTGGTGTGGTGGGTGTTCTGGAAGATGAAGATCAGGGCGAAGACGGCGAGCAGCAGGACGGTCACCCTGCCGGGTGTCACCGCTGGGCCCCTGTCGCCGCCGTGCCTGGCACCCCGCTCGGAGGTCTTCGGGCTCATACCACCAGGATGCGCCCGTAGACCCCCTTACGCACGGTGAGGACTGCCCGTGGGCCGCCTCACCCGCCGAGCACGGGCAGCTCCAGCACTCCGGTGTTCCCGGGCGCGCTGACCACGGTCACCGCCTTGATCCCGCGGTTGCCGAAGTACGCGTCGTCGCTCGCCGCGATCACGAACCGCAGCCGGTGCCCCTTCTCGTAGCGGTGCACGATGCCCGGCAGGCTCACGGTGAAGCTCTTGGTCACGTCCGGTACCCGGACCGGCGCGACCAGCCGGTGCACCAGCGTCTTGGTGCCGTCGGGCGCGACGTCGTACAGCTTGGCGAACAGGACGAGCCGGTTGGCCGCGTTGTCGGAGTCCTGGGCCTTCGCGGCCTGCGGGGAGTCGACCCTGAGCGTGGCCGTCGGCGCGCCGACCACATCGGTGGCGCGGGTGAACGGCTCGCTGGTCCAGCCGAGGTAGGTGCCCTCGGTGTCGAAAGGCGCCGGATCGGGCAGCCCGCCCAGCGCGGCCAGCGAGGTCTCCGAATGGCTCGTGGGAGTCAGCCGGTTGGCGTACGTACGGCTGCCGAGGGCCACCTTCTTGCTGTTGTCGACGAGTTTGCCGTCCCCGGAGAGGTAGAGCCTCCGGCTGAGGGCGGGGAGGTGGTCGGCCGTGGCGTAGGCGTGGCCGGGGTCGGTGATCCAGTCGCGATAGTAGGCGAAGGCCGGGCCGGTGTCGGTGTGCTGCCCCCGGAGGTAGTGGTCGAACCAGGACAGGATCCGCCGGCCGACATAACTGGTGTCCAAGTTGCCCTGGGTGAGGTTGAGTTCACCTGCCACCATGCCGCCGCTGTGCCCCCAGGACTGCCAGATCATCGCGGCGGGTGTGCCCTGGGCCTTGAGTGTCTTGTAGGTCGCCGTCGCCTCGTTGAGGTTGAAGAGGCTGTCGGCCTGCCCCTGGATCAGCAGGGTGGGCGCCTGGACCCGGTTCAGATACGACGCCGGGGAGACGCTGTGGGCGTAGGCGAGCATCGCGGCGGTGGGGCCCGCGCGGTAGCTTCCGGAGTTCAGCGTGCGGATGGTGGCGCAGGCCTGGGTGACGAAGTGCAGACAGGTGAGGGAGTTGATCCGGGACGGGTCGAGGTTCGGCTGGGTCAGCGCCTGGCCCTCGCCGAGGAGGTAGAACCCGTTGGTCCACTGCCATTTGAAGGCGCCGGGGACGGCGCCGCCGGCGCTGTTCGGGTCCAGCGCGTAGGCGAGGTTGTTCCAGGTGATCAGGGGGATCAGCGCGTCCACCCGGTGGTCGACGGCGGCCGTGGCCAGCTGGATGGCCCCGCCGTACGAGCCGCCGATCATGCCGACCCTCGGGTCGCCCGCGCCGTCGAGCGTGACGAAGTCGGCCCTGGTGCCGTCGTCGGCGGCGTGCTTGCCGCCCAGGAAGTCGATCAGCCGGGAGGCGGCGGTACCGTCGATGCCGGGGTCGTCGAGCGAGATCAGACAGCCGGACCGGCCGAAGCCGAGCCCGGAGTAGATCAGGGACACATAGCCGCGCGAAGCGAGGGCCTTGCCGACGGCGTCGGTCGTGCCGTCGGACTTGCTGCCGCCGAAGCCGTTCGTGGCGAGCACGGCCGGGGCGCGGTGGGCGCTGTCGACGCCCGCCGGGCGGTACAGATCGGCGTCGACCGCGCAGCGGCGGCCGCCGGCCTGGACGGTGAACTTCAGTGCCGTGACGCTGTATTGGCCCGCTGCTGCGGACATGGGAGGGGTGAGTGCCTGGGGTGCGGCGAGCGCCGCGCCCAGGGCGAGAGCGAGCGGAGCCCGGGATCTGAACACGCGTCGGGACACTGAGACCTCCACACTCAGGACAGCCCTGCTTACCGACCAGTAAGTAACCACCGCTTGTCATGGTGTGACACGTGTCATACGAGGTCAATCGCCCAGACGAGTGTTCTTGACGGATATTCAGTGAAGACGACCGCGCGTTCGGTTCAGCGAAGGGCGGGCCGATCGAGCGTCAAGGTGCCCGCGTCGGCGTCGAGTTCGGCCGTCACACCGAAGGGGATGGTCAACGCACCCTCGCAGTGCCCGAATCCGAACTCCTCGACGACGGGCACGCCCAGGCTTCCGAGCCGGTCCACGAGGACGGCGCGCACTTCGTCGTAGGGACCGCACTTCACCCACGACCCGAGCGCGATCCCGGTGACGCCGTCGATCCATCCACTGCGCAGCAGCTGGGTCAGCATCCGGTCGATGCGGTACGCCCGTTCGCCGACGTCCTCGATCAGCAGCAGCCCGCCGCGGGCACCGTCGTGCGCGTGCGGCGTCCCGAGGTCGGAGGCGAGCATGCTCAGACATCCGCCCAGCGTGACGCCCCGGGCCCGCCCCGGAACCAGAGCAGTGCCGTCGGAGGCGAGGGTGCGGACCCGTTCCGGAGCGAACAGGGTGGCTTTCAGGTGTTCCTGCGCCCGGGCGTGCTTGATGAAGTCGATCCCGGCGGCCGCCGGTCCATGCAGGGTGACCAGGCCCAGCCGGTTGGCGAAGGCCTGGTGCAGCACCGTGATGTCGCTGAAGCCCACGAACACCTTGGGCCCGGCGGCCCGCATCGCGTCCCAGTCGAGCAGATCGACCATCCGCTGCGCCCCGTACCCGCCCCGCGCACACAGCACCGCGTCCACCGAGGGGTCGCACCAGGCCGCCTGCAGATCGGCGGCCCGGTCGGCGTCCGTGCCCGCCAGGTAGTCGAACTCGCCGTGCCGGTCCAGCACATGGGGCGCCACCACCGGGTCGAGGTCCCACCCCCGGAGCACATCGAGCCCGGCCTGCAGCCGCTCCTCCGGCACCGGCCCGCTGGGCGCGACGACTGCCACGCGGGCGCCGGGGGCGAGTCGGGTCGGCCGCAGGAGTTCTCTCACTTGGTCAGCTCCAATGTGGGGACACCGCGCGGATTCAGCCCGAAGACCTGGGCGTAGAGGGAGAGTTCGGACTCCAGGACACGGATCATGGTCTCCGCCCGCCGGAAGCCGTGCCCCTCCCCCTCGAAGGCGATGTACGCGTGCGGCACCCGTCTGCCCTCCATCCGCGCCAGGAACCGTTCGCACTGGGCGGGCGGGCAGATCACGTCGTCCAGGCCCTGCAGCAGCAGGAAGGGCGCGGTGATGCGGTCGGCGTGCTCGGCGGGCGACCGCTCGGTATAACGGCCGGGCACCTCGGCGAGCGGTCCCACCAGGGTTTCCAGGTACTGCGACTCGAAGTCGTGGGTCCCCGCCGCGTTCCAACCGGCCAGGTCGAGGACGGGATAGAGGATCGTGCCGCAGGCGTAGACGTCGGTGGCCGCCAGGGAGGCGGCCGTGGTCCAGCCGCCCGCGCTGCCGCCGCGGATCGCGAGCCGCTCGCGGTCGGCGGTGCCCTCGTCGGCGAGGGCGAGCGCGACGGCCGCGCAGTCTTCTACGTCGACCACGCCCCACTGCTCGCGCAGCCGGCCCCGGTACTCGCGGCCGTACCCGGTCGAGCCGCCGTAGTTGACCTCGGCGACACCGATGCCCCGCGAGGTGAAATAGGCGATCTCCAAGTCCAGCACGAGCGGCGCGCGGCTGGTGGGGCCGCCGTGCGCCCAGACGACGTACGGCGGCAGCTCGTCGCCGGGCGAGACGCAGCGGGGGTTGTGGGGCGGGTAGATGTGCGCGTGGATGTCGCGTCCGGCGGGGCCGGTGAAGGTGCGGATCTGCGGTTCGGGGTAGTAGGCGGGGTCGACCGCGTCCTCGTGCTCGGCGCCGATCACGCGGGCCCGGCCGGCCCGGGTGTCGAGCTCCACCACCTCGTACGCGCTGCGCGGGCTGGCTGCGACGGTGACGACCCGCCCGCCGTGCACCGCGAGCGTGGACTCGAACTCGGTCCAGGGGCCGGCCGCGTCGACGACCTCGCCGGTCTCGGGGTCGAGTATGCCGAGCGTGGTGGCGCCGCGGCCGTGCACGACGGCGATCAGTCCGCTGTCCAGCGGGGCGAACCAACGCTGCCCGAGCTTCCACAGGGGCCCGCCGAACTCCTCCTCGCGCGGGCAGAGCGGGACGCCGTCGCGGTAGAGGTTCCACCAGCCGGTGCGGTCGCTCGCGTGCAGGAGGGAGCCGTCGGGCGCCCAGTCCGCCTGGGCGATCGACTCGTCCGGTCCCCCGGCGACCGTGCGCGCCTGCCGCAGCGTGCCGTCGTCGCCGACGTCGGCGACGACCAGCTCCGTGCCGTCCCACGGCATCCGCGGATGGTCCCAGGCCAGCCAGGCCGCGCGCCGTCCGTCAGGGGAGATACGGGGACCGGTGACGAAGCGGTACCGGTCGTCGGTGAGTTCGCGCACGGCATCCCGGTCCTGGGCCGCCGAGCCGTCCAGCGGCACCGCGGCCAGGACGCGCCGCACATCCGTGGGCCCGTCGCCGGTGAACTCCTCCAGCACACACCACACTTCGCCGCGCTCCAGCAGCAACTGCGGCTCCACCCAGCGCAGTCCGCCGCCCACGAGCGACACGGGCGTGAGGGGCCGCGGGTCGCTTCCGGGCTCGTACCGGTACAGCCGCTGGTCGGCGAAGTTCACGAACACCACGAGCGGCCGTCCGGCCACGACCGTCCCGGCCCAGGGCTGTCCGCCGTACTCGATGACGCGGCTGCGGACGTTCCACGGTGCGGGCAGCAGTGGCTCCTCCCGGCCGTCGGCGCGGCGCCGCACCAGGGTGCGGCGGCCGCCCTCGGTGGGGCGTGGCTCGGTCCACCACGCCTCGTCGCCCACGAAGCCCACGTACTCGGGGTGCCCGTCGTGCTCGGCGGCGAGCGCCGCGTCGATGGGCGAGGGCCAGGAACCGTAAGGCAGTCTCTGCACGTTCTCCCCCAACTCGCCTAGGCCGTCCGCAGGAAGTGGTCGAGGACGCGGACACCGAAGTGGAGCGCCTCGACCGGGACCCGCTCGTCGACCCCGTGGAACATGGCCTGGTAGTCGTAACCCTCCGGGAGTCTCAGCGGCGTGAAGCCGTACCCGGTGATGCCGAGCTGCGAGAACTGCTTGGCGTCCGTGCCGCCCGTCATGCAGTACGGCACCACGTGCCCCTCGGGTGCGAACTCCTCGACGGCGGCACGCATCTTCGCGTACGTCGGCGAGTCCAGCGGCGCCTGGAGAGCCACCGAACGGTGGTGGAACTCCCAGTGCACGTCGGGCCCGGTGAGCTGGTCAAGGGTCGTGCGGAACTCGTCCTCGCCGCCGTACAGAAACCGCCCGTCGACATACGCGACCGCTTCCCCGGGGATCACGTTGAGCTTGTAACCCGCCTCCAGCATGGTCGGGTTGGCGCTGTTACGGACGGTCGCCTCGACGAGCTGGGCGGCCGGACCGAGCTTGCCGAGCAGACCGTCGATGTCGTCCGGGTCGACGTCGAGGCCGTAGAGCGCGGCCAGTTCGGCCAGAGCGGCCCATACGGTCGGAGTCGGCCGCAGCGGCCATTCGTGCTCACCGATGCGGGTGATCGCGGCGGCGAGACGCGTGACGGCGTTCTCCCTGTTCACCTTGGAGCCGTGCCCGGCGCGCCCGCGCGCGGTGAGCTTCAGCCAGGCCGAGCCGCGCTCACCGGCCGCGATCGGGTAGATCTGCCGTCCGCTGCCGTCGTGGAAGGTGAACGCCCCCGACTCGCTGACGCCCTCGGTGCACCCCTCGAAGAGGCCCGCGTGCTGATCGGCGAGGAACCCGGAACCGTCCCGGGCGCTGTCCTCCTCGTCGGCGGTGAAGGCGACGACGATGTCACGGCGGGGCCGCACACCCTCCCGGGCCCAGCTCCGCAGCACGGCCAGGATCATGGCGTCCATGTTCTTCATGTCGACGGCACCGCGGCCCCACACCACCCCGTCGCGGACCTCCCCGGAGAAGGGGTGCACGGTCCAGTCGTCGGCCTGAGCGGGTACGACGTCCAGGTGGCCGTGCAGGAGCAGGGCGTCGGCGGACGGGTCGGTCCCCTCGATACGGGCCACGACATTGGCCCGCCCCTTGGTGCGCTCCAGGAGGACGGGTTCGAGTCCGGCTCCCGCCAGCTGCTCGGCGGCGTACTCGGCGGCGGGCCGCTCCTGGCAGTCGCCGCCGCCGCGGTTGGTGGTGTCGATACGGATGAGGTCGGAGGTGAACCGGACGACCTCGTCCAGAGCCTGCTGGTCAGCCATACTGCTCCTCCACGGCGGCCGAGACGATCGTGGTGACCGCCTTGAAGGTACGGATCCCCTCGTACATCGTCTCGCTGGTGTACGCCACTTTCCGCTCCCCGATCCGGCCGACGCCCGGCACGACGGTCGCGGCCAGGGCGAGATGCTCGGCGTCGAATTCCAGCGCGACGGTGAACGGCCCTGCCTGGACGGGCTGATGACGGACCGCCAGCTGCGCCGCGTCCTTGGCGGCGGCCCGGATGTCGGATGCGGTCCTGGCGGGTGTACGGCACACGGCCGCGTACCGCGACACATGGTCCTTGACGGCGACCTTCAGCGCCTCGGGTGCGTATCCGAGGGCGTCCTCGCAGGCCACGTCGTCGCCGGTGACGAGGACGACGGGCACCCCGTACTCGGCGACGACATGCGCGTTGAGCAGCCCCTCACTGGCGCGTACGTCGTTCAGCCACACCCCGGTGATGGAGTTGGCGAGGTAGGTGTGGGCGAGGACGCCCTCCATCCCGGCACCGGCGTGATAGCCCACGAAGGCGATGCCGTCCACGTCGCCGTGCTGCACGCCCTCGACCATGGAGAGGGACTTGTGCCGCCCGGTGAGCATCTCGGTGCGCTCGTCCAGTTGCTCCAGCAGCAGGTTGCGCATGGTCCAGTGGGCCTCGTTGACGAGGACCTCGTCCGCCCCGCCGTCGAAGAACCCCAGCACGGCGGCATTGACGTCCGAGGTGAACATCGAGCGGCACCGCTCCCACTGCGGCGTCCCCGGCAGCACGTCGGCCGGCCAGGTCACCCCCGTGGCGCCCTCCATGTCGGCGCTGATCAGGATCTTCATGATGCGCCACGTTACGCGCCACGAAGGAAACCGGCCAGGAAGCAGGGGTCAGAGGGTCCGGCGGAACAGGTCCAGCAGCGCCGTCCAGTGCCGCTCCGTGGCCTCCGCGCTGTACATCGCCGTGTCGGCCTGCGTGAAACCATGACGTGCCCCGCTGTACACCTCGCCGCGATGACGGACCCCCGCCTCGGTGAGCGCCTTGTCCAGGCGGTGGATCTGTTCGGCGGGGTTGGCGGTGTCCTCCTCGGCGTGGCCGAAGTAGAGCTCGGCGGTGATGCGCTCGGCGAACAGATGGGGGCTGTCCGGGGCGTCGGTGGCGAGGTACCCGCCGTGGAAGCCGGCCGCGGCGGCGACCCGGTCGGGGTGCGTGCCGGTGGTGCGCAGGGCCAGGCCCGCGCCCATGCAGTAGCCGGTGATGCCGACCGGGCCGTCGGTGGTGAGAGGCGACGCGGTCAGCCAGTCCAGGTAGACGGCGGCGTCCCGCATGGCCCCGTCCCAGGTGAGGGTCCGTGCGGCAGGGCCCAGCGCCTGGATGATCTCCGGGCGTTCGGCGGGGTCGATGAAGTCGGGCAGTTCGACCACGGGCGCACGGCCGGAGCGGTAGAAGACGTTGGGGACCAGCACCGTGTAACCGGCCGAGGCGAGACGGTCGGCCATCGACCTGAGGTGCGGGCGCAGGCCGAAGGCGTCCATGTAGAACAGAACGGCGGGGTGCGGGGCGTTGTCGTCGGGGTGCGCGAAGTAGGCGTCGGCGCTTCCGTCGGGGGTCGGGATGTCCACGGAGGTTGCCTGGACGGCAGTCATGGGAGGTGGTCTCTCGGCGTCTCGAAGAACAACAACTGCGGTGACCATTCGGCGAGTTGACAACGACCCTGGCGCCTCAGAGGGTTCCCTGAACCCCGACCACCACCCGCGTCACATGGTGCGCCCCGCCACCAGCCACTTGGACGGCAGCACGATCCGCTCGCCGTCGGGACCGAACTCCGTGGTGGTCAGCGGGAGTTCGCCGCTCGCCAGGACGGTGAGGCCGGCCGTGCGCAGATACTCGGGCACGGCCTCGTCGGCGACTTCACCGGGGGCGATGCCGTGCCGGAAGATCGGTGCGAGCTTGGCCGGCGGTCCGGTGGGGCTCTGCGCCAGGCCCAGCAGGACGGGCTTGGCGGCCTCGGAGAGTTCGACGAGGAAGACCCGGCCGCGTTCACCGACGAGCGCGGCGATCCCGTCCACCATGGGCTGCCGGTCGTCCGGTTCGGCTTGGTGCAGGACCCCGCGCATATAGACGTTGGCGTCGCCGATCTCGGCGTGCAGCGTCTCCGTCTCGCTCTTCTCGACGGCGTCCAGTACGCGGTACGTCGCCTGTCCGGCGGGGTCGGCCTGCTGGGCGCGGTCGAGGGCGGCGGCGGACAGATCCGCACCCACCACGCGCCTGAAGCGGTCGGCGAGGAAGCGGGTCTGGGTGCCGTTGCCGCAGCCGAGGTCCACCATCGCCAGGCTGGGGTCGGCGAGGTGCGGTTCGAACAGACCCAGGTGTATGCCGACGGTCAGAGCCGGCTCGGCGTCCCAGAACACGGCCCCCTCGTCCTCGGGCGCCTCACGCCAGAAGCCCTCCCAGGCCTCCCGGTACCGACTCGTCACGCTCATGACCCACTCCCCAGGGTGCGACGTACTGACCCGATCCAAGTGACGGGCGAGTACGGTCTATCGCGCCCTGGTCACGGCTACAAGCGGGCGGCGCATACCTTCACTCCGCATTCGAGGGGCGTACGCCCCCGGGCGCCTCACGCCAGAAGCCCTCCCAGGCCTCCCGGTACCGACTCGTCACGCTCATGACCCACTCCCCAGGGTGCGACGTACTGACCCGATCCAAGTGACGGGCGAGTACGGTCTATCGCGCCCTGGTCACGGCTACAAGCGGGCGGCGCATACCTTCACTCCGCATTCGAGGGGCGTACGCCCCCGGGCGCCTCTCAGGTCCCTGATGTGTCGTCAGCACGTGCCTGTCGTGCGATCAGCGCCGGGGCAGCGTCAGTTCGAACCAGACGGTCTTGCCCGCCTTCGTACGGCTGGTGCCCCACTCGCGGGCGAGGGCACTGACGACGCGCAGTCCGCGCCCGAACTCCTCCTCCGGGCCGGCGCTGCGCAGGGTCGGCAGGTCGTGGTCGTCATCGTCCACTTCGCACAGCAGGGTGTCGCCGCGGACGAGCCGCAGTTCGACGGGGCGGCTGTGGGAGTGCCGTACGGCGTTGGTGACGAGTTCGCTGACCAACAGCTCGGCGTTGGGAGCGAGTCTGGCGAGCCCCCAGTCGTGGAGTTGTTCGCGGACGACGGCACGCGCGCGGCCGACCTCGATCGGGTCGAGGGCGAGCCGCCACTCGGCGACGTCGTCCGGCTCGATGCCATTGAGGCGGGCCATCAGCAGGGCCACGTCGTCCTTGCGGCCGCCACGGGTGTTGAGCGCGCGGATGATGGTGTCGCAGGCGTCGTCCATGGAGGCGGCGGGGTGGGCGGCGGACTCGCTGAGGGTCGCCAGGCCCACACCGATGTCCTCGCCGCGCACCTCGACCAGTCCGTCGGTGCACATCACGATGCGGTCGCCGGGCTCCACGCGCACGCGTACCGCCTCGAAGGGCACTCCACCGACGCCGATGGGTGCGCCGGTCGGCAGGTCGAGCAGCTCGCTGCGACCGTCCTTGGCACGGACCAGCACGGGCGGGATGTGGCCGGCGTTGGCGATGTGCAGTTCGCTCGCGATCGGGTCGTAGACGGCGTACAGACAGGTCGCGAGGTAGGTGTCGCCGAGGCGCTGCGCGAGGTCGTCGAGGTTGCGCAGCAGCTGGGCGGGCGGCAGGTCGAGCGCGGCCATGGTCTGCACGGCCGTGCGCAACTGGCCCATCATCGCGGCCGAGTTGAGGCCGTGGCCCATGACGTCGCCGACGACCAGCGCGGTGCGGGCGCCGGGCAGCTTCACCGAGTCGAACCAGTCGCCGCCGACCCGGCCCAGCAGCGTGCCCGGCAGATAGCGGGTGGCGATGTCGCAGCCCGCCATGCGCGGCGGGATGTGCGGGAGCATGCTGTCCTGGAGGGTCTCGGCGACGCTCTCCTGGTACGTGTACATGCGCGCGTTGTCGAGCACCAGGCCCGCACGGGCGGCGAGTTCGGCGCCGGTGACCCGGTCCATGTCGTTGAATTCGACGCGCTCCGGGTGACGCAGCAGGATCATGAAGCCGAGCACCACGTTGCGTGCCTTCAGGGGCACGATCAGCATGGAGCGGTTGTTGATCAGCGGCCGGATGTCCCGCTTCTCGAACTGCGAGGCGATGGCGTGGCCCATCTCCTCGCTGATGCGCGGCACCAGGACGGGCTCGCCGCTGGTCATGCACTGGAAGAACGGCGTGTGTGCCGGGAACGGCATGGCCTCACCGACGGGTACGACGTCGTCCCAGCGGCCGGGTTCGTCGGTGTGCTCCACGGCGACCCGGTGCCACATGGTGGTCGTGTCCGGCACACCGTCGGGGAACCCCTCGCCGGCGACGACCTGTTCGCGCAGATAGGTGCCGGCGACGTCCGTGAAGCGCGGGACGACGGCCTTGCTGACCTCGATGATGGTCGTGGCCAGGTCCAGCGAGGTGCCGATCTTCCCGCTGACCTCGTTGAGGAACTCCAGGTGCTCGCGGACGGCCGCGTACTCGAGGTCCTCCGCCTCGTCGGCGAGCTCCTGCGGTACCGGCAGGCCCTCGGCCGCCGCCCGGGCGGCCCGCTCGCGCCGGGCCCTGCGCTCGACGCGCCGGGGCACGCCCCAGTCGGGGGTGACGGGCACCCGGTCGTTCTGGCTGAACTCCAGGACGGGGTAGCCCAGTTCGAGGACCTGCGAGACGATGCGGGCGCTTTCGTCGACGCTCATGCTGGGCAGGATCTCGGGCAGCCGGCGGGCCAGCTCCTCGGCGCCGGGGAAGTCGGTGTGCAGGGCGAAGCCGGGAGCGATCCGCTCGAACGCCAGGTCCCCTTCGCCGCCGTCGGCTTCGTCCTGGCGGAGCCCGGCGGTGTCGGCGGCGAGGACGAGCAGCCGCTCGTGCCCCGGACCCACCAGGGGGTACGCCCACCACAGCACGTCCACGCGCGCGTGGACGCCGGCGTGTTCGGGGACGGTGAGGCGGGCGCGGCCCGCCGCCGGGTAGGAGAGCCTGCCGTCGAGGGACGACTCCAGGTCTGGGCCGAGTCCGTCGTACGCCCCGTACGGGGTGATGTCCTCGTCTTCGGGCAGTGCGCCGGAGACGGGCAGCAGGTCCACCGCCGCGCGGCCTATCGCGTCGTCCTTGGGGACTCCGAAGAGCCGGCCCGCGCCCCTGCTCCAGTGGGAGACGAGGCCGGCACGGTCCACCACGACCACGGCCAGCGGGATGCGGCCGGCAGCGGTGGACTCCGTCGCCGCGCCGTTCCCAGCTCCGCGGCTGGGAGGCGCGTCCCTCTCGGTGCCACGGTCGGTGCCATTTTCCATGGCCCTGGCCCTTTCTCCCCACGGCTCCGCAAGATCTGTGCCGCCTTCTCCACCGTACGGCTCGGGCCGGTGGTGATGTGCGGCAATACGGGAATTGGTGCAACGGAACGGTCCCGGAGCGCGGGGGCGCGCGCCGGAGCGCATGACATCGCGTCAGTCTGCGTGCCCCAGTTGCAGGTCCCGCTCGGTCCGTCCGCCTCCCGCGACCTGGAGCACCGTGGCGACCGGCGGGTAACCGGCCGCGATGACGGTGTACTCGCCGGAGGACAGGTCGACGAACCGGAACGTTCCGTCGAGGCCGGTGGTCAGCGTGTCCACCACGTTGCCCGCCGCGTCGAGCAGGGTCACGCGCGCGTCCTCGACGGGGCGCCCGCCGCTGGTGCGCACGGTGCCGCGCAGCACGGCGCCGCCGGCCAGTTCGACGTCCTGGCGGGTCTCCCGGGAGGCCTGGACGGTGACCGGGAGGGCGGCCGGGCGGAACCCGGGAGCGCTCGCGGCGAGGGTGTACTCGCCGGCCACCAGCTCGGTGATGACGTAGCCGCCCTCGCGTCCGCTGCGGGTGGTGGCGACGACCTGGCCGCGCACGTCGGTGAGCGTGACCGTGGCGTCGCGCACGGGGGTGCCGTCGGCGGTGAGCACGCCGCCTGCGAGGCGTCCGGCGCCGCCCAGGACGACGTCCAGCTCCACGGGGCGTTCCCCGACGGTGACGGAGACGGCCTGCGGCTGGTGGCCGCCCGCGGCGGCGATGAGGACGTACGACCCGGTGCCGGGCGTGGACAGCGCGTACCGCCCGTCCTCTCCGCTCGCGCCCCGCCCGACCTGCTGTCCGGTCGCGTCGATGAGCGTGAGCGCGGCGCGCGGGACGACGGTCCCGTCGGGGTGCTGCACCGAGCCGCAGAGGGGGACTCCGGCGGCGTACGGCGAGCGAAGCGAGATGGGGGTCTCCCCGGCCGAAGGCTGGGGGCGGGCCTGCGGGATCGCGGCGGTCGCGGGCTCGGTTTCGGCGGCGTTGTGGGACACCAGTGGTTTCTCCTTGAGGAAGAACGCGATGAGCAGGCCGAGGGCGAGCACCGGCACGAGGTAGAGGAAGATCCGGGGCATGGCGTCGGCGTACGCCCGGATGTAGTCGTCGCGCAGGGGCGCGGGCAGGGCGTGGACGAGCTGCGGGGTGATGGACTGCGGGTCGGGAAGCTGTGCGCCCGCGCGCGTGGGCAGCCGTTTTTCGAGGGCGTCGGTGAGCCGGTCGGCGAAGAGGGTCCCGAAGATCGCGGCGCCGACGCTGCCGCCGATCTGCCGGAAGTAGTTGTTGGCGCTGGTGGCGGTGCCGAGGTCGGCGGGGCGCACGGAGTTCTGCACGGCGAGGATCAGGACCGGCATCACCATGCCGATGCCGGCGCCGAGGACGGCCATCCAGAGGCTGTAGTGCAGCCGGGGCGTGTCGACCTGGAGGCGGGAGAGCAGCCACATGCCGACGACGGAGACGGCGCTGCCGAGGACGGGGTAGATCTTGTAGCGCCCGGTGTGGCTGATGAGCTGCCCGGAGACGATCGAGGCGCCGACGATGCCGCCCATCATGGGCAGCATCAGCAGACCCGACTCGGTGGCGGAGGCCCCGTCGACCATCTGCAGAAAGGTCGGCAGATAGCTGGCGGCGCCGAACAGCGCGACGCCGATCACCAGGCCCACCAGACCGGTGACGTTGAAGACGGAGTCCCTGAACAGCCGCAGCGGGATGAGGGGTTCGGCTGCGAAGTGCTCGGCGAGGAGGAAGAGGACGGTGGCGGCCGCCGCTCCCGCGCCGAGCCCGAGGATCATCCGCGAGTCCCAGGCGTACTCGGTGCCACCCCAACTGGTCAGCAGCACAAGGCAGGTGGAGGCGGCGGCGAGCAGCAGCGCGCCCGGTACGTCGAGCCGCGCCTTGGCCTGCGGCTTCGGGAGCTTCAGGACGACGGTGACGACGGCCAGGGTGACCAGGCCGAAGGGGACGTTGAAGTAGAAGCAATAGCGCCAGGAGAGGTGGTCCGTGAAGTACCCGCCCAGCAGGGGACCGGCCACGGACGCCAGGCCGAACGCGGCGCCGATCAGACCCATGAACCTTCCGCGCCGGCGCGGTGGCACGATGTCCGCGATGATCGCCTGCACGCCGATCATGAGCCCGCCCGCTCCGACGCCCTGGACCGCGCGGAAGGCGATCAGCTGGTCCATGCTCTGCGCCCGGCCCGCGAGCGCGGCGCCGATCACGAAGACGACGATGGCGAACTGGAAGACGCCCTTGCGGCCGAGCAGGTCGCCGAGCTTGCCGTAGACCGGGAGGCCCACGGTGGCCGTCAGCAGGTAGGCGGTGATCGCCCAGGACATCCTGTCCAGGCCGTGCAACTCGCCGACGATCTTCGGGAGCGCGGTGGCGACGATCATCTGCTCCAGGGCGGCGAGCAGCAGCGCCAGCATCAGCCCCAGGAAGACCAACCGAATCCGGCGCGGGCTCAGTTCGACCGGCCCGGCCGGCGCGGCGGGGGCCTGCGGGAGCGCCACGGCGGGTTCCTGCCGCCGTTCGCCCTGCGCCGTCGTCCCGCTCACGTCCCGCTCCCCTCGCCGCGCTGCCACACAATTCCGCTCAAGGCGGCAACTACGGGCAAGCGCGACGAGTTACGGCGGACCGGCAGGGCGCAAGGAGATCCACTCGATCCGGTGAGGGGCGTCAACGGCCCCCGAGCGGCCGGGACTTACTTCTCGACCTCGGTGGCGAGCTTGGCGAGCACGGCGTCGTAGATCCGGCCGAGCCCCTTGGGGGCGAACGTCTTCTCGAAGAAGCCGCCGATGCCGCCGGCGCCGTTCCAGACGGTGGTCACGACGACGCGGGACTTGCCCTCACCCGCCGGGGTGACCCGCCAGGTGGTGACCATGGAGGAGTTGCGGTCCTTCTCGACGAGCTCGCCGTCGGTGGGCTCGCTGACCTCCAGGAGGCAGTCGCGCACGCGCTTGCTGGTGGCCTGGAGCTTCCAGTGGACGAGGGTGCCCTCGCCGTCGCCGCCCTCGCGCACCTCGTACTCGCTGAAGTGTTCGGGCAGCAGCTTCGCGCGGGTGCCGCTGTAGTCGGCGACGGCGTCGAACACCTTCTCCGCGTCTGCCGCGACGACCCGCTCGGTAGTGGCTTCGACCTGCGCCATCGGTTTCCTCCAGGACTTGCTTCTCTCGGGGTTGGGGCAAGCCAACCACCCCCGCCCACGGCCGCCCAAATCGGGGTGGCCCAGGACGCTCCCGGAGTTCCCGGAGCGGTCGGAAACAGGCCTTGCACGGGAAATCGAACACGTGTTTCACTCGGGGACAGCGCTACCGAGGAGGCGTCATGCGGTGGGAGAACCTCACAGTGGAGTCCGGCGAACACAGCCGGGCGGCGGACGCCGCGCTGTTCGGCGCGGACGCGGTCGTGAGCAGGACCTTCGACACGCCTGAGTTCCGTGGAATCACCTTCCACGAGGTGCGGGCCCGCTCGATCATCAACCGGGTGCCGGGCGTCTCGCGCATGCCCTTCGAGTGGACGGTCAATCCGTACCGCGGCTGCTCGCACGCGTGCGTGTACTGCTTCGCCCGCAAGACGCACACCTATCTGGACCTCGACTCGGGGATCGACTTCGACTCGCAGATCGTGGTCAAGGTGAACGCCCCGGAGCTGCTGCGTCGCCAGCTCGGCTCGCGCCGCTGGCAGGGCGAGCACATCGCGATGGGCACGAACGTCGACTGCTACCAGCGCGCCGAGGGCCGCTACCGGCTGATGCCGGGCATCCTGTCCGCCCTGCGCGACCACGCCAACCCCTTCTCCATCCTGACCAAGGGCACGCTGATCCTGCGCGACCTGGATCTGCTGGTGCAGTCGGCCCAGGTGACGGATGTCGGCATCTCGGTGTCGGTCGGCTTCACCGACCCCGAGCTGTGGCGCACGGTGGAGCCGGGCACGCCCGCGCCGGAACGCCGCCTGGACGTGGTCCGCACGCTCGCCGAGCACGGCATCGGGTGTGGCGTCCTGATGGCCCCGGTGATCCCGTTCCTGAGCGACCGGCCCGCCCAACTGCGCGCCACCGTGCGGGCGATCGCGGCCGCCGGGGCCACCTCGGTCACCCCCCTGGTGCTGCATCTGCGTCCCGGCGCCCGCGAGTGGTTCATGGCCTGGCTGGGGCAGCACCACCCGTACCTGGTGAGGCGTTACGAGCGCCTGTACGCGGACGGCGCCTACGCCCCCAAGTGGTACCAGCGCCGGATCACCCGTCAGGTCCATGAGCTGGCCCAGGAGTACGGGATCGGCCCCACGCGCGCGGGGATGCCACGGCGGATCCCGCCACCCGAGGCCCCCGAGCCGACGGTGTCCGAACCGACCCAACTCACGCTTATTTGAGAGCATACGAGCGCATCCCGCGACCCAATCGGGTCAAGTCTTGCCAGAACGAGTTCTTCCGAGGCGGCTTTCCGGGACGATGCGGCGAGGACCGTGGGACTCGCGGTCCGAAACCCTCCGTCCTGGGAGGACTTCATGAGGAAACGCGCAGCGGTGCTGTGCGGTGCCGCCGTCGTCGTGGCCGGGAGCTTCACGGCTCTGCCCGCCGGCGCGAGCACCTCGCAGTCCCCGCAAACCGCTCCAGCCGCGAAACTCAGCTGGAAGAACTGCGCCACCACGAACTATCCGACGCTCCAGTGCGCGTCGCTCGACGTGCCGCTCGACCACCGGCACCCGCTCGGACAGCAGATCACGCTTGCGCTCTCGCGCGTGCGGCACACCGCCCAGAAGAGCCAGGGCCCGCTGCTGGTCAACCCCGGCGGCCCCGGCGGCAGCGGCCTCACGCTCGCCGGATTCGTCGCGTCCTCCCTGCCCAAGGAGGTCGCGGCCCAGTACGACGTCATCGGCTTCGACCCGCGCGGGGTGGGCAAGAGCAAGCCCGCCCTCGACTGCAAGCCGGGCCACTTCAACCCGGTCCGCCCGGACACCGTGCCGAGGACGCCGGCCCTGGAGAAGACCAACCTCGACCGCGCCAAGTCCTTCGCCGCCGCCTGCGGATCGAAGTACGCGAGCCTGCTGCCGTACATCAACACCGTTCAGGCCGTGCAGGACATGGACTCGATCCGCGCGGCCCTGGGCGCCGGGCAGACCAGCTACTTCGGCTACTCGTACGGCACCTACCTGGGCGCGGTGTACGCCAAGCTCTTCCCGCAGCGCGTGAAGCACCTGGTCCTGGACTCGATCGTCGACCCGACGGGCGTCTGGTACGACGACAACCTCGCGCAGGACTACGCCTTCGACGCCCGCCACAAGGCCCTGATGGCCTGGATCGCCAAGTACGACTCGACGTACAAGCTCGGCACCGACCCGGCCAGGATCGAGGCCAAGTGGTACGCGATGCGCAAGGCGCTCGCCAAGACGCCGGCCGGCGGCAAGGTGGGGGCCTCCGAGTTGGAGGACACGTTCATCCCCGGCGGTTACTACAACGGCTACTGGCCGTATCTGGCCGAGGCGTTCGCGGCGTACGTGAACGACAAGAACTCCGACCCGCTGGTCGAGGCCTATCAGAACTTCGCCGCCGTCGACGCCTCCGGGGACAACGGCTACAGCGTCTACGCCTCGGTGCAGTGCCGTGACGCCTCCTGGCCGCGCGACTGGAACCAGTGGCGCAAGGACAACTGGGCGGTCTACGACAAGGCGCCGTTCATGGCCTGGAACAACGCCTGGTACAACGCGCCGTGCGCGTTCTGGCCGACGGACTCGCTCAAGCCGGTGCATGTCGCCAACGACAAGCTGCCGCCGGTGCTGCTGTTCCAGGCGACCAACGACCCGGCCACCCCGTACGAGGGCGGCGTGACGGTGCACCGTCTGCTGGCCGGTTCGAGCTTCGTGGTCGAGCAGGGCGGCGGGAACCACGGCATCACGCTGAGCGGGAACGCCTGCCTGGACAAGTACCTGGCGACGTATCTGTCCGACGGCACGGTGCCCCGCAGCGGCGGCCCGATCGACGCGGTGTGCCCGAAGACACCCGACCCCAAGCCGCAGAGCAGCAAGACGGCGCTGAGCACGAAGGCGGCGTCGAGCTCCGCCGCCGTCGGCGGCGCCACGCTGCACGGGCTGATCGGCTTCCGCGGCTGAGTACGACCCGAAGGTGAGGTCCCGTCGGGGGCGCTGTCAGACCCATGGTCCACGATGGACGCATGAGTGAGCTGACCAGGATCACCGCCCCCGACGGGGTCTTCCCCGTCGCGCAGTACGGCCATGTCTAGCTTGCCGTCCTCGTCCAGGGCGAGCTGGCCGGCGATCGCGACGAAACGGCCCGTGTCCATGACGGCCCGTCAGGTCTTCGAGAACCTCCGCCGCTGCCTGGCCGCCGCCGGGGCGACCTTCGACGACGTCGTCAAACTCACCTACTTCGTCACGGACACGGCGCACCTGCCGGCGATCCGCGCGGCCCGCGCCACCCACATACCCGACGACCGCCTCCCCGCCGCCTCCGCGGTACCGGTCGCCGCCCTGGTCCGGCCCGAGTTCCTGATGGAGATCGAGGCTCCCCCACTGCCCAAAGGCGTGGGGTTACCCCCAGCGGTCGTGGGCCGACCCGGCCTCACCTCTGTCTCGGGATCCGTGCCAGCGCCCGCACCGCCGCCTCCGCCAGGGCCGGGTGTGCCAGTGCCTCGTTGAGTACGGGTCTGGCGCGGGCGTCCTCCAGGGTGCCGAGGCCCTCCACGCAGGCGAGCGCCACCCGGCGGTAGGGGTCGTGCGGGCGGAGCCTGCGCTCCAGGGTGGTGATCAGTGCGGGCACGGACTCGGGGGCGCGCAGCTCCGCCAGCAGCCGGACCGGGTGGAGGGCGTAGGCGACGCGGAGTTCGTTGGTGGCGAGGGCGGCCGCCGCGCGGGCCGTGCGCGGATCGTCGAGACGGGCGAGGGCGTGGGCGGCGGAGGCGCAGCGCTGCGGATCACGGTGGTTGAGAAACAGGACGAGGGACTCGAAGGCACGCCGGTCACCCGCGAGCCCCATCCGGAACGCGGCCAGCTCCCTGGCCCACAGCGGCCGACCGGGCTCGGTGAGCACCCGCGCCAGCTCGTCCGGGTCCTCGGTGGCGACGAGACGGTCGTACTCGGCAGTCGCCCCCGACTCCGCCCGTAAACGCTCCGTGAGCGATCGCAACTCTTCGTCCATGACACCGAAGATTAGAGGGGCCGCCGATCTCCGGGGACGTACATCACAAACACGGGGACTAGCGCGCTCGTTACCCGCCGGTTAAGCTCAGACGAGCGAGTTACCCACTCGCATCCCTTATGGCGGCCTGGTGACGCAGCTGCCGTGAGAGCAAGTCGGTTCGGTACTTCAGGTACCGCAGCACGACCCGGCCACGGGACAGGGCCGGTCGAATCACCCACCGTTCGCTCCAGGCGTGTGCGCGCCCACGGCGACGGCAGGTACCGGGCGTGTGCGCTTGCAGCCCGGAAACACCCGCATTCCTTCACGCACCCGGTGCGCCAGATCGGCTTCGGCCGGCCATCCTCGGCGCACCCGGGCGCTCTCCCAGTCGTCACCCTCATGCCTGGAGTCCCGCGATGGCCACTCCCCTGTCCCACACCCCTTCCTCTTCGCTCACGACCATTGCCGTCGTCGGCCTCGGCACCATGGGCACCGGTATCACCGAGGTCCTCGCCAAGGCCGGCCGCAAGGTCGTCGGCATCGACATCAGCGAGGCCGCGGCCACCAAGGCCCTCGCCACTCTGGAGGCGGCCACCGCCCGCGCCGTGGAGAAGGGCCGGCTGACCGAGCAGGAGCGCGCGGACGCCCTCGCCCGTGTGAGCACCTCCACCGATCTGCGGGCCGCGGCCGACGCCGACCTCGTCATCGAGGTGGCTCCGGAGTCGTACGAGATCAAGCACCAGATCTTCCGCGAACTCGACGGCATCGTCCGCCCGGAGACCATCCTGGCCACCGGCACCAACGCCCTGTCCGTGACTCGTCTGGCGGCCGACTCGGCCCGTCCGGAGCGCGTCCTGGGCCTGCACTTCTTCAACCCGGCTCCGGCGATGAAGCTCGTCGAGGTCGTCTCCTCGGTGCTGACCGCGCCGACGGCCGTCACCGCGGTCACCGACCTCGCCCTCGACCTCGGCAAGGAGCCTGTCGCGGTCGGCGACCGGCCCGGGTTCGTCGCCGACGGGCTGCTGTTCGGCTACCTCAACCAGGCGGCCGCGATGTACGAGGCGAAGTACGCCTCCCGCGAGGACATCGACGCGGCGATGCGGCTCGGCTGCGGTCTGCCGATGGGCCCCCTCGCGCTGCTCGACCTGATCGGTGTCGACACCGCGCGCACGGTCCTGGAGGCCATGTACGCCGAGTCCCACGACCGGCTGCACGCCCCCGCCCCGATCCTCAAGCAGCTCAGCGAGGCGGGCCTGACGGGCCGTAAGTCGGGCCGTGGCTTCTACACCTACGAGGCTCCCGGCAGCGCCACCGTCGTGCGGGACGCGCTGACGCCGCTGGACGGCTCCGCCCTCACCCCGGGCCGCCAGGTCCGCTCCGTCGGCGTCGCGGGCTCCGGCACCATGGCCTCCGGCATCGCCGAGGTCTTCGCCAAGGCCGGGTACGACGTCGTCCTCGCCGCCCGCAGCGAGGAGAAGGCACAGGCCGCCAAGGCCCGTATCGGCAAGTCGCTCTCGCGCTCGGTCGACAAGGGCCGGATGACCGCCGAGGCCGCCGCACAGACCCTGGACCGGATCTCCGCGGCGGGTTCGTACGAGGCCTTCGCCGACGTCGACCTGGCCGTCGAGGCCGTCGCCGAGGACCTGGAGATCAAGCAGCAGCTGTTCCAGGCGCTGGACAAGGTCTGCAAGCCGGGCGCGGTCCTGGCCACCACGACCTCCTCGCTGCCCGTCGTCGCCTGCGCCCGCGCCACCTCGCGCCCGCAGGACGTGATCGGCATGCACTTCTTCAACCCGGCGCCGGCGATGAAGCTGGTCGAGGTCGTCCGTACGGTGCTGACGGCCGAGGACGTCCACGCGACGGTCCGCGAGGTGTGTGGACGGATCAAGAAGCACGCGGTCGACTGTGGCGACCGTGCGGGCTTCATCGTGAACGCGCTGCTTTTCCCGTACCTCAACAACGCGATCAAGATGGTGCAGGAACACTATGCATCTCTTGACGACATTGACGCGGCGATGAAGCTGGGCGGCGGCTACCCGATGGGCCCCTTCGAGCTCCTGGACGTCGTCGGGCTCGATGTCTCCCTGGCGATCGAGAAGGTCCTGCACCGCGAGTTCCGCGACCCGGGCCTGGCCCCGGCGCCGCTCCTGGAGCACCTGGTGGCCGCGGGCTGCCTCGGCCGCAAGACGGGCCGTGGCTTCCGCGAATATGCCCGCCGCTGACGGCGCCGGCGACTGGTTCCGAGGCGAGACGGACTGGGGCGGACTGCTCGGCCCCGCCGGAGGACCCCCGCCCGCACAGGGCGGGGTCATCCCCGTACACGCGCAACAAGCTGCGCACATGCAGTACGTTCGGGTCATGTCCCAGCCCGCCAAGTCCTCACGTACACCAGCTACGCCCGACGCGCCGGAAAGTGCCGCAGGCAGTCGCGCGGCCGCCCAGCGGCTCAAGATGCGCCGCGAACTGGCGGCCGCGGCGATGGAGCTGTTCGCGACCAAGGGGTACGAGGCGACCACCGTCGACGAGATCGCGGCCGCGGCCGGGGTCGCGCGCCGCACCTTCTTCCGCCACTTCCGCTCCAAGGAAGAGGCGATCTTCCCCGACCACGACGACACGTTGATCCGTGCGGAGGCCGTGCTCAATGCGGCTCCCGCGCACGAGCACCCGCTCGACACGGTGTGCCGCGGCATCAAGGAAGTCATGCGGATGTACGCGGCGCGGCCGGAGATCTCGGTCGCCCGCTACAAGCTCACGCGCGAGGTGCCCACCCTGCGCGAGGCCGAGATCGCGTCGGTGGCCCGCTACGAGCGCCTCTTCACCCGCTATCTCCTCGGCCACTTCGACGAGCACGCGCACGACGACGACGCCAACGACGACCCGCTGCTGGCGGAGGTCGCCGCGTCCGCCGTGGTCACCGCCCACAACCACGTCCTCAGACGCTGGCTGCGGGCCGGCGGGCAGGGCGACGTGGAGGCCCAGCTCGACCACGCCTTCGCGATCGTGCGCAAGACGTTCGGGACGGGCATCGGGGCGGGGCGCAGCACGACGGCCACCAGGCCGGCGGTTCCCGCGGCCGTCTCCACCCAGGGCGAGGTCCTGGTCACCGTCGCCCGCACGGACGCCCCGCTGGACGAGGTCATGCGGACCATCGAGCAGGCACTCAAGGAACGCTGAGCCCCTCCCAGCCCTGTGATGACGGCCACCCCTCGGGGTGGCCGTTTTGGCATGTCAGAGCCCCTTTTCCAGCATCTTTCAGCCCCCGTTCGATCGATCATCGCTCATTTGTTACGTAAAGATTTCACCTGAGAGCAATCTCTGGCACTCAGTGCCTTGCGAGGTGACACGCGGTGTCATACGTTGAAGGGGTCCGGGCGGCCGGCGTGCAGAGACCTACCGCACGTCGGCTGTCCCCTCAAGCCCATGGCTTGCGCGCCCGGACGCCTGCGTCACAGGCAACCTCCCGCGCCACAAAGCGCTGCCGAACAGCACCACCGCCGAACCGACGGCACTTCTCAAAAAACCCTCAGCAGCACCGACGTAACCCTCAGCGTCCCTCCCTCAGGACGCGTATCGCCGGAGGCAACACCGTGACCACGAAGGACATCCTGGACGCGATCCAGTCGCCGGACTCGACGCCGGCCGACTTCGCCGCCCTGCCGCTCCCCGAGTCGTACCGCGCGATCACCGTGCACAAGGACGAGACGGAGATGTTCGCGGGCCTGGAGACCCGCGACAAGGACCCGCGCAAGTCGATCCACCTGGACGAGGTTCCGCTGCCGGAGCTCGGCCCGGGCGAGGCCCTGGTGGCCGTCATGGCCTCCTCGGTCAACTACAACTCCGTGTGGACCTCGATCTTCGAGCCCCTGTCGACCTTCGGATTCCTGGAGCGCTACGGCAGGCTGTCGGAGCTGACCAAGCGCCACGACCTGCCGTACCACATCATCGGCTCCGACCTCGCGGGCGTCGTCCTGCGCACCGGCCCCGGCGTCAACGCCTGGAAGCCCGGTGACGAGGTCGTCGCGCACTGCCTCTCCGTCGAGCTCGAGTCGTCGGACGGCCACAACGACACGATGCTCGACCCCGAGCAGCGCATCTGGGGCTTCGAGACCAACTTCGGCGGCCTCGCCGAGATCGCGCTCGTCAAGTCCAACCAGCTGATGCCGAAGCCGGACCACCTCAGCTGGGAGGAGGCCGCCGCTCCGGGCCTGGTCAACTCGACCGCGTACCGCCAGCTGGTCTCCCGCAACGGCGCCGGCATGAAGCAGGGCGACAACGTGCTGATCTGGGGCGCGAGCGGCGGCCTCGGCTCGTACGCCACCCAGTTCGCGCTGGCGGGCGGCGCGAACCCCATCTGTGTCGTCTCCAGCCCCCAGAAGGCCGAGATCTGCCGCGCCATGGGCGCCGAGGCGATCATCGACCGCAACGCCGAGGACTACAAGTTCTGGAAGAACGAGCACGAGCAGGACCCACGGGAGTGGAAGCGCTTCGGCAAGCGCATCCGCGAGCTGACCGGCGGCGAGGACGTCGACATCGTCTTCGAGCACCCCGGCCGCGAGACCTTCGGCGCCTCCGTGTACGTCACGCGCAAGGGCGGCACCATCGTCACCTGCGCCTCGACCTCGGGCTACAACCACGAGTACGACAACCGCTACCTGTGGATGTCCCTGAAGCGGATCATCGGCTCGCACTTCGCCAACTACCGCGAGGCCTGGGAGGCCAACCGGCTCATCGCGAAGGGCAAGATCCACCCGACGCTGTCGAAGGTCTACTCCCTGGAGGAGACCGGGCAGGCCGCGTACGACGTGCACCGCAACCTCCACCAGGGCAAGGTCGGCGTGCTGTGCCTGGCCCCCGAGGAGGGCCTCGGCGTGCGCGACGAGGAGATGCGCGCCAAGCACATCGACGCCATCAACCGCTTCCGCAACATCTGAGACACCCGGGGTCATAGATGACTGAGCGTCAGCCCGCCGAAGGCGTGCGGGAGAAGGACCGGCCGTGGCTCATGCGCACGTACGCCGGTCACTCCACGGCCGAGGCGTCCAACGAGCTGTACCGGCGCAACCTCGCCAAGGGTCAGACGGGCCTGTCGGTCGCGTTCGACCTGCCCACGCAGACCGGCTACGACTCCGACCACATCCTCGCCCGCGGCGAGGTCGGCCGGGTCGGTGTGCCGGTCGCGCACCTCGGTGACATGCGCCGGCTGTTCCAGGACATCCCCCTGGAGCAGATGAACACCTCGATGACGATCAACGCCACCGCCATGTGGCTGCTGGCGCTCTACCAGGTCGTCGCCGAGGAGCAGGGTGCGGACATCACCAGGCTCCAGGGCACGACCCAGAACGACATCGTCAAGGAGTACCTGTCCCGCGGCACGCACGTGTTCCCGCCGGGGCCGAGCCTCCGTCTGACGACGGACATGATCGCGTACACGGTCTCCCACATGCCGAAGTGGAACCCGATCAACATCTGCAGCTACCACCTGCAGGAGGCGGGCGCCACGCCGGTCCAGGAGATCGCGTACGCGATGTCCACGGCGATCGCGGTCCTGGACGCCGTCCGGGACTCCGGTCAGGTGCCGCAGGAGCGCATGGGCGACGTCGTCGGTCGCATCTCCTTCTTCGTGAACGCCGGCGTCCGGTTCATCGAGGAGATGTGCAAGATGCGCGCCTTCGGGCGGATCTGGGACAAGATCACGCTTGAGCGCTACGGGATCCAGAACCCCAAGCACCGCCGCTTCCGCTACGGCGTCCAGGTCAACTCCCTGGGCCTGACCGAGGCGCAGCCGGAGAACAACGTCCAGCGGATCGTGCTGGAGATGCTGGCCGTGACCCTCTCCAAGGACGCACGCGCGCGTGCCGTCCAACTCCCGGCCTGGAACGAGGCGTTGGGCCTGCCCCGCCCCTGGGACCAGCAGTGGTCGCTGCGCATCCAGCAGGTCCTGGCGCACGAGAGCGACCTGCTGGAGTACGAGGACATCTTCGAGGGCTCACACGTCATCGAGGCGAAGGTCGCGAAGCTTGTCGAGGAGTCCCTCGCCGAGATCGAGCGCATCCAGGAGATGGGCGGCGCGATGGCCGCCGTCGAGTCCGGCTACCTCAAGTCGCAGCTCGTCTCCTCGCACGCCGAGCGCCGCGCTCGTATTGAGTCCGGTCAAGAGAAGATCGTCGGCGTCAACATCTTCGAGACGACCGAGCCCAATCCACTCACCGCGGATCTCGATACAGCCATCCAGACAGTTGATCCAGCTGTCGAGGCCCGGGTCATCGCCTCCCTGCAGCACTGGCGCGACACCCGCTACCAGCCGCCCTTCAACCACCCGCGCCCGTGCAAGGCGCTGGAGAAGCTGAAGGAGGCCGCCAAGGGCACCGACAACCTCATGGAGGCCACCCTGGAGTGCGCCCGCGCCGGGGCCACGACCGGCGAGTGGGCCGGGGCCCTGCGCGAGGTGTTCGGCGAGTTCCGGGCCCCGACGGGCGTGTCGTCCGCGCCGGTCGCGGTCGCCGCGGCGGAGGGCTCGGCGCTGAGCGAGGTGCGCCGCAAGGTGGAGGACACAGCCCGCGACCTCGGCGTCGGCAAGCTGCGCTTCCTGGTCGGCAAGCCGGGCCTGGACGGGCACTCCAACGGCGCCGAGCAGATCGCCGTGCGGGCCCGTGACGCCGGCTTCGAGGTGGTCTACCAGGGCATCCGGCTGACGCCCGAGCAGATCGTGGACGCGGCCCTCGCCGAGGACGTGCACGCGGTAGGGCTGTCCATCCTCTCCGGTTCGCACGCCCAGCTGGTCCCGGACGTGCTGGAACGCCTCCGTGTGGCCGGTGCCACAGATATACCGGTGATCGCCGGTGGCATCATCCCCAATGGTGACGCCGAACAGCTGCGGGCCGCCGGAGTGGCCGCGGTCTTCACCCCGAAGGACTTCGACATCACCGGAATCATCGGCCGCATCGTCGACGAGATCCGGACAGCGAACAAGCTCGACCCCCTGGAGGTCCCCGCATGACCACGCCCGTCAACCGTCTGCGTCCGCGACGCTCCTGTCTCGCGGTCCCCGGGAGCAACCCCCGCTTCCTGGAGAAGGCGCAGGGCCTCCCCGCCGACCAGGTCTTCCTCGACCTCGAGGACGCGTGCGCGCCGCTCGCCAAGCCCGAGGCGCGGCACACGATCGTCAAGTTCCTCAACGAGGGCGACTGGACCGGCAAGACGAGGGTCGTGCGCGTCAACGACTGGACGACCGAGTGGACGTACCGCGACGTCGTCACGGTCGTCGAGGGTGCCGGCCAGAACCTCGACTGCATCATGCTGCCGAAGGTGCAGACGGCCCAGCAGGTCGTCGCCCTCGACCTCCTGCTGACCCAGATCGAGAAGACCATGGGCTTCGAGGTCGGCAAGATCGGCATCGAGGCGCAGATCGAGAACGCCCAGGGCCTCAACAACGTCAACGAGATCGCGACGGCGTCCCAGCGCGTCGAGACGATCATCTTCGGCCCGGCCGACTTCATGGCCTCGATCAACATGAAGTCGCTGGTCGTGGGCGAGCAGCCGCCGGGCTACCCGGCGGACGCCTACCACTACATCCTGATGAAGATCCTGATGGCCGCCCGCGCCAACAACCTCCAGGCGATCGACGGCCCCTACCTGCAGATCCGCAACATCGACGGCTACCGCGAGGTCGCCCGGCGCGCCGCCGCGCTCGGCTTCGACGGCAAGTGGGTGCTGCACCCGGGCCAGGTCGAGGCCTCGAACGAGATCTTCTCGCCCTCGCAGGAGGACTACGACCACGCCGAGCTGATCCTGGACGCGTACGACTACTACACGTCCGAGGCGGGCGGCAAGAAGGGCTCCGCGATGCTCGGCGACGAGATGATCGACGAGGCCAGCCGCAAGATGGCGCTCGTCATCTCCGGCAAGGGGCGTGCCGCGGGCATGCAGCGCACGTCGAAGTTCGAGATCCCGGAGGCCTGAGCGCGATGCAGTTCGGACGCACCTACGAGGAGTTCGAGGTCGGGGCGGTCTACAAGCACTGGCCCGGGAAGACGGTCACGGAGTACGACGACCACCTCTTCTGTCTCCTCACCATGAACCACCACCCGCTCCACATGGACGTCAACTATGCGGAGAACACGACGGACTTCGGCAAGAACGTCGTCGTAGGCAACTACATCTACTCGCTGCTGCTGGGCATGTCCGTGCCGGACGTGTCGGGCAAGGCGATCGCCAACCTGGAGATCGAGTCCCTGCGGCACGTGGCGCCGACCTTCCACGGCGACACGATCTACGGCGAGACGACCGTCCTCGACAAGACGCCGTCGAAGTCGAAGAACGACCGCGGCATCGTCTACGTCGAGACCAAGGGCTACAAGCAGGACGGCACGCTGGTGTGCGTGTTCCGCCGCAAGGTCATGGTCCCCACCGAGACCTACATCAAGGAGCGCGGCGGCGAGCAGCCGGGCCGCCCCGAGCTCAAGCAGCAGGAGAAGTAAGCCATGGCCCGTCTCGCCCAGACCGCCGGTCTGACCGACATCCAGCAGGAGATCCTCTCCACCGTCCGCGACTTCGTGGACAAGGAGATCATCCCGGTCGCCACCGAGCTGGAGCACCGCGACGAGTACCCGCAGCAGATCGTCGACGGCCTCAAGGAACTCGGCCTGTTCGGCCTGATGATCCCCGAGGAGTACGGGGGCCTGGGCGAGTCGCTCCTCACCTACGCCCTGTGCGTCGAGGAGATCGCCCGCGGCTGGATGTCGGTCTCCGGCATCATCAACACCCACTTCATCGTGGCGTACATGCTCAAGCAGCACGGCACGCAGGAGCAGAAGGACCACTTCCTGCCGCGCATGGCGGCCGGCGACATCCGCGGCGCCTTCTCCATGTCGGAGCCGGGCCTCGGCTCGGACGTGTCCGCCATCACCTCGAAGGCGGTCAAGGACGGCGACGAGTACGTCCTCAACGGCCAGAAGATGTGGCTGACGAACGGCGGAACGTCATCTCTGGTCGCCGTACTGGTCCGAAGTGATGAAGGACACCCCGAGGGCACCGCGCCCCACAAGTCGATGACGACCTTCCTGGTCGAGAAGGAACCCGGCTTCGGAGAGGTCCGCCCCGGCCTCACCATCCCCGGGAAGATCGACAAGATGGGCTACAAGGGCGTCGACACCACCGAGCTGATCATGGATGGCCTGCGGATTCCGGCCAACCGCGTGCTCGGCGGCGAGACCGGCCGAGGTTTTTACCAAATGATGGACGGCGTGGAGGTCGGCCGTGTGAACGTGGCGGCGCGTGGCTGCGGCGTCGCTCAGCGTGCGTTCGAGCTCGGCGTCCAGTACGCCCAGCAGCGTCACACTTTCGGCAAACCGATCGCCCAGCACCAGGCCATCCAGTTCAAGCTGGCCGAGATGGCTACCAAGGTCGAGGCCGCGCATGCCATGATGGTGAACGCGGCACGCAAAAAGGACTCTGGGGAACGAAACGACCTTGAGGCCGGGATGGCGAAGTACCTCGCCTCCGAGTACTGCAAGGAGGTCGTGGAGGACGCGTTCCGAATCCACGGCGGCTACGGCTTCTCCAAGGAGTACGAGATCGAGCGCCTCTACCGTGAGGCTCCGATGCTGCTGATCGGTGAAGGTACCGCCGAAATCCAGAAAATGATCATCGGTCGCAGGTTGCTCGAAGAGTATCGGTTCCAGGGTTAGATGTCCGGATACGGGGTGTTTTCTTGGAGAAGAAGATCACACCCCGTCAGCACTCTTCGGTCGCCGACTCGGCTTCCTGGCTTGCCCAGTTGCGGCCCGCGACCGGTACCATCCCGGGAAAGCCGCCGTCCCCCGTTACTGCGCGGCATCATCCGCTACGAAGGTCATCCATGCCCCACAGCCAAACCTCTGCACCACGCGACAGCCGGGCCGGCGTACGCCTCGCGCGCGGAGCATCGCCGTGGCTTCTGCCGACCGTCGCCACCGCAGCCCTCAGCCTGGCCCGTGCGCGCCGCTCCGGCGTCGCCAAGGCCGTGGCCGTGCCCGCCACCGCGCTAGCGGCGGGCATGCTGTGGTTCTTCCGCGACCCCGAGCGCGAGATCGCCCCGGGCCGGGTCATCTCGCCCGCCGACGGTGTGGTGCAGAGCATCATGCCGTGGAAGGACGGCCGTACCCGCGTCGCGATCTTCATGAGCCCGCTCAACGTCCACGTCAACCGCGCGCCGCTCTCCGGCACGGTGACGTCGGTCGAGCACATCCCCGGCGGGTTCGTTCCGGCGTTCAACA
Organism: Streptomyces sp. NPDC001157; assembly: GCF_053598255.1. Taxonomy (NCBI): domain Bacteria; kingdom Bacillati; phylum Actinomycetota; class Actinomycetes; order Kitasatosporales; family Streptomycetaceae; genus Streptomyces; species Streptomyces sp. NPDC001157. The sequence goes on from NZ_JBSFJW010000001.1 coordinate 754,076, forward strand.
AGGAGAGCGAGAACAACGAGCGCGTAGTCTGGCACTTCGACACCGAACTCGGCGACATCGAGATGATCCAGATCGCCGGCGCGGTGGCCCGCCGCATCGTGCCGTACATCCCGCAGGGGACGAAGGTCGAGCAGGGTGACCGCATCGGTCTGATCCGCTTCGGCTCGCGCGTCGACATCTACCTGCCCGAGGGCGTGGACGTCGCGGTCGAGGTCGGCCAGAAGACCGTGGCTGGGGTGACTCGCATTGACCGTGATTGATCCTGATACCCAGGCGGGCTGGGTGCCCGAGGCCGACGAGGTGGACGAAGAGGAGGAGATGCCCCTCTCCCTCCGCCTCTCAATAGCGGACACCCTCACCCTCGGCAACGCCACGTGCGGCTTCATGGCGGTGTACTTCACCACCACCGGCATCCTGATCCCGCACCTCACCGGCGACCAGGAGACCGGCATGGCCCGCAACAGCGCGGCCACGGCGGTCATCCTGATGCTGTGCGCGGCGGTCTTCGACCTGTTCGACGGCCTGGTGGCGCGCAAGCTGCGCTCCTCCCCCATGGGCGCGGAGCTGGACAACCTGTCGGACCTGATCAGCTTCGGTCTGGCGCCGGCGTACTTCGTCCTCGTCTACGGCATGGTCGCGGAGGGCGCTCATCAGCGGGTGGCCGCGGTCGGGGCAATCGTGGTGCTCTTGGCCGTGGTACTGCGCCTGGCGAGATTCTCGTGCGTGACCGTCCCGAACGGCATGTTCCAGGGCATGCCGTCACCGTTCGGCGCACTGACGGTCGTCTCGATCGTCCTGCTGGAGCTGCCCTTCTTCGCGACGCTCCTGGCGATCCTCGGTACGGCCTGGCTGATGGTGAGCCGGGTCGAGTACCCGAAGCCGCGGGGTCGTCTCGCGGTGGCGATGCTGTCCTGGATCGTCGTGTCGATGGGCCTGCTGGCGGCATGGGCGTTCGACGCCCCCAGCGGCCAGCTGCTCCTCCAGACGGGGTGTGCGCTCCAGTTGGTCACCGGTGCGGTGATTCCGCTGTTCGCCACGGCCCGCCGGGTGAACAACTTCCGCGACAACCGGCGCGAGGCGCGGGCGGCGCAGCTGCCCTGACCCTCGCCCCCACTGACGGGTGTGGCCCGAGCCTTGAAGGCTCGGGCCACACCCGTTTCGCGTCACCCGTTCTGCGTCACCCGTTTCGGGTTCAAGGGCGTACGGCTTTGCCCTTGACCGGTCAACTACCCCTGGACCGGGCCGGGTTGCAGAGAAGAGGGGCGGGGAGGATGGTGGAAACCGGGGGATTCCACTGGAAATTGACCGGGACATATCCCCATTCGGGGGCGCGGGATTCAGCGATGGGGATTCATCCCTCCTCTCGGATCGGAGGACAGCCATGCCCGCATCCGGACTCACTCCCACGGATCATGTCGTCCCACACATCTCGACGATTCCGGCGAACGGGAGTCAAACGGTGGGCCTGTTCGTGCGCGAGTACCGCAAGCCCAACACGCCCGACGCGCCGCCGGTGCTGATGCTCCACGGCAGAAGCACACCCGCGGTCGCCGGCTTCGACCTCGTGGTCCCCGCCGGCTCCGGCGGCCCCGCCACCCGCTACAGCTGGGCGCAGCAGCTCGCCCAGCACGGCTACGACGTCTTCCTGATGGACCTCCAGGGCAACGGGCGATCGCCCCGCCCGGAGATGGACAACCCGTGCAACGCCAACCCGGCGCAGCAGGAGTCGGTACTCGTCCCCAACCCGCTGACCGCCAAGTGCACACCGAGTTACCCGCACCAGCTGGGCAACGCCGAGAGCGAGTGGGCAGAACTCAACACGGTGGTCCAGTTCATCAAGACCCAGACCGGCACGACCGGCCCGATCGACTTCATCGGCTGGTCCGCCGCGGCCTTCGTCATGGGGCCCTACATCCTCCAGCACCCCGAGAACGTCAAGAGCCTGTTCCTGCTCGCCCCGATCTTCCCGCCGGGCGGCCGCTGGTCCGGCGACATCTCGAACCCCTTCGGGCGCCCGGCGGAGGCGGCGACCCTGCCCCTGTCCACACCGGCAGTCCTCTGGGGCTTCCCGATGAACGTCGGCAGCAAGACCGGCTTCAAGAGCGCCTGGGACCGCGAGCAGGGCAGCCCGCTCCAGCGGGAGCCCAACATGGGCGACGTGGTGTGGGACGCCATGATGGCGAACGACGCCGTGGGCAGCACCTGGGGACCGGAGCTGTCACCGGGCGTCTTCGAAGGCGTCCTGCGCTACCGCAACACGTACTGGTGGGGCTGGAACAACCAGACCGCACCGCTCAAGGACGCGTCGGACACCGCCATACTCGGTGACCGGGTGCCCGTGGCCATCGTCTACGGCGAGCTGGACAGGCAGGCCAACACCCCGCCGGTCCCGGTGCTCCCGCCGGTTCTGACGTTCTCCGTCCCCGCCCTGTACAACGCGGTGCAGGGGTCGCACAAGCTGATGTTCGAGCTGGCCGATGTGGGACACTCCGTCGTCTGGGAGCGCCCCGCCAAGGTGGTGCACCACATGTCCATGCAATGGCTCGACAAGGGCAGGATCGAGGACCAGACCAGCGGCAGCTTCTACCGTGACGACGACGGCGGGCTGACTCCGCTCCCCTAGGATCTCCGCCCGGCTTCCTGGGGCCCCGGGCTCAGCTCAGGAAGTCCCGCCCGATCTGCTCCGCCACCCGCTCCAGGATGGGGCCGGCGTCCGCGATGCACTTCGCGACGTCCGGCTCCTCCGCCGTGAGGGGATACGCCCGCCGGATTCCGGCCCGACCGAGCGCCTCGGGCGGCAGGGCGAGCCGCCCGCACACCGCCACGACCTCCTTGTCGCGGGCACGTGCGGCTGCCGCGACCCCCGCCGGGGCCTTGCCGTGCAGGGTCTGCTCGTCCAGGGAGCCCTCGCCGGTGATCACCAGATCCGCCCACTCCAGCGCCGCCGCGAAGCCGAGCACGTCGAGCATCACCTCGATGCCGGGGCGGAAACGGGCACCGAGGAGCAGGGCGCCGTAGCCGATGCCGCCCGCCGCTCCCGCGCCCGGGGACGCGGCGCATTCCGCCGCCTTCGCGCCGACCGCTTCCTCCAGCACCTTCGCGTAGTGCGCGAGGGCCGTGTCCAGGCTCGCCACGTCGTCCGGGGAGGCGCCCTTCTGCGGGCCGTAGACGGCGGGTGCGCCCTTCGGTCCGGTCAGTGGGTTGTCGACGTCGCTGGCCAGGACCAGTTCGACGGAGGCGAGGCGCGGGTCCAGGCCGGACAGGTCGGCGGAGGCGAGCTCCCTCAGTCCGCCGCCGCCCGGGGGAACCGGCTCACCGTCCGCGTCCAGGAACCGCGCGCCCAGTGCGGACAGCATGCCGGCACCGCCGTCGGTGGTCGCGCTGCCGCCGACGCCGAAGACGATCGTGCGCGCGCCCGCGTCCAGCGCGGCCCGCAGCAGTTCACCGGAGCCGTACGTCGATGCCGTGAGCGGCGCGAAGACGCCGGCCGGCAGCCGCTGCAGCCCGCTCGCCTCGGCCATCTCCACGACCGCCGTACCTGCGCGCAGTGCGAAGGCCGCCGTCACCTCGTCGCCCAGCGGCCCCGCGACACGCACCTCGTGCCGCTCGAAACCGGCCGCGACCGCCGCGTCCACGGTCCCGTCGCCGCCGTCGGCCACGGGCAGCGACTCCACCTGGAGCTCCGGCACGACCCGGCGCAGCCCGGCCGTCACCCGCTGGGCGACCTGCACGGCCGTCAGCGACCCCTTGAACTTGTCCGCGGCGATGAGCACGCGCTGTGTCACCTGTTTCCCCTTGCTCTCCGGGCCTCGCGCACGTCAAGGCCAGTCGCGCCGCTGCGACCTTAACCGGCGGATGCCGCCGGCGTCATTCCGTGACCGCAGCCTGGACGCCTGGCGCTCCGCGGGATGAGCGAATACGCCGTCGATCGTCTGCAGCGTCGTCGTGGCTGGTCGCGCCCACGCGGCGGAGCCGCACATCGACACAGCCCCGCGCCCCTTTGGGGCGCGCCCCTCGTCGAACGCCGCGCAGCCTGCGGCCAAATTGGGTAAACCTTCTGCTATGACCCCTGTGGGCACTGAGCCAGAGCTCGCGGACCGCATCCTCGGGGGCTGGCTGGGCCGGATCTCGGGCAACATGCTCGGCAAGCCGGTCGAGCAGGGCGACCTGTGGACGCGGGACCGGATCGACCGCTATCTGCGGCAGGCCGCCGCCCTGCCCCTCACCGACTATCTTCCCGAGCCCGCCGACGAGAGCGACGGCTTCGAGCTGCGCCCCGAGTGGCGGCAGTGCGTGCGCGGCCGTATCCACGGCAGCTGCCGCGACGACGACGTCGACTACGCGATCCTCGGCCTGGACCTCCTGGAGACGCACGGCTTCGACTTCAGCACCGAGCAGGTGGGCGAGCTGTGGCTGCTGCGGCTGCCCTATCTGCAGACGTTCACGGCGGAGCGGGCCACCTACCGCAATCTCGCCAACGGGCTGAAGCCGCCGCTGACGGCCACGTACGACAACCCGTACCAGGAGTGGATCGGCGCCCTGATCCGCGCCGACATCTATGGCTGGACCTGCCCGGGCACCCCGCGCCGCGCCGCCTCCCTGGCCCGCCGGGACGCGGTGCTGTCGCACACCGGCAACGGCGTGTACGGCGCGATGTGGGCGGCGGCGCTGATCGCGGCGGCGTTCACCGCGCCCACCGTGCGGCACGCGGTCGACCAAGCCCTCGCCGTCATCCCGGCGAGCAGCCGGCTCGCCCGTACCGTGCGGCGGGTCGTCTCCCTCCACGACACGCGGATGACCTGGGAGGACACGCTCACGACGGTCGCCGAGGAGACCGCCGGGCTCGGCTGGATCCACACCATCCCGAACGCCGCCGTGCTCACCGCGGGGCTTCTGTACGGCGACGGCGACTTCACCCGCACCATCACGCTCACCGTCCGCGGCGGCCTGGACACCGACTCCAACGGGGCGACGGCCGGCTCGGTGGCCGGGGTGCTGAGCGGGGCCGACGCGATTCCGGCGCAGTGGAAGGAGCCACTGGAGGACACGGTCCGCAGTGCGGTGTTCGGCTTCGACGGGGTACGGATCAGCGAGCTGGCGGAGCGGACGGTGCAGCTGGCGGAGGCGGAGATCCAGCCGAAGGCCGAGCCTGGCCTGTCATCCCCGGCCGGGCGGTGAGGACGGGAGAAGGCTGCGCGGGCTGGTTACCCTTCCTGGATGACGTCCACGCCAGACTTCGCCACGTACCTCGCCGGCCTGCCCCGGATTCTCGCCGGGGCCGCCGCCCTCTTCCGCGACGCCGAGGGCCGGGTGCTGCTCGTAGAGCCCAACTACCGTGAGGGCTGGGCCCTGCCGGGCGGCACGATCGAGTCCGACGACGGCGAGACCCCGCGCCAGGGCGCGCGCCGCGAGACGCTCGAGGAGATCGGTCTCGACCGCGAACTGGGCCGGCTGCTCGCGGTCGACTGGGTGTACAAGCCGAGCTGGCCGCCGCTGGTGGCCTACCTGTACGACGGCGGCCTCCTCGACGAGGACGACCTCAAGGCGATCCGCCTCCAGGAGGAGGAACTGCTCTCCTGGCGCCTCGTGCCCCGCGAGGAACTCGACGACTACCTGCTGGGCACCCTCGGTCACCGCGTCCGGGTCGCCCTGGACGTCCTGGCTGAGGGCTCGGGCACCGCCGAGCTGGAGAACGGGCGGCGGGTGGCGTGACCGGGCGTCGACTCACCCCTCGGGATCGCGGGGCTTGAGGTCCACCTCGCGCAGACCCTCGTCCCTCGCGGCGACCCGGGCCTCGGTCCGGTGGCCGCGCTCGATGTAGTCGCGGACGACCAGCTCGACGGCGTCCTGAGGGTTGCCGACGCCCGCAAGGACCATGACTTCCACGACGAGTTCGGCATCGAGCGAGACGGTGACCTTGGCCATGGCCGGAACCTAGCACCGGAGAGCGCCCACGAATATCCGTTCGCCGCACCCGGTCCTGCGTCCTACCCTCGGTGCCATGAGCAAGCCCCTCGTCGCGATCCTCAGCGGTGCCGGTATCTCGACGGACTCCGGGATTCCCGACTACCGCGGCCCGAACGGGCTGTGGCGGAAGGATCCCGGGGCCGAGAAGCTCGTGACGTACGAGTACTACATGGGCGATCCGGAGATCCGGCGGCGGTCGTGGCAGATGCGACGCAAGAACCGGGCGCTGAAGGCCGAACCCAACGCCGCGCACCGGGCGGTGGCGGAGTTGGAGCGGTCCGGGGTGCCCGTGCGGGTGATCACGCAGAACGTCGACGGGCTGCATCAGCTCGCCGGAATGCCCGCCCGCAAGGTGCTCGAACTGCACGGCTCCGCACGGAGTTTCGTGTGCACCGGGTGCCATGCGCGCGGGCCGATGGAGGACGCTCTCGCCCGGGTCGAGGCCGGGGAGGACGACCCGGCGTGCCTGGAGTGCGGGGGGATTCTCAAGTCGGCGACCGTGATGTTCGGCGAGCGGCTCGATCCGGTGGTCCTCGGTGAGGCTCTCGCCATCACCAAGGCCTGCTCCGTGTTCATCGCCGTCGGCACCAGCCTGCAGGTGCAGCCCGCGGCCGGGCTCGCCGGCGTCGCCGCCGACAACGGGGCGCGACTCGTGATCGTCAACGCCGAGGCGACGCCGTACGACGACCGGGCCGACGAGGTGATCCACGAACCCATCGGCACCGCACTGCCGGAACTCCTGGACCGGTTGAACGCGGAGAGCCGCAGCTAGTGCTGTGACCGGGAAGGTGCACTGCCTCCCGGCCGGGATGAATGCGGGGGGAGCGTGAGTTGAGTGTGGTGACGGATCAGGTGATCGTCGTGTCGCCACCGGACTGCCACCGAAAGGCAACCTCATGCCCCTGCTGCGCCTGGGCGTCTCCCTTCAACCACGCTGGCCGCTCGACGACGGAGCCGGCGTGCTCCGCGCCGCACGCCACGCCGAGGAATTGGGCTTTGATCATGTCGCGGTCGGCAACCGGCTCCTGGACAGCGGTTTCGGCCTCGACGCGGACCCGCTTGTCCTGCTGTCGGCCGTCGCAGGGGCGACCACGCGCCTGCGGCTGCTGACGTCCGTCCTCGTCGCGCCGTACTACCCGGCGCTGGTGCTCGCCAACCAGGCAGCCACCCTGGACGTGGTGTCCGGCGGCCGCCTGATCCTGGGCGTCGGCACCGGCTGGAACCCGGACGAGTTCGCGGCCGTCGGCGTGTCCGCGCGTGAACGCGGTGCACGCACCGACGACCACCTCGCCGCCGCCAAGGCCCTGTGGACCCGACGGCCCGCGGACTTCGACGGGCCTTTCACGACACTGCGTGAGGCGCACTTGGGAGTGCCTCCGCTCACCGCCGGCGGTCCGCCCGTGTGGGTCGGCGGACACAGTGACGCAGCCCTGCGCCGGGTGCTGCAGTTCGGCGACGGCTGGTACGGCACCGGCGCCGACGCCGCGGAAGTCACCGACGTCCGGCGCCGCCTGTATGCCCTCGCCGACGGCGGGGGAAATGTCGACCGCATGGCGCTCGCTTCAGCTGCCTTCCTCACTCCGCCCGGTATCCCCGCGGCGGTTCCGCCACCGGGGCGACCACTCGGGGGCGCTGCGCCCACCGCAGCGAGCGTCGCCGACGACCTCGAGCAGCTCGCCGAGGCAGGGCTCACCGATTGCACCCTGTGGCTGCCCGTCGCGGCGGAGCATGTCGAGGCGGCGATGGAGTGGGTCGCAGCCGAGATCACCCCACGACTCACCTGATGGCGTGGCAGGGAACGGGGTGATCAAGCGACCGCATCGAGGGGGCGTCCGCCCCAGCGGATGCCCTTCCCCCAGCGGCGGATGTCCGCGCCGGTGGAGGCGGCCTCCCGCCCATTGAGCGGTCCAGACATTCCAGGCCGATCTCATTGAACCGGTGGACAACCTCCCGCACCGTGACCTCGTCGGCCTGGACCAGCCGGGCGATCGCCGGGGCCGGTTCCCCCGCGGACGCCGGCAGCATCATGGCCCGCCGCTAGCGCACCGAACCGGTACCACCCCGGCGCACGATCTGCTGCACGTATGCGCCGGGCACGGTGTCAGCTCCCGGCCGGGACGATGGTGCCGAAGGAGGCTGCGGCGATCTGCTGTATGTAGCGCATCTCGGTGCCGTCGAGGTTGTTGGGGTTGAGGGAGTAGACGATCTTACGGGAGAGGTCTCTGGTGGCGAAGACGCCGCTGGTGCAGCCGGGCCTGGAGCCGGTCTTGCCCCAGAGCACGACGCCGTTGGAGGCCTTGACCCGCATCAGGCCCATGGTCATGCAGGCCCGGCCGGCGTCCGCCTGGGTGCGGCACTGGCTGCTGTGGTGGCTCGGGACGTCGGGAACCGTGAAGAGCTCGGCCTGCTGGGCCGGCGGCAGGAGTCGGCCGCGGAACAGCTCGGTGATGAAACGGTCGAGGTCGGCGGGGGTGGAGATCATGCCGCCCTCGGCCCAGGGCCAGGGGCTCTGCTCGGTGACGTCCACCGGGTGCCTGGTGCCGTCCGCGGACTTGACCATCAGATAGCCGTGCGCGTGCGGGCCGGGCAGGTCCGGGTCGTCCGCGTCGGGGACGTAGGTGTCGTGCAGGCCGAGGGGGCGGGTGATCCGGGACCGCACCTCGTGGGCGAAGGTGTGCCCGGTGATCTTCTCGACCAGCACGCCGGCCACGTAGTAGTTCATGCCGTTGTACTGCTGCGCGGTGCCCGGCGCGAACTGCATCGGCTGACCGGCCATCAGGTCGATCACCTGCTGCGGGGTGAAGCTCTTCAGACGGTTGGCGGCGAACCATTCGGGGCTGCCGTCGCCGAAGTCCGGGTTGGCTGCCGTGCGCGGCAGGCCGCTGGTGTGGTTGAGCAGTTGGCCCACCGTGACCGGCGGCAGATCCGCGGGCAGAACGCCCGGCAGGTAGTGCTGGACGGGTGTGTCCAGGTCGATCCGGTGCTCGGCCGCGAGTTGGAGCACGACGGTGGCGGTGAAGACCTTGGAGATGCTGCCGATCCGGACGTGCCCGTTGCGCGGGACGCCCTGGCCGGTCGTCAGGTCGCCCACGCCCGAGGTGCCCGACCAGTGACCGGCGCTTCCCGTGATCCGCAGCAGTGCGCCGGTGACGTCCTCGCTGGGCAGGCCGCCTATGGCAGCCCTGAGCTCGACCGGGTCGAGCGTGGGCAGCGGCGTGCCGGTCGTCGCGGCCGCGGGCGCCATGGCCGGGATCGCGGCGGAGGCGGGGGCGGCGACGCTCACGGCCAGGGCGGCCAGCACGGCGCCGGCGGCTGCCACGGTGGACCAACGGGTACGACGCACGGAGCAGTTCACGACAGGGCTCTCCCAAGATGACGGGTCGGGCCGGCGAACACCCGGCCCGACCACGAGTCTCATGCACCCCGGCAGCCCCGCCCATCAGGAACGTCCCCGACCAACCCCCCATCGCACCCCGACAACTGACTCGGGGTCAGGGTCATACCTGATCAGGGTGCCCTGTCAGAACAGGGCGGTTCCCCGCTCGAAATCGAGCAGTCGTCGTTTTCGGTCCAAGCCGCCGCCGTAGCCCGTCAGGCTGCCGTTCGCGCCGACGACTCGATGACAGGGGACGATGATGCCGATCGGGTTCTTGCCGTTGGCGAGGCCGACAGCGCGGGAGGCGGACGGGTTGCCGAGGGCCGCGGCGAGTTCGCCGTAGGAGCGGGTCTCGCCGTACGGGATCTCGCGGAGCTGCGCCCACACGGTGCCCTGGAACGGGGTTCCGTGCAGGTGGAGTTCAAGGGTGAACTCCTTCAAGTCCCCTGAGAAATAGGCCTCCAGCTGTTCCTCGGCCTCGGCGAAGAGGGTCTCGTCCCGTGCACCGAAGGACTCCTCCGGTGGGCGGTGGCGCTGTTCGGTCATGTAGAGGCCGCACAGGATGCCGTCGGCGGCGACGAGAGTCAGGGGGCCGTACGGGCTGTCGATCACGGTGTGGTGCTTGACGGGACTCATCGCGAACGTCCTTACACAGGCAGGAAGTTGATCGGGTGGCTGTCGGTCGCCCACAGGTACTGCACCGCGTACGCCCGCCAGGGTCGCCAGGCCGCCGCGCGTGCGGTGAGGGCCCCCGGGGTGGACGGGAGGCCCAGCTCCTGGGCGGCGCGGCGGATGCCGAGGTCGGTCGGGAGGAAGGCGTCGGGGTCGCCGAGGGCGCGCATGGCGATGACGTCGACGGTCCAGGGGCCGAATCCGGGAAGGGCGAGGAGCATGGCGCGGGTTTGCGGCCAGTCGCTCTCCGGGCCCAAGTGAATGGTTCCGTCGGCGAGTTGGCGTACCAGTGTGGTGAAGGTGGTACGGCGGGTGCGGGGCATGGCCAGGGACTCGGGGTCGAGGGCGGCGAGTGCCTCCGGGGTGGGGAAGAGGTGGGTGAGGCCGCCCTCGGGGTCGTCGATCGGGTCGCCGTGTGCCGTGACCAGGCGGGACGCGTGGGTGCGGGCGGCGGCCGTGGAGACCTGCTGGCCGAGTACGGCGCGTACGGCGAACTCCGCCTCGTCGACCGTGCGCGGGACGCGCCGGCCGGGGGCCTTGTCCACCAGCGGCGCGAGCAGCGGGTCGGTGCGGAGCTGGTCGTCGATCGCGACCGGGTCGGCGTCCAGATCGAGCATCCGTCGGCAGCGGCTGATGGCGACGGGCAGGTCGCGCAGGTCGCTGAGGGTGAGGCGGCAGGCGATGTGGTCGGGCTCGGGGGCCAGGGTCGCGATGCCGTGGCCGTAGGGGAGGCGGAGGGTGCGGCGGTAGGCGCCGTCGCGCCACTCCTCCACACCCGGTACGGCGGTCGCCGCGAGGTGGCCGAAGAGGTTGTCCGGGTTGAGCGGGGTGCGGAAGGGGAGGCGGAGGGTGAGAGCGCCGGGTGCCGCGGGGGCGTTCTTCTTCGGCAGTCCCGCCCGCAGTTCGCTCGGGGAGAGCGCGAAGACCTCGCGCACGGTGTCGTTGAAGGTGCGGATCGAGGAGAAGCCGGCGGCGAAGGCGATCTCCGCCATGGGGAGGACGGTCGTCTCGATCAACAGGCGGGCCGTCTGGGCGCGTTGGGCGCGGGCCAGGGCCAGGGGGCCGGCGCCGAGTTCGGCGAGCAGCTGGCGTTCGATCTGGCGGGTGCTGTAGCCGAGGCGGGCGGCGAGGCCGGGGACGCCGTCGCGGTCCACGACGCCGTCGGCGATCAGGCGCATGGCGCGGGCCACGAGGTCGGCGCGCTGGTTCCACTCCGGGGAGCCGGGGCTGGTGTCGGGGCGGCAGCGCTTGCAGGCCCGGAATCCGGCCTGCTGGCAGGCGGCGGCGCTCGGGTAGAAGGTCATGTTCTCGGGCTTGGGCGGTACGACCGGGCAGCTGGGACGGCAGTAGATGCGGGTGGTCAGGACCGCCGTGAAGAACCATCCGTCGAAGCGGGCGTCCTTGGACTGGACGGCGCGTACGCAGCGCTCTCGGTCGGTGTGCATCCCGTTCTGCATGCGTCCAGCATCGGCGATGGGCGGCGCCGGGGCTGGCGAGAATCCGACATCAAGGTGGTGTGGGCTGGAGCGGTGCGGATCACCCTCTCCTCTGCGCTGTACGTGATGGGTACGCTGCCCTGCATGGACCGTGGACGGCAGCGACCGATGTGGCCGCTGTACGCGGCGGGGTTCACCACCGCCTTCGGGGCGCACGGTATCGCCGCGAACCTCGGTGGTGCCGGAAAGGGCGCGGTCACCTCGCTGCTCGTCCTGGGCGGTCTGCTCGCGCTCTACGACGGTGCGGAGGTCGTGCTGAAGCCGGTGTTCGGCACGGTGGCCGACCGGGTGGGGGCGCGGCCGGTGCTGCTCGGCGGGCTGGTGGCGTTCGCCGCGGCGTCCGCGGTGTACGTCCTCGCGGACAGCCCGGGGTGGCTGTGGGCCGCGCGGCTCGGGCAGGGGGCGGCGGCGTCCGCGTTCTCGCCGGCCGCCTCCGCATTGGTGGCCCGGCTCAATCCGGCGGCCAAGCATGGGCGGGTCTTCGGGAGTTACGGCTTCTACAAGTCCGTCGGCTACACGCTCGGGCCGCTGCTCGGCGGGGTGCTGGTGTGGGCGGGCGGGCTGCGGCTGCTGTTCGCCGTGCTGGCGGTGCTCGGTGCCGCCGTCGCGGTGTGGGCACTGGTCGCCGTACCCGTCGTGGCGCCGCTCCCCCGCGCCCGGCAGACCCTGCTGGACCTGGCGCGACGGCTGACGGACCCGGCGTTTCTCGTACCGACGGCCGCACTCTCGGGTGCCACGGCCGCGCTCTCGGCCGGGGTGGGCTTTCTGCCGGTGTCCGGTGCGGTGGCGGGCCTCGGGACGGTGGCGACGGGTGCCGCGGTGTCGGTGCTGGCCGCGTGCGCGGCGGTCGTACAGCCGCGTGCCGGGCGGGCCTTGGACGCGGGGCGGCTCACCGCGGGCGCCGGGCTCATCGCCGGGCTGCTGCTCGCGGCGACCGGCCTGGCCTGCGCGATGCTGCCGGGCCTGACCGGCGTCCTGCTCGCCGCCGCCCTCATCGGCACCGGCACGGGTCTGATCACCCCGCTGGGCTTCGCGGCCCTGGCCTCGGCGACTCCGCAGGAACGGCTCGGGCAGACGATGGGCGCGGCGGAACTCGGGCGCGAACTGGGGGATGCGGGCGGGCCGTTGCTGGTGGCGGGGGTGGCGGCCGCAGCGACCCTGACGTACGGGTTCGGGGCGTTGGCAGTGGTGTTGGGGTGCCTGGCGGTGGGGGTTGTCGCGGGTGTACGGAGGGGGACGGCCGGAGCCCCGCGCTGAGGCGGGAACGGGGCCGCGCAGTCGCCGCGCACGCCGCGTCGACAGCCGGGGTGACCGGATGACGGGGCGCACGCACGCGGTACGCGCCAGCAGCTCCCGCCCCGCCCCCCATCGGGTAGACACCCGCCGCCCGTCCACGCTGGACAAGCGCCCGCGCCCCGTCGGGCCCAGGCGAGCGCCCGGCCCCCGCCCGGTCCAGGCCGGCCCCGCCCGTCCACCCCTGGCAAAGGACCCGCCCCATTCCGGCCCGCCCACCCTGGACAAGCGCGCGTCCGTCCTCAACCCCTGGGCAAGCACCCGCCCCTGACCAGCCCAGGCAAGCCCCCGACCTCCACCAGCCCAGGCCGGCCCCGCCCGTCCACCCCTCGCAAAGGACCCGCCCCATTCCGGCCCAGGCGAGCCCCCCCTCCCCCGCCCCGGACAAGCACGCGTCCGTCCGCAACCCCTGGGCAAGCACCCGCCCCCGACCAGCCCCGGAAGGCGCCCGCCACCCGTCCACCCCGGCCAAGCCCCTGCCCTACGTCCAGCCCAGGGGAGCCCGCACCCTCGCCCGCCCTCGCCCCCGGGCCAACTGCCCGCCCTAGGTCAGCACGCTCCCCAGAAGCTGCAGCAGATCCCCCGTCGCGTCCGCCGCGCCGAGTGCGGGCAGGATTCCGAGGGCCAGTACCGCCGCGGCGATCGGGCGCAGGTGGGGTGGCGGGGCCGTCTGCAGGGCGGCTACGCGGCGGGTGACTGCGCGGTCGGAGAAGTGCAGTGCGCAGCCGGGGCGGTGGGCGACGAGGGCGGCTCGGGCCAGGGCCTGAGCCGTGGTGCGGCGATCGCCGACCGCGGTGGCGGCCTGTTCGTCGGCCCAGCGCTCCACCAGGTAGGCGACCGTCGTACGCACCGGCACGAGCAGCGGGTTCGCCGCGGCGGCGAGGGTGACCGCGTGGACCAGCAGGGAGTGGCGGTGGGCGAGGTGGGCGCGCTCGTGGGCGAACAGGACGCGGCGTTCGGCGGGGCTCAGCGCGGCGAGCATCGCGGAGGTGACCAGGATCCGGCCCGGGGTGCCGGGCACCGCGAACGCCTGCGCGGTCGGTGAGGCCGCGACGACGAGTTCGGTGCCGTCCGGGTGGCCTTCGCACAGGCGGCGCAGGGTGCGGCGGGTGGCGCGTTCGGCGCGGACCGCCCGCAGGAGCCGGCAGGCGGCCACCGCGAGTATCGCGAGCGCGGCGATAGCGACGATTTCGGGGACCGGATCGGGCAGCACCCGGCCGTCCTCACGGGCGTCGGCGACGACCGGCGGTGCCTCGTCGACGAGCGTGACGGTCAGCAGGACCAGCGCCCAGGTCGTGGCGCCCGCGGCGAGGACGGCAGCCGCGGTCAGGGCCCGGGCCGCCGGAGCGGGCGCGAGGCGCAGGCCGACCTGAGGGGTCACGACGGCGAGCAACAGGGACAGGAGGAGCGGGGTGTAGACGTCGATCCTCATGGCCCGCGCCGCCTCCCTCTCCTAGTGATCCCCGTTGCCGCTGCGGCTGCTGTCGCCGCCTCACGCACCGCTCTCGCCGAGCAGTGCGCGCAGCGCGGCCTCCTCCACCGGGCTCAGGCCCGTGACGAACTGCTGGAGGGCCGCTATCGGGTCGGGGCCGCGGTCCAGGGCCTGGTGCATGGCCTCTGCGGTCATCTGCGCCGCGTTCTTCGCCGGCCGATAGGCTCCGCGCCGGCCGTCGGCGTCGCGCAGGACGAGGCTCTTGTCGTGCAGTCGCCGCAGGATCGTGTGCACGGTGTTGTAGGCGAGGTCGCCGCCGAGGTCGGCCTGAATCTCGGCAGGCGTGAGGGGCCGGTCCGTCGCCCACAGGGTGGCGAGGACCTCGCTCTCCAGCTCACCGGGGCTGCGGCGCTCGCCCCTGCCGCGAGAAGTCGTGCCTGCCATGGCCACCACCTTACGGTGCGTAGGGTCCGACGGTCACCAATCCGTACCCGCCCCTTACCCGGCTCCGGTTTGCTCCCGACCTACAACCTGTAGGGTGAGATCAACCCTACAACTCGTAGGGCTGGATGGGTGAACGATGACGAGGACCCCCGACACCGCTCCGACCCACGCCACCCGGCACGGGCCGCCACCGACCGCCCGGCCGCCGTGGCGCTCCGCGGGTGAGTGGTGGCTCGCGGCGGTGGCGGCCGCCTTCACACTGCTCCAACTCGCCCTGGTACGGCCCGGAATGGGCCTGGGCTGGGACGAGGCGGTGTACGTCAGCCAGGTGAGCACGCACGCCCCGGCGGCCTACTTCAGCGCACCCCGCGCCCGCGGCATCACTCTGCTGGTGGCTCCCGTCGCCTCCTGGTCGTCGTCCACCGCGCTGCTGCGGGTGTACTTGGCGGTCCTGTCCGGGCTCGGTCTGTACTGGGCCCTGCGAGCCTGGCGGGGCCTGTTCCCGGTACGGGTGATCGCGGCCGGCGGCGCCCTGTTCGCATCGCTGTGGATCACCCTCTTCTACGGCCCGCAGGCCATGCCCAACTACTGGGTTGCCGTGGGCGCGTCGGCCACCGTGGGCTTCTTCCTGCACGCCCGGTCCGACCGCACCCGGCGCGGCGCCCTGTGGGGCGTGGCCGCGGGTACGGCGCTGATGGCATGGATGCGCCCCACGGACGCCGTCTGGGTCACACTCCCACTGCTCGCGCTCGTGCTGTGCATCCGCCCCCGACGCCACCTGCGGCTGCTGCTGGCCCTGGTCACCGGTCTCGCAGCGGGGGCCACCGAGTGGATCGTCGAGGCATACGTCGACTACGGCGGTGTGGGCGCCCGGCTGGCCGCCGGCTCCCGCATCCAGGGCGGCCTGGGCCTGCACAACGCCGTCGTCGACCAACTCCGCAGCCTCGGCGGACGGGCCCTGTGCCGCCCGTGCACGGGGGCCATCGCGAGCCCGCCGGTGATCGCCTGGTGGTTCGTCCTCCCGCTGCTCGCCGCCGCCGCGCTGGTGATCGCGGTGCGGGCCCGCCGTACGGCCGCCACGCTGCTGCCGCTGGCCTGCGCGGCGACCGCGGCCGTGCCGTACCTCTTCCTGATCGGCTACGCCGCACCCCGTTTCCTGCTGCCCGCGTACGCACTGCTCGCGATCCCGGTCGCGGACGCCCTGGCCCGCCTGGTCACAGCGCCGAGAGGACGCTGGCGGACGCTGGCCGTGACGCTCGTGGCCGTGGGGCTCGCGGGCCATCTGGCCGTCCAGTTCGCCGTGTTGGAGCGCGCCGTGTCCAGAACCACCGCCGACCACCGGGTCTGGGGTCGCACCGCCGCGGACCTGCGCCGTCTCGGCGTACACCCACCGTGCCTGGTCACCGGGGGCGATTCCGTGCCGGTCGCCTTCGCCGCAGGCTGCGCCTCCGCCCACACCGGCGGCCACGACGCCAACACCACCGCCGCAGAACTCGCCCGAACGGCCCGCCGGATGCCGGTCGTTCTCCTCACGACACACCTCGTCCAACCGCCGCCGTACGCCCGCACATGGCAGCCACACCGCTTGACGGGCGGCTATGCGTACCTCGCTCCGGGAGCCGTACGGAAGGGTGGTCAGGAATGACCACTACCGTGGGCAGGGCGGCACGCACGAACGCCCTCGGCGAAGTCCAGTACGGTACGGCAGCTCCCCCAAGGGGCGCGGGGCTGTATCAATCTGCGGCTCCGCCGCGGGGTGCGACCAGCCACAACGGCGCCGCAGACGAAAGACGCCCCATCGCGGCCCTGGCCGCACTCCTCCTCACCGCGGGCGCCGTCGCGCTCGCCGCCCGACACTGGCCCGTCCTCGCCTCAGGCATCGACCGCCTGACCGCCGCCGACCCCGGCTGGCTACTGCTGGCGGCCCTACTCACCCTGCTGACCTGGGCGTGCGCGGGACTCGCGCAACAGGGCGCCGTGCGCGAGGCGCTGCCCGCCGCCCGGCTGCTGACGGTCCAGTTCGCGGCCTCCGCCGCAAACCATCTGCTGCCCGCCGGGCTCGGAGCGGGAGCGGTCAATCTGCGGTTCCTGATGCGCTGCGGACTGGCACCCGGCCGGGCGGCCACGGCCCTCGCGGTCAAGTCCACCGCGGGAGCCGTCGTCCGGATCGCCCTGATGGCGCTGCTCGCCCTCGCCTGCCCCGGCGTGCTGCGGCTGCCGTCGGTGGGCGGACCGAAGCTGCTGGTCGGCGCACTGGCGACGGCGGCGGCCGTACCCTTGGCAGTCCTGCTCGTACGGCGGACAAGGCTGCGGCGGGCGCTGGCCTGCGCGGCGGCCGACGTACGTGCCGTGCACGAGAACCCTCGTCGCGCGGCGGCCCTGTGGGGCGGCTCGCTGGCCTTCGCCTCCCTGCACACGGCGGTGGTGATCGCCGTCGTGCACGCCCTGGACGTACCGCTGCCCGCAGGGCGCATCGCGCTCGCCTATCTCGCCGCCAGCAGCGCCGCCGTCCTGCTGCCGACCCCCGGCGGCCTCGGCTCCCTTGATGCCGCGCTCGCCTGGGCGCTGACCACGGCGGGCGCCTCGGGCTCGGCGAGTGTCTCGGCCGTGCTCGGCTACCGGTTGCTGACCGTGTGGCTGCCGCTGGTGCCGGGGCTGCTGGTGCTGGCCGGGCTGGTCCGTTCGAGAGCCCTGTGAGGGCACCGCGGTCAGGATGCGTTCAGGTTTCCGGTGACAGCGTCCCCCGTATGACGTCAGATACGTCTGGGACAACTGAGGCGGCTGCGGCGTACGCGCACGGCGCCACCGGGGCACCGCCCACCCGTCACCGATCGCGCCTGCGTTTGAACAAGGTTCCCGAAGTCACCGTATATTTCTGGGTGATCAAGGTGCTGTGCACCACCGTCGGCGAGACGGCGGCGGACCTGCTGAACGAGAAGGCCGGCCGGCGACCTGGTCGCCGAGCGCATGGACCTGGGCTACTGGCTCTCCGCCGTGCTCTTCGCGCCGGCCATCGCGGCGGCGCCGTCACGCGCTTCGCGCTCGGCCTGGACGCGGTGTGGAGCTTCTGGATCGCCTACGTCCTGACCCGCCCGCTGGGCGCCTCGGTCGGCGACCGCCTCTCCCAGCCCACCGGGGACGGCGGCCTGAGCCTGAGCACCGTGGTGACGAGCACGCTGTTCCTCACGGTGGTCCTTGGCCTGGTCGTCTTCCTCGCGATCACCCGCAAAGACGTCACCAAACCCAACGAACAGGAGCTACAGGCCGCATGACCGACCAACCCCCCACACAAGCGGCGGAGCCGACGGTCCTCACCGACGTCGACGCCGCCGCCGGCCGTCGCGACGTACTCAAGAAGCTCCCGGAGGTCACGCTGGCCTTCTGGATCATGAAGATCGCGGCGACCACCCTCGGCGAGACAGCGGGCGACCTCTTCTCGCAGACCCTCAAGCTGGGCTACTTCCTGACCACGATCGCCCTGTTCCTGGTCTTCGTCGTGACGCTGGTCGTCCAGCTCAGGTCGCGGCGCTACAACCCGTTCTTCTACTGGACCGTCATCCTGTCGACCAGCATGGCCGGCACCACGATGTCCGACTTCATGAACCGCGACGCCAGCGCCAAGTACCTTTCGGGCGGCGCCACTTCGCTGGGCTGGGGGCCGCAGGGCCTGGGCCTCGGCTATCCGGCGGGCGCCGCGATCCTGATCTCGCTGCTGGTCGTGATCTTCGCCGTGTGGAAGCTGAGCGGGATGACGTTCGTCATCCGGGACATCGTCAGCTTCCGCGGGGAGGCGCTGTTCTGGTCGGCGATCCTCGTCTCCAACACGCTCGGCACCTCCATGGGCGACTTCCTCTCCGACAGCTCCGGTCTCGGCTACGCCGGTGGTGCGCTGCTGGTGGGCGGGGTGCTCGCGGTCCTGGTCGCCCTGATGAAGGTGCCCGCGGTGCCGAACGTGCTGCTGTTCTGGTTCGCGTTCGTGCTGACCCGGCCGCTCGGTGCGACGGCGGGCGACTTCCTCACCAAGCCCGTCGCCAAGGGCGGCCTCGACCTCGGCACGGCGGGATCGTCGGCGGTGCTGCTGGCCGTACTGGTCGGACTGATGGGGTACGCCCACGCGCGCGAGCGACGTCCTGCGGGCGGGGTCAGCCGGCCGGCAGTCTGACGACGAAGCGTGTGCCGGGGGCGAGTTCGGGCTCGTAGGAGACCTCGCCCCCGGCGGAGCGGGCCAGGCGCCGCGCCAGCGGCAGCCCCAGGCCCGCTCCGCCATGTCCGTCGTCCGGGTCGGCGCGGCGGCCGGGCCGGAAGAGCTGTCCGGCGAACGCGGGCGGCACGCCCGGCCCGTCGTCCATGACACAGATACGTACGCCGCCGCCGTCCCGGTCCGCGTGCAGGGTGACGCTCGACTCTGCGTAGCGCGGCGCGTTGGCCAGCAGCGGGCTGACGATCCGTTCGAGGAGGGCGTCTTGCACGCCCGCCTCCAGCTGTGCGCCGGGGCCGTCGACGGTGACCGTCACGTGGTCGGGGGCGTCCGACTGTGTGGCGAGGCGGCGCAGGACGGGCAGGACCGGGGCGGTACCGGGGGGGGGCAGTGGTCGCGTCCTCGCGGGCGCTGGTCAGGAGCGTGTCGCAGATGGTGCGCATCGACTCGGCGGCCTCGGCGATCGTCGCGTGCACGGCCCTGGTCTCGGCCGCTGTGCGAGGGCGCGAGCGGTACCACTCCAGCTCGGCGAGGATCCTGCTGAGCGGGGTGCGCAGCTCGTGCGAGAGCTCGCCGGTCAGCTGCCGCTCGTGCCGCAGCACCGCGCGGATACGGTCCAGCAGTTCGTCCAACGACGCGCCCAGGCGGGCGAGTTCAGCCGGGCGGTCCGGGCTGCCGAACCGCTCGTCGGAGGCCACCGCGCTCCACTGGGTCGCCTGGTCGGTCATCGTCCCGACGGGGCGCAGCGCACGTCCCACCGCGAGCCGGGTCAGTGCGTAGGTGCAGGCCAGCATCACGGCGTCCAGGGAGAACGAGCCCAGCAGCAGGGTGTCGGCCGAACTGCGGTACGGGGACAGGTCCAGGGCCGTGACGATGGTGGCCGCCTGCCGCGCGCCGGGGACGGGCTCGGAGCACAGGCGGACGGGACTCGATCCGTGGCCGGAGGCGGTGACGCAGCGCCGTCCGCCCTGGCGGACCAGGCCTTCGGCGACCTGGGTGAGCGCACCGGCGGAGGGCGGTTGCTCCAGCAGCCGCGGACCGGCGTAGATCCACACGTTGGCGTCCAGGAGCCGGTCGTTGACGGTCTCCAGGACCCGCACCCGCGGGCCGACGGCGTCGACGGTGGTGGCGACGGCGGCCGCTCGGGTGCGCAGCTCGTCGTCCGCCTGGCGCCCCAGATGGTGGCGGACCACGGTGTTGAAGACGACGGTGAGGATCACCATCAGGAGGGCGGCGGTGGTGAGAGCGACCAGGGAGAGCCGGCCGCGCAGGGTGCGGGGGACGAGACGGGGACGGAGCCCGGCGCGCGGGGAGCACGAGGCCGACCGGCCGCAGCCACCTGGTCCCCGGCCAGCCGCAACGCGGTCGCCCCGTCGGCAGCAGGCACGCCGTCGAAGCCCTCGTCCCGCAGCCCGCGCAGCAACACATCACGCAGGGCGTGATCGTCCTCCACGACCAGGATCTTGGGAGGCATGGTTCTCCGTCGGTGGTGGTGCGTCGGGTGCGGTGTGCAGGGGGCTCTGCGTGGGACGCGGAGCGGTGGGTGGGTTTCCTAGGAGGGGGATGCGTCGGGGGTGTCCGAGGGTGGGTGCGGGCCCGGAGAGTCCTCGGGCGAGGGCGGGTGGCCCGTGTTGCCAGGCGGCAGAGGGCCAGGACCGTCTGAAGACGAACTCAGGCCAGGAGCCTTCGCGGACGAACGCAGGCCGAAGGGGTCCGAACGCAGGAGCGAGCCGGGGTACCGAGGTCGGCCAGCAACGTACGTAGACAGACTCGGGCCGGAGGCCTCCGGAGACGGAGACGCCCCGGAAGCACCCGAAGACGGGGACAAGTCACGAGCGTCCGCAGGCAGACGCGGGCCGGAAGCCTCCGGGGGCGGCGGTGCGGCGGGAGCGTCCGATGCCGTACCCGTGCCGGGTGCCCCTGGCCCACCGCGCCCCGTCGACTCCGCGGGCAGCCACCGGGCCCAGCCCCACCACCACAGGCCCAGCCAGGCTGCCGCGAGCAGCCAGCCTCCGATGACGTCGCTCGCCCAGTGCACCCCGAGGTACACGCGGGTCAGACCGACCGCGACCGCCCAGCACACCGCGAGCGTGCAGGTCGTGCGGGCGAGGTCCACGCGGGCGCGACGAGTCGTCGCCCAGCACAGCAGGCCGGCGGTGAGGGCCGAAGTGGCGGCGTGCCCGGAGGGGAACGAGAAGCCGGACGCATGCGTCGCCCAGTCGGCAGGGGCCGGGCGGGCCCGCGCAAACAGTTCCATCAGCCCCGTGCGGACCAGTTGCCCGGCGACCAGGACGATCAAGAGGACGACGGCGTTCCGCAGCCGCTCACGCGCGGTGCGGCCCGCGATGAACGCGGCGATCACGACGAGCACGTATGGCCAGGGCCCCGTCCCCGTCGCGGTGATCCCGCGCGCGAGCGCCACCGCTTCCGGGGGCCGGTGCGCGAGCCCCCACGCGTGGGCTGCCGTGTCCCCCGGCAGGGGGGTGCCGTGGCGCAGACCCACCGTGGTCGCGAGAGCGGCGAACAGCAGGGCGCAGACGACGGCGAGCGGCACCGGCGCTCGTCCGGTCCGGTTCACACTTGGCGCTTTCCCGGCCCGGTTCCCGCCCGGCCGTTGGCCGGCCCGGTCGCCTGGCCCTCGTCCGGCCCGGTTCACGCTGAGCCCTTGGCCCGTTCGACCCAGCCCTCGCCCGCTCCGATCGGCGCTCGACCCTCGTCCGCCCGGGTTCCTGCGCGGCCGCCCGGCAGGGTCGCGCGCCTGCGCACCCTGCACCGCCGGCCGCCGCGCCTCCTCGGCCGGGCTCCGGGCTACTCGCCCAGCCCCTCCGCCTCCTCCCGACCCGACGCCACTCTCACCGCCCCCAGCCTCACCACCCGGCGCGGCAGTACCACCCCCAGATCCGGCATCCTTGCCGCCCTGCCCGGCACCTCCACCAGACCCAGCAGCCTCGCCGCCGTTCCCGGCACCTCCACCAGACCCAGCTGCGCCACCACCGCCCCCAGCAGCACCGCCGACACCAGCAGCACCCCCACCGCGCCCAGACGCATCACCAGGCCCGCTGACTCCCCCACCACGTCCACCACCCGAGCCGCCCCCTACCGCACCCCCACCCCGCTCGTCCCGCTCCCCTTCGTGCCCCGTCATGAAGCCGTCACCAACGCCCTGAACCGAGTGCCGGCCGCACGGCCGACCAGTGGGGCAGCCCGGTCCGTCAGGTGCATGAGGGGCCAGGCGAGGACCGCGCCGAATGCCAGGCCCACGGCCACGTCGTGCGGATAGTGCACTCCTATCCACACCCGGGAGACGGCCATCAGGATGGCGGCCAGGGCCGCGATCCTGCCGAGGCGGTGGTGCGCGAGCCACAGCGCCACCGCGGCGGCCCCGGCGATCACCGCATGGTTGCTGGGGAACGACCAGTCACCCGCGGCCGGGCAGGCCTCGACCGTCACGGTGTGCAGCGTCCGGCACGGTCTGCGTTCGGCGACGGCCGACTTGACCAGCACATCGACCACGTAACAGACCACCACGACCACAGGTGCCGCCAGCGCCCGGACCATCCGCGTCTCCCCCGCGCTGCGGGCCCGCCACCACGCGGCGAGCATCATCACGCCGAACAGCGCGAGGCCGTAGTCGGACCAGACGGCGATCACCGTGTTCACGGGGTGCGGGGTGTGGCGGGCCAGGCCGGTGATCCAGGTGTAGGCACCGCCGTCCACCGAGGCGCCGCCGAAGGCGAGGCCGGTCACGAGGAGGTCCCCTCCGAGGCACGGCGGGCACGCGCACGCCTGGCCTCCAGAGCGATCGGGGTCAGGGAGAGGACGACCACGAGCGCGACCAGCGGCAGCAGGTAGCGGTCGACGTTCGGCACCGAGGAGCCCAGCGCGTAGCCGCCCAGCACCAGACCGACCGTCCAGACAAGGCCGCCGATCACCTGCCAGAGGGTGAAGACCCGCACCGGCACGTCGAGCGCCCCGGCCAGCGGGTTCAGTACGGTGCGTACGACCGGTACGAAGCGGGCCAGGACCACCGCCTTCGCGTGACCGTAGCGCCCGAGCAGTTCCTCGGCCCGCGCCGCGCCCTCGTGCAGCTTCTTCGCCCGGCTGCGGGCCAGCAGCGCGCGGCCGCCCCGCCGCCCGAGCCAGTACCCCGTCTGGGCACCGAGCAGCGCGCCGACCACGGCGGCGGCCAGCACCTGCGGAAGCGACAGGTGCACGGATCCGCGGACGCCGGGGACGCACAGCAGCCCGGCCGTGAACAGCAGTGAGTCGCCGGGCAGGAAGAAGCCGACCAGCAGGCCGGTCTCGGCGAACATGGCGACCGCGATGCCGAGCGCGCCGAAGGCGGACAGCAGGGATCCGGCATCCAGGACGTTCACCGCTTGGGCGACGGCGAACTGGGCAGCTGCCACGGAGGCGACCCCTCTCATACTGGGACGTGGAAGGAGCGGGCACGGACCCGCGTCTAGCGACTACAGTCATGTAGACCGTCTACTGAACTGTAGACGAATCAGAGCCGAGGAGTGTTCCCATGCCCGAGGGGCAGTTTGACGAGCCGGCCGACGGCCCGGTCGACGGGCGCACGGACCGACGCCCGGCCGGCGAGCTCGAGGCGAGCGTGCTGGCCGCACTGTGGGCCGCCGACACGCCGCTCACACCCGGCGCCGTCCAGCTGGAGCTCGGCGGCGGTCTCGCCCGCACCACGGTGACCACCATCCTCACTCGCCTGCACGCCAAGGGCGCCGTCACCCGCGCACGTTCCGGCCGCGGCTACGCCTACGCCCCGGCCCAGGACCCCCCCGGCCTCACGGCCCGCCGTATGCACGCCGAACTCGACAAGGACGAGGACCGCGGCACCGTCCTCGCCCGCTTCGTCTCCGATCTGAGCCCGGAGGACGAACAGCTTCTGCGCGCGCTGCTGGAGGGCGGCCCGGCGGCCGGTGAGGACAGCGTGTGAACAGCGCCTTACGGATCTTGTTGTCGGACGCGGCGCGTAGGCTGGTCGACCACGGTCCGGCGGCCCCTGGAGGAATCCCGTGATCTACGCCGTGTGGCTCCCGCTGCTCATGCCGTTCCTCGCCGTGCCCGTGGCCCGGCGTGGCGCCGAGCAGCTGCGGCCGCGGACGGCCGCCTGGGCGCTGACGGCTCTCGCGCTGGTCCTCGCCCTCTCCAGTACGGCAGCGCTGGGCATGCTCACCCTGGCCGGTGCCCTGCGCCTCTCCCTCGTCGCCCAGGCGGCGCACCTCTCCCCGCATCTGCTGGGTGACGGCTCGCCCGCCACGGTGCCGGCCGCGGTGCTGGCCGCCCTGGCGCTGACCGGTCTCGCCACCCTGATCCTCGACCGGGCCCGCCGCCACCTGCGCGAACTGCGCGCCGCGCACCGGCAGTTCCGCGGCGGTGCGAGCGCCGGCGATCTCTGCGTGCGGCACGACGACCGGCCGGAGGCCTATGCGCTGCCCGGGCGGCCCGGCCGCATCGTGGTGACGACGGGAATGCTGCGCGCCCTCAGCGCCGGCGAACGCGAGGTGCTGTTCGCCCACGAGCGCGCCCACCTCACCGGGCGCCACCATGTCTTCCTCGCGGCCGCCGAGTTCGCCGTCGCGCTGCACCCCGCCCTGCGCGGCCTGCGCGCGCCGCTCTCGTACGCCCTGGAGCGCTGGGCCGACGAGTCCGCGGCGCAGGCGACTGGCGACCGCGCCCTCACCGCCCGCGCTGTCGGCCGCGCCGCCCTCGCGGCCCGCGCGGCGGGCACCTCCGCTCGCCCTCGCCTGTCGCTGACGGCCACGGCGGGCCCGGTCCCCCGGCGTGTCACCGCCCTCCTGAGCACCCCCGCACCCGCCGCCCGCCTGCTCCCCCGCTCCCTGGCCTGTCTGCTGCTCGCCTGCGTGGCCGTATCGGCGACGGCGGCTCTGGACGCGGCCACCGATCTGCACGCCGGCATCGAGGTCGCCCAGGGCGAGCAAGGAGCACAGGGACAGCAGGGACACGCGGCCGTCGGCGACGGCGACTGACCGCGCGCGGTCCTCATCGCCCCGTGGCACCAAGTGTCACGAGGACCGGCGGGCCCCTTCGACGAAACCGGTCACAAGGCCGACGTAATCGTCCGGATGCGTGACATGAGGGATGTGCCCCGCACCTTCGAAGGTGTGGGTCCGCGCCTGCGGCAGAACCGCGGACAACCGGCTGACGATCGTGGCGAACCATGGCGGGCTCTCCGTGCCCTTCGACAGCAGGGCGGGCCCGGTGTAGCCGGCGAGGCGGCCGAGGTCGAGGCCGGCCCAGTTCGGGTCGGACTGCTCGTCGGCGAAGGTGGGGGCGTTGCGGAGGAACGTGTCCCGGACCGCGTCCGGCAGTTGCTCCCACGCGCCGGGGCCCAGGGCGACCTCTTCGACGAACCCGCGCGCTCCCGCCAGGGTGTCACCGGCGCGCAGGTGGGCGAGCACGGATTCGATCTTCTTCGCGGTCTCCGTCATCACGGGCTGGAGCTCGGGAACGTCGGCCACGACTCCCAGGAGCGGGGGCTCGTGGGCGATGAGGCCCCGGAAGAGTTCGGGGCGTCGGGCGGCCAGACCCAGTGCGGTCGAGCCTCCGAAGGAGTTGCCCGCCACGTAGGCCGGCGCGTACCCCAGTGTCTCCATCAGCGCCGCAAGGTCGTCCTCGTCCTCGGTGCGGGTGCCCTGCCCGGGCGGGCGCTCGCTGCGGCTGTGCCCGCGCCGGTCGTAGACGAGGACCCGGAATCGCTCCGCGAGGGCGGCGAGGACCGGGTCCCAGTTGTTGTGGTCGCCCCATGATCCGTGCACCAGGACCAAGGGATCGCCGTTCCCGGCCGTCTCGTAGAAGAGCTCTACGCCGTTCACTCCGACCCGTGCCATAACCAGCCGGTCCTCTCGTCGACAGGTGAAGACTGCCGCCACTGAGACCCATCGTCCCCCCTGTCTGCGGCGATTTCCCGGCGATCACCCCAACCCGCTTTACCCCCTTTTCGTGGCATGCCCCCGACAAATCTGCCACGCTACAGCGGTCGCACCACCGATGCACGCACCCCACTGCCGTCCCCAGGCGCACCCCAGCCGACCGGGCGGCCCCGAGCAGGCCGGGATCCCGGCCGCCGCAAAGGAGTTTCGCGTGAGATTGACCCCCCACAGATCCATCGCCGTGCGCGCACTGGCAGTCGCCGCGCTGGCCGCCGTATCCCTTCCCGCCGCCCCTGCGGCGGCCGCCCCGTCGGCCGCTGCCGCCTGCACCCCGGCCCAGGTGGTCACCAACGGCGGCTTCGAGAGCGGCACTTCACCGTGGACCCAGTCCTCGACGAGCGTCATCACCAGCCGTTCCGGCCAGACCGCGCACGGCGGCACGAGCTACGCCTGGCTGGACGGAACGGGTGGCACCCACACCGACACGCTCTCGCAGAGCGTCACGATCCCGTCCGGGTGCAGCACCGCCACCCTCTCTTTCTGGCTCCACATCGACACCACCGAGACGACCTCGTCCATCGCGTACGACAAGCTGACGGCGAAGATCGGCAGCACGACGCTGGCGACGTACTCGAACCTCGACAAGAACACCGGGTACGTGAAGAAGACGCTCGACGTGTCGGCCTTCGCGGGGCAGACCGTGAGTCTCGCCTTCACCGGCGCCGAGGACTCCAGCCTGCAGACCAGCTTCGTCCTCGACGACATCGCCCTCGACACGTCCGGAGGCAGCACTCCGCCGGCGGACTCCACGCGCACGCCCGCCACGCCCTCGTACACGGTCAGCCTCAGCAGCAACACCAGCGGCACGGTGTGGACCGGCCACGAGAGCGCGACCTTCACCAACGCCTCCTCGACCGCGCTGAGCGAGGTGTACCTGAGGCTGTGGGACAACTACCACGGCACCTGCGACGCCATGCCGATCACGGTCACCAACGTCACCGGCGGTACGGCGGGTTCCCTGTCCGTCGCCTGCACCGCCCTGCAGATCACCCTGCCGACGCCGCTGGCGCAGGGGCAGTCCGCCACGATCGGCTTCGACCTGGGCATCACCGTGCCGAGCGGCGCGGACCGGTTCGGTCACGACGGGGCCTTCAACAACATCGGCAACGCGCTGCCCGTCCTCGCCGTCAAGGACGGCTCGGGCTGGCACCTGGACCCGTACACCAACAACGGCGAGTCGTTCTACTCCCTGGCCGCCGACTTCAAGGTGACCCTCGACCACCCGAGCACCCTGCTGGTCCCGGCCACCGGCACCTCGACCGACACCCCCGGCTCCAGCGGCCGTACCGTCACCACCGCGACCGCCTCCAAGGTGCGTGACTTCGCCTGGGCGGCGGGCCCCTTCAGCAAGATCTCCGGCACCTCGGCGGCCGGGACCGCGATCAACATCTACTCCGTCTCGGACATCAGCTCCTCCGACGCCCAGTCGATGCTCTCCACCGCCAAGTCGGCCGTGGACGCCCATGCGGCACGCTTCGGGGCTTACCCGTACGGCGAGTTGGACGCCGTGATCGACAACAACTACTGGTTCGGCGGCATGGAGTACCCCGGGTTCGTCCTCGACCTCGTCAGCACGACCGCGCTCACCCATGAGATCGGTCACCAGTGGTGGTACGGCATCGTCGGTGACGACGAGTACAACAGCCCCTGGCTGGATGAGGCGTTCACCGACTACGCCACCGACCTGGCCCTCGGCAAGTCCGGCACGAGCTGCTGGAACAGCGTCTCCTGGGCCTCGTCCGCGGAGAAGATCACCAACTCCATGGCCTACTGGGACGCCCACTCGTCCCGCTACTCCACCGTCGTCTACGGCTACGGCAAGTGCGCCCTGCACGACCTGCGGCGGACGATAGGCGACTCGGCGATGACCAAACTGCTGAAGGACTACGCCACCTCGCACTGGTACGGGGTCTCGACCACGGCCGAGTTCAAGGCGGCCGCGCAGGCCGCGACGACCACGGACCTGACCTCCTTCTGGAGCACGCACCGCATCGACGGCTGAGCTTCCGATCGATGACCCACGGCTCAGCGGGCCTGCGCGGCGAACGCCTCGTGGGCCCGCTGGTCGTTTCGCTTCACCGCTTGGGACTGCAGTCGTAGAGGGTGAAGCCGCCGCCGGTGCGGCGTCCGTAGGCCGTGGGCCGGATGAGGGTGCAGTGGGACTTCACCCAGGTGGTGGCGGGAGTGGTGGCGCGCTGCGTGGTGAGCAGCGCATAGCGCAGTTGGTGGGTGATGACGAGGTTGCCGAGTTGCTGGGCGGTGGGGAAGGGCGTGCTGCCGGTGAAGCCGCCCATGACGAGGATGGGCTCGGACTTCGCGCGCAGCAGGGGCTCGGCGGTGTACGCGGCCTGGGTGGCGAGCAGGTACTTCTCGCCGTGGCGGTGCGTGGTGAGGTAGTCGAGCAGCGCGGTGTCGCGGGCGTTGGGCCGGCCGAGTCCTCTCCTCCGCGGAGCGTGGCGGGGATGCTCGTAGTACGACTTGCCGACCGGACCGGCCATCGGCGAGGTGGCGGCGCCCGCGTAGAGCGGGTTGAGGCCGGAGACGGCCCAGCCGGCCGGTACGACCAGGGTGGCCGCGATCCCGGCGGCGAGGGAGGCGTGGATCATCCGCGGGGAGGTGCGCGGCCCGCGGCTCCACAGGCCCACCACGCCGCACAGTGCGAGCATCACGGCGACCGGCAGCAGCCAGGAGACGAACCGGGTCGGCCAGTCGAGCACCAGCGCCCACGCCGCCGTCAGCACGATCGCCGCCGGGAGCGCCAGGTCCCGTCGGCCGACCGCCTCGTGCTCCGCCTCCGGATCCGGTTCGTACTGCGCCGCCGGCTCGGGCTCGTACTTCGCCTCGTACTCCGATCGGAAGAGCGCGAGCCCGCCGCCTGCCAGCGCGGCGAGCGCCGGGGCGATGACGGCGGTGTAGTAGGCGTGGTTGCCGTTGGAGGCGCTGAACACCAGGGTGTGCGCGGCCAGCCAGCCGCCCCACAGGACAAATCCCGTGCGCAGCAGGTCGGTTCGCGGTTGTCCGGTGCGCCAGACGATGCCCAGGATCGCGGCGAGCACGGCTAGCGGCAGGAACCAGGCGACCTGCGGGCCCACGGTGTGGTTGATCAGCATGTCCCAGCCGGTGTTGCCGGTGGTGCGGCTCGCTGCGGTGCCCGCGACGGCGCCGAAGGCGGTGGCGTCGCTGCTGAAGCGGCTCAGGCCGTTGTAGCCGAAGACCAGGGCGAACGGGTTGTTGTCGGACGTGCCGTCGAGGTACGGGCGGCTCGCGGCCGGTGTCGCCCAGGCGATCAGCACCCAGGAGCAGGAGACCGCCAGGGCGACCGCACCGGCCAGCAGGACGCGCAGGGCCCGGTTCAACCGGGTTCCGGGTGCGGCGAGTTGGTACACGGCGGCGAAGACCGGCAGCACCAGCCACGCCTGCAGCATCTTGGCCTGGAAGGCGAGGCCGACCCAGATGCCGCAGGTGATCAGCGGCAGCAGCCGCTCTGTGCGCACCGCCTTCTGCAGCGCGCCGGCGGCCGCCACCAGGAGCAGGGTGAGGGCGGTGTCCGGGATGGTGGCACGGTTGAGCGCCACGGTGACCGGGGTGAGGGTGAGCGCCAGCGCGGCGATCAGCGCGGCGAACGGACCGGCCCAGGCCCGTACGATCCGGTGCAGCAGCCATACGGTGAGCACGCCCTCGACGACCTGGGGAAGCGCCGCTGCCCAGGTGTGCGGGCCGAAGATCCAGACGGAGACGGCGTCGGGCCAGAAGGCGCCGGGCAGCTTGTCGATGCTGATCGACCCGCTCGCGTCGAGCCCGCCGAAGAAGAAGGCTCGCCAGCTGCCGGCCATCGACCGTATCGCCGCGCCGTAGAAGGGGTGGAGTGCGGCATGCCCGATGCCCCAGGAGTACAGCACCGTGGCGACGACCAGCACCGCGGCGAGAGCCGGGCGCTCCCAGCGCGGAGCGTCCTCCGGCAGGCCGGAGCGGCGGCCGACCGTCCGGCGGCCTCGGTGCGCTCCGGTGGGCCGGGCGGCGGGGATGGCGGTCATGGCAGTGGTCCTCGGATCGGCAGGTCAGGTGAGGCGGTGGTGCACAGGCGGCGGGATCAGGGCCGCGGGATCACAGGCGGCGGGCCGCCCGGAAGCCGCGGGCGTAGAAGTCGGTGCCGTCCAGCAGCGCATGGCCCGACATGTCGCCCATGGTCGGACCGTTGGCGGCGGAGCGGCTGGAGTAGAAGCGGTGCCGGCCCTGGTCGTCGAGGCCCATGTACATGCCGCAGTGGTCGATGAAGTCCGGCCGGTCCTTGATGATGGCGAAGAAGACCAGATCGCCGGGTTGCAGGACGCTCAGGTCGGTGGCCTGCCGCTTGCCGGTGTGGGGGATCACGAGGCGGCCGGGACCGTGGGCGGCGATGGCGAACGCGCGGCGCGGCAGGCCGGCGCCCTTGGTGTTGGTGTTGTGCAGGGGAATGCCCATCCGGTAGCCCCACACCAGCCGTTGGAAGCCGGAGCAGTCGGCGTCGCCGTAGCGGTCCTTCTCCGGCTGCACGCGCGTGCCGTCCGGGAAGGTCCAGGGCAGGCCCAGATAGTCGTAGAAGTCGGACTGTTCGTCGTGGAAGGCGAAGTCCAGCGGATTGTTGACCGCAGCGTTGCGCGGACCGAAGTGCGCGGTGCCCGCGTAGCGCACGCCGGCATCGTTGTGCTTGTCGGGCGCCCCGGCGCTGCTGTACTGGAACGCCACCGCGAAGACGTCCGGGCTGGTGTCGACGAGCGCCTTGCGGAACCAGCTCTTGAACGAGGCGGACTTCTCCATGCCCCGCTGCCACTCGTGCGGCAGCACCCGCACCCAGGCGTCCGTGGTCACCTTGGCCTCGGTGGTCCGCGGCTCGCTGAAGGTGCGGGTGGGGCCGGTGAGTACGGCCGTACGGGCTCCGTCGGTGAAGGTGGCGAGTGTGCCGCCGTCGGCGGCACGGACGACGGTGCGGGCGGGAGCGGACAGCCGCTCGAAGGTGTGGGCCCCGGTGGCCCGGGAGCCCGGGTCCGTGCCCGTTCCGTCGGCGACCGTACCGCCGTGGTCGTCGCTGCCCTGCCTGAGGTGGTCCCAGGCGTACCCGCCCGCCACCCCGGCGGCTGCTACGCCCGCGATCGTCCCGAGCACGGCGCGGCGCGTCGGGCGGCTGCCTCTGCCGGCGGAGTGGGAGTGCATGGCCGATCCTCCTGGAAGTGTGAGGTGAGTGGGGGTGGGCGGGTCAGCTGGTGGGCAGAGCGCCCATCAACAGGCCGGAGACCAGAACCACGTAGGTGGCCAGCGTCACCGCCGTGGTCGAGATGACCGTGGCCGCCATGGGCTGCCGGACCATCTGGTAGGAGACCAGGCCGGGGACGATGAAGCCAAGGGTCTGTGACGTGTACAGCAGCGGGAACTCATGACTGAGGGCGAGCATCACGGTGGACTGCATCACCACCGCGCACAGCACCACTGCGGCGAACAGCCGCTTGCCGTAGAGAATCACCGTGCGCTGCAAAAGCTTCGTCATGAAGTACGTGGCCGCCGCCACAGCGACCATCAGCCCGGCCATCCGCACGTCGGTGACGAGCGTGAGAGCGATCCAGCCCGGGGTGATCATGCCCCCGGGGGAAAGGTTGGTGGTCAGATAGCAGACGAGCGAGAAGACCAGCCCGAGGGCGATCCCGAGTGCGGCGGTCTGTGCGGTGAGGTTGGCGGGGATCACGGGTTCCTCGTGGACTGGGGCGAATCGTAGGGGTGGTAACGCTCGTCGGAGTGGTGCGGGTGGTCTGTGGTGCTCTGGTCGTCGGACCGGCCATGGCGGGCGGCGAACCGGCGGGCGAGGTCGCGCTGTTCGGGAACGCGGAAGGCGTACGTCGGTGTCTCCAGCGGTGCCACCCAGCTGTACGGCTCCGGCTCGGGCGGCCGGGCCACCGAGACCCGCGGCCGGGGGATGGCGATCTGCATCGTCTCCTGGTCCAGGCCGTCGCCGTCGGGAACGGCGTCGAGCAGGTCCTCGAACTCGTCCACCGGCAGCTCGGCGAGGCATTCCAGGAACAGCTCGCCCTGGCCGTGGATGTTGCCGATCGCCACCAGCGAGGAGGCCGGGCCGAGTTCCGCGAGTATCGCCGCGGTCAGCTCCTCGGGGTCGCGGCGGTCACCGCCGAGATCCACCACGCGCCCGGTGAAGCCGGCGGGAATCGCATCGCGGGCGCTCCTGGTCGGATGGCCGATCAGGAACACCGTCTCGGCGGCGAGGCCGGGGACGATGGCGCCCATCTGGCCGTTGCGCTCCACCCGGTCCGGGCGGCAGTTGATGACCACGTTGATCGGTCGTCTGATCGCGCCCAGATCCTCCAGCTGCTTCACGTTCATCAGCGTCGACTCGGGGTCGTTGGCCGCGAAGACGTTCGCGAACCGCAGCTTCTTGCCCTCGGGCGTGACGTAGCGCTCCACCGACAGCACGCCCGGGTCGGGCGGCGCGTCCCACATGCCCTGCATCGCGGTCTGCCGCTCCACGCCGAGCAGTTCGGCGACGGCGAGCGCGATCGCCACGTTCTCCTTGAAGGTGAACCAGCTGAAGCCACGGAGCTCGGCGTCGGTCACCGACTCCGGATCGACCGCGATCAGACGGCAGTTCCGCTTGTCGGCCTCCTCCTGGAGGATGTGCAGCCGGTCCTTCTCCGCCGTCACACACACCCCGCCCACCGGCATCGAGCGGGAGAGGGAGCGGGCGACGTCGTCCAGCGTCGGCCCCATCTCCTCCAGATGGTCCTCGCGGACGTTGCACAGCACGCCGATCGTGGAACGGATCAGCTTCTCCTGGTTGGTCTCCTGCAGCGCGGGCATCACCGCCATGCACTCGATCACCAGCGCATCGGGCCGGTAGGTCGCCGCCCGCCGTACGATGCCGATCTGCTCGACGATGTTGGAGATGCCGAATTTGCGGTAGATCGGTTCCTCGGTGGCGTCCGGATGGATGAACCGGGCCGCGGTGCCGGTGGTCTTGGCCACCGTGACCAGGCCGCCGCCGCGCAGCGCCCCCGCGCACAGCCGGGTGATCGAACTCTTGCCGCGGATGCCGTTGACCAGCACCCGCGTCGGTATCTGCTCCAGCGAGGCGAAGTGGCGCCGCTGCTCCAGGATTCCGGCGATCCACAGCACGGCACAGCACATCAGGACGATGACATAGAGGAAGAGCACGTCGATTCCGTCCTTCTACCGCTGGAGGGTGTTCTCACGCAGGGACCGCGAGGGCCGGGCCGCATGGCCGGATCTGGCCGCCCGGTCGCGTTCCGCCAGGGCCTGGCGCATCAGCTCCAGGCTGCGGGTGACCGAGCCGATCTCGTCGTGGTTGACCGGATGCAGCACGGTACGGCGGTCTCCGCCGGCGAGCCGCTCGACGAGCGCGGCGACCGCGCGCAGCGGCCGGACCACCACGACATGCAGCCAGCCCAGGCAGGCCGCGCCCACGGCGAGGGCCAGGATGCCGGCGAGCATGGTGCGCTGCTCGGCCTGCACCGCGGGGATCTGGAGCGCTGCCGCGGGCTCCGCGGTCACCACGTGCCAGCCGAGGCGCGCCGTCGGACCACTCTGCGCCAGCGGCGCGGCGGCGTCGACCGAGGGGCCGGAGGAGGTGAGGTGCACCGCCGAGGTCGCGGTGCCCGCGGTGCCCGGGGCGCTCTGGGTGGAACGGGCGAGACGGGTCAGGCCGGGGTCGGGCAGCGACTGGAACGCCTGGTAGCCGACGCTTGCCGCCAGCACCCGCTCGTCGCGGTCCGTCACCCAGACGCTGCCCAGCTTCGGCCTGGGCAGGACGGAGTTGAGCGCGTTCACGTCGATCTCGCCGAACAGGACCACCCCGGCCGCAGGAGCCTTGCCCTTCACGGCCCGGACCTGGGTGTAGGCGGCGATCGCCGGGATCCGGCCGGAGGTGTTGACGGTGGTGATCCCTTCGCCGCCGGGCACGTGGACGAGGGTGCGCAGCGGTGTGCCGCCCACTCTCAGGGTGATGCCGCCCGAGCGGTCCAGGAGATACAGCGAGCGGTACTGCTTGTGGTCGTCGAGGGCATGCCGCAGAACCTCGGTCTGGGCGGCCCGGCTCCTGCCCGGCAGGTCCCCGGCCGCGGCGCTCAGGTCGGTGTACGACTGGTCGAGGGACTGCCGGATCCGGTT
Source organism: Streptomyces sp. NPDC001157 (assembly GCF_053598255.1). NCBI lineage: Bacteria > Bacillati > Actinomycetota > Actinomycetes > Kitasatosporales > Streptomycetaceae > Streptomyces > Streptomyces sp. NPDC001157. Next base: position 788,091 of record NZ_JBSFJW010000001.1, read on the forward strand.
CGCCGCGATCTCGGTACGCGCCTGCTGGTCGGCGAGGACCGAAGCCGGAACCGAGGTCGCGGCGTCCGCCCGGTTCAGCAGGAAGATCATCGGCATCGCCCAGCAGCCCACCACCAGCACACCGACCACGGCCAGCGCCCGGTAGCCCGGTCCGCGCCGGGCCGGGAACTCCTGCGGTCCGCTCTCGCCGAGCAGTTGCCGGCGCAGTGACTCCAGTGCCCGCCCGATCCGGGCCAGTTCCCCGAAGCCATGCACGGGAACGGGCCGGGACAGCTCCTCCCACGCGGTCGGCCCGTCCTCGGTCGCTCCCCGCGCGAGGCGGCTGGCGGACAGATACAGCCGCAGCAGGGGCCGCTGCACGCAGAAGTACAGCGCCAGCCCGAGCAGCAGCGCGACTCCGGCCAGCGCTCCGGCGGCCTCGAGCGCGAAGCGCGAGTAGTCGGCAGTGGTGGTCGTGGCGGGCACCGCGCGGGACGTGAGCACCACCAGCCCCAGGTCGTCGGTGTCGCCCGGACCGGTCGCCGAGGCGACCTGCGCCCAGCCGGCCACGGTGCGCCGTTCACCGGTGCGGGCGCCCAGCATGCTTCCCGAGGCCTCGGTGTCGACGCCGGATCCATGCGCCGCGCGAGCCGCCGCCGCGGACAGATCACCGGCGGCGCCCGGCGACGCCTTGCCATGGACCGCGGTGGCGAGGGCCTTGCCGCTCGCGTCCAGCACTTCGGCCGTGCCGCCCTCGCCGTACGCCGCGACGGAGGGGAGCGCCTCGGAGACCACCAGCAGCCACTGCCGCTCGGGCCGGTTCGGGGTCTGGTAGTCCTGGTCGGGGTCGTCCTGCTGCGCGGGCAGCGTGACCTTGGTGAAGTACAGCAGTTGCGGCGGGCCGCCCGACGTCACCAGCCGGGGCGGGACCGTCCCGGAGGCCTTCCGGGCGGCGTCCACCCCGGCCAACGGCACCATTTTGCCGCCGGCCGCAAGCAGTTTGCCGGTGCGCCGGTCGAGCAGCGCACTGCCGAGGACCGCCTTCCTGGCGGAGGTCAGCGCCTTGAGCGTGGTCACGGGGGTCGAGGTGCTCGTCGCCGGGTACGCGCCCGCCGTACGGCGTACGGTGCTCGCTTCGGCGTCGATCGCGGTGCGCAGCGACTGTGCGCTGTCCGCAGCGATCTGCTGCTCCCCGTTCAACACGGCCTGCGGGACGGACGCGGTGCGGACGCCGTCGAGGCCGACCACGGTCAGGGCTGCGACCACCAGCAGAAGTATGACAAGTGAGGCTATAGGCGGGCGAACTCCGCCAAGCATCGGCATATCGGCACGGCGACGGATGCGGTGTCGGCGCGGCGCCCGGGGTGCAGAGGGCAGGGGAACGGATCCTTCCTCAACTGGCGTCGAGCGCCCAGATGTTCGAGAGTGCGAACATGTTAGCTCCCACTCGTCACACGACCATCACATTTTCGCCCCATGTGACGTACGTGTTAATTCGAATTCGCGGGACCACTGGGCGGCGGCGATACAGGCCGCACCGCCGCGGCGGCGCAACGAAGGGCGGACCTGCAAGCAGGCCCGACCCTTCGAACGCATGGTCAGCTGTCCGGTCGACTCTCCGGTCAGCGGACGAAAGAGATCTCCGGGTACTTGTCGGCGGGCCCGTCGAGCAGAGTGCTGTGCTTGTGACGCAGCGTCTGGTCGAAGAAGGCAGCGAGGTAGACGCGCTGCACCTGGACCGCCCGGTCCGGGTCGATCGTGCCGTACTGCTGTTGGATCTGCTCCTGGGAGAGGCCGAGCAGGCCTGCCTCCTGCGGCACCATCCACTCCTGGTCGCAGAACGACAGGTGCGCCGCGCCATGGAGCTTGATGTCGACCTTGTACCCCTTCAGATGCGACCACAGCGTGCGCCACGAAGCGTCGTTGTTGCGGTTGTGGGTGCCGGAGCTGAAGAGCATGAAGGGGCGGTCCAGATCCTTGCTCGGCGCCGTCCCGAAGAACTGGCCGTCCAGGTCGGCACCGGCGGCGATGCGCTTGTCGAGCTGCATGGCGGTGTCGACCGCCCCGCCGCCCAGCGACCAGCCGAACATCCCGATACGGGACATGTCCACCGAGTGCGTCAGCCCGGCGGGCAGCGTCGCGTGTCCGGCGTCCGGGTTTCCGCCACTGCTGATCTTGCCGAGCGCGTTGATGACGAACTTGATGTCGGCCGCGCGCACCTTGAGCGTGTCGGAGGAGTGGGTGCCCGGCGGCATCGCGTTGAGCTCGAGCCGGTTGCCGGGGAACTGCACCTCGTTGGCGTCGTGGGTGTGGTCGACGGTGACGACGAGGTAGCCGCGGCTGGCGAGATCCTGGGCGAGCGCGGTGCCCTGCGCGCGGTCCGAGTGCAGCCCGGTCGAGTACAGCAGGACGGGCAGCTTGCCGAGCGAGGTCTTCACCGGGGCAAGGACATGGCCCGCCGTCTTCGGCAGGGTCACCTGCTGCGGCGACATCCCGTGCGTGGTGAGGTAGTGGTTCCCGGAGATCGACGGCATCCACGGCGCCTGGTAGTGCCCGGACGTGGCGGTGGCCGGATACCAGAGCGAGACCATCACCTCGCGCTTGCCGCCCACATACGGATCCGTACGGGACGAGTCGACCAGATGCAGGCCGACCATGCCCACGCTGTTCGGCCCGGTCGGCGCGGGCATCTTGAGCTGGAGACCGGACGCGGCCGTACGGCCGGCCGCGAATGCCTCAGGGTGTACGGCCTTCCGGGGCAGCGGCGCCTCGTCGTTCTCGGGCGCCCAGTTCGTGTTCGGGTCGGGCTCGTCGGGCGAGAACCCGGTGGCCGTAGGTGTGGCCGACGTCTTCCCGGCGGCGATCGCCGGCGTCACCCCCACACCCAGTGCGACGGCCAGCGCACCCGCCGAACCTACCGCTCTGGCGATGGCTCTACGGCGGGGCCGCGGGCGGCGGTGCTTCATGGAACCCCCTTGTTCGTCAGCGATCGTAGAACGCGCGATCGACTGCGGCATACCGTATCGCTGCTGCGACGGGCGGACTCACACGCCCGGGATATTGCCGGCGTGACCTCCGGTACAGAACGCGGGCATTTCGGCGCACCTCATGCCGATCTGCCGCGATGGCCTCAGCCTCGCAGAGGTGAAGAGCGCCCCGAGCCGCGGCACGAACGTGGGGCGACGGCTTCACGTTGCCGTTCCCACTGCTGGTGATCTTCGTGCGGGCCGTGCATCTGTCCGAGGTCGTGCTCTGGCCGACCACGGTCCTGGAATGGCTGATCTTCGACGTGCTCGCTTTCCCCGCCCAGGAGGGCCGCCTGCTCCACCCTTCCCGCTGGCCCTGGATTCTATCAACCGAGTTGCCGGCCGAAAGCCTCGTACGCCCGGTCGTCGAAGAGAACGAACCGCACCTCTTCGACGTCTGTCGATGCGTCCCGCACCGTCTGAACCGCGATACGGGCCGCTTCTTCCATCGGCCACCGATACACCCCGGTGGAGATCGCCGGGAACGCGACCGTCCGCGCACCCAACTCGTCCGCCACGCGGAGCGACTCCCGGTAACAGGAGGCGAGCAGTGCGGAGCGGTCCTCGGTGGACGACCAGACCGGGCCCACCGTGTGGATCACCCAGCGTGCGTCCAGGTCGCCCGCGGTGGTGGCGACCGCCTGGCCGGTGGGAAGGCCCTTGCCGTAATGGGATGCGCGGAGTTTGCGGCACTCCTCCAGGATCGCGGGGCCGCCGCGGCGGTGAATGGCGCCGTCCACGCCTCCGCCGCCGAGCAGGGAGGAGTTCGCGGCGTTGACGATCGCGTCGGCGCTCTGGCGGGTGATGTCGCCCTGGGCGAGCGTGATGGTCGGCGTCATGTCTGTCTCAGCCTCCTCCAGACGGCCTTCGCGGCGTTGTGCCCGGACATGCCGTGTACCCCCGGCCCGGGCGGGGTGGCCGAGGAGCAGATGAAGACGGCCGGGTGGGGGGTGCTGTACGGGGACAGGGAGAGTTTGGGGCGCAGCAGGATCTGGAGTCCGGAGACCGCGCCGGAGGCGATGTCGCCGCCGATGTAGTTGGCGTTGCGGGCGGCGAGTTCGGGCGGGCCGGCGGTGGCGCGGGCGAGGACGCGGTCGCGGAACCCCGGGGCGAAGCGCTCCAGTTGGCGCTCCATGGCATCCGTGAGGTCTCCGGTCCAGCCGCTGGGGACGTGACCGTAGGCCCAGAAGACCTGTTTGCCGTCGGGTGCGCGGGTGGGGTCGACGACGCCGGGCTGGACCGTGATCATGAAGGGTTTGTCGGGAGCGCGGCCTTCGCGGGAGGCCGCGGTCAGGGCGGCGCCGATCTCCGCGCTGTCCGCACCGATCTGCACGGTACCGGCGGCGCGGGCCTCCTCGGCGGTCCACGGCACCGGACCGTCCAGCGCGTAGTCCACCTTGAAGACTCCGGGGCCGTACTTGTAGCCCTCGTAGTAGCGGCCGAAGCCCGCGATACGGGCCAGGGCGGCGGGTGAGGTGTCGAAGACGTAGGCGCGGGCGGGCGGCAGGTCGTCGAGGCGCTTGACCTCGTAGTCCGTGTGGACCAGGCCGCCCAGGTCCTTGAGGAACGCGGTGAGCGCGTCGGAGATGGACTGGGAGCCGCCGCGGGCCACGGGCCAGCCACGGGCGTGCGCGGCCAGGGCGAAGACCAGGCCGATGGCGCCCGTGGCGAAGCCGTTCAGCGGGGCCATGACGTGTGCGACGAGGCCCGCGAACAGGGTCTTCGCGCGTTCGTCCTGGAAGCGGCGGGTCAGCCAGGTCGACGGGGGCAGGCCGGCCAGGCCGAAGCGGGCGAGGGTCACCGGGTCGCGCGGGAGCGTGGTGAGCGGCAGGGACATGAAGTCGCGGACCAGGGTGTCCCACTTGGGGAGGAAGGGCGCGACCAGCCTGCGGTAGGCGCCCGCGTCCCGTGGGCCGAAGGACGCGGCCGTCTCGGCGACCGAGCGGGACAACACGGCGGCGGTGCCGTCGGTGAAGGGGTGCGCCATGGGCAGCTCGGCGTGCAGCCACTCGAGGCCGTACCGCTCCAGGGGCATGGCGCGGAACGCCGGGGAGTTGATGGCGAGGGGGTGGGCCGCGGAGCACGGGTCGTGCCGGAAGCCGGGCAGGGTGAGCTCTTCGGTACGGGCTCCCCCGCCGACGGTGTCGCGGGCTTCGAACACCGCCACGGAGAAGCCGCGGCGGGCCAGTTCCACGGCGGCCGTCAGTCCGTTCGGCCCCGCACCCACCACGACAGCATCGAGCATCGACGGCACCTTGGGACCCCTTCGTCAGCCGATGGCCTCTGAGGATCAGGATATGCCGGGGCACTGACAGTCTCCGGCGGCGGGTGGTTCACGCTGATCAGGCCCCTGGACCGGCCGGAACGGACGCCTGGATCAGACCCTGCCCGACAGCAGCCCGTGCACCCGGCGGGCCGTCGCCGCGTCACGTGCGGCCGTGAACGGAAGGGCGTTGCCGCCCGTGATGCGGAAGGGTTCCCCGCTGAGCGTGAGGTGGGCCCCGCCCGCCTCCTCGACCAGCAGGATGCCCGCCGCGTGATCCCACGCCGCCTCCCACGAGAAGGCGACGGCGTCCAACTCGCCGCGGGCTATGGCGAGATACTCCAGGCCGGCCGAGCCGCAGGAACGGAACGCGACACCCTCGGTCCGCAGACCGAGCAGGGCGCGCTTCTGCTCGTCGGTCGTGTAGTCCGGGTGGGAGGTGGCCACTTGGAGGTCGCGGCCGGGGACGGGCGAGCCCGCGTGCAGCCGCACGCCGTCGAGGAAGGCGCCCTGGCCCCTTGTGGCCGTGGCCAGTTGGTCCTGCGCGGGTGCGTAGGTCCACGAGGCGAGCAGAACTCCGCGGTGCGCGAGGGCGACCAGCGTGCAGAATCCGGATTCGCCGCGCACGAACTGGCGTGTTCCGTCGACCGGGTCGACGATCCAGACCGGGGCGTCGCCCTGTATCGCCTCGTACGTCACCGGATCGGCATGAACCGCCTCCTCGCCGACCACGACCGAACCGGGCAGGAGCGCGCCGAGGACGTCCGTGAGGTACTGCTCGGCGAGGCGGTCGGCGTCGGTCACCAGGTCGTGCGGTCCGGCCTTCTGGTCGACCTCGTGCGCGGCCAGCCGGCGGAAGCGGGGCATGATCTCGGCCGCGGCGGCCTTGCGGACCGCCTCCTCCACGTCGGCCGAGTGGCGGGCGAGAAACTCGTCGATGGTTTCCTTGTCTTCGATCATGGCTCCATGAGAGCACGCGCCACTGACAATCCCCACCGTGCCGGTGGACCTCCGGTGGAATCGGCGTGAACTCGGCGCGCTCGGTCAGCGGGCCGGTGTGCGCGATCAGCGGGCCGGTGCACGCACTCAGCGACCGACCGCGTACCCCTGCATCCCCCGCGGGTTCGCGGCCGCCGACAGGATGCCGGTCTCCGGGTCCCGGGCGACCGCGCACAGCCGGCCTTCCGACCAGGGGTCACCGACGGTGATGTCGTGCCCGCGGCGCCGCAGCTTCTCGACGACGCCGGGGTCCATGCGGGACTCGACCGTCACGCTGCCCGGCCGCATGCCGCGCGGGTAGAACGACCCCGGGAAGCCGTCGTTGTGCCAGTTCGGGGCGTCGATGGCGCCCTGCAGGTCGAGGCCGCCGCGGGCCGGTGCCCGCAGGGCGACGGCCAGGAAGAAGTGCAGCTGCCACTGGTCCTGCTGGTCCCCTCCGGGCGTGCCGAACGCCATGACCGGGACACCGTCGCGCAGGGCGATCGACGGTGTGAGGGTGGTGCGGGGGCGGCGGCCGGGCGTCAGCGAGTTCGGCAGGCCCTCCTCCAGCCAGGTCATCTGCAGCCGGGTGCCGAGCGGAAAGCCCAGCTCGGGCACGACGGGGTTGGACTGCAACCAGCCGCCACTGGGCGTGGCCGCGACCATGTTGCCCCAGCGGTCGACGACGTCGAGGTGGCAGGTGTCACCACGGGTGGCGCCGTCGGCGCGCACCTCCGGTTCGACGGCACGCGCGCGTGGCTCACCCGGCACCGGGGACGTGGTCGGCTTGGCGACCGTCGGTTCCCCTGCACCCATCGGGTCGAACCCGGGGTCGTCGGTGACAACCACGCGCGCGTGCCCGCTCAGCCGCGGGGTCCGCCCGCCGGGGCTGCCGGGACGCAGCTCGTAGGAGGCCTTTTCACCGATGAGATCGCGCCGGGCCGCGTTGTAGTCCGTCGACAGCAGTTCGCCGAGCGGGACCTCGGCGGCGTCCCCGTACCAGGCCTCCCGGTCGGCCATGGCGAGCTTGCAGCCCTCGATGAGCAGATGGACGTAGTCGGCGGATCCGTACTCGGGCAGTTCGGGCGGGAGCAGAGCGAGCTGCTGGAGGAAGGCCGGGCCCTGGCTCCACGGGCCGGCCTTGCACAGGGTCCAGCCGTTCCAGTCGTACGTCGCCGGGGTCTCGTAGGTCGCGGACCAGCCGGCGAGGTCGGCGGCCGTGAGGGTGCCGCTGTGGCGCTCGCCGCTGGTGTCCATGGTGGGCCGCTGGGCCTGCCGTATCAGGGCCTCGGCGATGAACCCGGACCGCCAGACCTCCCGCGCCGCCTCGATCTGCGCGACCCGGTCCCCCGCACCGGCGACCTCGGCGAGCAGTCGCTTCCAGGTGGCGGCGAGGGCGGGGTTGCGCAGCAGTTCCCCGGGGCGCGGGGCCTTCCCACCCGGCAGATGGACCTCGGCCGAGGAGGTCCACTCCGTCTCGAACAGCTGCCGTACCGCCTCGACGGTCGCGCCGACGTTCTCCACGGGCGCGTGGCCGTGTTCGGCGTACCCGATGGCGTACTTGAGGACGTCGGCGAGGGGTTTGGTGCCGTGGTCGCGCAGCAGGAGCATCCAGGCGTCGAACGCGCCGGGCACGGCGGCGGCGAGCGGTCCGGTGCCGGGGACGAGCTCCAGCCCGAGCCCCCGGTAGTGCGCGACCGTCGCTCCGGCGGGCGCGACGCCCTGGCCGCACAGCACCCGCACCTCGCCGCCCGCCGGGGCGAGCAGGATCGGCACCTCCCCGGCAGGCCCGTTGAGGTGCGGCTCGACGACGTGCAGCACGAACGCCCCGGCCACGGCCGCGTCGTACGCGTTGCCGCCGTCCTCCAGGACGGCCATCGCCGACTGGGAGGCCAGCCAGTGGGTGGAGGACACCATGCCGAACGTGCCCTGGAGGGTGGGACGAGTGGTGAAATGCATCTCTGACCTCGATGTCTGCGGGCATGGGCCTGGCCCATCCAACCCCAGACGAAACCCGGGAGAAAGGGCACGCGAGGCGCACCGCACATCCCGGGGCGCCTGCAGGCCGGGCTGATCGCTGCGGTCCGGTTCCGGTTGCCGACCTGCACACCCCAGGTTGCAATGAGGCTGTGGCCCGACGGCCGCAGCCAGCGGCGCAGGTGGTGTCCCACCCCCGCTCGGCCCCGCCCGAGCCGGGGAGGCAGTGATGACGTTCCCTGAGCCCGACCCCCGCCCCGCGGGTCACACCCGGTGGGGACGGCTCGGCCTCGTGATGGTGCCGACGCTGGTGGTGTCCGCGCTGCTCCTGGTGGGGGTCGGCAGCGGAATACTCCCTGTCTCGCTCGCGGTCACGGCACAGTCGATGGCGATCTCCGGACAGAACCTCGAGATCACCGCCGACCGGCTGGACGGCACCGGGTTCACCCAGTACGTCGGGACGGATCAGTCGAAGTCCCGGACGTACCCGGAAGCCATCGCCGGGATCGACTCGGCCGACCTGTACAACCTGTGCCAGTCGATGGTCGTCAAGCTCCCCGTCGTCGGCGAAACCACGCTGCGGATCGGGGCCGGCGGTGGTGGCAAGCCCGCACACGCGGACCATCTCGTCGTCCACACCGACGACCTCGGCGGCGATGCGGAGTTCCACAACATCGTCATCGGCCAGGATGCCTCGACCTTCGAGAACGGCTCCGGTGACCTGGCGGGAGTCTTCGGGCAGTCGGCCGACACCGTACGCATCGATCACCTGCGGCAGTCGACCCGAGAGGTGAAGGCGGCGACCTTCCGGCTCACCGGCCTGCACCTCAGCGTGAAGGCCGGATCCAAGCCCTGCTAGTCAATCCCCCCTCCCCCTCCCCCCTCCCCGTCCCTTTGCCTGACCCACGCGGGTGAATGCGTCCGTCCATTGGGGTCCCGCTGCTGTTTCCCGGAGTCACCCGCGGGTCCCGCCGGAGTTGGCGATGCGTACCGCCCGAGACTCGGGAATTTGGGGCTTCTCGGCCCGCTCATGGGCCGGCCCGGATTGTCTGACGGGGAGAGGGATGACGAGCAACGCCGACAGTGCCACCCAGACCACCGTGAGCACACGGCTCACGGGCCACACCCGATGGAGGCGCCTGGCCGTGGCCATGGTGCCCACCTTGCTGGCGTCCGCAGGGCTGTGCACGGCGGTGGCGCGGGGCGCCCTGGCCGCGTCCTTCGGAGTGTCACCCAACTCGTTCACGGTTTCCGGCGAGAGCTTCCAGATCTCGGCCAGCACGCTCGACGGGCAAGGGTTCGTTCAGTTCGGTGTGCTGGACCGCGGCGCTCATGCCTCGTACCCGGAGGCTCTTTCCGGCATCCGGTCCGCGGACCTGTACGACCTGTGCCAGTCCGTCGTACAGGACGTCCCCGTCCTCGGACCCGTGACCCTACGGCTGACCTCGGGCAGCGGTGGGAGTCCCGCGCACGCCGACCGGCTCGTCGCGGACAGCCACGACCTGAAGGGCGACGCGCTCTTCCACAACATCAACATCGGTCAGGATGCCGCGACCGTGCAGGGGGTGCCGGGTGTGCACGGCGCGCCCGGCGGCTTCGGCGAGCAGGCCGACACCGTACGCATCGACAACCTGCGGCAGCAGACGCGTTCGGTGAGTGCGGCGACGTTCCGGCTGCCGGGACTCCACCTGAGCGTGCAGGTCGGCTCGAACCCGTGTTTCGATGCCGATGCGGATCAGGGGGACGACGACTCTTCCGGTTCGGATCACGAAGGCCACGGCTCTTCTGGTGCCGATCACGGAGGCCACCACTCCTCGGATGAGGATCACTCCGGTCACCACTCGTCCGGTGCGGATCACGGACACCACCACACTCCGGGGGATCGCAGTGAGTAGTGCGTGGCTGCACCTCGGAGGCAAGGGGAAGGGAGAGGCTGACGGGCAGCGGCGCGGTGTGTGGAACGCCTTCCGCGACTGGCGGCGCAGCCGCCCGTTCTGGGCCGGGGTGTGGACGCTGCTCGCCGGGGTCGAGATCCTCTCCATCCCGTTCGCGCCGCTGCCGGTCATGATGCATGAAGGCGTCGCCGGCGTGGCGGGGTCGCTCATGGGGATCTTCCTGGTGGTCCTCGCGCTCAGCATGTGGCTGTCGCCCGGGCACCGGGTGTTCGCGGGCATCGCGACGCTGGTGCTCGCGGTGGCCTCGCTCGTGCTCTCCAATTTCGGCGGCTTCCTGATCGGGTTTCTGCTGGGCATCACCGGCGGTGCGATGGCGGTGAGCTGGGTGCCCTACGCGAGGCCTCCGCTCCGGCCGCCGATCTGGCCGGACTGGCGTCGTGGAAACGGCTCGGGCGGCTCCGGAGAACCTGGCGGCCCGGAGGAGCCGGACGGTCCCGGTGGCCCGGGCGACTCGGGCGGTTCCGGTGGTTCCGGTGGTTCGGGCGGTCCCGGTGGGACCGATGGCTCCGGCGGTTCCGGTGAACCGGACGGCTGGGGAGGCGGCGGAGGTCATGCAGTCGGCGGCGGTCAAGCCGGCGGCACCCCGCGCCCGAACGGTCTGACCTGGCGCACCAGCCGTATGCGGGCGCTCGGCGTGCTTCCGATCGGGGCTCTGCTGACCGGCGGGCTGCAACCGGCCCCGGCACACCTCCCGCGGGTCGTGCCGAGCCGCGCCGAACCGCCCAGCGTGCTCGGGAGCACCGTCACAGACACCGCTCTCCCGCACCTGACCGTCTGCTCCTTGCTCGGCGGACTGCTGGCCGGGGCGACACCTCCCGCGCGCGGCAGCACCGCAAGCCGTGTCCCGGGCTCAGGCGCCGGAGCGGACGGCCCGAACAGGCCCCTCGTCCCCCTTGTGCCGAAGCCGCGTACCGAGACGAACGACAAACCCAGGGCCGGACACGGACCGGCCTCCGTCAAGCGTGCACCCGCTCCCGCACCTTCATCCGGAGGGAGCCTCCTCGGCTCGGTCTCCGATCTGCTCGGCCTGCACGGTTCAGACGACGCACGCGACAAGCAGGACAGGGGCTCGGCTGCCCGGCACGACCGTGAGACGTCCGGGCCGACCCGCCTCACCGGCCGGCCCCAGCACAGTAAGCCCGACCACGCCACCGGGCCGGGCGCGTCGGACAAGCAGTCGGGCGGGTCCGACGGCGTCGCCGGCAAGGTCCCGCCGTCCGTCCTGCGCCTGGACGTCCCTCCCCTGCCTGCCGACGGGCGGATGAAGGGGCCGCTGTCGCTGCTGCCGCTGCACATCGATCTGGGCGCGGGCTCCGACCACGACGAGAAGTCGCCCTGGTGCCTTCCGCAGCCCTTGATCTCTCTCAGGCTGGGTGTCGATGCCGCCGCGTACCGCGTACGCACCGCCGCCCAGCCGTTCCGGGTCGTCACCCCCCTGCTGGTGCTCACCGGCCTGACCTACCACGGCATCACCGAGGTGCCGACGGCCTACGGGCCCCAGGAGGTCCTGGTCTTCACCGCGTACCGGGTCGACATTGCGAGCCTGCGCCAGACCGCCCCTCTCCTGGCCCCCGGATGCGGCCGCAACCAGCCCCCGCCGCCCGCCCCGCCCTTCCACGGCCTGCCCGGCCTCCGGCTGCCGCTGCTCGACATGGGCATCCCCGGCATCGGCCGTGTGGACCCGTCCGCCCCCGGCCCCTGGTATCCCTGCCAGGGCACCCTGGAGACGGACGCCCCCTCCAGCACGACGGTGGCCACCGGGCGGCCCGTGGTCCTGCTGACCAAGGTCCTCAGCGGGAACCTCCTCGGCCTGCTCCCCGTCACGTTCACCCCGAGCATGCCGCCCCCACTGCCACCGGGGCTCACCCTTCCCATCCCGATCTTCTTCACGAACGTCACCGCGTATAACCAGTTCCTCCGCGCCGACGAGTTGGACGTTCCCGGTATCCACCAGACGGCGTCTCGCTGACTTCGTCGTTGTCGGCGGCAGTGCGGCAGCGCAGGATTTTGGCCTCGGAATTACCCTCTCGCGAAGGTGATCCGCATCATCCGCATGCCGGTGGAGTTCTGGGACCGGGTCTCGCTGAGCGAACAGGAGTTGATGTTCGGCCGCCGCAAGGACACCGGCGCCCCGCTCGACGGCGCCAAGGAGACCGACATCCCCAACCACGCCAAGGACCCGCACGGCACCGCGATCCCGCTGGACGCCCACATCCGCCGGGCAACCCGCGCACGTCCAGGACCGACAACTCCCGTACCCTGCACCGCGGTTACAACTACGACCGCGGCATCGGCAACGTCGGCAACCTCGGCATGGGCCTGGTCTTCTGCTGCTACCGGCAAGACGTCAAGCGCCAGTTCGAAGCCACCCGGACCCGCCTGATCGACGAGTCCCTGGTCGACTACATCTCCCCCCACCGGCGGCGGCTACTTCTACGCCCTGCCCGGCGTCCGTGACACCAAGGACTGGTACGGCCGGGGGGCTGCTCGCGACCTGAGGCGGGCCCGCTCACATCCCCTTGACGAGTGCCGTGACCAGCGTCGCCACCCCGCCCTGCACCACCGCCAGCACCGCGTCCGAGGCGCCGCCCGCCACAGCACGCCCGAGCGCCCGCAGGCGCTCGGGCCGGGAACGCACCGCCGTGACGACCGCACCGGCGTCGGTGACGCTGCCGTCCGCCGCCACGACTCCCTCCCGGGTCAACTGGGCCACGAAGGCCCGCAGTTCACCGACGGCGGCGTCCAGCTCGGCGGGCGAGACCCCCTGGGAGTTGTCGATCCTGAAGGTGTTGCCGCTGCCGCCGGTCTGGACGTTCTTGTCGCGGCCGATCTTGTCGCCACCGAACTTGTCCCCGTAGACGTAGTCGGACATCTCTGGCTCCTTCTTTTCTTGTCTTCGCGATGGTGACGGTGATGTTGTTGGTCATGCGGGGCTGGTCATGCAGGTCGGTTATGCGGGGGATCCGCTCTGTACGTTCTTGTCCCGGCCCACCTTGTCGCCGCCGAACTTGTCGCCGACGACGAGATCCCCTCCCACGTGCAGGATCCGTTCCGTGGCCGGCGGGTCCTCGATCGCGGCGACGATCTCCGCCTGGATGCGGTGGATCTCGTCGCGTGCCGTCCCGGACAGCGCGGTGTACTGCGTGCCCGCCGTCTCGATGAGCAGTGCGTACCGCTTGCGCCGGAACAGCAGCCGGTAGAGCAGCACGCACAGCAGGTACGCGGCCCGAACGGCCAGCAGCGCGACGATGGCCGCGCCGATCCGCCGTACGGTCTCGGCGTCCGCGCCGCCGAGCCGGGACCCGGCGCGCTGCAGGACCAGGGCGATCGCGCCGCCCAGGAGGAGCAGGGCGGTGATCTCGCGGAGCGGGTAGAGCGTCGCAAGCCTGCCGCGCCAGACCACGCGCAGGGTCTGCACCCGCGAGATGTTGGCGAGCGGATAGGTCTCGTGGCCGATGGTGACGATCCGCTTGGCGATGCGGATCTCGCCGACCTTCTTCTTTCTGCTCATCGCTGTTCGTCGTCCTCATTCGGTCGCGGTCGAAGTCGGGGTCGGGGTGCCGTCGGACGGAGTGACCGTCACCGGGGCCGGGGACGTCGTGTCCGGAGCCGGGCCGGAGGGCTCGGCACAGGCGGGGAGCGACAGGACGTCGGGGCCGCCGGTGAGCGCGGTGGCCGTGACCCAGCCCGTGCCACCGGTGGCGCGGAGCAGCTCGACCCACAGATCGCTGTCGTAGCCGTGCGCCTGCACGCGGTCGCCGTGCGCCGCGCACAGCGCCTGGTACGAGCCGCCCTCCTCGACGTGGCTGATCTGCGTGTCGGCGGTGCTGGGCCCCGTGCGTACGGGTGCCGTCACGGCGCCGGTGACGGTCGAGGTCCCGGGAGTTGTGGTGTCGGTGGGCGTGTCCGTCGGCGTCGGTGTCGGAGAGTCCGTCGGTGGGTCCGAGGGCGCGGGCGGCGTCGTCACCACGTACACCGTCGTCGGCATCCGTCGGCTCGCGGTCACCCGGTCGCCCGGCCGGGGCGCGGCGTCGTCGGCGGGCGGGAGTTGTACGGTGCCGGCGGCGCCGGCGGTCGGGATGACGACCCTGGAGACCGTGCCCTCCTCGACGCCGTCCGCGGGCTCGGCCGCGTACTGCACCTGGAGACAGTCGGCGGCCAGCTGCGCCACGGTGTCGTCGACGTCGGCCCCGGCGCTCACCTCGGGCAGGGTGATCCCGATGTCTGCGGTGCCGGCGGCACAGGAGGACGCCGAACTGGTCGGCACGGGAGAGTCCTGCTGTTTCGGGGCATCGGCGATCTGCAGACGCGTCACCTTGCCGGGCTGGGTACGGGTCGCGTCGACCAGTACCGTGCCGCCCTGCGCGAGGGCGAGGTCCCGCCCGTCCAGGGAGGGCTGGACATGGCGGCCCTCGGTGTGGATCTCGTACGCGGAGTAGACGTATCCCGCGCTCTCCGCGCCCCGTGCCTGGACGAACGCGGCGCTCCGGGTGGTCGTCGCGGGGTGCGCCAGATGCCGGATCAGGACCACCAGGTTCTTGCCGCTGACCAGTGGCTGCTGGAACCCGCCGACGGAGACCTCGCCGAGCGGGGTGACGATCTTCGCGTCGGCGGAGACGCTGATGTTGCCGGCCGAGTCGATCGTGAACGACACCGGCAGGAAGGCCGGTTTGACGGTCACCGATCCCTGGCCCGGTTTGCAGCCGGCCAGGCCGGCCGCGAGCAGCGCCGCAAGCACGACCAGAGCGAGCGGCCTGACAGGCTTCCCCCATGCCTTTCCGCGTGTGTTCCCCCGCATGATGTTCCCCCGATTCCCCCGGCTTCCGGCTTCCGGCTTGTGACTCCCTGATGAGTGGTCCGCCCAGTCTTCGCACGGTGGGGGCAGGGGACATCCAGGCGGGCACCGGTCCGCCGACGGGGACTTCTCAGGGTCTGCCCTGATGCCGTGGCCGCCGCGCGCCCGTCAGCATGGGGCCATGAGCCGCAGCGTGCTGATCGTCGACGACGACCCCGCCTACCGGGCCGCCGTCCGGGCCCTGTTGGAGGCGGACGGGGACTACGCCGTGACCGAGGCGGCGTCGGGTGCGGCGGCGGTCGCTGCGGTCGCCCGGGGACAGCGGCCGGACATCGTGCTCCTGGACCTGGGGCTGCCGGGCGAGAACGCCTTCGCCGTGACGCGGGAGCTGAACACACTGGCTGCCGACATGGTGCTCGTCCTGTGCTCGGTGCGCGAGGCCGACGAGTTCGCCGCGCACATCGCCCGCTCCCCGGCCGCCGGTTTCCTGGCCAAGGACCGGCTGTCGGTCAGGGCCCTGTCGGACCTCGTCGGCCGGGGACGGTGAACCGGGAGCGCACGTCAGGAGTCGCGGGACTGCAGGTACTTCAGGACGGCCAGGACCCGGCGGTGGTACTCCCCTTCGCTCTCGTCGGGCAGTTCGAGCCGCCGGAAGATGCTGCGGACGTGGGTCTCGACGGTCTTCACGGTGACGACGAGCTGTTCGGCGATCGCCGGGTTCGTCAGGCCCTGGGCCATGAGCCGGAGCACGTCCAGTTCGCGGGGGCTGAGCGTGGCCAGACCGCCGCGCCGGCGCGGTCCGTTGAGGAGCAGTTGCAGCACCTCCTGGTCGAACTCGCACTCCCCGTCCGCGATCCGGCCGACGGTGTCGAGGAAGTGCTCGTCGGCGACGCGCTCCTTGAGCAGGTAGCCGACGCCCCGGACATCGGATGCCGTCAACTCGGCGAGGTGGGTGACCTGGACGCTCTGGGACAGCAGCAGGATCCCCACGCCCTGGTGGGACTGCCTGATGTCCACGGCCGCCTGGAGTCCTTCCAGGCGTTTCGTCGGCGGCATCCTGATGTCGACCACGGCGAGGTCCGGGACCGTGCGGGCGACTGCCGCGCGCAGCGCGTCCGCGTCGCCGACCTGGGCGGTGACCTCGTGACCGCGGCTCGCCAGCAGTGCGGCGAGGGCGGCCCGGAAGAGGCGTTCGTCGTCGGCGAGCACGATCCGCAGAGGCCTGTGCGGGGGCGGAGCGCTCGTGATGTCTCCGCGTGGAGAGCTTCCCGGCCCCGGAAGGGTCTTCGCCGACTCGTGTTCCGTCACGCCCGTCCCCCCTCCGCCTCACCGAAAGCGCCGGAAGCCGCCTCGACCGAAGCCGCCGTAACGGCCAAGTCCCCGATGAGGAACGGGAGTTCCACCGACACCACGGTCCCCCGCCCGCGCTCGCTGCGGATCGTCATGGTGCCGTCGAACACCGCCAGCCGGTCCCGCAGGCCGAGCAGCCCGGTGCCGCCGCCCGGATCGGCGCCGCCGACGCCGTCGTCGGCCACCGTCAGGCGCAGCACTCCGTCCTCGGCGCGGTGGCGGACGTCGATGCCGATGGTCCGCGCCTGGGCGTGCTTCAGGGCGTTGGTGAGGGCCTCCGCGGCGACGAAGTACACGGTGGCCGCGAGCGGCGGCGGCAGTCCGGGAACGGTGCCCGCGGTCACCTCGACCGGACAGGGGGCGCGCGCGGCGAGCGTCTCCAGGGCCGCCACCAGGCCGGTTTCGGTCAGTACGGCGGGGTGGATGCCGTGCGCGAGGTCGCGCAACTGGTCGATGCCCTCGCCCATCAGCACCGCGATCCGGTCGAGCAGGCCGACCAGTTCGGGATCGGGCGCCTCCCGGCCGGCGCACCTCTGCCGGGCCAGCCGTAACGTGACCAGCGCGGTGACGAACGTCGTCTGTGCCCCGTCGTGCAGGTCGTGCTCGATCCGGCGGCGCTGCTCGTCCCCCGCCTCGACGATGCGGGCCCGTGAGGCGCGCACCTCGGCCAGCTGCGCACGCACCTCGGCGGCCAGGCGCTGGTTGTCCAGCTCCAGCGCCGCCGCGGAGACGACGGCTTCCAGTACGTAGCGGTCCTCGCGCAGCGCCGGGTCGTGGACGAGCACCCCGACCGGCTGACCGTCCCGCTCCAGCGGGCTGACCTGCCGCCCGGGCGCCACGGCGAGCACGGCGCCCCCACCGTCGACGTACCCCTCGGGGGCGGGGTAGCCGACCTGCACCGACGGGTCACGGAGTGCCCTCGCGAGCGCGTCGCGCAACTGCGCGCGGGTGGCGGTCGGCATGCAGCGCAGCAGGTCGGCCACGGCCGTACGCCCCATGCGGACGTGCCAGACGCCGGCCAGGAAGGCCAGTGGCAGCGCGAGCACCGCCACGTGCGCGACGGCGATGAGCGGTGGATGGGTCGGCGAGTCGGGTCCCGTGCCGAGTATCGCGTCGAGCGTGGACGCGAGCCCGCCGACCAGGCCCGTGGCGAACAGCGGCGCGAGCACCCGGCGCGCCGGACGTGTGGCCCTCACCCACCGGCCCAGCAGGACGGCGACGACGGCCGCGCTCATGACGAACTGGACCCTGTCGACCGCTTCGGGCAGCCAGAGCACGGGGTGCACCAGCAGCAGGTTCCGTACCAGCGAGTCGTAGAACAGCGTGCTCAGCGGGATCAGCCCGAACGCCGTCGCGTAGCCCGCGGCCACCAGGAGCCGCTCCAGCCGCGAGCGCAGCACCCCGTCGGGGAACATCAGCAGCAGCGGGATCAGGAATCCGCTCGACGCCGACCGCACCAGCAGGCCCACGGTGTGCGCCACCGGATCCGGGCTGATCTGCAGGTCCTCGGCGAACCACCCGATGCCCACCCACAGCATCAGCAGCCCGACCGGATTGCTCGGCCGCCGCATCCGCGCGAGCAGCCCCGCTGCGAGATACAGACCGCCGACCGCGCCCGAGAACCACGTCGTGGTGGTCGTGACATACCGCCCGGGGGCACTCACGACCAGCACATACGCCCCGAACACGACCCCGCCCACGGCCAGTGCGACCGCTTCCACCTCCGGTGTGAACCGAAGCCGCCCGCCCGGGGTCCCGGTCGCTCCGATGCCTGGCGCGGCCGCCTCCGCCGCCTCAACCATGAGCCGCCTCCCCCTGGCGCGCGCCCCACCGCAGGCCAACGGCCCGTCAGGAGAGTCATATTAGCGAGGCGAACCCCTCGGACCTGGTGGAACAGGGAGAAACCATCGCAAGCTCGACCGTCAAGGACTGAGTTGCCCGGTGCGGGTCGCTCGGCGGTCTGCCGCTACGAAGATTTTGCGAACTCGCGGGGACCGCATGAACCAGCTCCCACCTGCCTGAAGTCCCCTTTGTTCGCCCGTGCTCCGGGCCGGTAATCCCGTGTTCACCGACCTTCTCTTCCTGGTCGTTCTACGCGCGTGGTGTCATGCCCACGCTCACCCACCCCCCACGTGGGCATCAACTCGACCAGGAGTCACACATGCTGTGGAAGGTCATCGGGCGCGCAGGTGTCGCCCTGGCGGCCGGAGCCGCCGTCGTCGCCACCGCCGTCCCCGCGAACGCGGCGAGCTACTCCGCGTTCGCCTTCTCGCAGAGCGGCAGCCAGCCGAACATCTACGACTTCATCAACTCGGCCACCGCCTCCCTCGACATGACCATGTACGAGCTGGAGGACACCACGGCCGTCAACGACCTCATAGCGCTGGAGAACAAGGGCGTCACCGTGCGGGTGATCCTCGACCGCCAGCACCAGACCGCCAACAACTCGGCGTACACCGCCCTGACCAACGCGGGCGTGGGGGTGGTGTGGTCGTCGTCGAGATTCGTCTACACCCACCAGAAGACGATCACGGTGAACGCCACCAAGTCGCTGGTCCTCACCGGCAATCTCACCTCGCAGTACTACGCGACCGGCCGCGACTACGGCGTCTTCACCGACGACACCCGTGACGTCGCCGCGATCGAGAAGGTCTTCAACGCCGACTACGCGGGCACGTCGATCACCCCGACCGACGGTGACCACCTGCTGTGGTCGCCCAACGACTCCCGCAACCGCCTGCTGTCCGTGATCAACGCAGCCACGAAGACGCTCGACATCGAGGAACTGGAGTTCAGCGACAGCACGGTGGTCGACGCCATCGCGGCGAGAGCGAAGGCGGGTGTGGCCGTGCGGGTGGTGCTGGAGAGTCCGTCCAGCTACTCCAGCGAGGTCTCCGAGATCGAGGCCGCGGGCGGCACCGTCGTCGGCTACTCCGACCCCAACGGCTTCTACATCCACGCCAAGGCCATGGTGGCCGACTACGGGTTGTCCACCCAGGAGGTGGAGGCGGGCTCCATGAACATCAGCAGCAACTCTCTGTCGAACAACCGGGAGTTGGGCATCATCCTCACGGGGACCGGGGTGGCGCAGTCGGTGGCGACCACCGTCGAGACCACGTTCAACAGTGACTACGCGGGCGGCACCGTGGCGTAGAGCACCAAGGGCGCCCGCTCACGGCTGCCGTCTGCCCACCGTGAGCAGGTGTCCGCTCGCGCCGAGGAGCGTCGGCTCCGATTCGATGCGACGGGTCGCCGCCAGCACGGCCTCGCGCCGTTCCGGGTCGTCCAGCCAGTCCTCCACGCCGCCCATCAGCCAGGCGAGACCCTCCAGGCCGTACTGCCCCTGTGGGACAAGACCGGCGTCCGTGAACTCGCCGGGTACCTCTGCGGGTTGGGCGAAGAACGCGACGGTGAACAGACCGCCCTCGCCGCCATGCCGGCCGTCGCTGCTCGATGCGTCCGTGCGCGCCCGCTGTGCAGGGTCGAAGTAGCGCTCCTCGCGGAGCAGGTCGTGCAGCCCCGCGTAGCGGTTGATGGTGGCCGCCACCACGGGCCCGCCCGGGCGTACCACCCGCCGCGCCTCGGCCAACGCCCTTACCCGGTCCTCACGTTCGGGCAGATGGTAGAGCGGGCCAAGCAGCAGCACAGCGTCGTACGAGGCGTCCTCGTCCATCAGGGACCGCGCATCCCCGGATCTCGCGCTCACCCCGGGCAACCGACCGGCCTGCTCGACGTGCAGCGGCACGGGATCGACGAGGTCGACCTCGTACCCGTCCTGCGCCAGCCACTGCGCGTGCACGCCACTGCCTCCGCCGACGTCCAGGATCCGTGCCGGGGCCGCGGGCAGCACCCGCCGCAGCACGTCCTGGGTGCGCCAGTACTCCAGCCGCCCGGCAGGCGCGCCGCCCTGTCTGAGGCGGGCGTCCTCCTTGCCCTGGGCGTAGTAGGCGAGGATCTCCTCGTGGACGGCCGGGCCCTGCGCGCGTGTCGCCTCTGTCATCACCCCAGGTTGCTGATCTCCGGACGCGGCACGCAACGGGTTAACCGCCGCGCGGCGCCACCAGCCCCGACTCATACGCGAACACCACCAGCCGGTCCCGGTCCGGCCCCGTCCGGGAGGCACTGGACGGCTGGGAGAACATCCAGGTCGAGCCGTATGACGCATCCAGCTCGTCACCGCCGACCGGCCGCGCCGCATGCCGACCGATGTTGACTGAACAGTAACCGCGCGGCCACGGAGCGAGTTGACACTTCCGTCTCACAGGGACTCATGTGAGACTGGCGCCCCGTCCGCAGTGCGGACCCCCTCCGCACACCGTCCCCCACCGAAAAGTGTGCCGTGCGCGATTTTCCTCTGCCGCTCGCTCTGACCGCGCGTCTGTCCCCTGTCGTCGTGCTGGCCGCGGCCGGCTGGGCGCTGACGTCCGGCCCCGCGGCGACGACGACCGCCGAGCACAAGGAAGCACCGAAGACCGGCACCCAGTCGGCCTCCGCTCCCTCCACGACCGCGGAGTCCAAGACGTACGCCGCCGCCCCCGCACCGTGCGGCAGCGTGGCCACGAAGACGCTCAAATCGCTCGTTCCGGGCGCCAAGACGGCGGGCAAGGAGATCCAGTCGACGGACGAGAAGCTGCGGCGCACCTGCTCGTGGAACGCGCTCAAGGGCTATGACTACCGCTGGCTCGACGTCTCCTTCGAAGTCATGAAATCGGACGAAGCGGCACAGAACTCCTACAAGCAGCGAATCACTGACAAGAGCGGCGGAGGGGCGGTTCCCGGACTCGGGGACCAGGCCTACTCCGTCGTCAACCTCACCACCGAGGACAAGCAGCAGACCCGCGAGGGCATGGTGTTCGCCCAGGTCTCCAACGTGCTGGTGGTCGTCACGTACAACGGCAGCGACTTCGAGACGAAGAAGGCGCCCAGC
Source organism: Streptomyces sp. NPDC001157 (assembly GCF_053598255.1). Taxonomy (NCBI): domain Bacteria; kingdom Bacillati; phylum Actinomycetota; class Actinomycetes; order Kitasatosporales; family Streptomycetaceae; genus Streptomyces; species Streptomyces sp. NPDC001157. The sequence continues at coordinate 809,341 of NZ_JBSFJW010000001.1, forward strand.
ACGGACGAGATCAACAAGGGTGCGATCGAGGCGTCGAGGGACGCCGTGACCTCACTGAAGGGCAGCCAGTAGGACCGGCTGCCCTCCGAGCGCGAAGGCGAAGGCAAGAGCGCAGGCTCAGGCCTCCAGGCGATCCCTTCCGCGCAGCAGCATCAGCACCACGTACAGGACCATCGAGGTGCCGAGGCCGACCGCCCAGCCGTAGTCTGCGAGCGGTTGCAGCGCCGGGATGGGCCGGCCGTCGATCAGCGGCTTGAAGCTGGCGCCGCCGATCGCCAGGACGCCACCGGCCACGAAGGCGACGACGGCCCGCCAGTTCCAGCCGCCCTCGTACCAGTAGCGGCCGCCCGCGCGGTACAGGTCGACGAGGTCGAGCTTGCCGCGGCGCAGGATCCAGTAGTCGGCGATGAGGATGCCGGCGACCGTGCCGAGCAGTCCGCCGACCAGGCCGAGCCAGGTGAAGATGTAGCCCTGCGGGTCGGAGTACAGCTTCCACGGGAAGATCAGCACGCCGATGACGCAGGTGGCGAGCGCGCCGGCCCGGAAACTGACCTTCCGGGGAGCGATGTTGGAGAAGTCGAAGGCCGGCGAGACCAGGTTGGCCGCGATGTTCACGGACAGGGTCGCCACCAGGACGGTCACCAGCGCGTACAGCAGGCCGAAGACGTTGTCCGTCTTGGCGGCGAGCTGGACCGGGTCCCAGACCGTCTGCCCGTACACGGCCTGCGAACCGGAGGTGACCAGCACGGACAGCAGCGCGAAGAGCGTCATGGTGGTGGGCAGGCCGAGGGCCTGGCCCCAGGTCTGCGCCTTCTGCGACTTCCCGTAGCGGGTGAAGTCCGGGATGTTCAGCGACAGCGTGGACCAGAAGCCGATCATGCCCATGAGGGACGGCCAGAACAGCTTCCAGAAGCCGCCGCCCCAGCCGAGCTTGGAGGGCTGGTCGAGCAGCGGGCCGAAGCCGCCGGCCTTGTTGCTCATCCAGATCAGCATCACCAGTGCGCCGACGATGACGAAGGGCGCCGCCCAGTTCTCGAACCGGCGGATCGTCTCCATGCCCCGGTAGATGATGGCGACCTGGATGACCCAGAAGATCGCGAACGACAGCCACATCGTCCAGGCGTAGCCGCCGACCTTCCCGGCGTCGGACCAGCCGTTGCCGATCAGCTTCCCGGCGAGGAAGTAGATCGCCTCACCGCCGATCCAGGTCTGGATGCCGAACCATCCGCACGCCACCAGCGCCCGTACGACGGCGGGCAGGTTGGCGCCGCGGATGCCGAAGGAGGCGCGGGCGAAGACCGGGAAGGGGATGCCGTACTTCGGACCCGCGTGCCCGGTGAGCAGCATCGGGATCAGCACGATCACATTGGCCAGGGCGATGGTGAGCACCGCCTGCTTCCAGTCCATGCCGACGGCGATCAGACCGGAGGCCAGGGTCCAGGAGGCCGTGTTGTGGGCCATGCCGACCCACAGGGCGGAGAAGTTGTACGTGGTCCAGGTGCGCTTCTCGACGGGGACCGGGAGCAGGTCCTCGTTGGCGTACGGGCCGCTGGGCAGCGGGGACCCCGGGGCGATCTCCACGCGACCGTCGGCGAGGGTGACTTGGGCTGTCGGCGGTATGGCCGTGGGAGCGGTGTCGGTCATGGGCAGGCCAATCAATGAAGGGTGGGTCCGGAAAGGCCGTGCGGGTCTCCGGTCCCCTCCCCGGGGACGGCCGGGGAGGGGAGAACTGGAGTGGGGGGATGGGGAGTTGAGCGGTTGCTACGAGGTGTTCCTACGAGGTTCTGGTGCGCGTCAGGCGTTGACCGCCGGGATGACCCGGGCGCCGTACGCGTCGATCGTGGTCTCCTGCGCGTCGTGCATGTCGTAGACGGCGAACTGGTCGACGCCCAGCTCGCGCAGCGCGTTCAGCTTCTCGATGTGCTTCTCGACCGGGCCGATGATGCAGAACCGGTCGACGATCTCGTCGGGCACGAAGGCGGTGTCGGGGTTGTCGGCGCGCCCGTGGTGGGAGTAGTCGTACCCCTCACGCGCCTTGATGTAGTCGGTGAGTTCGTCGGGTACGGCCGCGGAGTGCTCGCCGTACTTCGACACCAGGTCGGCGACGTGGTTGCCGACCATGCCGCCGAACCAGCGGCACTGCTCGCGGGCGTGCGCGAGCGCCTCGGGCGAGTCGTCCTCGGTGACGTAGGCGGGGGCGGCGACGCAGATCTTGACGTCGGACGGGTCACGGCCGGCGGCGACGGCCGCGTCCTTGACCGCCTTCACCATGTACTCGGTGAGGTAGAGGTCGGCGAGCTGAAGGATGAAGCCGTCGGCCTCCTCGCCGGTCATCTTCAGCGCCTTGGGGCCGTACGCGGCCATCCAGACGGGGAGTTCGGCGTCCTCCTTGATCCAGGGGAACTTGATGACCGTACCGCCGAGGTCGGCCTCCTTGCCGGAGCCGAGCGCCCTGATCACCTTCATGGCCTCGCTGATCCGGGCGAGGGTGTTCGGGGTGCGCCCGGCGACGCGCATCGCGGAGTCGCCGCGGCCGATGCCGCAGACGGTGCGGTTGCCGAACATGTCGTTGAGGGTGGCGAAGGTGGAGGCGGTGACCTCCCAGGTGCGGGTGCCCGGGTTGGTGACCATCGGGCCGACCGTCAACTTGGTGGTGTTCGCGAGGATCTGACTGTAGATCACGAACGGTTCCTGCCACAGCACGGCGGAGTCGAAGGTCCAGCCGTAGGTGAAGCCGTTGCGCTCGGCGCGCTTCATCAGGCTGACGACCTTCGAGGCCGGCGGGTCGGTCTGCAGGACGAGTCCGAAGTCCATGGGCGCCACTCCTAGTTGAGGTACTGACAGGTGGAGCGCGGGGTGTAGACGCCGTGCCCGGCGTGTCCGGTGTACTCCCGCTCGTTGATGACGACTTCGCCGCGCGAGAGGACCGTCTCGACCCGGCCGGTGGTGCGCTTGCCCTCGTAAGCCGAGTAGTCGACGTTCATGTGGTGCGTCTCGACGGACATGACCTGCTCGGCGTGCGGGTCGTAGATGACGACGTCGGCGTCGGCGCCGGGCGCGATCGTGCCCTTCTTCGGGTACATGCCGAACATCCGGGCCGGGGTGGCGCAGGCGATCTCGATCCAGCGGCGGCGGGAGATATGGCCCTCGACGACGGCCTGGTGGAGCAGGTCCATGCGGTTCTCGACGCCGGGGAGACCGTTGGGGATCTTGGAGAAGTCGCCCCGGCCGAGCTCCTTCTGGCCCACGAAGCAGAAGGGGCAGTGGTCGGTGGAGACCACCTGGAGGTCGTTGGTCCGCAGGCCCTGCCACAGCTTGGCCTGGTGCTCCTTGGGACGGAGCGGCGTACTGCACACGTACTTCGAGCCCTCGAAGTCCGGCTCGGCGAGGTTGTCGGTGGACAGGAACAGGTACTGCGGGCAGGTCTCCCCGAAGACCGGAAGACCCTCGTCACGCGCGCGTGCCAGCTCGGCCACTGCCTCCATGGCCGAGACGTGCACGACGTAGAGCGGGGCGCCCGCGACCTGGGCGAGCTTGATGGCGCGGTGGGTGGCCTCGGCCTCCAGCAGCGCCTTGCGCACCTCGCCGTGGTAGCGCGGGTCGGTCTCGCCGCGGGCCAGCGCCTGTTCCACCAGCACGTCGATCGCGATGCCGTTCTCGGCGTGCATCATGATCAGGCCGCCGTTCTCGGCGGAGCGCTGCATGGCGCGCAGGATCTGGCCGTCGTCGGAGTAGAAGACACCCGGGTAGGCCATGAACTGCTTGAAGGAGGTGACGCCTTCCTCGACGAGATGGTCCATCTCCTTGAGCGTCCCCTCGTTCACATCGGAGACGATCATGTGGAAGCCGTAGTCGATCGCGCAGTTGCCCTCCGCCTTGGCGTGCCAGGCGTCGAGGCCCTCGCGCAGGGAGTGGCCGACGCTCTGCACGGCGAAGTCGACGATCGTGGTCGTACCGCCCCAGGCGGCCGCCCGGGTTCCGGTCTCGAAGGTGTCGGAGGCGAAGGTGCCGCCGAAGGGGAGCTCCATGTGGGTGTGGGCGTCGACGCCGCCCGGGATGACGTACTTGCCGGTGGCGTCTATGGTCCGCTCGGCCGTCCAGGCCTCCGCGGCGGGGGTGCCGGACGCGGCGAGGGCGGCGATGCGGCCGTCCTCGATCAGGACGTCGGCATGGAGTTCGTCGGACGCCGTGATGACCAGGCCACCACGGATGACGGTACGGCTGCTCATTCTCCCTCTCCTTATGAAGGACGGTGCTGAAAGCCCCTTGTGCCCCGCAGGCCCGATCCCCGTACACCGGGCCCACGAAGGCTCACGGCGTGGGTCAGGGAGCGGTCAGCGGTGCGTACGCGTCGGGACGGCGGTCGCGGAAGAACTGCCAGCGGTCGCGGACCTCGCGGAGCTTGGCCAGGTCCAGGTCCCGCACGACGAGTTCGGTCTCCTTGTCGCTCGCCACCTCGCCCACGAACTGGGCCTCCGGGTCGACGAAGTACGTCGTCCCGTAGAAGTCGTTGTCGCCCAGTTCCTCGACGCCGACCCGGTTGATCGCGCCGACGAAGTACTCGTTGGCGACGGCCGCGGCCGGCTGCTCCAGCTGCCAGAGGTAGGCGGACAGGCCGCGCGAGGTGGCCGACGGGTTGAAGACGATCTCCGCGCCCGCGAGGCCCAACGCCCGCCATCCCTCCGGGAAGTGGCGGTCGTAGCAGATGTAGACGCCGATCTTCCCGACCTTGGTGTCGAAGACCGGCCAGCCGGCGTTGCCGGGGCGGAAGTAGAACTTCTCCCAGAATCCCGGGACCTGGGGGATGTGGTGCTTGCGGTACTTGCCGAGGTACGAGCCGTCCGCGTCGATCACCGCGGCCGTGTTGTAGAGGACGCCCGGCTGCTCCTCCTCGTACATGGGCAGGACCAGGACGATGCCCAGTTCCTTGGCGAGCGCCTGGAAGCGCTTGACGATCGGGCCGTCCGGGATCGCCTCCGCGTACTCGTAGAACGCCTTGTCCTGGACCTGGCAGAAGTAGGGCCCGTAGAACAGTTCCTGGAAGCACAGGACCTGAGCACCCTGCGCGGCCGCGTCCCGGGCCGCCTGCTCGTGTACCTGGATCATCGACTCCTTGTCGCCCGTCCACGCGGTCTGGAAGAGGGCGGCACGAATCACTCTGCTCATCGGGACCTCCGGTCGCTCGGTGTGCGAGAAGACTAGGAAGTCCGAAAACCGGCTTTGAGTTGCACGCTGTCACGTCTGCGGGCCTCGCGCGTGCCACGGTGTCACCCTCTCCCGCGCCCATGTTTCACCGCCGTTTTCCCAGGTCGTGGCATGTTTCAGCCTTGTTGCGCGTCGTGCGCGAGAAGCGCGATGTGCACCGAGGCGGCCTGCTCGAAGTCGTCGAGGTCCACGCCGAGGCGACCCTGTATGGCCTCCAGCCTGCGGTACAGGGCGGGCCGGGAGACGTGGTGGAGCTGGGCGGTGCGGGACTTGTTGCGGCCGGTGGCGAGATAGGTGCGCAGCACGGACAGCAGGTCGTCGTCGGCCGAGCACAGCAGCCCGTCGAGCTCCCGTTCCGCGAACGACTGCACATGCGGATCGTCCCGCAGCAGCCGGATCAGGCCTCGCAGGTGTACGTCCCTGAGGTGTACGACGGCCGGGAGGTCGAGGGCGGCCGAGGAGTCGGCGACCGCGTCGGCGACGTGCTGGGCCTCGCGCAGTCCGGCGGGCACGTCGTCCCAGGCGGTACGCGGGTCGGCCGCGGCCACAACTGTCTTCGTCGACCCGGATTCCGTACGGAGTCGGGCCGCGAAGTGCGTGGTGAGGGCCTCGGCATCCTGGTCGCGGGCGAGGCTGAGCAGCACAGCGGTGGCTTCGTCGGCGAGTTCCGCGACGAGCCCGGAAAGGCCCAACATCCGTAGGACCCGGTCGAGTTGGGCCGGTTCTCCGTCCCGCACGACCAGCGGCACGAAGGTGCGCCGGTTGACCGGCAGTCCGGCGGCACGCGCGCGCGGCAGCAGTTGCCTGGCCGGTACGACCCCACTGACCAGGTCGGTGAGCAGGCTCTGCGCGGACTGCTCCTCCCAGGTGTGCGCCGAGTTGCCGCCGAGCATGCGGTGCAGGACGAGGGATTCGGCGGCCCGGTCGGCGAGGAGGCGTCCGGTGGCGGTGTCACCGCGGTAGCCGCACAGCATGATCTGGCCCCAGCGTTCGCCGCGCCCGCCGAGTTCGGCGCGGATCCAGCCGTCGCCCTCGCTGCCGCCGGCCTGCCGGGCGATGCGCTCCCAGTCGCGCAGCACGTCGTCCACGGCCGGCCGCTCCCCGGCGGTGGCGAGGACGCGGTGGGCGAGGTTGGTGACGACGACCGGGCAGGCGCTGTGCTGGGCGATCTCGTCGAGGAGCCGTTGCAGCGGGGCGCCCGCGGTGATGAGGCCGGTGAGCGCCGTGCGGACGGACTCCGAGAGACTCACGGCGGCGAACTTCCGCCGTACCAGCCGGGACTGGACCTCCTCGGTCAGCTCCGCGAAGGGAAAGGGGCGGTGCAGGACGACCATGGGCAGCCCGCACCGCTCGGCGGCCCGGCGCATCACCTCCGGCGGGGACGGGAAGGCCCGTCCGAGGCCGAGCACGACGGCCGCGGCCTCCGCGCGGTGCAGGGACCGGATGTACTCGGCCTGCTTCTCGTCGTCGCCGGCGAGCAGCACTCCGGTGGTGAGCACCATCTCGCCGCCGCTGAGCATCACGCCCACGTCGGGCGCCTCGGCGACATGCACCCAGCGCACGGGCCGGTCGAGCTGGGCCGCGCCGGCCACCACCTCGGGCTCCCCTGCGAGGACCCGTTCCAGGGTCAGCACCTGGCGTACCGACAGGGCGGGTTCGAGGGTCCCGAAGGTGGTGGTCATGGCGGTCTTCCCTTGCTCAGTCCACTACTGCGTAAGGCTCCTCAGAGCGCGTTCGAGGATCGCGGCGCCCTCCTCGGCCTCCGCGACGGTCAGGGACAGGGGCGGGGCGATGCGCAGGGCGCTGGTGTTGTGGCCGCCACCCTTGCCGATGAGCAGCCCGTCCGCACGGGTCGCTTCGAGGACGGCGGTCGCGGCGTCCGGGTCGGCCTCGTCGGTCCCCGGCTTCACCAGCTCGATGCCGAGCATCAGGCCGCGGCCGCGCACCTCCCGTACGTGCGGGACCTGGGCGGCGACGGCCCGCAGCCGCTCGATGAGCAGCCCGCCGACGCGCCGGGCGTTGCCCTGCAGGTCGTGTTCCAGCAGGTAGGTGAGGTTGGCGAGACCGGCCGCCATGGTGATCTGGGTGCCGCCGAAGGTGGAGATGCTGTTGGAGTCGAGGCAGTTCATGATCTCGGCGCGGGCGACGACACCGCCGATGGAGCTGCCGTTGCCGATGCCCTTGGCGAAGGTGAGCATGTCCGGCGGGCCGCTCTGGCCGTGTGCCTGCCAGCCCCAGAAGTTGTCGCCGGTGCGGCCCCAGCCGGTCTGCACCTCGTCGGCGATCCACAGGATGCCGCGCTCGGCGAGCACCTCGCGGAAGGCCGCGTACAGGCCGTCCGGCCCGGAGGTGAAACCGCCGACGCCCTGGATGGGCTCGGCGATCAGGGCCGCGGGCGGGCGGGTGTGGCCGAGGAGGTCCTTGAGGTCGTCGACGCAGGCCGCGATGAAGTCGTCGTCGCTGAGCGAGGCGTACGGGCCCCGGGTGCGGACGCCGCCGTGGACGTACAGCGTCTGCAGCGGTGACAGCGAGGTGGGCGACCAGCCGCGGTTGCCGGTGATGCCGACCGCGCTGAAGGAGCGGCCGTGGTAGCTGTTGCGCATCGCCAGGACCGTGTTGCTCTGCCGGTAGGTGGTGGCGAGCAGCAGGGCGGTGTCGTTGGCCTCGGTGCCGGAGGTGGTGAAGAAGACGCGGGCGTCCGGGATGCCGCTCAACTGGGCGATGCGTTCGGCGAGTTCGACCATCGGCCGGTTGAGGTACAGGGTCGACGAGTGCAGGATCCGCCCGGCCTGCTCGCTGACCGCCTTGGTGACCTCGGGCAGCGCGTGCGCGGTCATCGTGGTGAGGATGCCGCCGAAGAAGTCGAGGTACCTGTTGCCGTCCGAGTCCCAGACGTACCGGCCCTCGCCGTGCGTGATCTCCAGCGGGTCCTCGTAGTAGAGGGCGAGCCAGTCGGGCAGTACCGACCTGTGGCGGGCGTAGAGGTCGGTCACGGCTGCACCAGCCCTTCGTAGGCGTCGGGTCGTCGGTCACGGTAGAACGCCCACTGCTGGCGCACTTCCTCGATCAGGTCGAAGTCGAGGTCGCGGACGAGGAGTTCCTCGGTCTTGTCGCTCGCGGTGTCGCCGACGAACTGGCCTCGCGGGTCGACGAAGTACGAGGTCCCGTAGAAGTCATTGTCGCCGTACTCCTCGACGCCGACGCGGTTGATCGCGGCGACGAAGTACTCGTTGGCGACGGCCGCGGCGGGCTGCTCCAGGCGCCAGAGGTAGGAGGACAGACCGCGGTGGGTGGCCGAGGGGTTGTACACCAACTGGGCGCCGTTGAGCCCGAGTTGACGCCAGCCTTCGGGGAAGTGGCGGTCGTAGCAGATGTAGACACCCACCTTGCCGACGGCGGTGTCGAAGACCGGCCACCCCACATTGCCCGGCTTGAAGTAGTACTTCTCCCAGAAGCCCTTGACCTGCGGGATGTGGTGCTTGCGGTACTTGCCGAGGAAGGTGCCGTCGGCGTCGATCACGGCGGCGGTGTTGTAGTAGAAGCCGGACTGCTCGACCTCGAAGACCGGCACGACGATCACCATGCCTGTTTCGCGGGCGAGGTCCTGCATACGACTCACGGTCGGTCCCTCGGGCACCGCCTCCGCCCAGCGGTAGTGCTCGGGTTCCTGGACCTGGCAGAAGTAGGGAGCGTTGAAGACCTCCTGAAACCCGATGATCTTCGCACCCTGTCGGGCCGCCTCGCGGGCGTGCTCCTCGTGTTTCGCCACCATGGACTCGGTGTCGCCGGTCCAGGTGGCCTGGACCAGAGCGGCACGTACGACGTTGGCCATGAGCTGCTCCTTCGGCGGGTCGTCAGAGCCTCTACGCCCGTAGAACAGGCCGTAGAGGGATGAACGTAAGCCTCCGGGAGAGCCTTGCCAAGACCATCGCCGTTAACCCGCGGAGTCGATCACGTTTCGCACTCCGGTGGAGGAGCGTAGGGGCCGGTGGGAGGGGTGGTGGGGGTGAGTCAGGCGGTGAAGCCGGCGACCCGGAGGGCGTGCACCAGATCCCAGTGTCGCTCGTCGGAGACGCCCTGCGCGGCCTCCAGCAGGAGCGGTACGAGGGCCTGGGGATCGGGCTCGGCGCTGCGGGCCGCCTCCTCGGGGGTGCGGACGCGGACGTAGGCGTCGAGCAGCGCGCGCACCTCGCGGTGGCGTCCCTCGCCGGTCAGTGCCAGTACGGCCTGCCCGATCTCGGTGGCGGGCCGGGCCACGCCCTGCCGCAGGATCTGCTCTCCGTCCCCCCCGCGCCCGGCCGCGACCAGCGCGTCCGCGGCGGCCACGAGCCGGTCGACGGGCAGCGAGGCGGCCTCCCACAGCAGGCTCGCCCAGTCGGCGCCGAGACCGGCGCGCTGCAGCTCCGCGGCGAGCAGCGGGAAACGGGCGGCGGGCCAGTAGGCGGCGTCGACGAGCAGGGCGTGCGCCTCGCCGCTGCGCCCCTCGGAACGCAGCCGCACCAGCCGCTCGACGGCCCCGGAGACCTCCCGCGGCCCTGCCGTGTCCAACGGCTCGGCCTCCGGCTGCTGCGGCCGCTCCGCCACCTCGGCGACCCCCGCGAACCGCGCTCCGCGCGGGGTACGCCCGGTGGCCTTCGGAGTGGACAGGACGGGCACGGCGGTCGGCGGCACGGCGACGGGAGCGGCCTCCTCCTCGGCCATACCGGCAAACCGGGCACTGCCTCGACGTCGCTTGCGCTGCTTGGGGGCAGGGGCTTCGGTGGCCTGGGGTTCAGGGGCGGGCTGTGCCGCGCCGGAGGGGGTGGCGTGCGCGTCGCGCTGCTGGGCCGCGCTCGGGACGTCACCGTCGTACGAGACGGGACGCGCCGCGTCGAACGGGGAACGGTGCTGTGACCCACCGCGGGCACCGGACTGCCCGTCCACGGCACCCGAACGCGCCCCCGCCGGACCGGAGTCCCACACCTCTTGCCCCGCCCCTGCGGGACCCGGGCCGTACGAGTCGTAGGACCGCCCCTCATCGGAGGCAGCCGCCCCATAGGAACCGCCCTGCAGCCCCTCAGCGACACCGCGCTCGTACGAACCGCTGCCCGCCCTCGCCGCACCGGAGCCATACGCATCTGGCCCCGCCCCCGCAGAACCACGGTCCTGCGGTTCGTACGACCGCCCCGCACCAGAGGCAGCCGCCCCATAGGAACCGCCCTGCAGCCCCTCAGCGACACCGCGGTCCTGCGAGCCGTGCCCCACCCCCGCCGGACCGGAGCCATGCGAGCCCTCCCCCGCCCTCTCAGAACCACGACCGTACGAGTCGTACGACGACCGCCCCGCACCGGGGGCAGCCGCTCCATAGGAACCGCGCTGCTGGCCCTCTGCGACACCGTGGTCGCGCGAGCCGCTCCGGGCCCACGCAGGGGCGGCGCCGTGCGAGTCCGGCGGCTGCGTGCCGCCCGGGGCGCCCGCCTCGAACCGTCCCCGTGGACCGTCTGTGGGAGCAGCGTCGTATGAGCCGCGCTGGTGCGGGAAGCCCAGGCTGTGGGCCTCGTCGCCGTCCGAGGGGATGTCGGTCGGCGGTGTCTCGTCCGGGGTGAACTCCCTGTCGATGCGGTAGATCCCGCCTTCCGCGATGCGGGCCCGGCGAATCGCCGCTGCTCGGCCGTCCGTCGTGCGGCTGTCCAAGTCGGCCATGCGGGCGCGGAGTTCGGCGCAGCGGGCGGTGGCCCGCTCGTGGTCGTCGTGGGCCCAGGCCAGGTCGAGGCGGAGGGCGTCGGCCTCCTGCCGGCTGGTGGCGGAGGCGAGCCTGCGGCCCAGTTCCACCTGGCGTTCGGCGGCGTAGCGCTGCTCGCGGAGCATGACGTCGAGCCGGTCGCCGAGGGCGTCCCGGCCGCCGGGCCGGGCGTCGTGTGCAGCGAGCGCGGCGGTGTGCAGCCCTCGGGCCCGCTCCTTCTCCTGGGCCGCGGCGCCGGGACCGTACTCCGCGGCGAGGTCCTGGAGGAGCGCCTCCACCACGTCCCAGGGCGGCACTTCACGCCCTTCGAGACAGGCCCGCATCCCGTCGGGGTCGCGCTGCCAGAAGACGGCGCACCAGCCGCCGCCCTGATCCAGACGCGCCAGCAGGCCGTTCAGGTAGTTCACGAACTCCCGTACCCGGCCCGGGAGTTGATCCACAGCCATCGCCCAACTCCCGCCAGACCGGAGCACTCCGGTCCGTTAGACAACACGAGCCGTGTTACGGGAGCGCTACGAGAAGTTTTCCGACGGGACGCAGAGTACGCCCTTCCTGCCGGAACGTGACGTGCGCGGGGGCAGCTCTCGCCGGACTCACACCACGACCGGCGCGCAGGCCCCCGCGAGTTCGTCCATCGACAGGCCGAGCGCCCGGGCCAGCGCGGCGACCGTGAAGAAGGCCGGCGTCGGGGCTCGGCCCGTCTCGATCTTCCGCAGGGTCTCCGCGGAGATCCCGGCGTCCGCCGCGACGTCCGTCATGCTCCGTCCGCCGCGGGCCTCGCGGAGCAGTCGCCCGAGCCGCTCGCCGCGTTCGCGCTCTTCGGGGGTGAGAGGGGTGCGCACCATGCCGTCATTCTAATACCGGTATAGTAATTGGCATGGTGGAGCTGAAGACAGACACATCGATCGACGCCATGTACGAGGCGGGACAGGTGGTCGGGCGCGCCCTGACAGCCGTACGAAACGCCGCCGACGTGGGCGTTTCCCTGCTGGAGCTGGACGAGGTGGCCCGCGGGGTGCTGCGGGAGGCGGGAGCGTCCTCCCCCTTCCTCGGGTACCGCCCCTCCTTCGCCCCCGTCCCCTTCCCGGCCGTCATCTGCGCCTCGGTGAACGACGCGATCGTGCACGGCATCCCGACCGGGTACCGGCTGCGCGACGGCGATCTGGTCTCCATCGACTGCGGCGCCGAACTGGGCGGCTGGGTCGGCGACTCGGCGACCAGTTTCGTGGTCGGCGAGCCCCGCCCGGCGGACGTACGGCTGATCGAGACGGCGGAGCGGGCACTGGCGGCGGCCATCGAGGCGGCGGTGGTCGGCAACCGCATCGGCGACATCGCGCACGCGATCGGCACGGTGTGCCGCGCGGCGGGCTACGGCATCCCCGACGGCTTCGGCGGGCATGGCATCGGGCGCCGTATGCACGAGGACCCCGGGGTCCCGAACGAGGGCCGTCCGAGGCGTGGCCTGCCCCTGCGCCACGGCATGGCCCTCGCCATCGAGCCGATGCTCATCGCGGGCGGCGGGGACGGATACCACGCGGCGGCGGACGGCTGGACCCTGCGCACGAACGACGGCTCGCGCGCGGCCCACGTGGAGCACACGGTGGCGATCACGGACGCGGGACCACGGATCCTCACGGCGCGGGAGCAGACGAACTGACACAGCTCGTTCCGGAGCCGTTCCTGTCGTGGCACGCCTGCATGCGCTTCTGGACGTGCCCCCGTCCGGCGGTCGTGCGAAGGTGGTGTGACCGGGCCCTGTTGGGGCACCCGCACGGGCCGGCACGTCGATCAGCGAGCGCGTCCCGGTCCGCCCGTCGGGACGCCGGAACGGAAGGCCATGACCAGCGGCTTCAGTGGCCCTGAGGGCTACGACCCCTTCGGAGAATTCCTCGCCCGCTTCTTCGGGGGCCCGCGCCCGGGCCCCCGGCAGATCGACATAGGGAGGCTGCTCAGTCAGCCCGCCCGGGAACTGGTCCGTGGGGCCGCCCAGTACGCGGCCGAGCACGGCAGCCGGGACCTGGACACCCAGCATCTGCTGCGGGCCGCGCTGGCCAGCGAGCCGACCCGGAGTCTGCTCAGTCGCGCCGGCGCGGACCCCGACTCGCTGGCGTCGGAGATCGACGAACGCTCCGGCCCCGTCCAGCACACGGCGGAGGAAGCGCCGCCGCCCACCTCGCTCTCCCTCACCCCCGCCGTCAAGCGGGCCCTGCTCGACGCCCACGACCTGGCGCGGGCCAGCGGCGCCGGTTACATCGGCCCCGAACACGTGCTCAGCGCCCTGGCCGCGAACCCCGACTCGGCGGCCGGTCACATCCTCAACTCGGCCCGTTTCGCGCCCACCGGACTGCCGCCCGAGGCGCCGGACGCCACGCAGACGCGTACCGAGCACGCGCGCGCCACCGGCACGCCCACCCTGGACAAGTACGGCCGCGACCTCACCGAGTTGGCCCGCGAGGGCCGTATCGACCCGGTGATCGGCCGGGAGGACGAGATCGAGCAGACCATCGAGGTGCTGTCGCGGCGCGGGAAGAACAACCCGGTGCTGATCGGTGACGCGGGCGTCGGCAAGACCGCCATCGTCGAGGGGCTCGCGCAGCGCATCGCCGACGGCGACGTGCCCGACGTACTGATCGGGCGTCGGGTGGTCGCCCTGGACCTCACCGGTGTGGTCGCGGGCACCCGCTACCGCGGTGACTTCGAGGAACGCCTCAACAACATCGTCGGCGAAATCCGCACCCACTCCGACCAGTTGATCGTCTTCATCGACGAGTTGCACACGGTTGTCGGCGCCGGCGGAGGCGGCGAGGGCGGGGCGATGGACGCCGGGAACATCCTCAAGCCGGCGCTCGCCCGCGGCGAGCTCCACGTCGTCGGCGCCACCACGCTGGAGGAGTTCCGCCGGATCGAGAAGGACGCGGCGCTGGCCCGCCGCTTCCAGCCGATCCTGGTGCCCGAACCCTCCGTACCGGACACGATCGAGATCCTGCGCGGCCTGCGCGACCGCTACGAGGCCCACCACCAGGTCCGCTACACCGACGAGGCCCTGGTGGCCGCCGTGGAGATGTCCGACCGCTATCTCACCGACCGCCGGCTGCCCGACAAGGCCATCGACCTCATCGACCAGGCCGGCGCGCGGGTACGGCTGCGGGCGCGCACGAAGGGCACCGACGTACGGGCCCTGGAGCGCGAGGTCGAGCAACTGACCTGTGACAAGGACCAGGCGGTCGCCGACGAGCAGTACGAGCAGGCGACCCAACTGCGCGACCGCATCACGGAGTTGAAGCAGCGGATCGCGGACACCACGGGCGGCGACGAGGCCGACGAGGGGCAGCTGGAGGTGACCGCCGAGGCGATCGCCGAGGTGGTGTCCAGGCAGACGGGCATCCCGGTCGCCAGCCTCACCCAGGAGGAGAAGGAGAAGCTGCTCGGCCTGGAGGAGCACCTCCACGAGCGCGTCGTCGGTCAGGAGGAGGCCGTCGCCGTGGTCGCCGATGCCGTCATGCGCTCCCGCGCCGGACTCGCCAGCCCCGACCGGCCGATCGGCAGCTTCCTCTTCCTCGGCCCGACCGGCGTCGGCAAGACGGAACTGGCACGCGCCCTCGCGGAGGCCCTCTTCGGCAGCGAGGAGCGCATGGTCCGCCTGGACATGAGCGAGTACCAGGAACGCCACACCGTCAGCCGCCTGGTCGGCGCCCCGCCCGGCTACGTGGGCCACGAGGAAGCGGGCCAGCTCACCGAGGTCGTCCGCCGCCACCCGTACTCGCTCCTGCTGCTCGACGAGGTGGAGAAGGCTCACCCGGACGTCTTCAACATCCTGCTCCAGGTCCTCGACGACGGCCGTCTCACCGACTCCCAGGGCCGCACCGTCGACTTCACCAACACCGTCATCGTGATGACCAGCAACCTGGGCTCCGAGGCGATCACCCGGCGCGGCGCCGGCATCGGCTTCGGGGCGGGCGGTGCCGACGCCGACGAGGAGGCCCGCCGCGAGCAGATCCTGCGTCCGCTGCGCGAGCACTTCCGCCCCGAGTTCCTCAACCGCATCGACGAGATCGTCGTCTTCCGCCAGCTCACCGGCGACCAACTGCGGCAGATCACCGACCTGCTGCTGGAGAAGACCCGCCGCCTGCTACAGGCACAGGGCGTCACGGTCCAGTTCACGGCCCCGGCCGTCGACTGGCTCGCCGAACGCGGCTACCAGCCCGAATACGGCGCCCGCCCCCTGCGCCGCACCATCCAGCGCGAGGTCGACAACCAACTGTCGAGGCTGCTGCTGGACGGCCG
Source organism: Streptomyces sp. NPDC001157 (assembly GCF_053598255.1). Classification (NCBI taxonomy): domain Bacteria; kingdom Bacillati; phylum Actinomycetota; class Actinomycetes; order Kitasatosporales; family Streptomycetaceae; genus Streptomyces; species Streptomyces sp. NPDC001157. Next base: position 824,552 of record NZ_JBSFJW010000001.1, read on the forward strand.
GGTCGGGGAGGGCGGCCGGGTGACGGTGGACGTCGAGGACGGGCGACTGGCTTTCCGGACGGAGGACCTGCCCATCGCCCCCGAGTTGTGACGCGCCCTGAAGGGGCGCGGGGCAGTATCGATATGCGGCTCCGCCGCGTGCGCGCGACCAGCCCCCACGCACCCGAGGACGACTATGGCGCGGGATACACCACCATCGCCGAGCCGCCACCGCGCCGTACCTTCTCAGCGGCCGCCAGCCACTCCCCGTTCGCCAACCGCTGCACACCCGTAGCCGCCCCGATCTCGGGATTCAGCTTGAACGAGTGCCCGATAGCCTCGAGCCGGGCGCGCAGACCACCCGCACTGGTGTCGTTGTAAAGCGCCGGCTCCAGCTCCGTCTGCGCGGCATTCCGCTGACTGGCCCGCGGCGCCGCGATCGCGTCGACCAGCGGCAGACGGCGGTCGAGGAACTCGGTGAGCGTCTGCAGCACGGTGGTGATGATGGTCGCGCCACCGGGCGAACCCAGCGCCACCACCGGCTTGTTGTACTTGTCGAGCACGATCGTCGGCGAGATCGAGGACCGCGGCCGCTTGCCCGGCCCCGGCAGGTTCGGGTCGTGCACGGCCGGGTTCGCCGGGGTGAAGGAGAAGTCGGTCAGCTCGTTGTTGAGGATGAACCCACGCCCGGGCACGGTGATCGCACTGCCGCCCGTCTGCTCGATGGTCAGCGTGTAGGAGACGACGTTGCCCCACTTGTCGGCCACGGTCAGGTGCGTGGTGTTCTCACCCTCGTACGTCGTCGGGGCCGCCGTGCCTCCGGAGGCACACGCCGCCGGGTGGCGCGGGTCCCCCGGCGCCACCGGGCTGGTCAGCACCGCGTCGTCCTTGATGAGGCACGCCCGCGAGTCGGCGTACTTCTGCGAGAGCAGTTCCTTCGTCGGTACGTCCTCGAAGGCCGGGTCGCCCACCCAGCGCCCGCGGTCCGCGAACGCGATCCGGCTGGCCTCGATGTAGTGGTGCAGGTATTGGACCTCGCTCGCCTTCGAAAGGTCCGTCTTCTCAAGGATGTTGAGGGCTTCGCCTACCGTCGTGCCACCGGAGGAGGAGGGCGCGATGGAGTAGACCCCGAGTCCGCGGTACGAGGTCTTCGTGGGCGCCTGGAGCTTGGCGCGGTAGGCCGCGAGGTCCTTGTCGGACAGCTTGCCGGGGCGAGCGTTCCAGCCCGAACCCGGGTCCACCGGCGGGTGGTTCACCGTACGGACGATGTCGTCGCCGAGGTCACCGTCGTAGATCGCACCGACGCCCTTCCGGCCCAACTCCTCGTAGGTCTGGGCGAGATCGGGGTTCTTGAAGGTGGATCCGACCACTGGAAGCTGCCCGCCCGGCAGGAACAGCTTGGCCGTGTCCGGGAAGTAGCGGAACCGGGTCTCGTTGGAGGCGGTCTGCGAGCGGAAGGTGTCGTCGACCGTGAAGCCGTCGCGGGCGATCCGCTCGGCGGGCCTCAGCACCGTGCCGAGTCTTCTGCTGCCCCACTTGTCGAGCGCCGTCTGCCAGGTGGCGGGCGTGCCCGGGGTGCCGACGCTCAGGCCGCTGCTGACGGCGTCGGCGAAGGCGAGGGGCTTGCCGTTCTCCACGAAGAGGTTGGAGTCGGCGGTCAGCGGCGCGGTCTCGCGGCCGTCGATGGTGTGCACCTTACGGGTCTTGGCGTCGTAGTAGACGAAGTAGCCGCCTCCGCCGACCCCGGAGGAGTAGGGCTCGGTGACGCCGAGCGCGGCCGCGGTGGCGACGGCCGCGTCGACCGCGTTGCCGCCCTTCTTCAGGACCTCGATGCCGGCCGCGGAGGCGTCCGCGTCGACGCTTGCGACGGCGCCGCCGTAGCCGACGGCGACGGGCACCTTCTGCGGTGTCGTCGCGGCCGTCGGCGGTGCTGCCGCCCCGACCGACACCACGGCGGCCGAGACCGCAAGGATCGACAGTTTCCGCGCGACAGGACGACGCATCCGTACCTCCAGTCAGGGGCGTCCGCGCAGCGTAACCGCATCATCCGGGGCCCCAACACCCCCATTCCGGCAGCTGTCATACGAATGCCATGGATCGAACACCGGTACGTACCAGTCATGTCGGCCCGCTAGCATGCGCGCCCATGAATGACGACGTGCGCAACATCGTTCTCGGCGTGGTCGCGGCCGGCATCAGTGCCGCGCTCGGCTGGCTGGCCCGTACCTACCTGTGGAAGCGGAAACTCCGCCGCAAGCAGGCGTTCTTCGGGCTGCCCGACCACTCCGAGTCGCTGCTCGTCGTCAACCGCGACGCCGGCAGCCCCGATCTCGCGGTGCACCGCTACGACGTGTTCGCGCTCCTTGAACTCGCCGCCCTCATCAAGGACTGCGGCGCGCACGCCGAGGTGATCACCCAGGACGCGGCCCGGCAGGGCTTCGGCGAGCGGACCGAGTTCTGTGTCGGAGGACCGGGCTCGAACCGGCGCATGGCGGCCCATCTGCACGCCATGCTCCCCGGGGTGCGGGTGAACACCGATCCGGAACCGGGCCCGGACCGGCTGGCGTTCCAGATCGGCAGCGAGCGCTACCGCATGGAGAAGGGCCTGTCCGAATATGTGCTGCTGGCCCGGCTGACGGCGGGACAGCCCGGCCTGACCCGACCCGTCTTCCTCTTCAGCGGGCAGACCGCGATCACCAACCAGGCCGCGACCCGCTACCTCGCCCGCAACCACGAGCGACTGGCCCGCAAGTACGGCAACAACACGTTCGTCCTGCTGCTGAAGGTGGTCAACTCACAGGCGTACGGCCCGGACGTCGCCGAGCTGGTCGCGGACGTGACCCGGGCGGCACAGGCACCCCTGCCGACGCCCGCCGGTCCCCGCAACTCCCACCGCGCCTCCTGAATTCATTCACACGACAACAATCGTTACTGGCACGTAACTTACCGACGGGTTACCTACGGTACAGGGGCGAGGTTACCGTCTGGTCACTTTGCACTGACACGAGTGAGGAGTGACCCGTGGGAACCCATCGCAAGGCCCTGCGTACGACCGCCGTGGGCGCCGTCTCCGCGACTCTGATCGCCGGTAGCGCCCTCGGGCTCGCCCCCGCCGCACAGGCCGCGGACGCCGTCCGCTTCGTCGACATCACCGGTGACGGCGGCACCGTCCTCAAGGCGAACGTCCTCATGCCCGCCGGTGCCGACGGCACGCACCGCTACCCGCTGCTCGTGCTCCCCACGAGCTGGGGCCTGCCCCAGGTCGAGTACCTCGCCCAGGCCCAGAAGCTCGCCGACTCCGGCTACATCGTGGTCAGTTACAACGTACGGGGCTTCTGGCAGTCCGGCGGGGAGATAGAAGTGGCGGGACCTCCGGACATAGCCGACGCGTCCAAGGTCATCGACTGGGCGCTCGCCAACACCCCCGCGGACTCGGCCCACATCGGCATGGCAGGCGTCTCGTACGGCGCAGGCATCAGCCTGATCGCCGCCGCGCACGACAAGCGGATCAAGGCGGTCGCCTCCCTCAGCGGCTGGGCCGACCTGATCGACTCGATCTACTCCGGCCGTACCCAGCACGTCCAGGCCGGGGCCCTGCTGGACGGCGCGAGCCTGGTCACCGGCCGACAGAGCCCCGAAATCCGCGAGATCTTCGACAACTTCTACGCCTCCAACCTCTCCAAGGAACAGGAGATGATCGATTGGGGGAAGAAACGTTCGGCCGCAACATACGTGGATCAACTGAACAAGAACGGCGCCGCGGTCATGATGGCCAACGCCTGGGGCGACACGGTCTTCGCGCCCAACCAGTACGCGGACTTCTACGAGAAGCTGACCGGCCCGAAGAGACTGGAGTTCCGCCCCGGCGACCACGCGACCGCCGAGCTGACCGGCCTGTTCGGCCTGCCCAACGATGTGTGGACGGACACCGAGCGCTGGTTCGACCACTACCTCAAGGGCGAGGACAACGGCATCAACCGCGAGGAACCGGTGCAGCTCAAGCCCCGTTCCACGGGCGGCTACGAGGGCTACCCGGACTGGAAGTCGGTGGCCGCGACCGAGCGGAAGATCGCGCTCGCGGGCACGACCACGATCCACACCAACGTCGACTCCGGGGCGGACGGCGGGATCGTCTTCCTGTCGAGCATCCTCGACCAGATCGCCCAGCTGCCCCCGATGGCCTCGATCCCCCTGCTCCCCCGCCGCTGGGCCGCCGTCTGGCAGTCGGAGAAGTACGCCGCCGCCCAGCAGATCCGCGGTACGGCCGAGTTGCACACCACGGTCACCCCGACCAAGGAGAGCGGCACCCTCGTCGCCTATCTCTACGACGTGGGGCCACTCGGCCTCGGCAAGCTGGTCAGCAACGCGCCGTACACCTTCCACGGGCGCACACCCGGAGAGCCGTTCGGTCTCGACCTGGATCTGTTCTCCACGGCCTACGACGTCCCGGCAGGGCACCGGCTGGCCCTGGTCGTCGACACGGTCGACCCGCTCTACATCGAGCACAACCCGTCCGGCGCTCAGCTGACCTTCTCCTCGCCGGCGAACGACCCGTCGTACGTGTCGATTCCGCTGCGCAAGCAGTGATCTCCGGCTGCCGCCGGCCGGGCATGGCTCTCTCGCTCAGCGCTTGAGGATCTTGGAGAGGAAGTCCTTGGCGCACTCGCTCTGCGGGCTGGTGAAGAACTCCTCGGGGGCACGGTCCTCGATGATGCGGCCGTCGGACATGAAGACGACGCGGTCGGCGGCAGAACGGGCGAAGCCCATCTCGTGGGTGACGACGAGCATCGTCATGCCGTCGTGGGCCGGCTGCCGCACGACCTCGAGGACCTCGTTGATCATCTCGGGGTCGAGGGCGGAGGTGGACTCGTCGAACAGGAGCGCCTTGGGCTCCATGGCGAGGGCGCGGGCGATGGCCACCCTCCCCCGGCGCCTGAAGGGCCTGGGAGGTACCCCCAGCTGCCGGCCGCCGGAGAGCCGCGCGGGGCACTTGGGCGCCTGGCGGGCGAGTCCGACGCGGTCGAGGAGCCGGCAGGAGCGCCTGTCGGCTTCTTCCTTCTTGCGTCCGCGGACCTTGACCTGCCCCCGCGAGACGTTCTGCAGGACGGTCTTGTGGGCGAACAGGTCGAACGACTGGAAGACCATGCCGACGTCCGTGCGGAGCCGCGCGAGGGCCTTGCCCTCCTCGGGCAGCGGCTGCCCGTCGAGCAGGATCCTGCCGGACCGGACGGTCTCCCGCCGGTTGATCGCCCTGCACAGTGTCGACTTTCCCGACCCGGACGGGCCGATGACCACGACCACCTCCCCCTTGCCGACGGTGAGGTCGATGTCCTGCAGGACATGCAACTCCCCGTAGTACTTGTTGACGTCATGCAGTTCGATCAGCGGATCGACGGCCATTCGCAGCCCTACTCACTCTCAGCTGTGTCGTGGTTGCCGCAAACTATCCGGACCCGAGTTGACTTACCTCACGACACGCACTTTTCGGGCATAAGCCGTATTTACGTCGATCTTAGGTCGGTCGCTCCCCTCATGTCTCCGCGACCTCGGCGTACAGCTGCGAGAGCTCCGGCACCCCGCTGGCCGCCCACTCGTGCCCGGAGGTCACGACGTCGAACTCCCGCCCCGAGGCGAGCCGTACGACGGGCTGGCCGTCCGGCCAGATCTCCCAGGCGGCGCCGGGCACGGTACGCACGATCACGGTGCCCAGATAGAGCCCGGCATCGTTGCCCAGCCAGTGCAGCACCTCGGGGTCGTCCCGCCAGCGCGGCAGCAGTTGGTCGAGCGCCTCCAACGAGGCGGCGGAATCGTCTAGTTGGACGCCCTCCTGGGACGCCTGCGAGCGGAGCAGTTCGCACTCGGCGAGGAGTTCGGCGATGCCCTCCGGGTCGGGGATGCCGTGCTTCTCATGCCGGTGGCCCAGAAAAGGGATCTTCATACCTCCAGCGTGTCATTCGCACCGGAGTGCGCACCACAGGCGCGCGGGCGCTCACTTCGGGGCGATTTCGCGCCGACTCCGTGCATGGCGCGTTGACGCGTCCCTCACGTCTCTCTAGCTTCGCGATGCATCTTTCGTCCCACCGGTGAGCGGGAGGAGTCGGCCGTGCGTCGACGTGTGCGGGGATTCGCGGTTGCCATTGTCTCGTTCGCCCTCCTGGCGCCGGCCGTTTCGGCACGGGCCGCTGCCGACGACGGGGCCCAACCACAGCCGCTGGAACGGCTCTTCGACAACATCGCGGTCAGCGACGACGCCCGTCCGGGCCCGGCGAACCTCGACGGCTACGGCGGTTCCCTGTCGGCACAGGACCTGGCGGCCGCGGGCTGGACGCCCGGCCGTGCCCTCACCGTGCAGGGGGCCCGGCTGACCTGGCCGCGGCGGCTGCCGGGCGAGCCTGACAACGTTCTCGCCGACGGACAGTCCGTGCGCGTCGGCGGACGCGGCGACGCGCTCGCCTTCCTGGTGGCGGGCACGGGCGGGGCCGCCGCGAGCGGCACGGGCTCGGTCTCCTACCGGGACGGCACCCGCTCCTCGTACGCACTGACCGCGCCCGACTGGCGTGTCGGCCCGCTCGCCACCAAGGCAGTGGCACTGCCGCACATCAACACACCCGGCGGTCAACTCACCGAGCAGACACGGCTGTACGTGGTGACCGTGCCGCTGGTTCGGGGGCTCCAGGTGGCCTCCGTCCAGCTGCCGCGCGCTTCCGGTCTGCATGTCTTCGCGCTGGCCGTGCGGTCCTCGGGCGCGGGCTGGACCGGCAGTTGGGCGGCGGCGACCTCGGGTGTCCGGGCCGTGGGGCCGTGGAGTGACCGGACGGTGCGGCTGGTGGTGCACACATCGGTGGGCGGGTCGCGGGTACGGCTGCGGTTCGACAACACGTTCGCGGCGGCGCCGGTACGGATCGGTGGCGCGACGGTGGCCGTACAGAAGGCGGGGGCGATCGCGCGGGACGTGCCGGTGCCGCTGGCGTTCCGGGGCGCGCGGGGGACCGAGATCCCGGCCGGGGCTCAGGAGTTCAGCGATCCGCTCGGCTTCGTGGTGCCCTCGGATGCGAATCTGCTGGTCAGCTTCCATCTGCCCGGGCCGGTGGCGGCGGCGCCCGTGCACCAGCTGGCGATGCAGCGCTCGTATGTGAGCACGGCGGGCGACCATACCGCGGAGGGCTCCGGGGCGGCGTACACCACGACCCTGTCCAGGTGGCCGCTGCTGACCGGTGTGGACGTGGGCGGTGGGCCGGGGTCGGTGGTGCTGCTCGGGGACTCGATCACCGACGGGGACAAGTCCACGACGGGCGCGAACCGGCGGTGGCCCGACGTGCTGGCCGCACGGCTGCTCAAGCAGCGTGGGGTCCCGCGCTATGGGGTGCTCAACCAGGGGATCTCCGGGAACCGTGTGGTCACCGACCGGTATCCCGGTGACGGGGTCTCCACGGACATGGGCGGGGTCAGCGCCCTGCACCGGTTCGACCGCGATGTCCTCGCCCAGACCTCGGTGCGCACGGTGGTCGTCTTCGAGGGCGTGAACGACCTGCGGGCGCAGACCACGGCGCAGCAGATCGTCGCGGGGCTGCGGGAGATCGCGGACCGCGGGCATGCGCGGGGCCTGCGGATGCTGGCCGCCACGATCCTGCCCTGCGGGGGCGAGACGCGGTGCACGGCTGCCGTCGATGCGGAGCGCTCCGCGGTGAACGCGTGGATCCGGGACTCCGGGGTGTTCGATGCCGTGCTCGACTTCGATGCGGCGGTGCGGGATTCGCAGCATCCGGTTCGGATGCTGCTCGCTTATGACAGTGGGGATCATCTGCATCCGGGGGATGCGGGGCTCGCTGCGATGGCCCGATCCGTGGATCTGCACGCTCTGGTGCCGTGACCGCCCTGGGGGCTGCGCCCCCAGACCCCGCTTCGGCCTGAACGGCCTCGTCCTCAAACGCCGGACGGGCTGGCAGTGGCTGAGGCGGTCTCGTCCGTGCGGGCCGGACCGGCTGGAAGTGGCCGAGGCAGTCCCGTCCGCGCACGCCAGACCAGCTCGAGACGATGGAAGTGGCCCAGGTGGTCTCGCCCGCGCACGCCAGACCAGCTGGAGAGGGCCGACGCGGCCTCGGCCGTGCTCACCCGACGAGTGCCCATGCGCGCCCGAGGGCCGAAGGCCCCGAAGGCTTTGCTCTACACGTCCAGGTCGACCACCACCGGCGCATGGTCCGATGCGCCCTTGCCCTTGCGCTCCTCCCGGTCCACGTAGGCGTCCGTGACCGCCTTGGCGAAGGGCTCGTTGCCGTAGACCAGGTCGATGCGCATGCCGCGGTTCTTGGGGAAGCAGAGCTGGCGGTAGTCCCAGTAGGTGAAGGGGTGCTCGTACTTGAGGGGGCGGGGGACCACGTCCGAGAGGCCGGCCTCGCGCAGGGAGGCCAGGGCCGCGCGCTCGGCGGGGGTGACGTGGGTGAGGCCCTCGAAGGCGGCCACGTCGTAGACGTCGTCGTCCGTCGGGGCGACGTTGTAGTCGCCGAGGACGGCGAAGGGGCGGCTGCCGGCCGCGTCGCCGGCGACGGCGGCCTTGAGGGCCTCGAACCACTGGAGCTTGTAGGCGTAGTGGGGGTGGTCGACCTCGCGGCCGTTCGGCACGTACACCGACCAGACGCGGACCGGGCCGCAGGTCGCCGAGATGGCTCGGGGCTCCTCGCTGCCGTCGTAGCCGGGGTCGCCGGGCAGGCCCTTGACCACTTCCTTGAGGCCGACGCGGGAGAGCACCGCCACGCCGTTCCACCGGCCCGTCGCGTTCACCGCCGCCTCGTAGCCCAGTTCGCGCAGTTGGTCGAACGGGAACTGCTCCTCGGCCAGCTTGGCCTCCTGGAGGCAGAGCACGTCCGTGCCGCTGCTCTCCAGCCAGGCCAGGAGCCTCGGCAGGCGGGCGGTGATCGAGTTCACGTTCCAGGTCGCAATGCGCATGCCTCACAACCTACCGGGCCGGTCTGACAACGCGGCCGGGCCCGCCTGCCGTCCCTGGGCGCGGGCTCAGACCTCCGCCGACTCACCCGGGGTCAGGCGCAGGTGATCGGAGCCGCCCAGAGTGCCGATCTGGCGGTCGTAGATCGGGCGGGCGAGGTCCGTGAGCAGGGCGTCGTGGATGTCGTAGGCACGCTGCGGTTTGACCTCGCGGACGTACTCGATGACCTCGGCGATCTTGTTCCATGGGGCCATGACCGGGAGCATCAGCGTCTCGACCGGGTGGTCGGGGACGGTGAGGGCGTCGCCGGGGTGGAAGACCTTCCCGCCGTCGACGAGGTAGCCGACGTTCGTGATCCGCGGGATGTCCGGGTGGATGACGGCGTGCAGCTCGCCGTGGACCTGGATGTCGAAGCCCGCGGCGGTGAACGTGTCGCCGTGGCCGACGGTGTGCACGCGGCCCGGGAAGGCGGCCGAGATCTGCTCCGCGACGGAGGCGAGGGTCCAGATCTCCGTGGCCGGGTTGGCCTCCATGGCCGCCCGCAGCCGACCCTCGTCGAAGTGGTCGGGGTGCTCGTGCGTGACGAGGATCGCATCCGCGCCGATCGCGGCGTCCTGCTCGCTGAACCCGCCGGGGTCGAGGACGAGCGTGCGCCCGTCCTTCTCGAGACGGACGCAGGCGTGCGACTTCTTCGTGAGCTTCATGGCTCCCATCCTGCCCCGTTCGCCAGGAGCACGGGGCAGCTGAGACTGGTGCTTTCGGTGCCTGGCTGACGATCAGTCGGTGGGGGTCGTTTCCTCTCTTATGACCTGCTGGGCCACCTTGAACGCGCTGTTCGCCGCCGGCACGCCGCAGTAGACGGCCGACTGCATCAGCACTTCCTTGATCTCGCTCGGCGTGAGGCCGTTGCGCAGGGCTGCGCGGGTGTGGAAGGCGAGCTCCTCCAGGTGGCCGCCCGCGACCAGGGTGGCCAGGGTCACGCAGCTGCGGGCACGCCGGTCGAGACCGGGACGGTCCCAGATCTCACCCCACGCATACCGGGTGATGAACTCCTGGAAGTCCCCGGAGAACTCGTCCGCCTGCGCCAACGCACGGTCGACGTGTGCGTCGCCGAGCACCTCGCGGCGCACCTTGATGCCGGTGTCGTAGGGGTCGGGACGTCCGTTCACCGGTGGGGGCACGACGGCGGCCGGGGCTATCTCGGCGATCGGCGCGGGCTGGAGGGGCTGCGGGGACGGCGCGAGTACGGGCTTGGCGGGGGTCGCCGGGATGGCGATCTGACCCGTGGACGACTCGACGTAGCCGGGCTGCCAAGCGGTGGAGAAGTGCCGGACCAGCAGGTCGGTGACGGCGGCGGGCTGCTCGACCGGCACCAGGTGGGAGGCGCCGGGGACGACGGCGAGGCGCGCGTCGGGTATGCCGGCGACCAGGGTGCGGGCCTCGGCGGGACCGGTGACCTTGTCCTCCGAGCCGACCAGGACGAGGGTGGGCACGCCGACGCGGCCGAGTTCGGGCCGTACGTCGAACGCGGCGAGGGCCTCGCAGGCGGCGATGTAGCAGCCGGGGTCCGTGGTGCGGACCATCTGCACGGCCCAGTCGGTGATCGCGGGCTGCGCGGCGGCGAACCCGCCGGTGAACCAGCGGTCGGGGGAGGTACGGGCTATGGGGTCGAGCCCGTTCGTACGCACTATCACCCCGCGCTGCCGGAACTCGTCGGCGGTGCCGAAGCGGGGCGAGGCGGCGATCACCGCGAGCGAGGCGAGCCGCTCCGGGTGGCGTAGGGCCAGCTCCAGACCGATCGCACCACCGAGCGCGCAGCCCGCATAGCCGAAGCGCTGCACGCCGAGCCCGTCGAGCGTGGCCAGCAGCCGGGAGGCGAGTTCGCCGACCGAGCCCACCGGGTGGGCGGGCGCGCCGCCGTGCCCCGGCAGGTCGAAGCGGAAGACGCGCCACTGCTTCGTCAGCTCGGGCACCTGGCGGTCCCACATGTGCCAGGTCGTGCCGAGCGAGGGACCGAGGATGAGGACCGGGGCGTCTTCCGGGCCGTCGAAGCGGTACTGGAGGGCAGGGGTCTTCGTCTCACTCACCGCTCCACGCTAACCGCCTTTTCCTGCCTCCCGGACGTGGGACCCCACGTCCTTGCACCTCACTCCCGCGGATCACCGGTGAACCCTCACACCGCCTTCACCGGATGCCGGGCGGGGCGCGCCTCGCGTCTGCCGTTCACCGTTTCGACGGCGGTGCGGGCGGGATGTGTGCCGTGGTGATCGTCATGGGGGTGCCGGTGACGGCGATGAGGTAGGTGCGTTCATGCGCGTTGTTCGGGAGGGCGCGGAAGCCTCCTTGTGGTTCGACGACGTATTCGGCCCAGGCGTGCGGGGCCAGGGCGGCCGGGCCGGAGGTGATGGTCCACCAGTTGGAGGCGCCCTGACCGGTGCGGCTGGCGAAGTGCGGGACGAGGGTCGTGCCGGTGGTGTTGACGGCCCGCACGTCGATGGCGGTGATCCCGGCGCGCGCGTGGTGCGTGGCGTAGCGAGGGGCGAGGCTCATGCGCAGGGGCGGCGGGCTCGCGGCGGCGACCGTCACACAGGCGAGGGCGGGCAGGAGGAGACCCGCGGCCACGGCGGCCTTGGCGCGGCTGCCGGTGACGCCGGGCAGACGTGGCTGCCAGGCGGTGGCGAACGCGGTGGCCGGGACGGTGGCGGCGGCCGCGAGCCACAGCGGGGTCATCATCAGGAAGTAGCCGTCCTGGGAACGCGTGGCCAGGTAGAACGCGCACCAGGGCAGCACCGTGATCGCGGGGCCGAGGCGCCGGACGAACAGCAGTGTGGCGGCGAGCAGGCCGAAAAGCAGCAGCAGGCTGCCGTAGGAGTAGTAGTCGAGACGGCTGCTGCCGGCGGTGAAGTAGTAGGAGATGCCCATCAGGCCCTGGCCGTGCAGGATCGCCTTCTGGTCCAGTGGCAGCAGCAGACCGTGCAGCCAGGCGGAGAACTCCTGGACGACGAAGTAGGCGTTGACGGCGGTCCAGGCGAATACGGCCGTGGCGGCGTACCGGGCGGTGACGGCAAGGGCCCGCCGCGGGCCGAGTTCGCCGCGTCGGACGGCGTACAGGCCGATCAGGAGGAACGGCGTGAGGAACCAGGCGAGTTGCTGGGCGGCACAGGCCGCGCCCAGACAGGCCGCGCGCAGCACTCCCCTCCCTCCCAGTTGACCGCCCGCGCCCGTGTCCGGCCAGCGCACCACCACGGGGACGAGGAGGGCGAGGGCCGTGATCGCCGGGTAGCCGGCGTAGGCGTAGTGGGGGAGGAAGCCGAAGCCGAGACAGACCGCTGTGGCCGCGGACCGCCAGGGCACCGGCAGCAGGAACCACAGCAGGACCGAGGAGACCAGGAGCGCGCCGGTGGTCACCAGCGTGGCGGCCGCCGCCGAGTGGAGAACGGCCAGCACCGGGGCGACGAGCAGGGGCGTCAGCGGCGGGTAGCCGTAGGTGTAGTCGGCTCCGCCGGACATGGTCTTGGTGATCCCGACCCGTGCGCTGTCGAAGAGCCAGGGCCAGGACTGGCCGTAGACCGGATGGCCGTGCAGGATCTGGCTCGCGGCCTGGGCGGTCAGCACGCCTTCGTCGGTGCCCGCGTGGTCGAGCAGATAGCCGCAGGTCACCAGCGCCACAGCGGTCAACAGCACTGCCGCGTCCACCCGGACCAGCGCCCGCCGGGTGCGCACGAAGAGGGTGAGCACGGCGCAGACCAGGATCGAGCCGTAGCAGACGGAGATCGCCGCGGCGACGGCCGGACGGGATTCCATCGCGGCGGTCCAGGCGTCACGCGTCCCGATGAACAGGCTGATCGTGGCCAACAGCGTCATCCCACGATGCAGTTGCTGGGGACCTGCCTCCGGAATCGCGAGCACGGCAGTCCGGGGCGGAGGCGGCGCCATCAGGTCCGTCCCGGCACTCCCCGGGAGTTCGACGCCTGTTCCGGCGCGATGGGCATCCATCACCCGACCGCCTCCTCTGCCTCGCCTCCATTGGGCGGCACTCACGCGTGTTCGGCCAGTCAGCACCAACTACTACAACGTGTAGGTAAGTGCTGGGCGGGCGAAGTCTCAGAGGATCAGCGGCCATCCGTCGACTGACGTTGTACGGCCTCGCGTGACGCTGTACGGCCTCGTGGAAGGGCAGGCTTCTTCTCACCCACCTCTCACCCTACAAACCGTAGGGTGAGAGGTGATGGTCTTCCGTCACCTGCGCTTGGTGGGGGTCTCGGAGGGTTCGGGGCCCGAGGCGCTGACCGAGGTACGGCCGGGTTTGTGGTGGCGGGGCACGACGTCCTGGGGGAAGGTCAGCTGCTGGTTCATCCACTTCAGGGTGGCCGGCATCTCCCGTACCCAGGT